>JAWLHV010000004.1:0-323723 GCA_041690175.1 Dehalococcoidia bacterium
CGGGCGCGCAGGCCTCCGTGCGCGGGTTCGGCCACGCCGCGTGCGCCCCCGGCCACGCCGTGCATCGCGCACGGCGCGCCGCCGGGCGGCGAGCGGTCTGATGCCGCGCTACCGCCACCTGATCGAGGTGCCCGGGCAGGTCGTGCCCGGGCACCTCGCCCGCACCCGCTGCGGCCGGGTCGTCGCCTACGGGCGCATGCCCAACGTGCCGCTCGGCGATCCCCGCCGCTGCCCGCAGCCTCTCGGCCCAGCACCGCGAGGACGCGGACTCCCTGGAGGGGCTCTTCGCCGAGGTACGGGCGGTGGCCGGGGAGGCCTCGGAGGCGCTGGACCGCGAGCAGGTGGGGGCGGCCGCGGAAGAGCCGGCGTCCGTTGCCGGCGACGCGGGACCGCGGCCACTGCTCGTCTGCGAGGCGGCCGCGGCGGATCCGGCCACCGTCCGCGAGGGCGAGCAGATGCGACTGCTGTGAGGGCGAGTCCGCTGGAGCACGCGGGCGGAGGCCGGCTGCGGGAGCGGCGGGCCCGGTGACGGCGGGGCCCCTTCAGCACCCGGTGCGCGGGCCGGTATGCTCCGGTCGGGTGGTTCGACCATCGCACCACCCGACCGGAGGGACCTGACATGGCGGCCCGGCCATCCCTGCCCGAACGCCTCCAGCCCGCGGACACCCCCGACGCGGTCGTCGACCTGCTGGGCCGCCGCTGGGCGCTGCGCGTCCTGCGCGAGGCCTGGCAGGGCCCGGTGGGCTTCCGGGAGATCCGCAGGCGGCTCGCCGAGCTCTCCACGAGCGTCCTCAGCCAGCGCCTGAGCGAGCTGGGCGAGGCCGGGCTGCTGCACCGCGGCACGGACGGCTACACCGCCACGGCGGACGCGGCGCACGCGCTCCGCGGGCTCCTCCCCTTCGGGGACGACCGCGCGGCGCAGGCGTTCGCGGTGGCCTGGACGCGCGCCTGGAACGTCCGCGACCTCGCGTCCGTGCTGCGCCCCTACCGCGACGACGTCGTCTTCCGCAGTCCTGCCACCCGCATGTTCGCCGGCCCGGCGGTGATCGAGGGCAAGGCCGAACTGGAGGCGTACTGGTCATCGGCGCTGGCGGCAGTGCGGGAGGTCGAGTTCACGCTCGAGCGTGCGCTGTGGGATGGCGCCCGTCGCGAGCTGGTCGTCCTCTACCTCAAGCGCGTCGACGGCACACGCCTCCGGGCGACGGAGTTCTTCCGCTTCGACGAAGGCGGGCGCATCTACGAGGGCGAGGCGATGTTCGGGGTGCCGGCCTAGGGCGGGCTTGCGGTTCGAGTATCGAAGCACTATGATTCGGAAATCGAACCGCAGGGAGGCCCGCCCGTGGACGCCGCGCACGTTGCCGCCAAGTGGCTCGCCGCCTGGAACCGGCGCGACGTGGACGCCGTGGTCTCGCTCTATGCCCCGGCCTCGTCCTTTCTGAGCCCGCGGGCGGCGGAGGTCACGGGCTCGGCCGAGGTCCATGGCCGCGCCGCCCTGCGCTCCTACTGGACTGCCGCGCTCGAGCGCGTGGGACACCTCGCGTTCACGCCCGACCGCTATCTCGTCGACGGTGACGAGCTGGTCGTCGTGTACGAGGCCGAGCGCGACGGCCACCGCCGGCGCGCCGCCGAGTTCTTTCGCATCGGCCCCGATGGCCTCGTCACCCGTGGCGAGGCCATGTACGGCGCGCACCGCTAGCGGAGGCCACCATGGAGACCGCGCTCACGCGCCGCCTGGGCATCGTCCACCCGATCTGGCAGGCGCCGATGGGCGGTGGGCCCTCGACGCCGGCGCTCGCGGCGGCGGTCTCGAACGCCGGCGGGCTCGGGTCGCTGGCCGGCGGCTACCTCAGTCCGGACCAGCTGCGCCGCGAGGTCGCCGCGACGCGCGCGCTCACCGACCGGCCGTTTGCCGTCAACCTCTTCGCCGGGGGCCACGACGCGCGCGCACACCGCACCGGCGCGCGCATGCTCGCGCTGCTCGCGCCGCTGCACGCCGCGCTCCAGCTGCCAGCGCCTGCGCTCCCGCCCCTGCCGCCGGACCGCTTCGAGGCGCAGGTGGCGGCCGTGCTCGAGTCCCCGCCTGCGGTGGTGAGCTTCACGTTCGGGATCCCGCCCAGGGCCGTGGTCGAGCGCCTGCAGCGCCTCGGGGTGTGCGTGGTCGGCACCGCCACCGCCCCGGTCGAGGGACGCCTCTGGCAGGAGGCCGGTGCCGACGTGGTGGTCGCACAGGGCGCCGAGGCGGGCGCCCACCGCGGCACGTTCGCGGTCGACTTCGAGGCGGGCATGTTCCCGACCGACGAGCTGGTGCGCGCCCTGGCGGCGGAGCGCGCGGTGCCGGTCGTCGCCTCGGGTGGACTGATGGACGGCGCTGACCTGGCGCGCGTCCTCCGGCTGGGGGCCGGCGCAGCGCAGCTCGGGACCGCCTTCCTCGCGTGCCCCGAGTCCGGCGCCCCCGACGCCTACAAGCGCGCGCTGGTGGAGGCGGAGGGGGACCGGACGGTCGTCACGCGCGCCTTCACGGGGCGTCCGGCCCGGGGCCTGCGCAACGCCTTCACGGACCTGCTCGCGGGGGAACCGGACGCGGTGCTGCCGTACCCCCTCCAGCACGCCCTGACCCGACCGCTGCGCGACGCCGCGGCCCGCCTGGCGCGCGCGGAGTACCTCTCGCTGTGGGCGGGGCAGGGCGTCGCCCGGATGCGTGCGCTGCCCGCCGCGGCCTTGGTGCGGGCGCTCGTCGCGGAGTGCGACGTGGCGTGGACGGAGGAGGCGTGACCGTGGGCGAGCGGAGGGACCGGCTGCTCCGGGAACTGCGGGAGGTGGAGGCGGAGCTGCCCGCCCAGGTGGGCCGCCTCGCTCCCGCCGACCTCGCTGCGGGGCGCTATGAGTCCGGTTGGAACGGCAGGCAGATCGTCGCGCACCTCGCTTCGATGGAGTGGACGTATCCCCGGCTGATCGAGATGGCGCGCGGCGTCGTGCCTCCCCCGCCGCGCACGCTGCCCACGGGCGGCGCGCCCATCGACGGCTACAACGCGCGCCAGGTCGAACGCCGCGCGGCCGTGCCGCTGGGCGAGCTGCTGGAGGAGTTCCGCCGCAACCGCGCGCGTCTCATCCGCGCCGTCGCGGGCATGGAGGAGTCACTGCTCGACGTGCCCGTCCGTGCCGCGGGGGGCACCGCGGGCACACTCGAGGCCGTGCTCCGCTTCGCCGCCGTGGAGCACGTGCGCGGGCACCTGGCCGATCTCCGGGGGGCCGGCGGTGGACGGTGACCCGCGTCCGGGCTGGCTGGCCGCCGCCATCGTGGCGCGCCCGGTTGCGCCCCGTGCCCGCTGGCGGGCCCTCCGCGACGTCTGGCGGGACGACCCCTCAGCGGTGTTCGCGTGCGTCCAGGGCGCGCGCGTGTACCTCCTCGCGGGTGACGATGAGCGCGTGATGCCGTCGCCGGCCACGTCCCTTGCCCGCTACGAACTGGCCGAGCGCGTCGACCAGATCCGCGGCGCGCAGGCCCTGCTCGGCCCGGCGCCCGTGGTGGACGTCTCCGCTTCGCTCGGGGAGGTGGTCAGCGCACTGCGCCGGGCGCCCCGCCGCCCCGTGCTGGTCGCCGGGTCGAATCCGCCGCTCGTGCTCCGCGCTGAGGCAGTGCTCGCCTGGCTCGGCGCTCGGCTGGAGGGAGGCAAGCGATGCACCTGAGCGTGCGCAGCCTCGTGCCCCGCCGGCGCCGCCCGCGCTCGGTGCTGCTCGTCCACGGGGCCGCGAACAGCGCCGCGGTGTGGACGCGCTGGCAGGAACTCCTCGCCGCAGCGGGATGGGCCTCGCATGCGCTGGACCTGCGCGGCCACGGGGCGAGCGGGGCCGTGGACCTCGCGCACACCTCGATGGACGACTATCTGGCGGACGTCCGCGCGGTCGCCGAGTCGCTCCCGGAGCGGCCCGTGGTGGCCGGCTGGAGCATGGGTGGGCTCCTCGCCATCCAGGCCGCGGCCGCCGGCCTTGCCCATGCCTGTCTCGCGCTCGCGCCGAGCGCGCCCGCGCGCGCCCGGCGCGACGGCGTGTCGATCGGCGCCGGCGTCTTCGACGCCGCGGAGTACGGCATCGTCGGCCGGGACCCCGCCCACCAGCCGCGCATGCCGGACCTCGACCTCCACGAGCGGCGCCTGGCCCTATCCGCCCTCTCGCCTGAGTCGCGGCGGGCCCGCGACGAGCGCCGGGCGGGGGTGGTGGTCGAGTCCTGCGCCGTCCCGCTCCTGCTGGTGACCGGCGCGGCCGACCCGGACTGGGGTGCGGACCGCTTCACGGACCTCCACCTCGCGGCCGAACGCCTGGACGTGCCCGGCGCGAGCCACTGGGGGCTGGTGCTCAGTGCTCGCGCGCTCGAGCAGCTGCGTGCGCCGGTGCTCGCGTGGCTGGAGCGCACCACCGGCACCTGGGAGGCGCGGTGATGCGGCTGGCGCCGATCGCCCCGGGGGCGATGGCGCCCGAGATGCGCCGCGAGTGGGAGATCGTCAGCGCCTGGCGGCCACCGCGCGAGGGGATCGTGGGCGGCCCCTACGACGCCTGGCTGCGCAGCCCCGAGCTGCTGCACCGCCTGCAGGGCCTGGGCGGCTTCCTGTGGGAGCGCACCTCGCTGGAACGCGGACTCCTCGAGTACCTGATCGCGCTCACCGCCCGCCACTGGCAATGCAACGTCGAGTGGCGCTATCACTGCGAGCGCGCCAGGGAGCACGGCGTGGACGAGGCGACGCTCGCCGCCCTGGCCGCCGGGCAGCCGCCGGGCGGGCCGCCCGCCTTCCGCCTCGCGCACCGGGTGGCGTCGGCCCTGCTGTGCGGGCAGTCGCTCGCCGAGGGCCTGTACGAGGCCGCGCGGGAGGCGCTCGGGGAGCGCGGGCTGGTCGAGCTCGGTGCGCTCGTGGGCTACTACTCGCTCGTCGCCTTCAGCCTCCGGCTGTTCGACGTGGAGCCGGAGGCCGGCGGCCCCTTCCCGCGTCCCGCGGAGGCGGAGCTGGCGTGAGCGGGCCGGGGTCGCCGGGCCGGGGAGCGCGTGGTCGCCCGCCTGGCCGGTGCGCCCGGCGCACGCCCCGCAGCGGCGGCGCCTGGGGCCCTGCGCCGGCCGCCCCGCTCCCCTCGGTCGGTTCGGGGCGGCCGCTCCCCCACCTGCACGCCTCCCCTACTTCCCCCGCCGGCTGCCGGCGATCTGGTCCATCGGCGAGTACTTGCGGTGCTGCACGGCGACGTGCGCCGAGGCGAGGCTCACGTAGCGCCGCACCATCTCCAGCGTGCTGTGGCCGAGGATCTGCTGCAGGCTGAAGACGTCGCCGCCGTTCATCAGGTAGCGCGTGGCGAAGGTGTGGCGGCAGAGGTGCGGGTGCAGCCGCGTCACCCCCGAGCGCCGCGCGATGCGCTTCACGGTCGAGGTCAGCCCGCTCGTGCCGAGCGGGCGGCCGTCGAGCGTCAGGAAGAAGTAGACGTCCGGGCCCAGCGGCTCCGCGCGGTAGTGGTGGGCGTAGCGCCAGAGCGCGCGCTGCGCGGCCGCGCCGAAGGGCACGATCCGCTCCTTGCCGCCCTTGCCCAGCACCTTCAGGCGCCCGCCCTCGAGGTCGAGGTCGGCGGTGCGCAGGCCCGTCACCTCGCTCAGGCGCAGGCCGGCGTCGAGCATCAGCGTGAGGATCGCGTAGGCGCGCACGCCCCAGTCGGTGCGCGTGTCGCAGGCGGCGAGGATGCGGCGGATCTCGTCGTCGCTGAGCACGTCGACGACGCGCGTCGGCACCTTGTAGTTCGCCAGGCGCCCCAGCCGCGAGTCCTGCGTGTAGCCCTCGCGGTGCAGCCAGGCGAAGAACGCCTTGATCGCGCGCAGGCGGTTGGCGATGCCGCCCGGCGTGATGCGCTCCTCGGCGGTCGGGCAGCGGTCGGTGTCGTCCCACTTGCGCTTCTGCTGGAGGAAGGCGATGTAGGCGCGCACCTCCGGCTCGCCCACCGCGGCCAGCGGCACCGGCCCCCCCGCCTCGCGCGCGAGGAAGCGCGCGAAGGCGGTGAGCGCGTGGTTGTACCAGGCGACCGTGGCCGGGGACTTGCCCTCGGTGCGGTTGTGGAACTCCCAGTAGCCGATCAGCTCCTCGAGCGTGGGCTGCCCCATCGCGCGCCTCCCGCGCCCGGCCCGGCCCGGGCGCTGCGGTCGTCGTCGTGCCATCACCGTCTCCTCTGCGCGCCCGCGCGGCAACGTCCCGTGACCCGGCCGTGATCCGGCCGTGATGTGGCCGTGGTGCGCCCGTGTCGGGGGCGTGCCGCGGGCGTGTCTCGGAAGTGCGCTGGGCGTGCCCTGGCCGTGTCTGGCGCGTGTGCGGGCCGTGCCTGCGCCGTGTCCCGCGCGTGTCCCCGCCGTGGCCCAACCGTGCCCCAACCGTGTCCCGCGCGTGTCCCCACCGTGACCGGGGCGTGACCTGCGCAGCGGACGAGGCAATGGGGCGTCAGCGCCCGATGGCGGCGGGCTGCGGGCGCCCGCGGGGCGCCATTCGTGGCCGGCAAAGTGGGAGGTTTTGAACCTGGCGACGGGCCCGTCAGGCCCGGGTGCTGAGAGGTTTGGAGCGGGAGATGGGATTCGAACCCACGACCCTTTGCTTGGGAAGCAAATGCTCTGCCAACTGAGCTACTCCCGCTCGTGTCCTCCATCATAGCCGGAGCCTGCAGGGCAGTCACGCCGCGGCTCCGCCGGCCGCCCGCGCGGGCGCTAGGATGGCGCCGCGAGGGGGGCCGATGCCCGGACCGCTAGCGGATGTGCGGGTGCTGGACCTGGCTGGCGAGGCCGGGCTGTTCGCCGGGCGGATGCTGGCGGAGATGGGCGCGGACGTTGCGCGCGTGGAGCCGCCCGGCGGAGACGCCGCCCGAGGGCGTCCGCCCTTCCTGCAGGAGGTGCCGCCCGGCGTGCCGGGGCCGGTGAGCCTGTACCACCTTCACTTCAACGCCGGGAAGCGCGGGGTCACCCTGGACCGCGTCACGCCACGGGGCGCCGCGCTGCTGCAGCGGCTGGCCTCGGTGGCGGACATCGTGCTGCTGACCGAGCCGCCGTCCGCGCTGCGCGCACAGGGGTTGGGGTACGAGGATCTGGCCGCGCTCAACCGCTCGCTGATCTGGGTGTCGATCACGCCGTTCGGGCCGGACGGGCCCATGAGCGGGTGGCGCGCCGACGACCTGGTGGGCGTGGCCATGGGCGGGCTGATGTACCTCAATGGCATGCCGGAGGACCCGCCGCTGGCGCCCGGTGCCGAGCAGGCCTACCACATGGCCTCGCTGGCCGCGGTGTCCGGCGCCCTGCTCGGCCTGGCCGGGCGCGAGCGCGACTCGGAACGAACAGGCCGGCGCGTGGACGTCTCGATGCAGGAGGCGGTGTCGATGTCCACGCTGCAGACGGCGAACGCGAACATCTACGCGTGGCACGGGCGGGTGCCGGTGCGGACGGGACTGGGTGGCTCCGGGATCCGCAACCTGTTCCCCTGCTCGGACGGGAAGTGGGTGAGTTTCACCATTCCCGTGGGTCCGGGTCCGTTCTGGGGGCACTTCGTCCAGTGGCTGGACGACCTCGGCATCCCTCACGGCTTCCAGGACGAGGAGTGGGCGGACCCGGCCTTCCGCCTGCCGCACCACGCGCAGATCGCGAGCGCGATCGAGGCGCTGGTGTCCAGGCTGCCTCGTGACGTGGTGTTCCACGAGGGGCAGCGCCGCCGGATGCTCGTCATGCCCGTGAACGACGTGTCAGACCTGCTGCACGACGAGCAACTGCGGGCGCGTGGCTTCTTCCGGCCGCTGGAGCATCCCGCCCTGGGCCGCTCGTTCGAGGTGCCCGGACCCTCCTACCAGTTCTCGGCGACGCCGGCCGGCCTGCCGCGCTGCGCGCCCGGGGTGGGCGAGCACAACGCCGAGGTCTACCGTGAGTGGCTGGGCCTGGAAGACGCCGAGGTGCGGGCTCTGGCAGAGGCAGGCGTGCTATGAGCCTGCCGCTGGAGGGGCTGCGGGTGGCGGACTTCTGCTGGCTCATCGCGGGGCCGGCCACCACGCGGGTCCTGGCAGACTTCGGCGCGGACGTGATCAAGATCGAGTCGCAGGCGCGGGTGGACAACATCCGTCTCACCGGCGTGCAGCCGCCGGGAGGCCCGGGCAGCATCGACACCAACGGCGTCTTCAACGACACCAACACCAACAAGCGCTCTGTCACGCTCGACCTGGGCTCGCCTCGCGCGGTGGAACTGGCGAAGGAGATCGTGCGGCGCTCGGACATCGTCACCAACAACTTCACGGGCGACCGCATGGACCGCTGGGGGCTGGGCTACGAGGACCTGCGGGCGGTGAAGCCAGACCTGATCATGCTGACGATGCCGGTGATGGGCACCACCGGTCCCTATGTCCGCTACGGCTCCTACGGCAATGGCGTGATCGGCTACGCGGGGATGCGCACGAACATGGGCTTCCCGGGCCGCCCGCCGGTGGGGATCGCGCCGCTGTACTCGGACTTCTCCGCGCCCTACTTCGCGGTGAGCGCGCTGATGGCTGCTGTGTATCACCGCGAGCGCACGGGCGAGGGGCAGTTCATCGACCTGGCGCAGATGGAGTCCGCAGTCGCACTGCTCGGCACGAACGTCCTGGACTACACGGCCAACGGCCGCGTCCCCACGCCTCGAGGCAACCGCGCCCTCGACCGCGCGCCGCACGGGGCGTACCCCTGCGCGGGGGACGATCGCTGGTGCGTGATCTCCGTGCGCGACGAGTCGGAGTGGCGCGCGCTGTGCGCGGCGATGGCCCGCGACGACCTCGCCGAGGATGCACGGTTCGCCTCGATGGCCGCGCGGCTGGAGCATGGCGACGCGCTGGACGAGGTCGTGGCGGCGTGGACGGGCGAGCGGGACGCGTGGGACGTGATGCGCCACCTGCAGGCGGCGGGCGTCACGGCAGGCGTGGTGGAGGACCTGGAGGACATGGTCACGCGCGACCCGCACCTGTCGCCGGAGGCGGACCTTCCGGCGGGCGGGCACCTGGAGCCCGTGGCTCGCGAGGGCGGCCCCACCTTCCTGACTCACCGGCAGCCCATCCGCCTGGACGGCGCGGCCCCGCCGCTCCGGGTCTCCCCCCGGATGGGCGAGCACAACGAAGAGGTCTACCGGGGGCTCCTCGGACTCTCGGAGGATGAGTACCTTCGCCTCGTGATGGACGGGGTGATCAACTGATCACGCGATTGAGGTCGGCAGAGAGGCACGCGCCATGACCATCCAACGGCTGCTGATCGCCAACCGCGGCGAGATCGCCATCCGCATCGCGCGGGCAGCGGCGGAGCGGGGCATCGCCACCGTGGCCGTGTACTCGGAGGACGACGCGTTGTCTCTCCACGTCCGCGCCGCGGACGAGGCCCGCCGGCTGGAGGGCAGTGGCGCGCCGGCGTACCTGGACGTGGAGCAAATGGTGGCCGCGGCCCTCGAGGCCGGCTGCGACGCCGTGCATCCCGGCTACGGCTTCCTGAGCGAGAACGCCACGTTCGCGCGGCGCTGCGTCGAGGCGGGCCTGGCCTTCGTGGGCCCCACGCCGGAGCAACTGGAGGTGTTCGGCGACAAGGTCAGCGCCCGCGACCTGGCGGCGCAGGAGGGCGTCCCGGTGCTGCCCGGCACGCCTGCCCCCACCACCATCGAGGGCGCTCGCGAGTTCATTGCCGCCCAGGACGGCGCGCCCGTGATCGTGAAGGCGGTAGCGGGCGGCGGTGGGCGCGGCATGCGCGTGGTGCGCGACCCCGCCACGCTGGAGGACGCCCTGGCGCGCGCGTCAGCGGAGGCGCAGGCCGCCTTCGGCAACGGCGGTGTCTACCTGGAGCGGCTGGTGGAGGCCCCTCGGCACATCGAGGTCCAGGTGGTGGGCGACGGCACCGGCGCCGTGGTCCACCTCGGCGAGCGCGACTGCTCCATTCAGCGCCGGCACCAGAAGATCGTGGAAATTGCCCCCAGTCCCGGCCTGCCGGCAGGCCTACGCGACCGCATCACCGCCGCGGCCGTGCGCATGGCCGCCGCGGCCTCCTACCGCAACCTGGGTACGTTCGAGTTCCTCGTGGACTCCCGAGACCTTCGCGACGACGGGGCGTTCTGGTTCATCGAGGCGAACCCGCGACTGCAGGTGGAGCACACCGTGACCGAGGAGGTGACGGGGCTGGACCTGGTGGGCCTGCAGTTGCGCCTGGCGGGTGGCGAGACGCTGGCGTCGCTGGGGCTCTCGCAGCAGGCCGTGCCCGCCCCTCGGGGGTTCGCGATCCAGGCGCGGGTGAACATGGAGCGCATGATGCCGGACGGCGCCACGCGGCCCAGCGGCGGCGTGCTCGCGGCGTTCGAGGCGCCCTCGGGAGCAGGGGTGCGCACCGACACGTTCGGCTACGCCGGGTACCGCACGAGCCCGCGGTTCGACTCGCTGCTGGCGAAGGTCATCGCGCACAGCGGCGGCGGGTTCGCCGCCACCGCGGCGAAGACCGCACGCGCGCTCTCCGAGTTCCGGGTGGAGGGGGTGGAGACCAACCGCGCCTTCCTCCAGGCGATCCTCCAGCACCCCGAGTTCCAGGCCGGCGCCTACTCCACCGCGTTCATCGAGGAGCACCTGGACGCCTTGCTGGCTGCCGCGGCAGAGCAGCCGGCCAGGGTGTTCCCTGCGGCGACGGAACCGGTGGGGCAGCGCCCGGCGGGGGCGCGCGTCGACGCCTCCGATCCGCTGGCGGTGCTGGCGCACGGCGCCGGCGGGCCGGGCGCGGCCGGAGCGCGCGAGGAGGCCGCGGCTGCGGCCGCGGATGGCCTGGTGGCGGTGGAGTCTGCCCTCCAGGGCACCATCGTCAGCCTGGAGGTGGAGCCGGGGTCGCCCGTGCGCGCCGGCCAGGTGCTGGTGGTTATGGAGGCCATGAAAATGCAGCACGAGGTGGCCGCACCGGTCGCGGGCACCCTGGACCGCGTCACCGTGGCCGTGGGCGACACCGTGTACGCCGGCCACGTCCTCGCCTACCTCGAGCCGGGTGAAGTAGAAGGCGCGGCGGAAGACACCTCGCAGGACGTGGACCTGGACGAGATCCGCCCGGACCTGGCGGAAGTGGAGCGCCGCCGCGCCTACACGCGCGACGAGTCGCGGCCGGACGTGGCGGCACGCCGCCACGAGCGCGGCCTGCGCACCGCCCGCGAGAACGTGGACGACCTCTGCGACCCGGGCACCTTCGTGGAGTACGGCGGCCTGGTGGTGCCCTCCGGCATGGGCCGCGACACGGACGAACTGGCGCGGAAGTACCCCGCCGACGGGATGATCAACGGCATCGGCCAGGTCAACGGCGCGCACTTCGGGCCGGAGGCCTCGCGCTGCGTGGTGATGTCCTACGACTACACCGTGCTGGCGGGGACGCAGGGCGGACTGAACCATCGCAAGACGGACCGCATGCTGGAGGTGGCGGGCGAGTGGAGCCTGCCCGTGGTGATCTTCACCGAAGGTGGTGGCGGCCGGGCCGGTGGCGCGGGCGCCTCGTCCTCCGGGGAGTCCTCGCAGTTCCGCATCGGCGGGCCGCTGGACACGCCCACGTGGCGGCGGCTGGGCGTGCTGAGCGGGCAGGTGCCGCTGGTGGGGGTGAATTCCGGCTTCTCCTTCGCCGGCAACGCGGCCCTGCTCGGCTGCTGCGACGTGATCATCGCCACCGCCAACTCCAGCATCGGCATGGGCGGCCCCGCGATGATCGAGGGCGGCAACCTGGGCGTCTTCCGGCCGGAGGAAGTGGGCCCCATGAGCGTGCAGGTGCCCAACGGCGTGGTGGACGTGGCCGTGGCGGACGAGGCCGAGGCAGTGGCCGCCGCGAAGCAGTACCTCTCGTACTTCCAGGGCGCCCTCCCCACGTGGAATGAGCACGACCAGCGCCTGCTGCGCCGCGCGGTTCCGGAGAACCGCCTGCGCGTGTACGACGTGCGGCAGGTCATCCAGACCATCGCTGACGTGGACTCCGTGATGGAACTGCGGCCGCAGTTCGGCCCGGGGATGATCACGGCCCTGGCTCGCATCCAGGGGCGGGCGGTGGGCGTCCTCGCCAACAACCCCATGCACCAGTCCGGCGCCATCGAGTCGGACGGCGCGGACAAGGCCGCGCGCTTCATGCAGTTGTGCGATGCCTTTGACCTGCCCATCGTCTCGTTATGCGACACGCCGGGGATCATGGTGGGGCCGGAGGCGGAGAAGACCGCGCTGGTGCGCCACTCGGCCCGGATGTTCGTGGTGGGCGCGAACGTCACCGTGCCGCTGATCACGATCGTCCTCCGCAAGGCGTACGGCCTGGGCGCCATGACCATGGCGGCCGGTTCCTTCAAGGCCACCACCATGGCCGTCTCCTGGCCCACGGGCGAGTTCGGCGGCATGGGCCTGGAGGGTCAGGTGAAACTGGGCTTCCGCGCGGAACTCGCTGCCATCGAGGACCCGCGCGAGCGGAGGGCCCGCTACGAGGAACTGGTGGCGCGCGCCTACGAGCGCGGCAAGGCGCTCAACGCGGGCGTGTCCTTTGGCGTGGACGACGTGATCGACCCTGCGGATACGCGCCAGGTCATCGCCCAGACGTTCGCCGCGACCAGCCACGCGGAGCGGCCGCGCGGCCGCAAGAAGCGTGTCAACGTGGACACCTGGTAGGCAGGCCCTCGCAACTGCCACGGCTACCTCCGGCACGATATCTTCGGCCGGGTGGCCAGGCTTGGGCGCCGCGACAGGGGGGATCCGTGGACGACCTGTCCATGCGGGCATGGCGAGGGTTCCTGGAGGCGCACACGCACCTGATCGCGGCGCTGGAGGATGAACTGCGCCGGGAGACCGGCCTGCCCCTCACCTGGTACGACGTGCTGGTGCAACTGAGCGAGGCCGGTGGCCGGCTGCGGATGCAGGAACTGGCGCGGGCGGTCCTCCTGAGCAAGAGCGGCCTGACCCGGCTGGTGGACCGCCTCTGTCAGGCTGGCTACCTGGAGCGTCAGCCTGACCCCGAGGACGGCCGTGGCACGTTGGCCGTGCTCACCCCGGAGGGCCGTCGCGTCTTGCGCCAGGCCGCGCCCGTGCACCTCCGTGGCATCCAGCGCCTCTTCGCGGACGTCCTCACGCCCGAGGAGCGGGAGGTGCTGGCCGGGGCTTTCTCGCGCCTCTCGCGCGTGGAGCAGCAATACTCCGGGGCACGCCCCGCCTAGCCTCCTCGCTCCCGCCTGCCCGCGCCTCGCACGACGTGCGTGCTCATGCGCGCGCCGGGTCAACGCAGTTGTAGTTCACACACGTCATGTATTTACGCACTCCCATATGGCGCTATTAGACGTGTGATATCTCGAAAGTTATCTTTAGACTAAATGCATCTCCTAACAATCCGTGTACGTAATCTCCTGTGAGCTGCGGTTGCCGGCCGTTGTGTCCGGCACACCAAGTCCGACAGGAGATTGCATGGAAGATCAGAACTACTGGGCCCGGACGATGAGCGGCCGCGCTTCGCGCCGCACCGTCCTGCGCGGTGCGGCGCTGGGGGGCGTCGGGCTCGCGGGAGCGGCCCTCGTGGGCTGCGGGGGTGACGAGGACGACCCGACGCCACAGCCGACCGCGACGTCCGCCTCGCCGACCGCGACCGGCACGGCGACCTCGACCGACCCCTACGCGAACATCAAGCGCGGCGGCACGCTGCGCGAGAGCGACACCAACGACCCGTCCGCGCTGAACCCGTACGCGTCCGCGTCCTTCACGGCCAAGGGCATCGCGGCGTACGTCTACAGCCGCTTCTACAAGATTGCCGCGCGTCCGGACCAGAACCCGTACTCCGTGGGCGCGGAGGAAGACCTGGCGGAGTCCGCGGAGACCGAGGACGGCCAGCACTGGGTGGTGCGCCTGAAGCCCGGCCTGAAGTTCCAGGACGTTGCGCCGGTCTCCGGCCGCGAGATCACCTCGGATGACGTGGTCGCCTCCTGGGAGGCGCTGACCGCGGAGGCCTCGCCCTCCCGCACGCAGGTAGCGTCGTGGACCTCGCTGGAGGCGGTTGACGACCGCACCGTGCAGGTAACGCTGGCCGCGCCGTCTGGCACGTTCGTCACGGACCTGGCGGACACCAACAAGTTGTTCATCATGCCGCGCGAGGCCTTCGACGGTGGGTTTGACCCGGCCACCGCGATGATCGGCTCTGGCCCCTGGATCCTGGACGACTACCAGACCTCGGTCGCTCTGAAGTTCCGGCGCAACCCGGACTACTGGGACCAGCCCAAGCCGTTCGTGGACAACTACGAGATCGCCATCATCCCGGAGTATGCGAACAACCTGGCGCAGTTCCGGGCCGGCAACCTCCACCAGCAGGGCATCCAGGCGGACGACGTGCTGGAACTCCGCCGAGAGAACGAGGACTACCAGTGGCGCGGCCTGCTGCCGGCGCTGCTCTCGTTCATGTACTTCTCCAGCGAGGAGCAGAGCCCGGACGCGCCCTGGCGGGACGACCGGTTCCGCAAGGCCGTCTCCATGATGACGGACCGGGACACGCTGACCGAACTGGGCTACAACGTCCGCGAACTGCAGGACGCTGGCCTGGACATCTCCATCCTCTGGAACAACGTCATCCCCGCCGGCTGGGGCACCTGGTGGCTGGACCCCCAGGGGGCGGAGATCGGCGAGGCGGGCAAGTTCTTCCAGTTCGACCTGGACGAAGCGCGCTCGCTCCTGGATGCCGTGGGCTACGCGGGCGAGGAGATCACCTACCACTTCGCCAACGACATCTACGGCGCCACCTTCAACCGCATCGCGGAGGCGGTCAGCAACTACCTGCTGGAAGGCGGCCTGAACATCCAGGTCCAGACGCAGGCGTACACGGCGCAGTACTTCCCGCAGACGTTCGCCGGGAACTTCCACGGCATAGCCTTCGGCTACCAGACCCCCTTCCCGGAGGTCGGTGGGTACTTCAACCGCATGTTCGGTGACGACCCGAACAACCACAGCAAGATCAGCGACCCGGACATCACGGCGCTGGACGAGAAGCAGCGCGTGGAACTGGACGCGGACACGCGTCGGGGGTTCATCCACGAGATCCAGAAGATCAACGCGGAGAACATGTACTACATCCCCAGCCAGGCCGGCGCCGGCACGGGCTGGACGGGGTATCAGCCGGAGGTCCGGGGCATCTCCCAGACTCGCGGCTACGGTGGTGCCACGGAGAACCACCCCGGCCTCTGGCTGGACGTGTAGGGACTCGGCTCCTTCCGCCGCTTCGCGGCGTGCAAAGCAGGGGGTGGCCAGGGGCTACCCTCTGTTTTGTTGCCCCGGGGCCCCGCATGCCCTGCCTCCCCGCCCGCCGCTCGATGCAATAACAATGCGTATGACATTACGAAAGAAATAAATACCACGTCCGGTTTGACGAGTCTGGCGCGGTGATTTCGTGCGTACTGATACGTAGGTTCCACGTGAGGTGGGCGCGTTTTGCGTTCCTAAAACATTGGTGACGCGCTCAACCTGACATAAGGAGGGCATGCTTGGAAGAGAATTACTGGTCCAGGACGCTGGGTGGCCGCGTGTCGCGGCGCGGCGTCCTGCGCGGGGCCGCCCTGGGGGGCGCTGGCCTCGCTGGTGCCGCGCTGATCGGCTGCGGTGGCGATGACGCCACCCCCACGCCGGCTCCGACGTCCGCCGCGACGAGCACTGCTACCGCGGCGCCGACCGAGGCTGACCCGTTCGCGAGCATCAAGCGCGGTGGCATCCTCAAGAGCCACCGCACGTCTGACCCGTCTTCGATCAACCCGTACGGTTCCGCCTCCTTCACTGCGAAGGGCATCGGCGGGTACGTCTACAGCCGCTTCTACAAGATCGCGGCGCGGCCGGACCAGAACCCGTACTCCGTGGGCCCCGAAGAGGACCTGGCGGAGAGTGCCGAGACCACCGACGGTCAGCACTGGGTGGTGAAGCTGAAGCCGGGCATCAAGTTCCACAACAAGGCCCCGGTGAGCGGCCGCGAGGTCACCACGGACGACGTGGTTGCTTCCTGGGAGAACCTGACCGCGGAGGCTTCCCCCTCCCGCACCCAGGTTGCCTCCTGGACCTCGCTCGAGGCGGTGGACGACCACACCATCGAAGTGACGCTGAACGGCCCCTCGGGCACCTTCGTCACCGACCTGGCGGACACCAACAAGCTGTTCATCATGCCGCGCGAGGCCTTCGACGGTGGCTTCGACCCGGCGACGGACATGATCGGCTCCGGCCCGTGGGTCATGGACGAGTACCAGACCTCCGTCATGTTCAAGTTCAGCAAGAACCCGGACTACTGGGACACCCCGAAGCCGTTCGTTGACGGCATCGAAGACGCCATCATTCCGGAGTACGCCAACAGCCTGGCGCAATTCCGGGCCGGCAACCTGCACTACGCGGGCATCACGGCAGATGATGTCATCGAACTCCGCGGCGAGGACCCGGACATCCAGTGGCGCGGCCTGCTGCCTGCCCTGCTGTCCTTCCTGTACTTCTCCAGCGAGGAGATGGACCCGGACGCCATCTGGCGCGACGACCGCTTCCGCAAGGCCGTCTCCATGATGACCGACCGGGACGCCCTGACCGAGCTGGGCTACAACGTCAAGGAACTGCAGGACGCCGGTTTGGACGTCTCCATCCAGTGGAACAACATCGTTCCGGCTGGTTGGGGCGCTTGGTCGCTTGACCCGCGCAGCGCGGAGCACGGCGAGTCCGGGAAGTTCTTCGAGTTCAACCAGGCGGAGGCGAAGGCCCTGCTGGATGCGGTTGGGTACGCGGGCGAGGAGATCGTCTACCAGTTCCCGAACGACATCTACGGCGCCACGTTCAACCGCATCGCGGAGGCGGTCAGCAACTACCTTATCGAGGGTGGCCTGAACCTGAGCGTTCAGACGCAGGCTTACACGGCTCAGTACTTCCCGCAGACGTTCGCCGGGAACTTCCACGGCATCGCCTTCGGCTACCAGACCCCCTTCCCGGAGGTCGGTGGGTACTTCAACCGCATGTTCGGTTCCGACCCAAACAACCAGGGCAAGATCTCGGACCCCGAGATCACCGCTCTGGACGAGAAGCAGCGCGTGGAACTGGACGCCGAGGTTCGCCGCGGCTACATCCACGACATCCAGCGGATCAACGCGGAAAACATGTACTACGTCCCGAGCCAGGCTGGTGCCGGCACGGGCTGGACGGGCTACCGCCCGGAGGTCCGGGGCATCTCCCAGACCCGCGGCTACGGTGGCGCGACCGAGAACCTGCCGTCGTTCTGGCTGGACGTCTAACGCGTCCGTCACTTCGGTGGAGTGGAGAGGGCGGCCGCAAGGCCGCCCTCTCTCGTTGTGCAGCCCCGCCCTCCGCGGGGGGCTACCCGGCCACCGCCCGGTGCTCGGCCTCGCGCTGTCCTCCGTAACGGGTGTGTCACGGCAATTCTGAGGGCGACTCGCTCCTGCAAGCCGTCCCAGGCGTCTGAGCCTCAAGCCGCCTCGTAGCGATCACATGGGGTCGCGGGTGCTTGTGCACCGAGCAGGTGGCGACCTGCCTCCGCGAGCAGTCAGGTTGGCCGCCGGAGGAGGGTGGCTTGGAACCGAACTATTGGACCAGGACGATGGGCCACCGCGTGAGCCGCCGCGGTGTGCTCCGCGGAGCCACGCTGGGCGGGGCGGGGCTGGCTGGCGCCGCGCTCATCGGCTGCGGCGGCGACGACGAGGACGGCGAGAACAGGCTGACCACGCCCCCGGCGGGCGGCACCACCCCACCAACGACGCCCACGCAGGGGGCAACCGACGACCCCTTCGGCAACATCCGGCGGGGCGGTCGCCTGGTGGCGACAGCCACGAGCGACCCGTCCGCCATCAACCCCTATGCCTCCGCCTCCTTCACGGCGAAGGGCATCGCATCCTACGTGTACAGCCGGTTCTACAAGATCGCCGCGCGGCCGGATGAGAACCCGTACTCCGTAGGCGTGGAGGAAGACCTGGCGGAGAGCGCGGAGTCCGACGACGCTCAGAACTGGGTTGTGCGCCTCAAGCAGGGCGTCCAGTTCCACGACGTCCCGCCCGTCTCCGGGCGCGAGGTCACCGCGGACGACGTAGTGGCTTCCTGGGAGGCACTGAGCGCGGAGGCCTCGGCCAGCCGGAACCAGGTCTCGGACTGGGAGTCCCTGGAGGCGGTGGACGACTACACGGTCAACGTCCGCCTGACGGGCCCCTCCGGTACCTTCACCACGGACCTGGCGGACACGAACAAGTTGATCATCATGCCCAGGGAGGCGTTTGACGGCGGGTTCGACCCGGCTACGAACATGATCGGCTCGGGCCCGTGGATCATGGACCAGTACCAGTCCGGCGTGGGCTTCCGCTTCTCGCGCAACCCGGAGTATTGGGACGAGCCGAAGCCGTTTGTGGACGGGCTGGACCTGAACATCATTCCGGAATACGCGAACCGCCTGGCCCAGTTCCGCGCCGGCAACACCCACCTGGAGGGCATCACCGCGGAAGACGTGCTGGAACTGCGGTCCGAGAACGAGGACGTCCAGTGGCGGGGCCTGCTCCCGGCACTGCTCTCGTTCATCTACTTCTCGTCGGAGGAGATGGACCCGCAGGCGCCCTGGCGTGACGACCGCTTCCGCAAGGCGGTCTCCATGACCCAGGACCGGGACACGCTGACGGAACTGGGCTACAACGTCCGCGAACTGCAGGACGCCGGCCTGGACGTGTCCATCCTGTGGAACAACCTGATCCCGGCTGGGTGGGGCGTGTGGTGGCTGGACCCGCAGGGGCCGGACATGGGAGACACGGCGCAGTTCTTCCAGTTCAACCTGGACGAGGCGCAGTCGCTGCTGGACGCCGTTGGGTACGCGGGCGAGGAGATCGTCTACCAGTTCCCCAACGACATCTACGGCGCCACCTTCAACCGCATCGCGGAGGCCATCGGGAACTACCTGGTGGAGGGCGGCGTCAACGTCCGGGTGCAGACCCAGGCGTACACGGCGCAGTACTTCCCGCAGACGTTCGCGGGCAACTTCAATGGCATCGCCTTTGGATACGAGACGCCGTTCCCGGAGGTGGGCGGCTACTTCCCGCGCATGTTCGGGGACGACCCGAACAACCACAGTCGCATCAGTGATCCGGAGATCACGGACCTGGACCGCCGCCAGCGGGTGGAGACGGATGAGGAAGCCCGCCGTGAACTGGTCCACGAGATCCAGCGGATCAACGCGGAGAACATGTACTACGTGCCCAACCAGGCGGGCGCCGGCACCGGCTGGACGGGCTACCAGCCGCAGGTCCGCGGCATCCAGCAGACCCGTGGCTACGGCGTGGCCACGGAGGCGTATCCGGAGTTCTGGCTGGACGTGTAACGCAGAGAGTGGCCCACCCGGGAAGTTTCCCGAGCAGAGGAGGCGGCGCGAGCCGCCTCCTCTGTTCGCGCGTGTGCTCCCCTAATCACGTCCGTGCTGTCACTACCTCCCACATTAGGCTTGATGCACGACCTCCACAACATTGTTGTAATCACGAGTCCGGTCTGGCATTACACGCGTATATAGATGTAGGGTTCCGCCAGACGCCGGGCGGACGTGTCCCACGGTGGGGCATCAGTCGGCGTGAGGAGGGTGAATTTGGAAGAGAACTACTGGAGCCGGACGCTGGGAGCGAGTGTGTCGCGCCGCGGTGTCCTGAGGGGGGCCGCGCTGGGGGGCGCCGGACTCGCCGGAGCAGCCCTCATCGGCTGTGGTGGCGATGACGCCACGCCAACGCCCGCCGCGACGGCTACGGCCGCCGCGACGAGCGCTGCGACCGCTGCGCCGACTGAGGTGGACCCCTTCGCGAACGTGAAGCGGGGTGGGATCTACAAGGTCCACGCAACCAGCGACCCGTCCGCGATCAACCCGTACGCGTCCGCGTCCTTCACCGCGAAGGGCATCGCCGCCTACACGTACAGTCGCTTCTACAAGATCGCGTCGCGGCCGGACGAGAACCCGTACTCCGTGGGCCCGGAGGAGGACCTGGCGGAGAGTGCCGAGACCACCGACGGTCAGCACTGGGTGGTGAAGCTGAAGCCGGGCATCAAGTTCCACAACAAGGCCCCAGTGAGCGGCCGCGAGGTCACCACGGACGACGTGGTCGCTTCGTTTGAGGCCCTCACGGCGGAAGCTTCGCCCTCGCGCACTCAGGTGGCGTCCTGGACGTCACTCGAGGCGGTGGACGATTACACGGTCGAGATCACGCTGAACTCGCCGTCCGGCGTGTTCGTCACGGACCTGGCGGACACCAACCGCCTGATCATCATGCCGCGCGAGGCCTTCAACGGTGGCTTCGACCCGGCGACGGACATGATCGGCTCGGGTCCCTGGGTTATGGACTCGTACCGCACCTCGGTGGGGTTCCAGTTCAGCAAGTTCGCGGACTACTGGGACCAGCCCAAGCCGTTCGTCGACGGCATGGAACTGGCCATCATCCCCGAGTACGCGAACAGCCTGGCGCAGTTCCGTGCAGGCAACCTGCACCAGGCGGGCATTACCGCCGACGACGTCATTGAACTCCGCAGCGAGGACCCGGACATCCAGTGGCGCGGCCTGCTGCCTGCCCTGCTGTCGTTCATGTACTTCTCCAGCGAGGAGATGGACCCGGACGCCATCTGGCGCGACGACCGCTTCCGCAAGGCCGTCTCCATGATGACGGACCGCGACGCCCTGACCGAACTGGGCTACAACGTCCGCGAACTGCAGGACGCCGGCCTGGACGTGGCCGTGAAGTGGAACAACATCATCCCCGCCGGCTGGGGTGCCTGGTGGCTTGACCCCCAGAGCGCGGAGCACGGCGAGTCCGGCAAGTTCTTCGAGTTCAACCAGACGGAGGCGAAGGCCCTGCTGGATGCCGCCGGGTACGCGGGCGAGGAGATCGTCTACCAGTTCCCGAACGACATCTACGGCGCCACGTTCAACCGCATCGCGGAGGCCGCCGGCAACTACCTCATCGAGGGTGGCTTGAACCTGAGCGTCCAGACGCAGGCCTACACGGCTCAGTACTTCCCGCAGACGTTCGCCGGGAACTTCCACGGCATCGCCTTCGGGTACGAGACGCCGTTCCCCGAGGTGGGTGGCTACTTCAACCGGATGTTCGGGCCGGACCCGAACAACCACAGCAAGTACAGCATCCCGGAGATCACCGCTCTGGACGAGAAGCAGCGGGTGGAGCTGGACCAGGAAGTCCGCCAGGGCTACATCCACGACTTCCAGCGGATCAACGCGGAGAACATGTACTACGTCCCGAGCCAGGCTGGCGCCGGCACGGGTTGGACGGGCTACCGCCCGGAGGTCCGGGGCATCTCCCAGACCCGTGGCTACGGTGGCGCGACGGAAAACGCGACCGGCTACTGGCTGGACGTGTAACGCACGTCTGCCTTCCGGCAGGTGGAACCAACGGAGAGGGGGTGGCCCAGGCCACCCCCTCTTCGTCGTCCGGCGGGCGGGACCGCCTAGCGGCGCCGTCGGGCGATGTAATGCGGGCTGACGTTGAAGAACGTCTCCGCCGCCTCCATGAGCGTCTCTGACAGCGTGGGGTGCGCGTGGATGGTCAGCCGCAGGTCGTCCAGACGCGCGCCCATCTCCACCGCCAGCACGCCCTCGCCGATGAGTTCGCCGGCCCCGCGCCCGGCCACGGCTACGCCCAGCACGCGCTGCGTGCCGGGCTCAACCACGATCTTCGTGAGGCCCTCGCGATGTCCGGTGGTGGTAGCGCGCCCTGAGGCGGTCCACGGGAAGCGCGCGACCTCTACCTCGAGGCCACGCGTGCGCGCCTCGGTCTCCGTGACGCCGCACCAGGCGATCTCCGGGTCGGTGTAGACCACCGCGGGGATCGCCGCCGGCTCCCACGCTACGGGCTCGCCGGCGATCGCCTCCACTGCCACCCGGGCCTCGTGCGTGGCCTTGTGCGCCAGCATCGGCTCACCGGCCACGTCTCCGATCGCGAAGATCGAGGGCTCGGCGGTGCGCCGCTGGTGGTCCACCTGCACGAAGCCGCGGTCCGTGGTCTTCACCTTCGTGTTCTCCAGGCCCAGGTTGGCTGACACCGGCCGTCGCCCGGTGGCGATCAGCACGCGGTCGAACTGGCGGGTCTCCTCCAGGTCTGGCCCCTGCAGGTCAGCCTCGATGCCCTGCCCCTGCTCGCGGAGCGCGATCACGCTCGTGTCCAGCAGGACCTCCTCCACGCGCCCGGCAATGGCGTTGGCAAGCACCTTCACCAGGTCCTCGTCCGCACCCGGGAGCAGCGAGCCGGTCATCTCCACCACCGTCACGGCGGCGCCCAGCGCCGCGTACACCGTGGCCATCTCCAGGCCGATGTAGCCGCCGCCCACGATCAGCAGGCGGGCGGGCACCTCGCGCAGTTCCAGCGCGGCCGTGGAGTCCCAAACGCGGTCTGACTCCAGGCGCAGCGGCGGCGGGATCGCCGGGGTTGAGCCCGTCGCGATGATGGCGTGGTCGAACTCCACGTCCGTGACCTCGCCGTCCAGGGCCACGCGCAGGGTGTGCGCGTCCAGGAAGTGCCCCCGGCCATGCACGAACCGCACCTTGCGCGCCTTCGCGATCTGGCCGAGGCCGCTGGTCATGCGGTGCACGACTTCGCGGTCCTTCCACTCGCGCAAGCGGTCCAGGTCGATCGCCGGATCCCCGAAGGTGAGGCCGATGTTCGCGGCCTCACGGGCGTCCGTCAGCAGTTCCGCGGCGTGCAGGAGCGCCTTGGATGGGATGCAGCCCTCGAAGAGGCAGACGCCGCCGGGCTCCGCGCGCTCGTCGATCAGCGTCACGTTGAAGCCGAGTTCCGCCGCCAGGAAGGCCGCGGGGTAGCCGCCCGGGCCTGCGCCGAGCACCGCGAGCCGTTGCCCCTGCCCGGGCTGGGAGTTGTCGTCCGCCATCGCTAGCCCTCCAGCGCCATGAGCATGGGGTTGCGGATGGCCTGGACGATCCAGGTCATGAAGCGGGCGCCGTCCGCTCCGTCCAGTACGCGGTGATCATGCCCCAGCGACATCGGCATGATGAGGCGCGGCGACCACTGGTTGCGTTCGGCGTCCCAGACGGCGGTGCGCTCCGCCCGGCCCAGGCCCAGCACCGCCACCTCGGGCCAGTTGATGATCGGGGCGAAGTAGCCGGTGCCCAGGCTGCCGAGGTTCGTGACCGTGAACGTGGAGCCGCGCATCTCCTCCAGCGTGAGGCTGTTCGTACGCGCGCGTTCCGCAATCTCGTTGAGTTCCACGGACAGTTCGATGATGTTCTTCTGGTCTACGTCCTCGATCTTCGGCACCACTAGGCCGCGGTCAGTGTCCACCGCCACGCCGATGTGGATGTAGTCCTTCAGCACCAGTTCCTGGGACTCCTGGTCGTACGAGGCGTTCACGCGAGGATGCGCGCGCAGCGCGGCTGCGACCACCTTCAGCATCATCACGGAAATGGTGAGGTTGCCTCCGGCCTCCCGGGCGCGCTCCTTGAACTGCTGGCGCAGGTCTTCCATGGCCGTGATGTCCGCATGGTGCTGCAGGTGGACGTGCGGGATCTCCGCCCACGACTGCGCCATGTTCCGCGCCACCGTGCGGCGCAACCTGCTCAGCGGCTCCCGCGTCACCGGCCCCCACTGCGAGAAGTCCGGCAGCGACCGGAAGCCCGAAGCCGCCCCGGCACCAGGAGACGAGCCGCCGGGCGCGGCGGGGGCAGGCGCGGGTCGTTCGCGAGCCGCACGCTTCACGTCGTCCTCGGTAATGCGCCCGCCCGGCCCGCTGCCGCTCACGCGGGCGAGGTCCACGCCCACCTCGCGCGCGAACTTGCGCACGGATGGTGCGGCGAAGACAGTCCCCTCCGAGGTCGCGTGTGTCTCGGTCGCCGCCGGTGCGGCCTGTCGGGCCGGCGCAGGCTCCGCCTCGCTGGCGGCAGGGCGCTCGCGCTCCGGTTCGGCCTCGGGTGCCGGCTCGCGGGCGGGCGGCGCGGCAGCCGGCTCAGGAGCGCGCTCCGGCGCTGCGTTAGGCTGGGCGGCGGGCGTTTCGTCGGCGGGCGCGGCCGGAGCGCCCGCGGCTCCCGCGCCGGCCTCGATGGTGACCAACACCTGGCCGACTTTGATCGTGTCGCCGCTGCTGACGTGGACCTTCGTGATCGTCCCCGCGGCCTCTGCCGGGACGTCCAGCGTGGCCTTCTCCGTCTCGATCTCTACCAGAGGCTGGTCGACCTCCACATGGTCGCCCTCGGACACCAGGACTTTGAGGACGTCCGCCTCCTCGATGTCCTCGCCCAGGCTGGGTAGCCGGTACTCCGCCATGCGCCGCCTCTTCTCGGGTCCCGCGTGCGGGATGGTCTTGCTACCGCGCTTACTACAGGGTGGCCGGGTTGGGCCGTTCGGGGTCGATGCCCAGCGTCTGGCCGGCCTCGATGGCCACGCTGACGGGGATCTGCTCGTCGCGGGCCAGGCCGGACAGCGCCGCGAACGCGACGTGTCGCGCGTCTACCTCGAAGAAGTCACGCAGGACCTCGCGGGTGTCGGAGCGGCCGAAGCCGTCCGTGCCCAGGGCAATGACGCGGGTGTTGAGCCACTTCGCCAGGCCGTCCGGGAGCGCCTTCAGGTAGTCGCTGGCGGCCACCACCAGCGCCGGCTCGTCGCCCAGTTGCTCCGCCAGGTAGGGCCGCCGCTCGTCCACGCCCGGGTGCAGCACGTTCCAGCGCTCCACCTCGATGGCGTCGCGGCGCAGTTCAGTCCAGGAGGTCACGGACCACACGTCAGAGGCCACGCCGAACTGGTCCGCCAGCAACTCCTGGGCGCGGAGCACCTCGTTCAGGATCGCGCCGGAGCCGAGCAGGTTCACGCGCGGGGCGTCCGCGGCGGCGCCCTCCGGCGTGAGCGAGCGGAAGCGGTACATCCCGCGGAGGATGCCCTCCCTGACGCCCTCGTGCTCTGGCATCGGCGGGTGGAGGTAGTTCTCGTTGCCCACCGTCAGGTAGTACATCCGCTCGCTGCCCTCCACGAACATCTCGTGGATGCCGGCCTCCAGGATCACGGCGATTTCGTAGGCGAAGGCGGGGTCGTAGGAGCGCATGGTGGGCACCACGGCGGAGATGACGTGGCTGTGGCCGTCCTGGTGCTGCAGGCCCTCGCCGTTCAGCGTGGTGCGCCCGGCGGTGCCGCCCACCATGAAGCCGCGCGTACGCGCGTCCGAAGCCGCCCACACCAGGTCCCCCACGCGCTGCATGCCGAACATCGAGTAGAAGATGAAGAGCGGGATGGTGGTCACGCCGCTGGTCATCGCCGAGGTGCCGGCGGCGATGAAGGAGGACATGGAGCCCGCCTCCGTGATGCCCTCCTCGATGACCTGGCCGTCCTGCGACTCCCGGTAGTAGAGCAGGTTCTCCCGGTCCACCGGCTCGTACACCTGCCCGCGCGAGGCGTAGATGCCGAAGGAGCGGAAGAACGTCTCCATGCCAAAGGTGCGCGCCTCGTCCGGGACGATGGGAACCACCTGCTTGCCGATGCGCTCGTCGCGCATCAGCGCGGCCAGGATGCGCACCAGCACCATGGTGGTGGACGCCTCGCGGTCTCCGGAGCCGGCCAGGAACTCCTCGAACGCCTTCGGGTCCGGAGCCTCCACCAGCGCGTTGCGCACGCGGCGCTGCGGCAGCCCGCCGCCCAGCCGCTGGCGGCGCTCCCGCAGGTAGCGCGCCTCCGCGCTGTCCTGCGCGGGGCGATAGAGCGGTGCGCCCACCACCTCCTCGTCAGAGAGGGGGATGTTGAAGCGGTCCCGGAAGGTCAGCAGTTCCTGCGTGTTCAGGTGCTTCTGCTGGTGCGTGATGTTGCGGCCCTCGCCGGCCTCGCCCAGCCCGTAGCCCTTGATCGTGCGCGCCAGGATGACCGTGGGCGTGCCCTTGTTCTCCTCGAAGGCGCGGTAGGCGGCGTGCACCTTCTCGGAGTCGTGCCCGCCCAGGCGCAGGCGCCAGAGCGTGTCGTCCGGGATGTCCTTCACCATGCGCGCCAGCCGCGGGTCCACGCCCCAGAACCGTTCGCGGATGTAGGCGCCGCCGGCCACGGAGTACTTCTGGTACTCGCCGTCCACCACCTCGCCCATGCGCTCCACCAGCAGGCCGTCGTGGTCCTGGGCGAGCAGGGGGTCCCAGTCGCGGCCCCAGATCACCTTCACCACGTGCCAGCCCACGCCGCGGAAGACGGCCTCCAGTTCCTGGATGATCTGGCCGTTGCCGCGCACCGGGCCGTCCAGGCGCTGCAGGTTGCAGTTCACGACGAAGACCAGGTTGTCCAGCCGCTCGCGGGCGGCCAGGGAGATCGCGCCCAGCGTCTCAGGCTCGTCCGTCTCGCCGTCGCCCAGGAAGGCCCACACGCGCTGCTGGCTGGTGTCGGCGAGCCCTCGGTTGTGGAGGTACTTCAGGAACCGTGCCTGGTAGATGGCCATGATCGGGCCCAGGCCCATGGAGACGGTGGGGAACTGCCAGAAGTCCGGCATGAGCCACGGGTGCGGGTACGACGACAGCCCGCCACCCTCTGCAAACTCGCGACGGAACGCATGCAACTCCCGGGGCGCCAGCCGGCCTTCCATATAGGCGCGCGCGTAGATGCCGGGAGAGGCGTGCCCCTGGAAGTAGACCAGGTCGCCACCGCCGGGGTGCTCCGGGCCGCGGAAGAAGTGGTTGAAGCCCACCTCGTACAGCGTGGCGGCGGAGGCGTACGTGGAGATGTGTCCGCCGATGCCGGGGAAGCGGTCATTGGCCTCGCTGACCATGGCCAGCGCGTTCCAGCGGATGATGCTCTTGACCCGGTTCTCGATCTCCAGGTTGCCGGGGTAGGGCGGCTGCTGCGACAGGGGGATCGTATTTACATAAGGCGTCCGCGAGGTCACGGGCAGCGGCACGCCCATGCGCTGCGCGGCGATCTGCAGGGACTCCAGTAGCCCGGAGGCGCGCTCCGCACCGCGGCTGCGGTTCACGTCCCGCAGCGCGTCGATCCACTCCTGCGTCTCGATCCAGTCGGGGGTCTCGGGCGTCGCGGCGGTCGCGGCTGCGTGGCCCTCGTTCACCGGCTCTGGCACGGGCGACCTCGCATTCCCTCAGTGTCTCTACACCGGCCGCTGTCGGGCCGTTCCCCGTAGGGCGGCGCGGGGCGGTACCGCGCCCAGTGTAGCCCTCCGCGCGGTGGTAGCCGGGAACCGCGGAGGGCGCACCGGTGTACCCTCGTCACATCATGACCGTGACCCCCGCCGCCCGCCCCACCCACCGCACCGTGGGCCTCGCGCGCGGTGCGGACGTGGACTACGACGCCGGCCTCCGCTGGCAGCAACGCGCCGCCGAGGCCGTCCGCGACGGGCTTGGCGAGTCACTCGCCCTCCTGGAGCATCGCCCCGTCTACACCATGGGCCGTCGAGGCGGGCGCGCATCGCTGCTGGTGCCTCCGGAGTCGCTGCGCGCACCGGTGGTGGACATCGACCGCGGCGGCGACCTCACGTGGCATGGCCCCGGGCAACTGGTGGGCTACCCGATCCTGGACCTCCGTGGCCGTGGCCTGCGACCGGCGGACTACGTGCGGACGCTGGAGGCGCTGCTCGCGGACGTGCTCGGAGCGTTCGAGGTGGCCGCCGCACCGGTGCCGGGCCGTCCCGGCGTCTGGGCCGGCGAGGCGAAGGTGGCGGCCATCGGCGTTTCGATCAGAGGCGGGGTCTCCGGGCATGGCTTCGCGCTGAACGTGGCGCCGGATCTCCGCTGGTACGGCGACATCGTCCCGTGCGGCCTCGTGGACGCGGGGGTGACCTCCATGGAGCGCCTGCTGGGCGAGGCGCCGGCGATGGAGGACGTGGTCCGGGCGACGTGCGAGGTTTTCGAGGCGCGCTTCGGCTGCCTGCTTGCAGAACCAGTGCCGGGGGGCCTCGAGTGACCGCGCCCTCGGAGACGCCGCTGCGCGGCGGGAAGCCGCCGTGGCTCAAGGCACGGTTCCCCTCGGGCGCGCGGTTCAAGCACATCGCGGACCTCATGCGCGACCAGGCGCTGCACACGGTCTGCCAGGAGGCACGCTGTCCGAACATCGGCGAGTGCTTCAACGCCGGCACGGCCACGTTCATGATCCTGGGGGACACCTGCACGCGCGCCTGCAGCTTCTGCGCCGTGAACTCCGGGCGGCCGGAGGGCGTGGACCTGCTGGAGCCGTACCGCCTGGCGCAGACCGTGCAGACGCTGGGCCTGGACTACGCCGTCATCACCGCCGTGAACCGGGACGACCTGCCGGACGGCGGTGCCTCCGTCTTCGCCGCCTGCATCCGCGCCGTCCGCCGCCTGCGCCCGGAGTGCGAGGTGGAGGTGCTGATCCCGGACTTCGAGGGCAACCGAGACGCCCTGGCCGCCGTGCTGGAAGCGAGGCCGGTGGTGCTGAACCACAACATCGAGACCGTGCCGCGGCTGTACCCGCGCGTCCGGCCGAAGGCGCGCTACCAGCGCTCCCTGGACCTCTTCAGCCGCTCGCGCGAGATCGCGCCTGGCGTCCCCGTGAAGAGCGGGCTGATGGTGGGCCTGGGCGAGACGCTGGAGGAGGTGGAGCAGGTGCTGGCCGACCTCCACGCCGCGGGCGTGGAACTGGTGACCATTGGCCAGTACCTCCGCCCCACGCCGAAGCACCTCCCGGTGACTCGCTACGTGCCGCCGGAGGACTTCGCGCGCCTGCGGGAGTTCGGCGAGCGCCTGGGCTTCGCGCACATCGAGGCCGGGCCGCTGGTGCGCTCCTCCTACCACGCGGGCGAGCAGGCCCACGCGGCGCGAACGCAGTAGCCGTTGGACCTGGACCTGTCGCTGGCGGTGCGCGCAGTGCACGTACTGGCCGCGGCGGTGGCGGTGGGCGCTCCGGTCGCGTTGTTCCTGGTGATCCGAGCGGGGCCCGCGCAACAGGTGGTGGAGTCGCTCATGGGACGGGCGGAGCGCTGGCAGTGGACGGCGCTCGGCGTGCTAGTGGCGACGGGTGTGGGCAACCTGGCCGCCCTGGGCGAGGCGATCCCGGACACGGGCACCGCGTGGGGACAGATGTTCTTCGCCAAGCTCGGCTTCGTGCTGCTGTTGCTGGTGGTCTCTGCCGTGCGCACCTTCGTGATCGCCGGGGAGTCCATGGCCACGGTACCGGCCAACCGCCTGGCTGCGTGGTACGGCGTCACCGCCGCGGCGGGACTGGCGGTGCTGCTGCTGGCCGTGGTGCTCGCACATGGCTAGGGCACGGATCGGCACGGTGATCGGGTGGGGAGCCGGGCCCGGCGAGGGCCTGAGCCGCTTCGGCTTCGCGCTCGGGACGTTCCACGCCTCGGTGCTGGTGGCGGTGGGGGTGATGCTCGCCTACCGGCAGGGTGGCCTGAGCAATCTGGAGGACCTGAGCACGATGGTGGGCCTGGGGCTGTTCGCGCTCCTGTGGTGGGCCAGCGTGTACGGCACGCGCTGGGCGCTCAGCGGGGTGCACGGCCACTCGATGGAGGTGGCGCTGCGCCGGGGCATCCTGGGGGGGATCCGCGCGGGCCTGGCGGTGGTTGCGCTGGCGTTGGGCGTGTTCGCCCTGTCGCTGCCGTTCGTGATGGCCGCCGGTGGCGTGCTGGAGGTGCTCACGGCCGGGCTGTTCATCGTCGGCTTCTACGGTGTGGCTGCGTCGCTGGGCGCCGTGATCGTGGGCGGGGGGCTCGGCTTTCTGTTCGGGTTGCTGGACTGGGTGATCCTGGCGCTGGCCGGGATCGGCAACGGCTTCGACCCGCAGGAGGAGTCCCGCCACGGGTCCCCGGGAAGGGGCCAGCCAGGGGCCTAGCGGGGCGCGGTGGCGCGGCGAGTGCGCTTCATCTCGTACATCCTGCGGTCCGCCAGGCGGAAGGCCTCGCCGGGGTCGTCCGTCTCGCGGCCCAGGATGGCCCAGCCCACGGAGGCGGTCAGGAGCGGGGCGGGCTCGCGGAACGGGATGGGCTCGCGCAGGCGCGCAGCCAGCGTCTCGGGGTCCACCCCCGGCACCAGGAGCACGAACTCGTCGCCGCCGATGCGGTAGACGCGGTCATGGCCGCGGATGCGCTGTGCCAGCGCCGCGCCCACTGCACGGATCGCCTCGTCACCCTCGGCGTGGCCGGCCAAATCGTTGACGCGTTTCAGGCCATCCAGGTCGAGCACGAAGACCGCCGTCGGCTGGCCCGCCGCGGCGACGGCGCCGCAGATGTCCCACGCCTCGTCGAACGCGCGGCGGTTGCCCAGGCCCGTGAGGGGATCGCGCTTCGCCTCCTGGAGGGCCTCCTCCGCGGTCTGCGCGAGTTGCTCCTCCCGCGCCTTCAGGGCGGTCACGTCCCGCGCGACCACGAACTCGCGCGCCAGGTTGCCGTGCTCGTCGCGCTGCATCAGGAGCGAGCCGCTGACCCAGCGCAGTTCGCCGTCCGGGCGCCGCAGCTGGAACTCCACGCGGCGAGGGATGCGTTCGCCCCGGTTGAACTGCCCGCGCAGGCGGACGGACTGCTGCCGGACGTCAGAGGCGATGATTTCCCGGCGGTGTGTGCGCCGGAGTTCCTCCAGCGTGCGTCCAAACAGCCGTTCGGCCGCGCCGTTCGCGGTGATGATCGCGCCGCGCGCGTCCAGGCAGTAGATCGCCTCCGAGATGTGCTCGAAGAGTTCCGTGTACCAGGCGGCCTGCACGTCCAGCGCGCTCCGGACGGCGTTGCCGCCTTCCGCGCCGCCCTCCACCGTGGTGATCTCCATGACGTCGCCCAGGTACGCACCGTCCTGCTGGAGCGGCGAGACGCGGCACTCTGCAGTCAGGGTCTGGTCCTGGGCGGTGAGGAAGCGGCCGCGGTACTGCCAGACGGAGGTATCGCCGGCCGCGCGCTGGGCAATGCGTCGCTCCTCGTCCCCCCGGTCATCCGGGTGGACAAGTCCGATTCGCCCGCGCTGGCCGATGTCCGTCGTGCTCATCCCCATGAGGCGTGCGAACTCGCCGCTGCAAGCCAGCAGCGAGCCATCCGCATCCCATGCGGTAAGCGGGGCGGTCATTGCGTCCAACAGCGGCTGCAGAATCGCTGGGTTCTGCGCCTTGTGATCCGCCATCACGCCCGCAATGTACTCCCGGGACAGGGGGATTCCCACGGCGCGCCGTAGGGGAACGCCCCCATCTTCGCGAGGAGATGCGCCTAGTAGTCGCAGGCATAGGATGCCTCCATGCTCCGTCGCCTGGCGCCGAACGTGTACGAGGGCTGGATCGTCGTCGGATCCTCGGCCTTCACGGTCCTGCTGATCGCGGCCTCGTTCTTCTACGGCTTCGGCACCATCTTCAACGAGGTGATCGACGAGTTCGGCTGGAGCGTGGCCGCCACCTCGCTCGCCTTCTCGCTGCGGTCGGAGGTGGGCGGGCTCGCGGCCCCCGTGGTGGGCGGTCTGGTGGACCGCTTCGGGGCGCAGGTGATCATCATGGCCGGGATCGTGGTGTCCACCTCCGGCGTGCTGGCCATGTCCTTCATCCAGGAGATCTGGCACTTCTACGCCGCGATGATCCTGATCGCCCTGGGTACCTCCGCGGCCGGCGGCCACGTGGGCCTGGTGGCGATCGCGACCTGGTTCGAGGCGCGCCGCGCCCAAGCGATGTCCGTCATGACCGTGGGCGGCGGGCTTGGCGGCCTGCTGGTGGTGCTGATCGCGTGGCTGGTGGAGCAGACCGGCTGGCGAGACGCGCTGCGCATCCTGGCGTTCGTGATGATCACCGTGGGATCGCTGGTGGCCGTCAACATCCGCTCGCGGCCGGAGCGGCACCATCAGCCCATGGACGGCGCGCTGCACCTGGACGCACTGGGCGCGGAGGTGCCGCCCGTGCCGCGCTGGGGTATCCCGTGGCGTCGCGTACTGCGTACGCCCTCGTTCGCGCTCATGGCGCTGGGGATGGTGACGCTGTCCTTCGGTACCACGGCGGTGGTGGTGCACCAGATCCCCTACCTGGAGCGCGAGGTGGGGCTCTCGAAGGCGGTTGCCGGCTCCAGCGTGGCGGTGTTCACGCTGACCTCGATCATCGGGCGGCTGGGGATCGGCTTCCTGGCGGACCGCTACCAGAAGCGCTACATGCTCGCCGCCGCCACTGCGCTGGTGGTGCTGGGGTTCCCCTTCCTGCTGCTGGCGGACTCCTACGCCATGGCACTGGTGGGCATCGTGCTGATCGCCCCCGGCTTCGGCGGCTCCATCCCCGTGCGGCCCTCGCTCATGGCGGACTACTACGGCACCCGCTACTTCGGCACCATCAACGGCATCGGCGCGCTGGTGATGACCACGGGCGGCGCCATTGGCCCCTGGGTGGTTGGGTGGCTGGTGGACCGCACGGGCTCGTATGACCTCGGATGGGTGGTGGCCGCCGGCGTCACCGCCTCTGCGATCCCCCTGTTCCTCCTCGCCCGCCCGCCGCTGGCCCTCATCGAGGCAGCGCGCGCGGAGGTGCGCCCGGAGGGCGACGCCCCAGTGGCGCCTGTCCCCGCCGCGCACTGAGCCGGTTACGCATCTGCAACCCGGCCCCGCCTACGTTCGATCGGCGGGGGGACGGAGGCCTAGATGCGCGAGCGGATGAAGTGCGAGCAGTGCGGCGCGGAGTTCGAGGAGGCCCAGGCGCTCACGGATCACGTGGAGCGGGAGCACGGCAGCGACCCGTCCGCGTTCGAGCAGAAGATGGCCGACAGGACCGGGGATCCCGAGGCGCGCTGCCGAACGCAGGTGGACCAACTCGCCGGCCTGGGGGACATCGAGGACCCGCCCGCCGAGGACGAGTCGCTGGACCGCCTGGACCGGGAGGTGCACCGTCCGCCGGCGCCCGGCTCGGACCGGGTGCCGTAGGGCCGCGCTAGCGGCTCTTGGGGAAGATCTCCATCAGGACGAAGTTGCTGGCCGTGGGGTGCACCCACGCATTGCCGGTGCCCGGCGCACGGTTCACGCGCCCGCCGCCGGCCTCCACCTGGGCGCAGAAGGCGTCCACGTCTTCCGTCTCGTAGGCGATGAGGTACATGCCCTCGCCGTGCGGGTTGAAGGGGTTGACGCGCTCCTTCATCAACTTGGAGATCGGGCTCTCCTCCGAGACCGGGCAGATCAGGTGGAGCATGACCTTGCCGTCGTAGCCCATGGGCTGGAAGTTGAAGTTGCCGATGCGGTTGAAGGCCTGCTCGCCCACCTTCTGCATGCCGAAGCGAGCCTCGTAGTTCTTGACGGACTCGTCCAGGTCGTGGACGGCCACGGTGTAGTGCTTCAGGGTCAGCATGCAGGTCTCCCGTTCGCGCGACTTGTTCGCAGAATGGCGGCCGTGTTCGCGCGCGGAGACTAGCAGAGCGTGGCCGCCCTGGGCGCCGGTGCCGGGCTGAGGCGGAGGCTAGAAGAGCGGCCCGCCGGCGTCGACCAGCGTGCCGTCCACTGCGAAGACGGTGGGGCGCTCCTCGCAGTAGACCTCTGACTCGCACTTGTTGAAGGAGAACACGGGGGTCTCGTCTCGCTTCTCGAAGTGGATGTGCCACGTGCCGATGACGTGGTTGTCCTCCCGGCCCTTGGCGATCTCCGCCTGCAGGACCGCCACCAGCGCTTCGAGTTCCTTGAGTCCCATGCATGCCTCCCGCAATCTGCTGCTCGCCCGAGTGTACCCCCTCCGGGTATGCGGGGGCCTCTACGCGCGGGAGCCTCTAGAAGCAGCGCCTCATACAATGGCGCCCGCGAGCGCACTCAGGCGGCGCGAGGGGGTGATGTTGGCTGCTCCGACCGGCAACAAGGCGAACACCGGCAACTACTTCGAAGACCTGACCACCGGCCTGGAGATCGTCCACGCGGTGCCACGCACGGTCACCGAGGGCGATGCAGCCATGTACCTGGCGCTCACCGCCAGCCGCTATCCGCTCTTCTGCGATGCGGAGTTCGCCCGCTCCCTGGGCTTCCAGCGCGAACTGGTCCATGACCTGCTGGTCTTCCACACCGTCTTCGGCAAGTCCGTGCCGGACATCTCCCTGAACGCGATCGCCAACCTCGGCTATGCGGACCTGCGCTTCGGCGTGCCGGTCTACCCGGGCGACACCATCACGGCCACCACCAGGGTGCTGGGGCGTCGGGAGTCCTCCGGCGGCGACACGGGCGTGACGTGGGTTCACACCGTGGGCCGCAACCAGCGCGACGAGGAAGTGCTGTCCTTCATCCGCTGGGTGCTGATGGACAAGCGCGACAAGACCACCAACAGCGGCGTGGACGAGGCGCCGAAGACGCCCGCCGCCGTCGCCCCCGCCGACCTCCGCGTCCCCCCCGAGTTCGACCTCGCGCGCTGGGACACCGCCGTGACCGGCGGGCGCTGGCTCTGGGAGGACTACGAGCCGGGCGAGCGCATCCACCACATCGAGGGCGTGGCGGTGGAGGAGGCGGAGCACCAGATGGCGGCGCGCCTCTATCAGAACATCGCCCGCGCGCACTTCAACGCCCACGCGCTGAAGGACTCCCGCTTCGGCAAGCGCGTGATCTACGGCGGCCACGTGATCTCCGTCTGCCACGCGCTGGGCTTCAACGGCCTGGAGAACGTGGCGCGCATCCTTGCCTTCAACGGGGGCACGCACAGCAACCCCACGTTCGCCGGCGACACGCTCTTCGCGTGGACGGACGTGCTGGAGAAGATCGACCTCGGCCGGCCGGACGCGGGCGCGCTGCGCCTGCGGCTGGTGGGCGTGAAGAACAGCGACCCCAACACGGCAGAGCAGCCGCTCAAGGTCGCGGACGATGCCGGCCGGGAGCGCTACCACCCGAACGTGGTCCTGGACCTGGACTACACCGTGCTGGTGCCTCGGCGCCGCTAACCTCGGCCGAGCAGGCGAAGGGACCGACCGATGACCTCGACCCAGACCGACGCGTCCAGCGCCGCGCGCACCCTGGTGGACGCCGCCCAGGGCGTGATGGACGCCGTCGTGAAGCACGCCGCGCAGGTCACGGACGGCGGCGCGCTCATCGACGACCACCAGGTGCTGACGGAGCGCGTGGCCTACCTCGCGACGCAGGTGCGCGCCGCTCAGGACCTGGTCGCGTTCGTGGAGCGCATCCGCGCCGCCGGGAAGCCGGACGGCCTGCAGGAGCGCATGGCGCACGCGTACGCGGCGGAGGTGGTGCAGGCGCTGCGCTCGCAGGCGGAGGTCGCCTGGGACGACTTCGGCATGACCGAGGACGCCATCGCGCCGCTCTTCCAGGACTCCATGCGCGCGCTGGTGCGGCAGGGCCTGGACGAGGAGGGCCTGCGCGCGATTGGCCGGGAGGTCATCGACGCCGGGGGCGCCAACAACGTGGAACTCGAGGACGAGGTGGCGGCCCTCACGCGCGACATGGCACGGGACTTCGCCCGCACGGAGGTCATGCCTATCGCGCAGGACATCCACCGTCAGGACCTGCTGGTGCCGGACACGCTGCTGGAGAAGTTCTCCGCGCAGGGCTTCTTCGGCTCCTCCATTCCGGAGGAGTACGGCGGCACGGGCATGGGCGACTTGCCGATGATCATCATTACGGAGGAACTCTCCGCGGCTTCGCTGGCCTCGGCAGGCTCGCTGGCCACGCGCCCGGAGATCCTGTCCAAGGCCCTGCTCGCGGGCGGCACGGACGCGCAGAAGCAGCACTGGCTGCCCCGCATCGCCGCCGGCGAGGAACTGGTCGCGGTGGCCGTCACGGAGCCGGACATCGGCTCGGACGTCGCCTCATTGCAGACGAAGGCAGAGCCGGCGGAGCACGAGGGCAAGGCCGGCTGGCGCATCAACGGCGCCAAGGCGTGGAGCACCTTCTCCGGGCGCGCCACCGTGCTCGCCCTGCTGGCGCGCACGGACCCGGACCCGAAGAGCGGCAACCGCGGCCTCTCGCTGTTCATGATCCCCAAGCCACCCTACGAGGGCCACCACTGGCGCTACGAGCAGCCGGAGGGCGGCGTGATGGAGGGCACCGCGAACCCCACGCCGGGCTACCGCGGCATGCACTCCTTCACCATCGCCCTGGACGACGTCTGGGTGCCCATGGAGAACCTGGTGGGTGGCGAAGAGGGCGTGGGCAAGGGCTTCTACCTGCAGATGTCCGGCTTCGCCGCCGGCCGCCTGCAGACGGGCGGGCGGGCCGCCGGCGTGGCGCAGGCCTCGCTGGAGAAGGCGTGCCAGTACGTGGTGCAGCGACGCCAGTTTGGCGTGCCGCTCTCCGAGTACCAGTTGACCCAGTACAAGATCGGCCGCATGGCCGTGCTGGTGGCGGCCGCGCGCCAGGTGACCTACGCCGCCGCCCGCGCCTTCGACACCCGCGCGCCGGAGCCGTCCATGGCGAAACTCCTGGCCTGCGACGTGGCCGGCGAGGTCTCCCGGGAGGCGCAGTTGCTCCACGGCGGTTGGGGTTATTCGGAGGAGGACCCCATTGCCCGCTACGTGGTGGACGCGCTGGTGCTCCCGATCTTCGAGGGTGTGAAGGCCATATTGGAACTGAAGGTCATCGGGCGCTCGCTGCTCGCCGCCGCGAAGTAGCGGCTCCCGCTGGGCCGAATGCGCTTCGGGGCTCAGGCCTGCTGGAGCCGGCGGACCAGCGGGTAGACCTTGCAGCCCAGGCACAGCCCGGTAAGTGCGTTGAGGGCTGTCACGCCGAAGGCGAGGGCGGCGAGGCCGTAGCCAGCGACGTCGAGGCCGATCAGGAAGGCAATCAGCGCCAGGGCGGTGAACACGAAGCCGACGAACTGCGCGAACCTCGGCGGCCGAGCGTCTTCCAACTCGGCTGGTTCACTGAGCCGCGGCCAGATGTAGCGGGCGAAGATCTGCGCCCACACAGACCACTGGAAATTCACCAACGCGGTGAACGCAAACACAAAGACCTGGGTGCCGAGCAGGCCGAGGCCCAGTGGCCGCGCAACCTCCATGACGAGCAGCACCACGGCGAGCACGCCGGCGGTGGCCCCTGCGCTGAATCGCAGCAGGCGCGGATCGACGTGCGAGCGCAGCGGGCACGCTCCAATCCCGGTGCTGAGCATGAGGTGATCCTCTCGAGGACGCGGTGATGCACCGACGGTAGCGCCTCACCGCTGCCGGCCTTGCGGTGGTCTACTCTACCCTGGGATGCGTCCCCATCTGCCCGTAGCCCCCGGCGCACGTCCTCCACGTCGCGGGACGCCTGGCCTGTCCCTGACCCCACGACGCGAGGATGATGCTTCCATGGACGCACTACGAGGCCGCCGCTTGGAGTTGGCCGCAACTCTCGCCGGCGGGGTGACCGCTGGGCTGCTGCTGCTCTTCCTGCTGGGGGAGGTGCTGGGCGGCGACATCTCCGGGCTCCAGCACGTGGTCCAGTTGGCGCCACTGGTCGCGCTGCTCGCGCTGGGCTGGCGCTACCCGAACCTGGCCGGGGCGCTGCTCCTCGCCATCGGCCTCGCCCTGGCGGGCGCCTACTTCCTGGAGTCTCGCGGCGGCAGCGTCGCGGCGGCGGAACGTGCGCTGGTGGCGGCCATCTTCCTGCTGCCGCCGATCCTGGCGGGCGTGCTCTTCCTGCTCGCGGGTCGGCTCCGGGAGCAGCGTCCCTAGCCGTCCGCCATCTTCAGCGTGGCCTCGCGGTTGCGGAGCGCCGCGATGCGGCGCCGGTACGCGGTGTGGCCGCGCCGTGCGCGGGCGTAGAGGAACGCGAACGCCCCCGTGCCCGCGAGGCCCAGCGTGCCGCCCGCAGCCATCAGCCACCAGCGCAGGTCGCCCTCCACGTCCAGCAGCGGCGCGAGCCCTCGCAGCGCGACTGCCGCGGATAGGGTGACGGCGAACGCCACCCCGCGATGGGGCCACGGCTGGCGCACCAGCCGCTCGCTGGCGAACTCCGGCAGGATCAGCTGCGCCATCGCGATGATTGCCAGCGTCACCACGCCCACGGCAAAGATGTGGCGGGCGGCATCCACCTCGTCGAAGCCCACGCGCACGCCGTCCAGCAGTGCCGCGCTTCCGCTCCACAGGAGCACGACACCGGTCACGGCCAGCCAGGCCATCACCGCGCGCAGCGCCCAGACATAACCGCTGGAGGCGGCAGCCAGCCGGTGCTTGCGGCTGGTGAGGCCAAACGTGCCGACGGCAGTGAGCACCGCCGCCCCCACCAGCGCCTGGCCACCGGAGGCGAGCCATGCCGGCGTGGACCACGCGGTACCGGCCGTCCAGCCAGCCACGCCCACGGCGGCCAGGGCGAACACCAGGCGCCCCAGCGGCTTCGAGGTGGGGGGCGCTCCGAAGAACGTGGGGAAGGTGCGCATCCCCACGCCCAGGATGGCGCCCATGACCACGCCAAAGAACTGGATGTTCACCAGCGCGCTGTTGCGCGTGCCCACCAGGATCGTGCCGCCCTCGGTCGCCAGCTCCGTCAGCCACCATGCGCCCAGCACGCCCTGGACGGCCAGCCAGCACGCCGCGCTGCCCAGCAGCAGGGCAGGGGGGTCCAGGGCCCCAAGCGCGGGGCGTAGCGTGGCCAGGAGCACGGCCGCCAGCAGCAGCGCCCCCGCCGCCTCCGCGAACGCGCCGGCGCCCAGCAGGACCGGGAAGGGCGAGTGCTCCGCGAGCGGCTGGCCGACGATGCGCAGCAGGATGCCGAAGACCATCAGGCCGAAGCCGGGCGTCACCAGGGACGCCAACGCCACGTCCGAGCGGCTCGCGAAGCGCGGCGCCAGTTTCATCGACACGCCCACCACGAACAGGCCGGCGAAGCCCACCACCTGGAGGTGGCCGTGCACCTGGGCGTGGGAGACCCAGCCCACGTCATACCCGCCCAGCGCGGCCTCCACGGGCAGGCTCACCGCGAGCGTGAAGCCACCGAGCACGGCGAGCGCGAGCGAGGCGAAGACGAAGGGGACGTGGATGTCGTCCGCGTGACGGCTCACAACGCGTCCCGCTTCCCCCTGCGCTGCACCGGGACCTGGTGCAGTGGCTCTCTGATCACCACCTTGCCCGCCTGGATGCGCGTGTCCTCCGCGGCCAGTTCCTTGAAGGTGGTCCGTCCCAGTTGCTGTGCGAGCGCCTCCTGAGCGCGGGCCCATGGGCGGTGGGCAGGACAGGTATCCTCCCACTCACAGGGACCGCCGCGCAGGAAGCACTGGTCCGCCGCTATCGGGCCTTCAGCAGCCTCGATGACCGCCAGCAGGGTGATCTCCTCCGGGGGGCGCGCCAGTTCGTAGCCACCGTCCGGCCCGGCGGTGGCGTTCAGCAGGCCCTCCCGCACCAGGAGGGCCAGGATCTGGGGGAGGTACCGTTCGGGGATGTCCATGGCAGTGGCGACCTGGCGGGACTTCCGGCGTCCATTGCCGTACCAGCGGGCCACCTCGATCATCGCCCGGACCGCGTAGTCGCCCTTGTTCCCCAGGGCAATCTGCATACGTATATCCTCGCCATAACGTTGAGTGCTGTGCTTGACAATACCCCCGGCGACGCGCAGGATGCAACTATGAGTGATGCACTACACGTTACGCCCTCGCTGAGCGTAGGTCCGTAGCGCAGGGGCGCCCTCCCCACAGTGGGGCAAGGATGGAGGCCGTGATGGCCAATCGGAATGAACTCAGGAGCATGCGGGCGCGACTGATGCTGGCGCTCGTGGTGCTGACCGGCGCGTTCGCGCTGGTCGCCTGCACGGCGGACAGCGGCCGTGCGCCCACGACGTCTTCGATCAGCGGAAGCGACGAGGGCAACGTGTCCCAGGGCGTTGTGCCGCTCGCCATCGACGTGGAACTCGGCGAGTTGTACGTGAAGCCCAACCGGGTCGAAGTGCCCGCTGGCGGCACGATCATCGCCAGCGTCACCAACGCCGGCGCGTTGCCTCATGACCTCAAGTTGGGGGAGGAGGGTACGCCGCTCCTGGCGCCGGGCGAGACCGCCACGTACACGTTCGGCCCGTTCGACTCGAACATGCAGTTGATCTGCACCGTGCCCGGGCACGCCGCCGCGGGGATGGTGATGGACGTGGTGGTGACCGGCGCGGACCAAGCGGCCGGCGGCCACGGCGGGACCACCACTCCCGCGGACAACTTCGCGCAGGTGGACCCCAACGCCACCCCGGACGCGGCCTGGGAGCGGTTCGACCCGGTCCTGCCTCCGGCCGTGGGTGAGGGCGGCACGCTGCACCAGCTGACGCTGGAGGCCACGGAGACCGTCATCGCGGTGGCGCCCGGCGTCACCCAGGAACTGTGGACCTTCAACGACCAGGTCCCCGGGCCGATCCTCCGCGGCAAGGTGGGCGACGTCTTCGAGATCACGCTCATCAACCGCGGGGAACTGGGCCACTCCATCGACTTCCACGCCAGCAAGGTGGCCTGGAACGACGAGATGCGGACCCTGCAGCCGGGTGAGAGCCTGGTCTACCGCTTCGAGGCCAAGCACTCCGGGATCTTCATGTACCACTGCGGTACGGCCCCGGCGCTGCACCACATCGGCAACGGCATGTGGGGCGCGATCATCATCGACCCGCCTGACCTGCCGGAAGTGGACCACGAATTCGTCCTGGTGCAGTCGGAGTTCTACCTGGGCCCGGAGGGCGAGCCCGGCGACCTGGGCAAGATGCAGCGGGACGAGTGGGACATCGTGGTCTTCAACGGCTACCACAACCAGTACGCCCACGCGCCCATCCGCATCGAGCCGGACGAGCGAGTACGGGCCTGGGTGATCAACGTGGGGCCCAGCGAGAACTCCTCGTTCCACATCGTGGGCACCGTGTTCGACACAGTGTACAAGGAGGGCGCGTACCGCCTCCAGCCGGACGAGACGCAGGGTGGCGCGCAGGCGCTGGACCTGCAGCCGGCGCAGGGTGGGTTCGTGGAGTTCAGCATGGACGAGGCGGGCCTCTACCCCATCGTCACCCACAAGTTCTCGAACGTCGGGAAGGGCGCCCTGGGCCTCTTCCAGGCGGGCGAGGTGGAGATGCCGGAGGGCGCCGCCCACTAGCGGCCGTCGCAGGCATCGATGGGATACCGAGAGGGGGCGCGCATGCGCTCCCTCTTCGCGTCCGTCCCCTGGTGCTACACCCGGCCCTTGATGTTGGAGACGCATACCTCGTTGCCGGCCGGGTCTGCCAGCGTCCACCACGAGGAGCCGGGCGTGTCCCGCACCAGGCGTCCGCCTGCAGCCAGTGCCGCGGCCACGCGTGCCTCGGCCTGCTCCGGGGCGAGCCAGACGGAGACGTGCACCGTGCCACCGCCGTCCGCGCGCGGCTCCTGCATCTGCTCGAACCAGAGCGGCGCGCCGCGCCCTCGAGGATCCACCATGTCCTCCGCCGGGCTGTCGGCCCGTGGGATGTAGCCCAGGACCGCCTGCCAGAACGGCATGACCGCCGCAATGTCCGGCGCCCCCGGGATCACCAGCAGGCTCTGGACCTCCGACGGATCCGAGGCATACCCCATCTCCCGCGCGAGCCCGGAGACCTGCCGTGCCACCTCGATGTCCGCGCTGGTCGGCCCGAAGTAGCGTTCCGTCAGGGTGACCGTAGTCACGGTCACACCCTCCGCCCGCACGTCGATGCTCGGTGGGTGGTCCTCGATGCCCGGGAGCACGCTGAGCGCCTGCACGAAGCGCGCGCTCTCCGCGAGCGAGGGCGTGCGGAAGAAGGCAGAGGCGCCGTCTGCCACCAGGGGCCAGTCCTCCGTGCCTTCGGCCTGCAGGAAATCACGGATCGGGTTGCGTGGCTCGTCCATGGTGTCCCTCCTCGAGGGAATGGGCGCGGAGGACGGCTTACCGTCCGCCGGCCGGCGGGAGGCGCTTCAGCGCCTCCAGGTTCACGTCGTAGCGCTCCGCCATGTCGCGCGCCGCCTTCTGGGCGGCAGCGATGCCGCGGTTGTAGTAGAGCGGCGCCACCTGCTCCTCGAAGGTGTCGAAGAGTAGCCGCACCGCCAGGTCGCCCCAGTCCTCGTCGCGCTCGGAGCGCAGATAGTGCGCGAGGCGGACCAGGGCATGGTCGCGCTCCTCTTTCTCCAGGGCGTGCGGTTCAATCGCCATCTGCACCTCCTCCCGGGGCGCCACCGCCCCGGCGGTGGGGAAGGTACCACCGCCAGCACACACCGCTGGCAGGCGCGCGACACAGGCGTACAATCCCGCGCGACATGACCACCACCGCCGCCCCCGAGGTCCACGGCCACTGCGATCCGCGCTTCCAGCGCGTCCGCGAGGCGTTCCGGGAGAACTTCACGGAGCGCGGGGACGTGGGCGCCGCGGTGGCCCTCTGCGTGGAGGGCGAGATGGTGGTGGACCTCTGGGCGGGCCACCAGGACGCGGCGCGTACCCAGCCCTGGGCGCGCGACACGATCAGCCCGGTCTGGTCCGTGGGCAAGGCCATGAGCGCGCTGGCCACGCTGCTGCAGGTGGACGCCGGCCTGGTGGAACTGGACGCGCCGGTGGCGCGCTACTGGCCGGAGTTCGCGCAGGCCGGCAAGCAGGACATCCCCATGACCGTGCTCATGGCCCACCGCGCCGGCCTGCCGGCCGTGGCGAAGCCGCTGGAGCCCGCCATCCACCTCAAGTCATGGGGCACGATGGTGGCGGCGCTGGCGGAGCAGGAGCCGTGGTGGGAGCCCGGCACGGGCCACGGCTATCACACCAACACCATCGGCTTCCTGCTGGGCGAGGTGGTCCGGCGGGTCTCTGGCCGCCGCATCCGCGACGTCATTACGGAGGACCTGGCCGTGCCCCTGGGCGTGGAGTTCCTGGTAGGTACCGAGCCCGAGGACGACGGCCGCACCGCCGAGTGGATCGCCTACCAGCCGCAGCCCGGCGAGGTGGTTCCGCCTCGCAGCCCCGCCGCCGGGCTCGACCCGGCCACAGCCACGGGGCTCGACCTGATGCGCATCCAGGTGGGGCGAAACCCCGCCGCCGCCCCGGGCGGCGTGACCTCGCGCCTCTGGCGCGCGGCGGAGTTCCCCTCCACGAACCCGCACAGCAACGCCCGCTCCATCGCCCGCATCTTCGGCGCACTGGCGGTAGGGGAGGTCATCTCCCCCGAACTGCGCGACCGAGCCCGCCAGATCGAGGCGGATGGCGAGGACCTGGTGTTGAAGCGCCCCACGCGCTTCGGCCTGGGCTTCCAGATCGCGATCCCCGGCGTCCGCCCGCTGGGCCCAAACCCGCGCGCCTTTGGCCACTACGGCAACGGCGCGGTCATGGGCACCTGCGACCCGGAGCACCGGCTGGGTTTCTCCTACGTCTGCAACCAGGCCGGCCGCTCCTGGCGGGATCCCCGCAACATCGCCCTGGTGGACGCGCTCTACCGCTCCCTGGGATACGAGGACACGGCCCCGCCGGCGCCGTAGCCGCGCTGCCTCAGGCCGAGCAGAACGCCGTCCCTTCCAGCAACGCCAGTCCCACGCTCTGGTAGAAGTTCCGCATGTTGGCCTGCATGGCCGCCACGTCGCCTCGACGGAGCGCCTCCCGGCCAAGCAGGAACTCCCCGTAGGCGAGCGGGATCAGTGGCGAGAACGACTCGAACTCGCGGGCAGCCGGGAGGCCGGCCCAGACGCGGTCCACCGCAGGACTGATGCGGAGCACCGTGGCCGGCAGTCGTGGCGAGTCCATGTCCGCGATCACTTGCTGCGCCAGCACGTCAAACTGCCGCAGGACCTGGACATAGTGGTCGCACACTGGGGGGCGCCGCGTTACCCCCACGTCCACGGACGCCACGCCGCACCCGGCCACGGCGGACGCGAGCGTGGCGGCAAGCACGGCGCGCTGGAGGGCGGTTCGGCGCGACACGCCTACAGCATGACACTTGTAGTGCGTCGCCGTGCGACGAGGGTGGGGAGGTACGGCAAGGGCCGCGTCGCCGCGGCCCGCCGTTCCGGTGGCTCGGACTAGCGCGGGAGGCTACTCCTCGCGGTACAACTTCACCACGTGGACGCGGCCGGGGGCCTCGTTCACGCAGAGGTCGCACAGCGTGCACTCGTCCAGGTTCTCCTCCACGGTGGCTACGTTGCTTTCGCCCACCGTCTCGAAGATGTCTACCGGGCAGACCTCCACCAGCCGCTGGCAGAGCGCCATGTCCTCCTGGACCGTGGGGTCGATGTCAATGCGGATGAACATGGCCATGACTACGCTCCCAGCCGCTGCTTGATGAGGTTCGGGATGTCGCCGATCCTGTCTGCCACGGTGATGCCCGCGGCGGCCAGGTTGGCAATCTTCTCGCTGGCGGTGTCCGCCTTGCCCTCCACGATGGTGCCGGCGTGGCCGAAGCGCATGCCCGGCATCTCGTCCATGAACTTGCCGGCCATGAACGCGACGATCGGCTTCTTGGAGCCGGCGCGCTGCTGGTACTCCGCCAGTTCGTACTCCGCCCGCCCGCCCGGCTCCGAGTAGATGGCGATGGCGTCCGTGTCCGGGTCCGCGTCGAAGAGCGGCATCAGCTCCGCGTAGGTGGAGCCGATGACGGCGTCCCCGCCAATGCTCACCGCCGTGGAGACGCCCAGGCCGGCCTCCGAAAGCGAGTTGGCGATCTCCACCGTCATGCCGCCGGAGCGGGACATCACGCCGATGCGGCCGGGCTTGAAGGCCCGGGCCGTGGTGTTGGCCGCACCGCCTACGCCCCCGACGCGCGTCTTGCCCGGGGAGATGATGCCCAGGCAGTTGGGGCCGATGATGCGCGTGCCCTTCTGCTGCGCGTACTCCACGAACTGCCCCACCTGCTTGCGGGGGATGCGCTCCGTGACCACCACGATCAACGGGATGCCGGCGTCGATCGCCTCGAAGACGGCGTCCGCGGCGAAGGCGGGGGGGACGGAGACCACGGCCGCGTCCACGCGCTGCTCGTCCGTGAACTGGCGCACGGTGTCCATCACGGGCAGGCCGTGGACCTCGCGGCCCTTGCGGCCGGGGGTGACGCCGCCCAGCAACTTGGCGCCGTAGTCCAGGCACTCGCGGGCCATGGTCACGGCCTCGCGGCCGGTGATGCCCTGGATGATGAAGGTGGTGTCGGCGTCTACCAGGATGCTCATGTCTGTGTTCCTCGCTCGGTGCTGGCGCCCGCTACTTGGCCGTGTTCTGCACGGCCAGGCGGGCCGCCTCGTCCATGGAGACGCTGCGGTCCACGAAGGGCACGCCGTACTTCTGGAGGATGGCGAAGCCCTCCTCCTCCCACGAGCCCGGGATGCGGAAGATCGCGATCTTCTCCGCCGGGTCATGGCCGGCCTCGATGCAGCCCTTCACCACGCCGCGTGCCACGATGTCCACGCGGGTGTTGGAGACCACGTTCATCATCACGGCGATCTTCTTCACGTTCGGCCGGGAGAGGATCAACTTCGTGAGGTTCCGCGTCTTGTTGACCGACGGGTTGCCGCCGATCTCGCAGTAGTTCGCGGGGCGCCCTCCGGCCGCTCGCACGGCGTCGAAGAGCGTCAGCGAGCCGCCGCCGGCGCCGATGATCAGCCCCAGGTCGCCATCGAACTCCGTCAGGTTGCCGGCCACGCCGCGCGGGTCAGAGGCGTCCAGGTGCTCCGCGTCCAGTTCAAACTGGGTGGGGGGACGCGCCTGGCGCTTGTCGTCCGCGCTCAGGCCCAGGGACTTCAGCAGGTCCGTGTGCGCGCGCTGCGCCTCCTGCTCCATGTCCATGTGGCAGTCCAGCGCGATGATGCGCCCGTCCGCCAGTTTGCCGATGGGGTTGATCTCCGCCAGCGTCATGTCGCGCTCGATGAAGATCTTGGCCAGCCCCGCCACGATGCGCGTGAGCGCCGTGAGGTCGTTCCCGGTCACGCCCACGGAGGCCACGGCCTGCTTGGCGATGTAGTCCGAGAACGGGCGCAGCGCGGAGAAGTGCGTCCGCGACAGGTGCTCGGGGTGTGACTCCGCCACCTCTTCGATGTCGATGCCGCCCATGTCGCTGAAGATGATGACGGGCTTCTTCGCCCGGCCGTCCCAGGTGACCGCGGCGTAGTACTCCTGCTCGATCTGCTGCTTCTCCTCCACCAGGACGCCCACGGGGAGCAGGTCCTTGATGCGGAGTTGCAGGATCTGCTCGGCCAGCCCGCGCGCCTCCTGCGGCGTGTCCGCGAACTTCACCCCGCCGGCCTTCATGCGGCCGCCGGAGAGCACCTGGGACTTGATGACCACCGGCCCGCCGATGTCGGCGGCGGCCTGTTCGGCCTCGGCGTCGGTGGTGCAGAAGTGGCTCTTGGGGAGGGGCGTGCCCACCGTGCGGAGGATCTGCTTCGACTCGTACTCATAGAAACGCATAGGCGTCTCCCGTCCGCTGCGCTCTCGCGCCCAGGTGCTGTGTCGTTCGGGCGGTGCGCGCTCGCGCGTCCCGCCTACCGGCCGCCTCGCCTACAGCGCTACAGGGAGGCGGGGTCGATGCCGTACTGCTCCGCCATCTGCGGGTCACGCTTGGCGATCATCTCGGCCAGGTCCCACATGACCTTGGCCTGCTTCCAGGTGGCGTCGTCCTGCATCTTGCCGTCCAGCATCACCACGCCGCTACCGTCCGGCATGGCGTCCAGGATGCGCCGGGCCATGATGACCTCGTCCGGGTCCGGCGAGAAGACGCGCCGCGCGATCTCGATCTGCGCCGGGTGGAGCGACCACGCGCCCACGCAGCCCAGCAGGAACGATGCGCGGAACTGGTCCTCGCAGCCCACGGGGTCGGCGATGTCGCCATAGGGGCCGTAGTACGGGTAGATGCCGGCGTTCACGCAGGCGTCCACCATCCGCGCGATCGAGTAGTGCCACGGGTCCTGCTGCGCGGTGATCCGAGGCGACTCCGGGTTCGCCGGGTCCGGGTCCGTCCGCACCAGGTAGGAGGGGTGGCCGCCGCCCACGCGCGTGGTCTTCATCCGCCGCGAGGCCGCCAGGTCCGCCGGCCCGAAGGACATCCCCTGCATCCGAGGGCTGGCGAGGGCGATCTCCTCCACCTGGGCCACGCCGCCGCCGGTCTCCAGGATGGCGTGCACCAGGATGGGGCGCTGGACCTTGAAGCGGGCCTCCAACTGCGCCAGCAGCCGGTCCACGTAGTAGATGTCCTGCGGCCCCAGCACCTTGGGGATCATGATCACGTCCAGGCGGTCGCCGATCTCTTCGACCAGCCGGAACATGTCGTCCAGGAACCAGGGGCTGTCCAGCGCGTTCACGCGCGTCCAGCAGCCCACCTCGCCGAAGTCGTTGTCCTTCACGGCCTGGATGAAGCCTTCGCGGGCCTCTTCCTTGCGGTCCACGGGGATGGCGTCTTCGAAGTTGCCCAGCAGGACGTCCACCTGCTTCAGCATGTCCGGGATCTTCTCCGCCAGTTTGGGCGTGACCACCGGCAGGAAATGGATCATCCGGCTGGGCCGGGCGGGGATCTCGCGGGGCGGCTCCGGCGCGCCCAGGGCGAGCGGCTGGAAGAAGTCCTTGGGGCTGCGGAGCATGCGGTTTCTCCTCTGGATACGGCCCTGGAGGTGCCGTTCTCACGCGCCCCGGACGCTATCCCCGCCGATGATAGGGGTCAACGACGCGGCTTTCGAGGGCGACCAGCAGGCCCCTCAGGGCATCCGCGCGGCCGTCAGTCGTAGGCGGTGCCGTAGTCGGGCTCGCCCGTCGGTTCGTAGGCCGGGCCGCGGCTACCGGTGGAGCGCTGGGAGCGGGCGAAGATCGCGCCCGCGACACGCGCCGGGATGATGATCACGACCGCCAGCACCAGCACGGTCATGCCGTTGCGGATGGGCGCCCGCACCAGGTCGCCGGCCAGTGCGCTGGTCTCCTGCGCCAGCGCGGAGCCGTCCGAGCCGATGAACGCCACCAGGCCCACGCCCAGCACGCCGGCCAGGATCGGCGGGACGGCCCCCACGAGGAGCGCGAACCCGAGCGCGCTGAACCGTCCAAAGGCGCTCCCCAGCGCCAGCACCGCAGCCGCCGAGGCCAGCGCCACCAGGCCCACCGGCCAGAGTGGCAGCGTGGCCCGTCCGTGGTTGGCCTCGGAGAGCGTGCGCATCAGCAGGCGGGCGCCGCCCGGCGTGGAGAAGGCGCCCTGGCCGGTCAGTTCCTCGCCGCCGGAGAGCACCTCCGGGCCGTCGCGATAGATCGCCTCCGCCGTGCGGTTCAGGAGCGTGCTGTGCCACTCGTCCGCGTCGCCGGCCTGCACCTCCGCGCGGCTCAGGGCTACACCCTCCACCTGGAATCCGGGAATCACCGCCGGATCGTCGAGCGCGGCGCGGATCTCCCCCTCGTGCAGTCCCAGGAGCGGCCGCAGTCCGGTCATGGACTCCACGACGCGCTCGATGGCCGGGACCGCCACGGCCGGGCCGGTCACCTGGGCAGCGGAGTACAGGACGAGCCAGAGTCCCACCGCCATGGCCAGCATCCCGGCCGCTACGCGTGTCCACTGGTCGCGCGGCGGACTCTCCCGGCGGTCGTAGTCGCGCAACCGCCCCACGGTGGTGACGCGCGGGGGCAGCGTGCCGTACACGCCCTCGTCCGTCACCACGGGGGCGGGGGCGGACTCGAACTCGTATTCGGGCTCCACGGGCGCGGGTACGGGGCGAGGACGCCGCTGGCGAGGCCGTCGCGCGGGCGGCGCGGTGTCCGCCTCCGAGCCCTCGACCGGCGCGACGGGGCCATCCAGTGGCGTGGCGGGTGCCGGCTCCGCGGAGGAGGCCGGGGGGACCAGCGGCATCTGGCCCGGGGCCTCCGCGTCGTCGTGTGGCTGCGTCATGGTTCGCCGTCCCCGCTGCTGGCCGGTGTTGGACGCAGGGCGAGGTACGTGGACGCGATCCGGTCGTGCACGCCCCGCGCTCCCCGGCGCCGTAGCGTGAGTACCACGCTGGCGAGGCCGGAGGCGAGCACGACGAACCCGATGGCGGTGAGCAGGAGGGACACCGCGGGCAGCAGGGACATCTGTGCCACCGCAGCCAGCCAGAACCAGCCGCACGCGCCCAGTGGATGGATGGCCAGCCGCAGGACGCGTCGCCACGGCGTGCCGGCCACCGCGAGGCCCCGCGCGCGCTGCCCGGGCGTGGCGCCTCCGGTGAAGAGCGCGAAGCCGAGCCATGCGAGCCATCCGGGGACGGCCGCCATGAGCAGCGCGAAGGCCAGGGTGCCGTCGCCTGAGCCCACGTCGCGCTCGCCGCCGCCGGTACGCACCAGCAGCCATGCCGCTCCGAGGCCGTAGAGGAGCAGGGCCAGGCCGAGTCCCGCGGCCGCGTCCAGCGCCACGGCGGCCCAGCGCGCCCGCCTGCTGGGGAGGGCGCCGGCAATCGAGGGCGTCTGGAGGGCAGGCGCTAGCATCCCCCGCATCATATCGCGCACACTGGACGCGCCCCCAACCACCTGCGCCGGCGAACGTCAGGGAGACGGCATGCCCGTACGTCCACCGCTGCTGCACCTCCTGGCCCTGGCGCTGGGTGTTGCTGCGGGCATGCTGCTGGTGGTGGGCGCGCTCACGTTGCGCTCCGCGCAGGCGGACGACCGCTTCGACCTCCTGCGGTGGGAGATCGAGACCGTCCCCAACCGCTGGCTGGGCCTCATCGGCTCGCCCTTCCGCTCGCACCCGCCAGACGATGAGGTGATCGCGGCCTACTTTTCGCTGCCTCCGGGCGCCACCGAGCGCGACGCGCTCGAGAACCGCGTGGAACGCATCGTTGAGGGCCGCATTGACCGGGTCCTTCGAGAACTGGGGCTGAACGCCCGCCTCCCCGTCCCGGGCACCGCGTTCCCCCCGGTGGACATCGAACTGGCAATCTCACCCCGCGTGGTGGTGACCTCTCCTCGCCACGTGGTCGAACGCGAGTCCACGGAACTGCTGCGGCCGGACATCACGCTAGAGGCCGCCATCGCCATCGAGGACGGCATCGAGGCGGCGCGGCCGGCTCACGCCGCGCTGGTGGTCGGTTCGGGTGGGGTGGCCACGTACCCGGCAATCGTCTCGGACCGCACCTCGTACGCCGGTGTGCTGTCCACCGCGGCGCACGAGTGGGTGCACCACTACCTGGCGTTCTACCCGCTGGGGTTCCGCTACAACGCCTCCGGTGACCTGCGCACGATCAACGAGACCGTGGCCGACCTCGTCGGCCGCGAGGTGGCCGGCGTGGTCCTGGACCGGTGGGGAGATCCCACGCGGCCCGCCGGCGCGCCCCCGGCGCCGCCACCGGAGGTCGGCCCAGCGCTGGACCGCACCGTGGTCCTGCGCGACCTGCGGCTGGAGGTGGACGCACTCCTCCAGGACGGTCGCATCGAGGACGCGGAGCGCCGCATGGAGGAGGTGCGGCTCCATCTGCAGGAGGCGGGCATTGAGATCCGCCGCATCAACCAGGCGTACTTCGCGTGGTTCGGGACCTACGCCGCCCGCCCGGACGCCACGGATCCGCTGGGCGGTTACCTGCGGGAGATCATGGTGCGTTCCGGGTCGCTCCCGGCGTTCCTGGAGAACGTCCGCGGCGTGGGCTCACGGGCCGATGTGATCGAGGCACTGGTGGAACTCGGCGGCATCGCGCAGCCGTAGCGCGCACCACGCCGGCCGCGAGGCCGGATGCGCGAGGGCCGGGGTGCGCCGGGGGGCCGCTGCTAGTTGCGGCTGGCCAGGGCGCGGCGCACCAGCGCCGCAACCTTCCGACCGACGGTGCGTGGGGGACGCTGGACCCGTACTCGGCGGTCGCCGACCCGTGTCCCGCACATCTCCTCGCACTGTGCTTGGCCCGTGACGTGACCGTGCGCGTGCTGTGATTGTGTGTCAGGCATCACAAGTAGTCTCTCGCGCGTGTCCATAGAGTCAACGTGCGAGCGAGTGAATTTCGTCAGTTTCGGGCCGTTCGCCTCGCGGGCGGAGGGGCCCTCGGCGGCAGGTCACCGCCGAGGGCTGCCGTGCCTCAGTCATCTTCCTCGTTCCGGACGACCACCAGGCGTTCTGACGAGGAGTCCCCGTAGTACTGGTCCACGACCACCACGCGGATGGTGTACGGCCCGTCCGGCACCTGGGTGGAGTCCCACGTAGCCAGCCGACCGCCGACGACTGCGGACTGCCCCGAGTCGATCGTCGTCCAGGAGGAGGGCTGGACCCCGGCGCCGTACTCCACGCGCACCTGGAGCAGGTTGGCGGAGGCGGCGGTGCCGGTGATGTTCACCGTCCCGGTGATCAGCGAGCCGTTGGTCGGCGTGGTGATGCCCACCAGCGGCGAGGAGTCCACCTCGGAGGCCTCGCCGCCGTTGTCCACCTGGACGGGGATCTCATATCGGTGCGTTCCGGTGTTCTCGTCGTCCACGATCACGCGGAGGGTGTAGGTGCCGTTTGGCACGCTGAGCGTGTCCCAGGAGCCCAGCACGCCGTTCTGCACGCCGCCCACGGCAGAGTTGATCCGCACCCAGGAGCCGGGGTTCTCGCCGCGGCCCCACTCCAGCCGGAACCGGATCATGTCGTCAGAGAACGCCCGGCCGCGGATGTCCACCTTGCCCTTCAGCGTGGCGTTTGGCGCCGGCGAGTCGATGCGCGCGGCCAGCGTGCCGCTGGTGCCTGCCTCGCTCGAGCCGATGGGCGCCACCATGGAGGCCACGCCGCTCCGCGCCGCCCACTCCATCATGCCGCCCCATTTCGCCACCTCTTCCTTGGGCAGGACCAGGCGGACGGCGTTGCGCACGAACTGCGCGGGAGTCAGGTCGTTGGCACGCAGGCCGGTGCGGGAGTCGATGGGCACGGCCTGCCACCAGGAGTCATACATCCGCTCGCGCTCGTCCTGGCTGGGGTTGTCGCCCGGCAGGACTTCCGCGGCGTACAGGCTGGTGTAGCGGTTGATGTTGGGGCACGCCTCCGTGGGCAGTTTGCCGGACGGCCAGCAGACCTCGCGGGAGACCACGCCGCTGGGGCGCTCGAAGGGGGTCTGCGGCGCCTCCAGGTACTCCAGCGCTCGGACCATGAAGTCCTTCCACGCCCGCAGCGACACGGAGGTGGAGGTGATGCCCTGGATGCGGGAGTTGTCCGCGTTGCCGGCCCACACACCCGCCACCAGTTCGGGCGTGTAGCCCACGGTCCACGTCTCACCGATGTCGCGCGAGTCGTCGAAGGGCTCGCTCGTGCCGGTCTTGGCGGCGGACGGGTAGCCGTTCGGCAGCGACAGCGCGTTGCAGACGCCGTAGGTGATGCACTGGTTGCGGCCGTCCGACAGGATGGAGGTCACCAGGTAGGAGTACTCGGCGGCCACCACGCGCTGCTCGTCCGGCTGCTCCACCTCGTGCAGGACTTTGCCCTCGGAGTCGCGGATCTGCAGGATGGCGATGGGCTCCAGGGAGCGCTCGCCGGGGTCCAGGCGCGAGGTGGCGATGGCCTCCTGGCCGCGCATCACGCCGTTGGTGGCCAGCACGGAGTAGGCGTAGACCTGGTCCAGCAGGGTGATCTCGGAGCCGCCGGTGGTGAGCGCGGGGCCGTAGCCGCCGGGGTTGTCAAAGGTAGTGTAGCCCACTCGCTTCAGCGTCTGGATCGTCTGCGGCACGCCTGCGTACATGATCGCCTTGATGGCGGTGACGTTCAGCGAGTTGCCCAGCGCGGACGCCGCCGTGATCGGTCCCTGGTAGCCGGCCACGGGGTTCCGAGGCGCGAACGTGTCCCCGGTCGCGTAGTCCACGATCTCCAGCGGCGTGTCCAGGATGGCCGTGCCCGTGCCCCAGCCGTTCATGAAGGCCGTCATGAAGGTGAACGGCTTCAGCGTGGAGCCGGGGGAGTTCAGCGCCACCGCGTTGTCGTTGCGGCCCTCGATGTCGTCGCGGAAGTAGTCGCGGGAGCCTACGTAGGCCAGGATCTCGCCGTTGCGCGGGTTGATGGCCACGAAGGCGCCGTTGAACAGGTTGGCCTGCTCGCCGTACTCCGTGACGTACTGCTCCACGATCTCCTCGGCCATGGTCTGCAGGTTCATGTCCAGGGACGTGGTGATCTCCAGGCCCTGCTCGTAGATCGCGCGGGGGCCGTAGCGGGCCTCCACCTCTTCCGCGATGCGGCCCAGGACGAAGTGCGGCGCCAGGATGTCGTAGCGCTGCTGGCGGAGTTCCAGTGGCGTCTCCAGCGCTTCTTCCGCCTCGTCCTGCGTGATGTAGCCACGCCGGACCATCAGGTCCAGCACCTCCGCCTGGCGCTGCTTGGCCAGGCTGGTCTCCGTCAGCAGGCCGCTCTCGCGGTCACGGTTGGAGAGGCTGAACGGGTCATAGAGCGCGGGGGACTGCGGGATGCCCGCCAGCAGGGAGGCCTCCGGCAGCGTCAGGTCAGAGGCGTTCTTGCCAAAGTACCCCTCCGCCGCCGCCTCGATGCCCACGTAGATGCCGCCGTACGAGATGGAGTTCAGGTACCACTCCAGGATCTGGTCCTTCTCGTACTTCTCGGTCAGTTCCAGCGCGATCACGGTCTCTTTGATCTTGCGGTCCACGGAGCGGTTGGTCCGCTCCTCGCGCGGGATGTAGATGTTCTTCGCCAACTGCTGCGTGATGGAGGAGCCGCCGGAGCCCTCGAAGAACTCGTCGTCACCCACCAGGAAGGGCAGGAAGTTCTCCACGCCGGCGCGCACCAGGCCGCGCGTGTTTACGCCGTTGTTCTCGTAGAACGTGGGGTCTTCCACGGCGATGGTAGCGTTGATCACCTGGTCCGAGATCGCGGAGATGGAAACTGGGCGCCGCAGGCCGGAGAGTTCGTCCACGAACTCGTAGAGGAGCACCCCGTTGCGGTCCATGATCTTGGCGCCGCCCCGCGACATCTCCTCGATCAGGTCTTCCGGGGGCACAACCTCCGCGGCGATCTCGTCGTAGCGGTTCATGGCGTACAGGCCGGTGCCGCCCGCCACCAGGCCGGCGGAGACCACCATGAAGCCGGTCACGGCCAGCAGGGCCAGCAGCATCTTGGAGCGGCCGCTGGTGCCCTCCAGTTTCACGTCGCCGCGGCGGCGCCGGCGCCGCATCATGGCGATGCGTGACGCGGTCATGCGGTGCTCCCATCACGCTGAAGGACCACGAGGTGGGAGAGCCCGAACCGCCGGAGCGGATTTCCTTCAGCCCAATAACAGAAACGGCGGACAGCCCGCGCAAGGATGCGTGAGCGCGCCTCGATGTTGTCGAATCCTGGATACACGTACGCTTGATCCACGATGCGGAGGTCCGTGCCGGCGATCAACCGTCGCCAGTCCCCGTGGCGATACGCACGCGCGTGCGGCACCAGCCGGTCCCGCAGGAAGCCGGGCAGCCAATTCACCAGTGGGATGTTGCCGAAGATGTAGCGCTTCCCCAGGTAGATGCCGTGTGTCTCGAACGGGTAGAGGCGGTTGGGGGCGTACAGCACGCAGGTGCCGCCGGGCCGCAGCACACGGGCCACCTCCCGCAGCGTCAGACGGTCGTCCTGGACATGCTCGATGACCTCGTTCAGCACGATTACGTCCAGACTGGCGTCGCGGAAGGGGAGCGACTCCCCGGCTGCGGCCATGAACCCCTGCACGCCGGCAGTGGCCGTGTTGCGGACGCGCTCGGCCGCCTCCACGAGGCGGTCCGCCGCGATGTCCGAGCCCACCGCCCGCGCGCCACGCCGCGCGAAGCCGCGCACGTACTCGCCCAGGCCACAGCCCAGGTCCAGCACGCGCCGGCCATCTAGAGAGACATAACGCTCGATGAGGGCGAGTCTTCGTTCCTGGCCAGACCGCCAGACGAACGAGGGGTTCCCCAGGCGCGCGGCATCGGGCTGTTCGCCGCGATCACGCGCGGACGAGGGGGTCGTCATGTGCGCTCCTCGGCCCCGCCCGGCTCCGCAGCCAGCCGCGGGGCTGGCTGTGCAGTGGGTACCTACCACTGTACGGGCTGCCGGGCTTCTGTGCCCCAGGGCAAGGGTGAGAGGGGCGGTGGCGGCGGTTTGAATCCTCGGTGGGTCGTCTGTGAGGGAGTGCCCTCCTAGAATGGTTCCATCCCGGCGCTTGCGCGCAGCACGGCACATCCCCGGCGCACGCCTTGATGAGGCGTCACCCACCGGGCGAGGAGCGTCCGCATGGCCCTGACCACCGACGAGGTGCGACACATCGCGCGACTCGCGCGCATCGCCCTCACCGACGAGGAGATCGAACGCTACCGTGAACAACTCTCGGGAATCCTTGATCACTTCCAGGTATTGAACGAAGTAGACACCTCGGACGTTCCGCCCACCGCACAGTCCCTGGACGTCTCCAACGTCCAGCGGGCGGACGTAGTGCGTCCTTCGTTGCCGCGGGAGGATGTCCTGCGCAACGCCCCACGCCAGGAGGATGGCTACCTCCGGGTGCGCGCGGTGCTGGAGTAGCGCCCGCCCACCACAGTCCCATCCCACCACCGAGAGGGCGCCCCATGGCGATCGACCTGAACCGCACCGCGCACGAGCACGCCGCCGCCCTCCGGGCGGGCGAATACACCGCCCGCGACCTGGCGGAGGCCACCCTGGCGCTGCTGCGCCGGCAGGAGGACGCCCTCAACGCCTACATCACGCTGACGGATGACCTGGCCATGGCCCAGGCGGAGGCCGCGGATGCGCGCCTGCGCGCGGGGGAGGGCGGCCCACTCACGGGCATCCCCGTGGGCGTGAAGGACCTGCTCTCCACCCGCGGCATTCCCACCACCGCCGGCTCCCGGATGCTGGAGTCCTTCGTCCCGGTGCTGGACTGCACCGTGGTGGAGCGGCTGAACCAGGCCGGTGCCGTCACGGTGGGCAAGACCAACATGGACGAGTTCGCCATGGGCTCGTCCACGGAGCACTCCGCCTTCGGGCCCACGCACAACCCCTGGGGCAAGGACGGCCTGGACCGCGTGCCGGGCGGCTCCTCCGGCGGCTCCGCCGCCACCGTGGCCGCGCGCGGCGTACCGCTTTCCCTGGGGACGGACACGGGCGGCTCCATCCGCCAGCCGGCGGCGCTCTGCGGGATCCTGGGCCTGAAGCCCACCTACGGCCGCGTCTCCCGCTTCGGCGTGGTGGCGTTCGCTTCCTCGCTGGAACAGGTAGGCCCGTTCGGTCGGGACGCCCAGGACGTGGCGGACCTCCTGCAGGCGATCGCCGGCGTGGACCCCATGGACGCCACCACGGCGGACGTCCCCGTGCCGGACTACCAGGAGCACTTTCAGCGCGGCTTCCAGGGCCTGCGCGTGGGCGTGCCCGCGGAGTTCTTCGGCGAGGGCCTGGACCCCGCGGTGCGCCAGCCCGTGGAAGCGGCCATCGATGCCATGGCGGCGCAGGGCGCGACCATCGTGCGGGACATCTCGCTGCCCACGGCGCCCAAGGCGCTGCCGGTCTACTACATCATTGCCCCGTCCGAGGCGTCCGCGAACCTGGCCCGCTACGACGGCGTGAAGTACGGGTTCTCCGTGACCAACGGGCGCAGCGCTGAGGACGAGATGTCACAGACGCGCGGCCAGGGCTTCGGTGCGGAGGTGAAGCGCCGCGTGATGCTGGGCACCTACGCGCTCTCCGCCGGTTACTACGACGCCTACTACCTGAAGGCGCAGAAGGTGCGCACGCTCATCCGCCGCGAGTTCGACGCAGCGCTGGAGCAGTGCGACGTCATCGTCTCGCCCACCAGCCCCAATGCCGCCTTCCGGCTGAACGAGAAACTCGACGACCCCTACGCCATGTACCTGAACGACCTCTACACCATCCCCGTGAACATCGCCGGCAACCCCGGCCTGAGCATCCCCTGCGGCTTCGCGGACGGTCTGCCGGTGGGCCTGCAACTGGTCGGCCGGCCGTTCGAGGAGTCCACGCTGCTGGGTGTCGCGCATGCCTACGAGGGCATCTCGGACTGGCACCGCCAGGCGCCCCCGCCGGTCGCCTGAGGGGCGCGCTATCTCTCTCGCTCACCCTCGATTGAGCGTCTGCTACGCTCCGCCACCATGACGAACAACGGTGACTCCGCAAACGGGCAGGGACACGGCCAGGACCGGGGGGACGGCAACGCCCCGCGCCCCGGTGGCTCGCCCTTCGGGCTGCCTCGCGGGACCGGCGGCGGCCCTCCCGGGGGCGGCGGGGGTGGCGGCCAGCCACCCTCGGACCCGGACGACCCGTTCGGCGCCACGCCGGCGGAGGACATCACGCTCTCCATCCGCGGCGTCCGCGGCAAGGAGAGTGACGAGCCGGGCTGGCTGGAGGTGGAACTGGACACCACCCGCGGCCTGATCACGCTGCTGATGGCCGCGAAGGAAGGCAGCACGGGCGTGGCGGTCTTCCTCGCGGGCGCCGGCGGCGGCGACCGAGGGCCGGCCAATGACCTCTTCGTGCGCCTGGGCCAGGACCTGGTGGGGGAGGGCTTGTCCGCCGTCCGCGTGCGCTATCGCGAGGCCGGGGAGTTCGAGGAGTGCGTGGCGGACGCCATGGCAGCCTGTTCCTTCCTGAAGGCCGTGGGCGCGGAGCGCGTGGTGCTGGTGGGCCACTCGTTTGGCGGGGCCGTGGCGGTGAAGGCGGGCGAACTGACCACGTTGACCACGGCCGTCTGCTCCATGTCCACGCAGCGCTATGGCACGTTCGAGGTGGAGGACCTGGGCAAGCCCCTCCTCCTAATCCACGGCTCCCGGGACGAAGTGCTGGACAAGGCTGCGTCCGAGGACGTGTTCGAGCGTGCACGCGAGCCGAAGCGGCTCGTGATTCTGGAAGGCTCCGGCCATGGCCTGATGGAGCACGAGGCACAGGTCTACGACCTCGTGAAATCGTTTGTGGGAGAGCACGCAGGTTCTTCGGAGCGTCCTTAGAGAGGGCCTCCAGGGCGTACCACACCTGCGTTATCCTGTTCGGAACGCCTATAACAACCCGATGACGTTGCCCTCCTCCGGGGGTGCTATGCTTCCGGCGGGACCGCCCAATCCGGCTCCTCCGCAGCCAGCGTGAGTCGCCAGCCGGAACCGTCCGAGTCGTTGACAGAACTACCCAGGGGCGGCCGATGCGCTGAATGCCCGGGTGCGAGATTGGAAGCCAACGATGACTACAGACACCCCGAACTACACACCGGGACTCGAGGGCGTCCCGATCGCCGAGTCGGCGATCTCCCTCGTCAACGGTGAAGCCGGGCGTCTCACCTACCGCGGGTACTCCATCGAGGACCTCACCCGACCGGGCGTGACGTTCGAGGAGGTGGTGGCCCTCCTCTATGACGGTGAACTCCCCTCGGGAGCCCGCGTGGACGAGATCACGCGGCTCTTCGAGGAGTACCGCACCCTAACGGACGAGCAGGTGGCGCTGGCGCGCACCGCCGCCCGGATGACCCACCCCATGTTCGCCCTGCAGGCCGCCGTGGCCGTGCTGGGCCCCATGGACAATGACTTCGAGCGCAAGGTGGATACCGTCCAGACGCGCGGCCTGCAACTGGTGGCGAAGGTCGGCCAGTTGGTGGGCGTCATCGCCGAGGCGATCGACGGCCGCGAGCACGAGGCAGCACGCCCGGGTGAGTCCACGGCGCGCTCCATGCTCCGGCAGATCACGGGCAAGGAGCCGAGCGAACTGGAAGAGCGCGTGATGAACGCGCTGCTGATCCTGCAGGCAGACCACTCCGCCGGGAACGCATCCACGTTCACCTCGCGCGTGGTGACCTCCACCAAGGCGGAGCCCAACGCGGTGGTCTCCAGCGCCATTGGCGCGCTCTCCGGCCCCGCGCACGGCGGCGCCAACGAGGCCTCCCTGCGGTTGTTCATGGACATTGCGGATCCGGCCAAGGCGGAAGAGAAGATCGAGCGCCTGCTGGACGACAAGTACAAGATCCCGGGGTTCGGCCACCGCGTGTACCACGTGAAGGACCCGCGCTCCAAGGTCATCCAGACCCTGGCGGCTGAGGTCATTGAGCCGGGCACCCAGGTGGACGACCTCTACCAGATCGCGCTGACCGTGGAGAAGGTAGCCACCGAGCGGCTGGGCCATCGCGGCCTCTATCCGAACGTGGACCTCTTCTCCGGGTGCGTGTTCGCGGCCATCGGCATCCCGATCGACCTGTTCACGCCCATCTTCGCCGCCTCCCGCACCGTGGGCTGGACGGCGAACATGCGCGAGCAGTGGGAGTCCGGCAACCGGATCTTCCGCCCGTCCCAGGTCTACGTGGGCCACAACGACCGCGAGTTCGTCCCGCTGGACCGCCGTTAGCCGGCAGCGAGGCATCGAGGATCACAGCAGGGCCGCGAGAGCGGCCCTGTTTCGATGTCCCCGGAGTGCTGGTACTTGGGGGCTGCAGTTCTTCCCGCCGACCGACATGACAAGGACGTCACGCTATCCGCGCGGCTCCGCGATCGCCAGCACCTCGTCGCGCGTGTACTCCATGCGGTGCACTTCGCGTACGTGGGCCTGGACGGCCACCACGAGTTCGTCGTCGGTGCCCTCGGCGGAGTACCCGCAGTAGCAGCGAACGATCTTCTGGACCACGCTGCCCTCCTTCCTGGCGCCACCCACCGCGTCTCCGGGTGCGCCGCCCGTAGCCTACCGGACGGTCGTCCCCTGGGCTGCGTCGGAGACGGGGCCGGCGTCAGAAGAAGGGGAATGCCGGCTCCTGCCCGAGTTCGACGCGTCCTGCCGCCTCCAGTGTCATCGGGCCGACCATCACGTGCGCAGCCGCGGTATGGATGTCCCGGAAGGGCCGCTCCAGGCTGCTGGAGGTGAAGATCGCGGAGGTCGCCAGTGCGCCGTGGACGAGGTCCGTGGCCTGCGCGCTCGCCCGCACGGCATGGGTAGTCGCCAGCCGAGTCCTCGCTCGCTGGTGGTGTGTCGGCCCGCCCTCGCCGAGCGCCTCCCACAGCGCCGTCGCCTGCTCATAGAGGTACGCCCGAGCCGACTCGACCAGCACGGTCGCCTCTGCGACCGTGGCCTGGAGTCGCGGCACCGCAGCCAACGGTTGGCCACCCCAGCCGCGCTTGCTGTTCACGACCTCCAGGGCGGCCTCCACTGCCGCCCTGCCCACGCCGAGCGCGTGCGCGCCATGGTTGATGAAGACTAGCGGCTCTGCGCCCGTCAGCGCCCACGGCTGCTTCGGCGGCGAGGCCAGCATCCGGAAGCCACGCGACGCCGGGACGAAGGCGTCCTGGACGCGGAAGTCGTTGCTGGCCGTGCCGCGGAGCCCGGTGGTGTGCCACGTGTCCAGGACGGTCACTTCCTCCCGTGGCACGAAGAGCGCGCGAGTGACCTCGTTGCCGGCAGCGTCCGTTCGAGGCCCATCCCCATCGTGGATGACGCACTCGCCCATGAACCAGTCGGCGTGGGTGCTACCGCTGGCGAAGGGCCACTGGCCGGTGACGAGGTACCCGGGCTCAGGACGGTCGACGGCCAGTGCCCGACCGGTTGGCCGAGCCGTCCCTGCCACGATGCCGCCGTCGCCCCAGATGGCCTGCACGTCCCGGTCCTCTAGGAACGAGGCGTACCAGGTGGCCTGGGCCGCCACCATGGCGACCCAGCCCACGGAGCCATCCGCACGCGCCAGTTCCTCCACCACGCGTGCGGCCGTAACCGGATCCTGGCCCAGCCCGCCCATGGACTCAGGGAGGCCGAGGTGGAACAGGCCGCGTCCCCGGAGTCGGTCCACCAGGTCCGGAGGGATCCGCCGCTGCTCCTCGATGTCCGCCGCACGGGCGCGGATCTCCTCGTGTAGTTCGATTGCCGACTCGACGGGGCCGGCGTGGATCGTGGTCACGGTTGTGCCTTTCACGTGCAGGGCGGCGGATCTCGCCCCACCGGCGGCGGTCTTACCGCCGCCGGTGGGGGGCCGGTCTAGCGGCGCACGAGTTCCGTTTCCACCGGGACTCGCAGGGAGTCGACGACCGGGGAGCGCTGCTGCGCCAGTTCCTTCAGTTGCTGCAACTGCTCGTCGGATGCCGAGCTCTTCACGCTGACCGTGCCGCGGATGCGTTCCAGCCCGGGCCGCACGCCCTCGCCGAGGCCCATGAAACCCTGGAGGTCGATGTCTCCCTCCAGGTCGATCTCGAGTTCCTCGATGGGGATGTCCAGCGCGGCGCCGAACGTCGCCCAGCCGCCGGCGATGCAGCCCGCCACGGCTGCCACCAGCGTCTCCACGGCGGCGGGGGCTTCGTTCCCGCCCAGGAGCCCCTCGGGGTGGTCAGCCGCCACCATGAAGGTGCGACCGCGCACCACCTCCGAACCTCCCTGCTCGTAGTCGCCCACCTTCGCGTCGCTGCGGAAGCCGGCCTGCCACGTGGTGGAGGTGTGGAACGTGGCCCGCGCCAGGTTCGGATCCTCCGTAACCGCCTCGATCATGTTGTTCAGCTGAGTGACGTCGATGCCGTTCTTCGTCTGCACGGTTGTCATGTCTGGTTCCTTTCCTATCCGTTGTTTCTCAGGTGCCCCGGCTCGGAGATGGAGCGCCATCCCGGGGCGCCTCTCCACTGACCACCGCCGCCCAGCGCTTACTATCCAGAGGAGGTTTGCTGTCCGGTTGCGGGCGGCTTGGCTGTGGTTTGGAGAAACCTTGGATCCCCAGGTCCGCATCTACCTGGCCGGGCGCATGTGCGTGGAGGTACCCGGACGCGGGCTGACAGATCAGGCCGCCCTCCCGGGGCGCCAGGGCCGGTTGCTGCTCGCGTACCTCACGCTGCGACGCGTTCCCGTCCCTCGCGAGGAACTCGCGGACGTGCTCTGGCCGGACGGGCCACCGCCGTCATGGGAGACTGCGCTGAGCGCGGTGGTGAGCAAGCTCAGACGGCTGCTGCGGGAGGCGGGGCTGCCCAAGCAGGCGATCCTGTCGGCGCTCGGGTGCTACGAGTTGCGGCTTCCCGCGGGCGCATGGGTGGACGTCCAGGCGGCGTCCGCCGCCGCGCACGAGGCGGAGTCCGCGTTGCAGGCAGGGGACCTGCGGACGGCCCTGGGAGTCGGAGGGGTCGCGTACCACATCGCCCGGCGCCCGTTCCTCGCCGGCGAGGAAGGGCCGTGGGTGGAGCAGCAGCGCGCGCACATGCTGGCTCTCCTTGTGCGGGCCACGGAGTGCCTCGCGCTGGTCTCCCTGCGCAACTCCGAGTCCAACATTGCCGCGACGCTCGCGGAGGAACTGATCCAGTTGGAGCCGTTCCGCGAGACGGGCTACCAGATCCTCATGCGTGCACATGCGGAGTCGGGCAGCCGTGCGGAGGCGCTCCTGGCCTACGAGCGCTGTCGCCGTCTTTTGTCGGAAGAACTTGGCGCCGACCCATCACCCGAGACGCAGACGCTGCACCAGCAACTGCTCGCGTAACCCAGCGCTAAAGAAGGCGATGGGCTCGGCGCGCCCGCCCGCACGGTACAACAAGGCCGTCCGCGTGCCCGTGGGCGCCCCCGGGGTCACCCCAGGTAGTTGATCTGCATCGCATCGCGCACGTCTGCCATGGTGGCCTGCGCCACCTCGCGGGAGTGGGCCGTGCCGGCCGCCAGGGCCTCCCGCACCAGGTTCGGGCGCGCCTCGTAGTAGGCGCGGCGCTCGCGGATCGGCTCCAGGAAGGTGTTCAGGGCGCGGGCGAGTTTCTGCTTCACCTCCACGTCGCCCACCTTGCCGGCGACGTAGCGCTCCTTCAGATCGTCCACCTCGGCCACGTCCGGGTTGAAGGCGTCGTGGTAGATGAAGACCGGGTTGCCCTCCACATGGCCGGGGTCCGTGGCGCGCAGACGCGTGGGGTCCGTGAACATGCCGCGCACCTTCTGGTTCACGGTGTCCTCGTCGTCCTTGAGGAAGATGGCGTTGTTGCGGGACTTGCTCATCTTCGCGTTGCCGTCCGTGCCCACCAGCCGCGCCACGCGGCCCACCAGGCCCTCCGGCTCCGGGAAGACCTCGCGGTCGAACTTGCGGTTAAAGCGCCGTGCGACCTCGCGGGTCATCTCGATGTGGGGGAGTTGGTCGTCGCCCACGGGGACCAGGTGGGCCTTCGGCATCAGGATGTTGGCCACCTGCATCATCGGGTAGTTGAAGAACGCCACGGGCACGGAGGACTTCGCCTCCAGGTCCGCCATCTCCGACTTCAGCGTGGGGTTCCGCTCCAGCATCCCCAGCGGCACCCACCACGACAGCCAGGTGGTGAGTTCCGCGTGCTCCGGCACCATGCTCTCAATGGTGTAGTGACTGCCCTCCGGGTCGAGGCCCACCGCGAGCCAGTCCAGCGCCACCTCGATGACCGACTCGCGGACGCGCTGGAAGTCGTCGGCGTAGTCGGAGACCTGGTAGTCCGCGATCAGGAAGAAGCACTCGTACTCGGTCTGCAGGCGGATCCAGTTCTCCAGCGCGCCGGCGTAGTGGCCCAGGTGCAGCGACCCGGTTGGGCGCACGCCGGTGAGGATGCGCTTGCGTTCGGCTTGAACCGTGGAGTCACCCGTGGAGGTAGAGGTCACGGCTGCGCCTTTCTGGTTGCCCTGCCTGCTGCGGCCATCGTCACGCCGCCCATGCGGACGCGCGCCCGGCCGGGTGGCGAGTTACATCGATGCCGGCGCGGAGATGCCCATCAGGCCCAGCGTGCGGGCCAGCACCACCTGGGTGGCCTGCAGCAGCAGGAGGCGGGCCTTCGTCAGGTCCGGCTGGTCCGCCTGGATCACCCGGCACTGCGTGTAGAACGCATGGAAGGCGCTGGCCAGGTCCTGCGCGTAGTGCGGCAGGTGGTGCGGCGCCAGTTCCAGGACCACCTTCTCCACCACCTCCGGCAGCAGCAGCAGCCGGCGCAGCAGGGCCTGCTCCGTCTCGTGCGTCAGCAGGCTGGTGTCCCCGCCGGCCGATGAGTGGCCCTCGTCGGCGGCCTTCGCCAGCACGCTGGCGATGCGGGCGTGGGCGTACTGCACGTAGTAGACGGGGTTCTCGTCTGACTGCTTCTTCGCCAGGTCCAGGTCGAAGTCCATGGTCTGGTTGGCGCCGGTCAGCAGGAAGAAGAAGCGCGTGGCGTCCGCGCCCACCTCGTCCACGATGTCGCGCAGCGTGACGATCTCGCCGGCGCGCTTGGAGAGCGGCACCACCTGGGCGCCGCGCTTCAGCGTCACCAACTGGTAGAGCAGCACCTCCAGCGCCTCCGGGTCCGCGCCCACGGCTGCCACGGCGGCCTTCACGCGTGACACGTGCCCCTGGTGGTCGGCGCCCCAGATGTCGATCACGCGGTCGAACTTGCGCAGCACGAACTTGTCGTAGTGGTAGGCGATGTCCGTGGCGTAGTAGGTGGGCTGGCCATCCGAGCGGATCAGCACGTTGTCCTTGGACTCGCCCAGTTCGCTGGAGGTGAACCACACGGCACCCTCGCGCCGGGCGATGTAGTTCTGCTGCTCCAGCAGGTCCATCACCACGTCGTAGGCGCCGCCCTCCTGCATGAGGGAGCGCTCCGAGAACCAGTGGTCGTACTCCACGCCCATGGCGGCCAGGTCGCGGCGGATGCCCTCCACCATGACGTCCAGGCCAATGCGGCCCAGTTCCGGGTCCGGCTCCTCGCCGGGTTCCTTCAGGTACTGGTCGCCCACGCGCTCCTTCACGGCCTCCGCGATCTCGCGGACGTACTCGCCGGGGTAGCCGTTCTCCGGGATCTGCGCCTCGCGGCCGAAGAGTTGCTGGTAGCGCGCGTACAGGGTGCGGCCAAAGATGGCCACCTGGGTGCCGCCGTCGTTGATGTAGTACTCCTGCTCCACCTGGAAGCCGGCTGCGGACATCACCCGCGCCAGCGTGGAGCCAATGGCGGCGCCGCGGCCGTTGCCCACGTGGACGGGGCCCGTGGGGTTGGCGCTGACGTACTCGATCTGCACGCGCTTGGCGCCGCCCACGTCCGTGGAGGCGAAGTCCGGCCCTGCCGCGATGATGGACGCGGTCTGCGCGGCGACCCACTGGGCCGCCAGGTAGAAGTTGAGGAACCCCGGCGGCGCCACGGCCACGCGCTCCACGGCCTCGTGCGTCGGGACGTGCCGGCGGAGGGCCTCCGCCACCTCGATGGCCTTCATGCGGGCCAGGCCCTGGATGCGCAGCGGGAGGTTGGCGGAGAAGTCGCCGTGCTCGACCCGCGCCGGGTGCTCCACTGTGACCTCGGGCGCGGCGAACTGCGGCAGGTCGCCTGCCTGCTGCGCCGCGGCCAGGGCGCGTTCCACCAGCGCGATGACGTCGTCACGGATCAACGGTGCCGGGCCTTCCTGCTTGCCGCCGCGCGGTCATCCACGCCGTCAGACCGGCGCCCGCGCGAGGGCCGCCAGTGTATCGCGGCCCCACGGCTCGGGCGACGCGGCGCCCTTCCTGACAGTTCCGGCGAGTCACATGCCATCGCCACGATCCCGCGGGATTCGTCACACCGTCATAGCGAACCCGCGCTGACCATCCGGGCGTGGGCCCGCCGAGCAGGCGGGCAGCGGAGGGCCCACCATGCCTCCGCAGCCGACGTCTGCCCGCGCACACCCCAAGGAGAGTTCCGGTGAGAAGAATGATTGCCGCGGGAATCGCGATGCTGGTGTTCGCCGCCCTGTCGGGCGCCGCGCTGGCACAGGAGCCAACGGACGACATTGTCGATACTGCCGTTGGTGCCGGCACCTTTGAGAGCCTTGTGAGCGCCATCCAGTCTGCAGGGCTGGAGGAGACCCTGCGCGGGGACGGGCCGTTCACGGTCTTCGCCCCCACGGACCAGGCGTTCGCGGCCGTCCCCAGCGCCACGCTCAACGCCCTGCTGGCAGATACCGAGGCGCTCCGAACCGTCCTGCTCTACCACGTGGTGGAGGGCGATGTTCGGGCCGCCGACGTTGTCGGTCTCTCTGAGGCCGAGACGGTCGGCGGCGAGACCATCGAGATTGAAGTAGTCAACGGGGAGGTGATCCTGAACGGCGAGGCCACCGTGACGGACACGGACATCCTGGCCACCAACGGCGTGATCCACGTCATTGACTCGGTGCTCCTGCCGCCCAGCCTGAGCCAGGCGACTCCGACGGCGACACCGACGGCCACCGCGACCCCCACGGCCACTGGCACGGCAGCCCCACCGACCGTGGGCACGCCGTCCCCGTCGTCCGCGGGCAACGCCGGACTGGCCGCCGGCTCGACGGGGCCCGCGCTCTGGCTGGGCCTCGCCGCGGTGCTGTTGGCGGGAGGCGGGGCAGTGGCGGCCCGCACGCTCACCCGCCGCTAGGCACTTCGCGAGGACAGGTGGCCTGGAGGCCCCCTCCCTGCTGGGAGGGGGCCTCCTTCATGCCTCGCCTGATCTGCCGATGATCGCCATGGGAGTCCCTGCCGCGGTCGCGGCGGGGGCGCTGGAAAGTGCAGCGCGATGGCGAACACGCCACCTGGCCCGTCGCCGCGGGGCCCGGTCGATCCGTGGGCTCGAGCGATCGACCGCGCCCTGCGGGGCGACGGCTTCTCGCTGGCGTTCCAGCCCATCGTGGACCTCCACCACGCCGCCATCGTGGGCTACGAGGCCCTCAGCCGCTTCGACGGCTCTGCCGAGGGCGTGCCCGCCTCCCCGCCTCCGGCGTGGTTCGCCCGCGCCCGCGCGCTGGGCGTGCTCCCGGAACTGGAGGCGCGCGTGCTCACGCGCGCCCTGGACGCGCGCGACCGGCTGCCGCCCAACACCTTCCTGACCGTGAACCTCTCCACGGAGGCGTTCGCCTCGGACCTGGTGCAGCGCGTCCTCTTCTCCCCCCGCGGCCTCCACCGCATCGTTGTGGAGATCCCGGATCACGCCGCGCTCGAGCGCGGCCGACACTCCGCGCGGAGTGGCCGCGAGATGGGTTCCGTGGAGGTCGCGCGCGTGGTCGAGGTCGCGGAGGCCATCCGCAAGCGCGGCGCGTACCTGGCGCTGGACGACGTGAAGCCCGGGTATGCCAGCCTGGCGCATGTGCTGCAACTGCGGCCGGACTTCGTGAAGTTGGACCGCTCGCTGGTGGCGGGCATGGCCACGGACGAGGCGAAACTGGCGCTGGTGGAGATGTTCGGCCAGTTCGCTGGGCGCATCGACGCGTGGGTGCTGGCGGAGGGCGTGGAGACGGTGGCCGAACTGACGTCGCTCACGCGGCTGGGCGTGCCGCTGGCGCAGGGCTACCTGCTGGGCCGGCCCTCGGCGGAGTGGGCGCCGCTGCCGGTGGAGATCCGCGAACTGCTGGTGCGCGCCGCCAACCTGGCCGCCGCGCGGCTCACGGTGCAGCGCTTCGTGGAGCCGTGGCCCTACCTGGAGCACGGCCGGGAGATGGAGGGCGCCTGGCTGCTGGACGTGGCCGCCGAGGGCACGCCCGCCATGGCGCTGCTACCCGTGCTGGACGAGTTCCGCCGCCCTGTGGGCCTCTTCAACACCCGCGACCGTGGCCCCCTGCGCCCCGTCACGGTGGTCAAGCGCTCCACCGCCGTGGGAGACGCCGCCCGCCGCGCCGTCGGCCGCCCGCCCTCGAGGCGGTTCGACCCACTGGTCTGCATCGACGACGTGGGCGACTACGTGGGCGTCGTCCGCCTGGAGCGCCTCATCGAGGCGCTGACCGGCGCCCTCGAAGAACCCGACCTCCGCGCCGCCGCCTGACGCGGCCCCGCCCGGCACTCCGCTCGCTCCGAGCCGCGCCCCAACCCCGCTCCACTGAGCCGCCGCCAACCCCACTCACACTGAGCCCGTCGAAGTGCGAGCGCGGGGACGCCCGCGCAGCGCCAGCCTCCGCTCACACTGAGCCGCCCCCATCCCGCTCACACTGAGCCCGTCGAAGTGCGAGCCCGGGACGCCCGCGGTCCCCCCACGCGCCTTCCGCGCGCTACGAGGCCGGCGGCGAGAACGGCTGCTCGCAGGAGTTCACGAACGTCCCGATGATCTCCTCGATGGGTGGAGTCGCCCACTCGTCCGCGGTCTGCAGCGCGTAGTTCTGGCGGCAGGACGCCCAGTGGTAGACGGTCTCGTCCGTCTCCTCGGAGGCGCCCTGGAAGACCCGCACGCCCCCGATGTCCATCACCGGCTCGCCCGAGGTGGGGTTCGCGGTGTCGCGGTTGATGCGCATGCGCGCTTCCTCGCCGCCCTCCCCGCGGAGCGGCAGTTCCAGCACGCGCCCCGGGGGCAGCACCACGCCCTCGACGATCGTGAGGCCCTCCGGAAGCGCCTCCGGCAGGTCCAGTTCGATGTCCAGCACCTCTGCGAGTTCGTCCGTGCCGTCCAGTTCGGTGCGCGTGCCGTCCGCCTGCTCCTCGTACAGCGGCACGTCCGCCAGGATGTCGGACTCCGGCCCCCCCTCGTTACAGGCGAGGGCCACCGTGCCCAGGAGGGCGATGCCCACCAGCAGGCGCAACCGCGGACGGGACCTTGGACGGGCGGGCGGGGCGAGGGAGTCGGGCGCGGGGGCAGGGGAGGGCGTTCCGGGCATGGCGTGGCTCACAGGTTGGCGACCCCGCCAGCCGTGACGGGGGCAGGCTATCAGAGCGCCCGGGCGCTTCCCGCCGGTGTTACGCCTCGCACGCCTCTGCGAACGCCCGTGCAATGGAGAGCACGTCGTTGGACTCCATGCTCGGCGGCGCCTGGTAGGCGTAGGCCAGGTCGCAGGACTCCCACTCCAGCACCCAGTTCTGCGCGCCCGGGTCCTCAGCGGAAGCGGTGAAGTACCCCTCGATCCCCTCCGAGATCTCCACCGGGGCCACCTGTCGAGGCGTCCCGCGAGGCGATCCCATCACGGTCAGCGTGCTGGCGGTCGTGGTGCCGGGGGCGTTCATGAAGAACTGCAGAAGCGCCCCCAGTTTCGGCGTCCCCTCGGGGGTGGCGAGCACGCGCTGGACGCTCATGTCCAGCGGGAGTTCCAAAGGGAGAGGCACCTCGAACTCCACCGCCTCCTCCAGTTCGCCGTAGGAGTCGACCTCCTCCGGCGCCCCGTCCGTGCGGTTCATCTCGAAGACGGTGTCGGCCAGGAGGTCCGGGTCATCGTCCCCGTCGCCACACGCGACGAGGACCACCGGCAGCACCAGGACGGCGGCTAGCAGCAGGGATCGGGGGAGTGGGGGCATCGGGCACGCCTCGCAAGCCTCGCGCGCGACCCCGATGGGGCGAGGGTATCAGGGGAAAGTCAGACGGATGCGAGCGTTGCAAGCACATATGTTCTAAGATCGTGCCAGAGCGGAGGATTCCATGGGCGACACGGTTAACGACGGGGCCGTAGTGCGGTATCTCACCGGCGAGTTGGAGGAAGCGACTGACTCGCGGAGGCGCCAGGCACTGGAGAAGTTTGCGATCGCGGCAGTGAGCGGAGTCCCTTGGATCGGTGGATTCGTCGCCGCCGCCCAGAGCTTCCGAGAAGACTCATCATCGCGCCGGACGGATCGGCTTCAGCTGATCTGGCTCAGGCAGCATGAAGACCGGCTAAATGCGCTCGGTGCAGTAGTAGACGACGTGCTCGTTCGCGTGTCCGAGTTTGGCGACGAGATGCTGGACCGGCTGGAAAGCACGGAATACCTCCAGATCGTTCGCGACGCCTTCCGCGCTTGGGACGAGGCAGCAACGGACGAGAAGCGGCAACAGATCAAGCACCTTGTGACCAACGCAGCCGGGACACGTCTGGTTTCGGACGATGTTCTCAGACTGTTCCTCCAGCTCCTCGAGAGGTACCACGAGTCGCACGTCCAAATGATCGGCGAGCTCTACCAGAATCCCGGGCTCACCCGGTACGAGCTATGGACACGTATCTATGGGGACGAGCTCCCACGGGAGGACTCGGCGGAGGCGGATCTCTATCGAACCTTAATTCGGGATCTCAGCACGGGCGGAGTGATGCGTCAGGCGCGTGAAGTAACTGGAGACGGGCGCTTTATGAAGAGGACTCCGAAGCGGCGCCCCAAGGGGGTGCCAGCCCCGACCACGTTAGAGTCGTCGTTTGAGGACACGAAGCCCTACGTACTAACGAGTTTCGGATCTCAGTTTGTGCACTATGTGATGACGGACCTAGCCCCGCGGATCGAAAGCGCAGGATCGGGTCAGCCCTAATGCATCTCCCCCACCACCGAGGCCGCCCGATCCGCGATCGCGTAGCGGAGCGCGCGGTGCTCTGGCGAGGCGAGGTCGGGGTCCTCATCCAGGAGGGTCTCTGCCTCGCGGCGGGCGGCGTCGATGAGCGTGACGTCGAGGAGTGAGGCGACGCGGAGGGTGGGGGCGCCGGACTGGGCGGTGCCGAAGAGGTCCCCGGGGCCGCGCAACTGCAGGTCCGCCTCCGCCAGTTCGAAGCCGTCGCGGGTGCGCTCCATGATGCTCAGGCGCTCCTCCGCCTCGGGCGTGGGGTCGTCCGCCAGCAGGTAGCAGACGCTCGGGTGGTCGCCGCGGCCGACGCGGCCACGGAACTGGTGCAACTGCGCCAGGCCGAAGCGGTCCGCGCCCTCGATGATCATCACCGTCGCGTTCGGCACGTCGATGCCCACCTCCACCACGGCGGTGGAGACCAGGATGTCCGCCTCGCGGTCCGCGAAAGCGCGCATCACTCGGTCCTTCTCCTTCGCCGCCATGCGGCCGTGGAGCAGCAGGATGCGGTCCGCCAGGTCCGGGAACTCCTCCGTGCGCAGGCGCTCGTACTCCTCGGTGGCGGCGCGGGACTGCACGGACTCCGAGCCCTCCACCAGCGGGCAGATCACGAACGCCTGCCGGCCCGCCTCGATCTCCTGCCGCACCTGCACGAACGCCTCCCGGCGTTGGATGGGCGTGAGGTACTTCGTCGCGATGGGCGTCCGGCCCGGCGGCATCTCGTCGATGACCGAGAGGTCGAGGTCGCCGTAGAGCGTGAGCGCCAGCGAGCGCGGGATGGGCGTGGCGGACATGGCGAGGAGGTGCGGGGTGAGCGTCCCCCCGCGCGAGGCGGCACTCTCCGCGCCCTTGCGGCGCAGGTCGCCTCGCTGCATCACGCCGAAGCGGTGCTGCTCGTCCACCACGGCCAGGCCCAGGCGGTGGTAGTCCACGCCCTCCTGGATGAGCGCGTGGGTGCCCACCACCAGGTTTGCTGCGCCCAGGCGGATGGCCTCCACGGCCGCGCGCCGCTCCTTCGCCGGCGTGGAGCCGGTGAGCAGCGCGAGATGCACCTGCCGCGAGCCGCCCTCGGCGTTGGGGTCGGGCACGCGGACGAGGCCGGTGAGGGGCGGCTCCGGCTCGCCGGTCAGCAGTCGGCAGACGGTGCGGTAGTGCTGTTCCGCCAGCACCTCCGTGGGCGCCATCAGCACGGCCTGGTAGCCCTCCGCGGCGGCGGAGAGCATGGCGGCCAGCGCCACGGCGGTCTTCCCGGAGCCCACGTCGCCCTCGAGGAGTCGCGACATCGGCACGGTGCGGGCGAGGTCGCGGCGCACCTCGCCCAGCACGCGATGCTGGGCGGCGGTGAGGGTGAAGGGCAGCGTCTGCAGGAAGGCATCCGCCGAGGCATGGTCCGTGAGGGCGGGCGCCTGCCCTTCCGCCTGCCATTCGCGCTTGCGCGCCTGCACGCCGACCTGCACGGCCAGCAGTTCGTCGAAGGCCAGGCGGCGCTGGGCCTCGCGGAGTGCCGCCTCGCTGTCCGGGTAGTGCGCCTGGCGGGTGGCCTCCACCAGCCCGAGCAGCCGGTGGCGCTTCCGCATGGCCTCCGGCAGCGGATCCTCCAGGCGCTCCACGAAGCGCTCGAGGAGTTTCGCGATCGCCGTCCGCAGCGTGCGCTGCGGGACCCCCTCGGTGAGGTGGTAGACGGGCATGAGGCGGCCGCCGGAGCCGTGCTCCGCGTCCAGGCGCTCCCACTCCGGGTTGGTGAAGCCCACGCGGCCGCGCACCACCACCACCTTGCCGGCCAGCGCCACCTCCGCGCCCACGGGGAAGTTCTTGACCTGGAACGGCTGGTTGAAGAACACGGCGGAGATGCGGCCGAAGCCGTCCGAGATCCAGATCTCGCTGGCCTTCATCCGCCCGCCACGCCCCATGGGCACCACCCGCGAGGTCTCCACCACGCCTCGGACGGTCTGTTCCTGGCCGGGACGGAGCGCGCTGATGGGCAGGGTGCGGCTGAAATCCACGTGGCGGAACGGGTAGTGACGCAGCGCGTCCCCCACCGTGCGGATGCCGAGTTTCTCGAGTTTGGTGAGCGTCGCCCCGCGCAGCCCCGTGCCCGCCTTCTCGATGGGCAGGTCCAGCCCCGCCGCTCCCGGCGCGATCTTCTTCTCGGCCGCCGCCGCTGGCTGTGCCGCTGCCTTCGAGGCCGCCGCCTTCCCTCGCCCGGCCTTAGCGGGGCTCGGGGGGCCATCCACGGGCGGGGACTTCGGCTTCTTCGCGCGCGTCGAGGGCCCTCGACCGCTGCGCGGGCGCCCTCCCGGGGCGTCCGGGCGCACGGGTTCCAGGTGCTCCTCCAGCGCCAGTTCGCGCCGCACGGTCGCGAGCGCGCGGCGCAGCCACACCTCGCGCTCCGAGACGGGCAGCGAGGCGTACCCCTCCGCGGGGAGGGCGGCGATCATCCGCAGCAGCGGTGAGTTCGGGGGCTCGTCCATGGCCTGCGCGCGCAGCAGCGCGTCCAGGCCCCCGGCCGAGGCACGGTCGGGCCCGCCCGCGTCCAGTTCGCGGCCGAGCACGTCTCGCAGCAGGGGGTAGTCGGCCGGCACAGGCACCTTCACGCGGCGGGGAGGGGTCGAGGATACCGCGTCCCGGCGTTGTACCCCCGTCTGCGGCGCGCCTACGCTCCGGCGGCAGAGGAGTCGCGGATGGACCTCGCGAGGCTGGTCAACCGGGAGCCGCCGCAGCCGTGGGAGCACGAGAAGATCCCGTGGGCCGAGCCGGCGTTCAGCCAGCGGATGCTCCGAGAGCACCTCGCTGACTCGCACGATGCCGCCAGCCGCCGCCCGGAGGTGGTGGACCGCCAGGTGGCATGGATCCACGAGACCGTGCTCCGGGAGATGCCTGCGCAGGTGCTCGACCTTGGCTGTGGGCCCGGGCTCTACACCTCGCGCCTGGCTCGCCGCGGCCACACCTGTCTCGGCCTGGACATCTCGCCCGCGTCGGTGGATTACGCGAATGGCCGAGCGGGTGACGGGGAGCGGTACCGCCTGGTGGACGTGCGAGCCGCGGACTTCGGCGGACCCTGGGACCTCGTGATGATGCTGTTCGGGGAGGTCAACGTCTTCCGGCCCTCGGACGTCGCGGCGATCCTCGCCCGTGCCGCTGCGGCGCTGGCCCCCGGTGGGGCGGTGCTGCTGGAGGTGTCACGGGCCGAGGCCATCCAGGCACTGGGCGAAGCACCCGCTACCTGGTCCGGTGTGGAGCGGGGCCTGTTCTCCGACCGCCCCCACCTGGTGCTCCGGGACTCCGCCTGGCATCCGGACTCGACGACGAGCGCTGTCCGCTACTCCATCGTTGACCTCGCTGGCGCGGGCGTAGTCGAGTACGGCGAGACCCAGGTGGCGTACGCCCCGGCGCACCTGGACGCACTACTGGAGGAGGCGGGGTTGGTGCGCCGGACGCTTGAGACTGGCGCGCCCGCATGGGCCCGGTCCGCAGACTTCGAGTTCGTCTGCGCCGTCCCTGCGTGAGGTCAGGTGCGCGCCGCTACTTGGGCAGGAAGTGGGGCGACTCCGCGTCCGGGGCGCGGACGGCGCCGATGGCGATGCTCCCGGGGCCCACGTGGACGCCGATCACCGGCGTGAGTTGGCTCAGGACCAGCGGCGCTTCCGAGGACAGGCCGCGCAGGCGGTCCAGGACGTACTCGCCCTCCTCCTTCGAGGAGTAGGTCACGAAGCCCGTCTGCCACGGACGCCACTCCGCCACGCGGCTCAGCATGTCCTCCACGGCCTTCTGCTTCGTGCGGATGCGGCCCACCGCCAGCACCTCGCCGTCCTGCACCGTGAGGATGGGCTTCACCTTCAGGAGCGAGCCGAACAACTCCTGCCCCCGCGACATCCGGCCGCCCCGGCGGAGGTACTCCAGCGTCTCCAGCGTGAACAGGATCTGTGAGCGCCGGCAGGTGTCCGAGGCGACCTCCGCCACCTGCTCCGGCGTCAGGCCCGCGCGGGCCGCCTTGGCCGCCTCGATCACTGCCATGCCCAGGGCCAGCGAGACCTGCCGCGAGTCCACGTGCAGGATGGGGACGGAGAGGCCTTCAGCGCCCTGCCTGGCCGAGTCGATCGTCCCGCTGAGGCCGCCGGAGACGTGGATCGAGACAATCGCCGTGGCGCCGTCTGCGATCAGTTGCTCGTAGATGCCCTTGAAGACCCCCGGTGCGGGCTGGGTGGTGGTGGGCGTGATGTCCTCGCGCTGGAGCCGCTTGAAGAACTGGTCGCTCGTGATGTCCACGCCGTCGCGGAGTTCCTCGTCACCAAAGAGGAGGCCCTGCGGGACCACGGTGATCCCGAGTTCGGTCACGGCGTCAGCCGGGATGTCGCACGTGGAGTCGGTAACGATTCGAACGGTCATGCCCACACTCTAGTCGCTCGTGAGGACGCCTGACAGCCGGACCGAATCCTTACTCCACGGAGGCGAGGTAGGGGTAGTGCGGCTGGCCGCCCGCCAGCACCTCCACCTCCAGGTCGGGATGCGCCGCCACGATGAGCGCACTGACGCGCTCCCCGTCTGCCTCAGTGACGCCCTCGCCCAGGTAGAGCGTCACCAACTCGGAGGCGTCCTCCACCGCTTGCCGCAGCGCGGCCAGCAGGGCGTCCTCCGGGCCGGGGGCGGCCTCCACCAGCCGGCCATCGAGGAAGGCGATGGCGTCGCCGCGCTTCACGTCCACGCCGTCCACGCTGGCGTCCCGGACGGAGACGGAGACCTCGATGCAGCGGACGCCCTCCAGGGCCTCCTGCATGTCGCGGGCAATCCCTTCCGGTTCGCCCTCCGGCAGGTAGTAGATGGCCGCGGCCAGGCCGGCAGCGGCGTTGCGCGCGGGGATCACCGTGATGAACCCTTCCGCCTCGCGCGCCGCGGTCTCAGCAGCCATCAGGACGTCCTTGTCGTTCGGCAGGATGAAGGCGTGTTCCCGGCCGGCGTTGCGGGCCGCCTCCAGCAGTTCGCCCGCGGAGGCCTTGGTCCCGTCTCCCGCGTCCACGATCCGCGTGGCGCCCAGGTCCCGGAAGGCGCTCGCGATGCCGGCGCCGCGCGCCACGGCCACCAGCCCCAGCGGCGGCAGCTCGCGCGGGGCCTCCGCAGGCGCTGCCGCCTCCCCGCCCGCGAGCCACTCCTCGTGCTGGGCCTGCATGTTCTCCACCTTCACGGAGACCAGTGCGCCGGCCGCGGCGCCCAGCGAGATGGCGGGGCCGGGGTCCTCCATGTGGACGTGGACGTGCACGGTGCGCTCGTCGCCCACTACCAGCACGGACTCGCCACCCAGCGCGATCAACTGCCGCTCCATGGCGCGCCGGTCAATGGCGTCCCGCCCCGGCGCAATCGCGGCGACGAACTCCGTGCAGTAGCCGTGGCCCTCGTGCTCCACGGCATCCGCCTGCACCTGCTCGGTGCCGGTGTAGCGGGGCGAGGGTGGCAGGGGGGCGTGGTAGAGGCCGAGCGCAATGCCCTCCAGCAGCACCGCCACGCCCGCACCTCCCGAGTCCACCACGCCGGCGTCCTTCAGGCGGGGCAGCAGTTCCGGCGTGCGGGCCACGCTCGCGTACGCCTCGTCCACCAGCGAGTGCATCAGCCCCAGGTCGTCCAGCCCGGAGATCGCCGCGGCCCGCGCCACGTCCGCCGCCTCGCGCAGCACGGTGAGCATGGTGCCCTCCACCGGCTGGCCCACCGCGGCGTATGAGACGCGCGAGGCGTTGGCCAGGGCGGAGATGAGTTCCGGACCGCTGGTGTCCTGCCGGCCCGCTAGGTGTTCCGCGAACCCGCGGAGCATCTGCGACCAGATCACGCCGCTGTTCCCGCGGGCGCCCAGCAGCGCCCCACGCGCGACTTGTGCCGTCAGTTCGCCGACGTGCGCCGGCTCCTCCGGCAGGTCGCGCAGGGCGGCGCGGACCGTCAACAGCATGTTGGTCCCGGTGTCCCCGTCCGGCACCGGGTAGACGTTGATCGCGTTGATCCCGTCGCGATTGGCGGCGAGCCACCCCTCCGCGACGCGGAACGCGCGAAGCAGGTCCGCGGCGCTGACGCGGGCGTCCGGCATGGTCCCCTCCTGTGGGAGTGCGTGTCCCGCAGCGTCGCGTCGGACGGGTGGCGGCGCGTAGACGTAACGCCGACGCTCGGGCTACCCTGTCCGGACGCGCCGCCCCCGTGCCGGGGCGCGCGCCGTCTCCCAGATATCACGCAGTGTAGCGAGAAATGCCATGGCTTCAGGCAAGTGTGACCTGTGCGAGAAGCACACCATGTTCGGCCGGAACATCCGCCACAAGCACTCCGGTAACTGGGAGCGCAAGGCGCCGCGCACGAACCGCACCTTCCAGCCCAACGTGCACGCCAAGCGCCTCTTCCTGGACGGCCGCTGGCAGCGCGTGAACGTCTGCACCCGCTGCCTCCGCACGCAGGCCCGCCAGATCGAGGCGAAGGGCATCCCGCAGGGGATGGTCCGCGCCTAGACCCCTCGACCTACGTTTCAGGCGAGATCGAACACGCCCCGCGCCCGCGGGGCGTTTCGCTACCCCTGGGCGGGGTTGCGGTCTGGCGTTCTCAGCAGGTGGCCTCCAACGGCCACCTGCCAGAGCACGGTGGGGTAAGCCACCCAGCGCTCCACTCCGCCGTCACCCTCCGGCCAGGGCAGTGCCGCGCACACCGGCTCCTGTCCTCAAGCGGCTTCGAGCGGCTATCGTGCGCCCGACGCACACCGTCTTCAAGCAGTACGGGCGTCTTCAAGCAACCGTGACTGGCGAGGGGAGGCGCGCGTGGGCGTGCAACTGGGCAAGGACTCCGTGGACCTGGGGATCGTGGTCCGGGACGGCGAGGCGTCCCTGCGCTTCTACCGGGACACGCTGGGGCTGGAGCACGTCGCGGACACTCCTGCGGGTGGCGGCGCCACCATGCACCGCCTGATGTGCGGCACGTCCCTGATCAAGTTGATGAACTACCCGCAGCCCCCGGAGGCCGCGAACCCTGGCGGCGGCATCAACGCCGCCAGCGGGTACCGCTACTGGACCATCACCGTGACGAACCTGGACCAGATGGCGGAGTCATGCCAGGCGGCGGGCTACCGCGTCCCGGTCACGCCCCGGGAGATCCGCCCCGGGGTGCGCATCGCCATGGTGGAGGACCCGGACGGGAACTGGGTGGAGTTGCTGGAGACCACCTCGGCGTAGGTTCTGGCAGGTATGCGGCATTCGCCGCGTGGAATTGCGGCCTTTTGCGCATCTGATGCAAACGGGGCCTGCCCTGTAGCGTTCCCGCAATGGGCGGGGGGCAGGGAGGCTCCTCTTGCATGCGGGTGTGAAACGGATCGCACTTCAAACAGGACTCATCGCGGCGCTCGGTTGGATGGCGTTCGCGTTCGTAGCGGACTCCTCGGATGCGGCCCCCTCGGCGGGCAGTCGCATCCCCTGGCAGGGCCAGGACTGGTATCTCCACGGTCCCAACATGCCCTGGTACAACTGGGCCTGCGACTTCGGCTGCGCCGATGGTGGCGGCGTCTCCTCCACCTCCTCCACGCTCAGCAGCCGCCTCAGCCAGATCGAGGGCCAGTCCGTCCGCTGGTGGGTGTTCCCCGGGGCACCCTGGCAGGTGACCACCAGCAGCATCGACGCTCGCGTCTATAGCGACATGGACGCCGCCATCGACCTGGCGAGGAAGCACGACCTCACCTACCAGTTCGTCCTCTTCTCCGAGCCCAGCGAGGTGCCGTCCTCCTGGCTGACCAACTCCCTCCAGCGGCAGCAGGTGGCGGACACGCTGGGACAACTCTTCGCCCGCTACAAGGACGAGCCGCGGGTGATGTCATGGGAGATCTTCAACGAGCCTGAGTTCGACATCTGGAACGGCGAAGTCGCCGAGTCCGACGTCCGCGCCTTCACGGCGGCGGTGGTGGACTCCATCCACCGCAACAGCAACGCGCTGGCCACCCAGGGCTCCGCGATGCTGGACGGCGTGAGCATGTGGAAGGGCATCGGCCTCGATTTCTACAGCGCCCACTGGTACGACTACATGAGCCCGGGCGAGTGGTGCGCGCTCTGCGCGACCTACAACGAGGTGCGTGACCGCTACGGCCTGGACGCGCCCCTGGTGATCGGCGAGTACTACCTGGGCCCGGACATCGACGCCGCCGCGCGGCTGGAGCAGTGGTACCAGAAGGGCTATGCGGGGGCGTTCTCGTGGTCGCTCTTCGGGGAGCGCACGAACGACCGCATGGCGGTGGACCTGAGTGCCTCCAGCGACTTCGGCGACCGCCACGCGGACGCGGGGCCGCACCTCGCAGGTTCGACTCCGCCCCCGGCTCCGCCAGCCAGCCCGACGTCGAGCCCAACCGTGAGTCCGACGGCCAGTCCGACGGCGAGCCCGACGGCGAGTCCGACGGCCAGTCCGATAGCCAGTCCGACGGCGAGCCCAACCGCGAGTCCGACAGCCAGTCCGACCGCAAGCCCTACCGTGACGCCGACGGCCAGCCCCACGGCCACGGCATCGCCTGAGCCCACGGTGACGGCCACGCCGTCCCCTACGGCGCCGCCGGCAGCGACGGCGGCGCCCGTGGAGGACGAACGGCCGCGGTTCTCCTGGTGGCAGTTGTTGTTCCGCTGGTTCTCGCGCTGATGCGGCGGCGCAGCGGCTGAGCGTTCGACCCGGAACGGGAGAGGCGGCCGATCGGCCGCCTCTCCGCGTCTGCCGGGTGCCCGACCTAGGCCGGTTCGAAGGCGAAGACCGGGATCACCCGGTCCGTCTTCTCCTGGTATTCCGCGTACGGCGGGAAGGCCGCTACGGCGTCATCCCACATGCGCGCTCGTTCCCCTGCGTCCTCCACCAGCCGGACGCGCCCCGTCATCACCTCCGTGCCGTCGCGGAGTGTGACCGACGGATCCTCCAGGAGGTTGTAGTACCAGACGGGGTGCTTCGGAGCGCCGCCCACTGACGCCACCAGCACGTACGTCCCGTCAGAGACCACGCGCATCAACGGGACCTTGCGGATCGCGCCGGTCTTGCGCCCGCGAAGCGTGACCAGGACCACGGGCATCCCGCGCAGGGTGTTGCCCTCGCGGCCGCCGGAGGACTCGTACAGTTCCACTTGCTCCCGCACCCAGTCGCGCGGGCTGGCGAGGTACTCGCCCTCAAGGTCGGTCATCCGTCTCCTCCTTCGGTACGTTTCGAGTCTACCGCTGTAGTCGGTCGGGCCCAGCACGTGGGCTGGAAGGCATCCCGAAGGGCCCTCGCGCGATGCGATTGAGAAGCAGTGGGGAGCGTTCTCGCGCTTCCGCAATGCCTCCCACGCTATGTTTTCACCATCCTCAGCCGCGAACTCCGCGGCCGGCAATGGGGGTTGGGCAGTCCACAAACGTGCGGGGCGCAACGCGGGGATCGGTTGAAGGAGACATCTATGTACATCGGCGGCGGCGTCCTCGCGCTCGCAATCATCATCATCCTGCTCATCGTCCTTCTGTAGCCGGACCCACCGCCGGGACGCGCGTTCCGCGCTGTCCTGGCCCGTTCTCAGACTCAAGCAGGCGGCCCGTCCTGGGCCGCCTGCTGCGGTTCTGGCGGCCGACGGCGACTCCCTTGGCGCTACACCCTCCTGCAACGAGGCGTCTCCCGCGGGTTGTCCGCCTGCGATGGACGCGGGCGTAGGGTCAGAGAGTCGGTTGCAGGAGAGGCGGACGTGCTCTTGAGGACCCCGTGGTGGTACGTGATCGTGCGGAACTGGCGGCTTCGGATGTGGCTCGAGACGCTGACATGGCCGCCGCCGGTGCCCGTGGCCGCAGCCGTTGGGGATGAAAGCCCGGCGGACGCCCGTCGCATCGAGGCGGAGCCACCCGCGCTGCCGGCCGGGGTCGCTGCGCACGACGCCTGAGGTGCCGCGTTAGTCCGGCGTTGCCGCCGGGCCTGTGTCCGCGGTCTCAGTCCGCGATCTCAGGCGGCCACACGACCTCGAAACGCTCGAAGATCATCGGGATGTCCGGGGAGAACTCGAACCCCTCGCGGGCAGCCTGCCGCTGGAAGTACCGCGTGTGGCCGTCCAGCCAGTCCTCCAGCGTGCGGTCGCCTTCGCCTTCGTCCCAGGCGAACTGTGCGTCCACGCTGGACAGCGGGCCCACGCGCACCTCGGTCGTGCGGCACACGCACCGAGGCGTGTTGGAGGCGTCCGTCACCACCCAGAGTGAGCCCGGCGCCGGCATGGCGTAGCCCACGACCTCCACGTCTCGCAGCAGCATGCCGGTTGCCCGCTTCGTCCCCGCGACCACGAGGCCGGCGAGTTCGTCCTCCATGGTCTCGTCACCGAAGGACACCACGTCCCAGCGCTGGTCCGGGGTACCCGTGGCGTCGAAAAACGCGCGCCAGAACGCCTCGACCTCGGGAGTGCGTTCCTCGCCCACGGTCAGTCCTGGCGCGGCAAGGGCACGAGTCCCAGCAGTCGGCGGGTCTCCTCGGCGACAGTGGTGTCCAGCACCTCCCGCGCGCCGTCCCGGCAGAGACCCTGCACGAGCGCAGACTCGTAGGCCTCTTCCGCCGCCGGCAGCAGCACTTCGACGATGCGGGGCGTCTCCGAGGCGGGGGCCAGCGTAGCCACGACGGCGCGCGTCCAGCCGGCGAGTTCGGCGCGGCTTACCTCGGTGGCGGTGTCATCGTCCATGTGACGACTATAGGCAGGCGGCGGCGCGGGGGGCCAATCAGGCGAGGGCGACCCGGAGCGCCGCGGTTGCGGCCTGGGGCGTCTCCTGCGGGTTGAACACCGCCGAGCCCGCCACGAGGATCGTCGCGCCCGCGTCCGCACAGGAGGAGGCGTTGTGCGCCTTCACCCCGCCGTCCACCTCGATCTGCAGGTCGATGCCCTCGGCGCGGATCCGGCCGGCCAGGTCCGTGACCTTCTCCAGCAATGCCGGCTGCATGGCCTGCCCGCCCCAGCCCGGGCGGATCAGCATCACGGTGACCTCGTCCAGGTCGCGCAGGAGGGGGGCGATGGCCTCGACCGGCGTCTCCGGGTTGATGGCGATGCCCGCCTGGCAGCCCAGGTCGCGGCACATGCGGATGTGCTCCCTGGAGGCATCGAGCGATCCTGCGGCTTCGTAGTGGAAGATCAGCCGCTGCGCCCCGGCGCCCGCGAGGTCCGCGAACTGCTCCGCCGGCTTCGCCACCATCATGTGCGCCTCGATGAACCGTCCGTCCGAGGCGGCCCTGACTGCGGCGATGACCTCCTTGCCGAACGAGATCGGCGGCACGAAGTGCCCATCCATCACGTCCAGGTGCCAGAGGTCGATCCCGCCCTCCTCCGCCGCGCGGACTTGCTCCGCGAGACGGCCGAAGTCGGCGGTGAGGATTGAAGGAGCGATGAGCGTGCGGGCCACGGGGCTACCCGCGCTCGCGGGCGAGGCGGGCGCGGGCGGCCTCTCGGGCGTCGCGCACGCGGCTCGGGGCTGTGCCGCCGGGCACGTCGCGGGCCGCCAGCGAGGCGTCGAGGTCGATCGCGAGCACGTCAGCGTCGAACGCGGGGTGGGCGGCGCGGAAGTCTTCCAGCGTGAGGTCCTCGAAGGTGCGGCCCTCGCGCTCGCAGCGACCGACCAGGGAGCCCACCGCCTCGTGCGCCTCGCGGAAGGGCACGCCCTTCTTCGCCAGGTAGTCCGCCACGTCCGTGGCCAGGGCGAAGTTCGCCACCGCGGCGGTGCGCCCGCGCTCGGCGTCGAAGGTCATGGTGGGCATCATGGTCGTCACCACGCGCAGGGTGATGAGCATGGTGTCCACGGAGTCGAACAGCGACTCCTTGTCCTCCTGGTTGTCCTTGTTGTAGGCCAGCGGCTGCCCCTTGAGCATGGTCAGCGCCTGCACCAGGTTGCCGATCACGCGGGCGCTCTTGCCGCGGGCCAGTTCCGCCACGTCCGGGTTCTTCTTCTGCGGCATGATGCTGGAGCCGGTGGAGTACCGGTCGTCCATGCGCGCGAAGCCGAACTCCGCGCTGGCCCAGAGGATCAGTTCCTCCGACAGCCGCGAGAGGTGCACCGCCGTCAGCGCCGCCGCGGAGTGGTAGTCCACGATGAAGTCCCGGTCGCTCACCGCGTCTAGCGAGTTCTCCGAGATGCCCCCGAACCCCAGTTGCTGCGCCACGAACTCGCGGTCGATGGGGTACGTGACGCCGGCGAGGGCGCCTGCCCCAAGCGGCAGCACGTTGGCGCGGGTGCGGGCCTGCGTGAACCGCTCCGTGTCGCGCGCGAACATCGCCTCGTAGGCCAGCAGGTGGTGGGCCAGCAGGATCGGCTGCGCGCGCTGCAGGTGCGTGTAGCCGGGGATGACCGTGTCCTGCTCCCGCTCCGCGAGGTCGATGAGCACGCCTCGGAGGGCGCGCAGCAGGGTGACGGTCTCGTCGCAGGCGGCGCGCACGAAGAGCCGCGTGTCCGTGGCCACCTGGTCGTTCCGCGAGCGGCCGGTGTGCAGCCGCCGCCCGGCATCGCCGATGCGCTCCGTGAGCACGGCCTCGATGTTGAGGTGGATGTCCTCGCGGTCCAGCCGGAACTCGAACGTCCCAGCCTCGATCTCCCGCTGGATCTGCTCCAGCCCCGCGACGATGGCGTCCCGGTCCTCCTCGGAGATCACGCCCTGCCGCGCGAGCATGGAGGCGTGCGCGATGGAGCCCGCGATGTCCTCGCGGTAGAGCCGCTGGTCGAACTCGATGGAGGCGTTGAACTGGTCGACCAGCGCGTCGGTCTCGCCGCTGAAGCGCCCGCCCCAGAGTTTGCTCGAAGCGCCGGTCCCGCCCTCGGTACTCATGGCGCGAGCCTACAGGAGCGCGGGGGTGTGGGCGATTGGCGCGTCAGTCCAGGAAGGGGTTGTGGATCGTCAGCCCCTCGATCTGCTGCCCGTGCTGGAGGTCCTCCGAGAGCAGCCGCGCGCATCCCCCCTCGAGGGCGGCGGCGACGATGAGGGCGTCGTAGAAGGAGAACTGGTACCGCTCCCGTAGGGCGAGAGCGCGCGAGAAGAGTGCGGGCGTGGGCTGGACCTGCCAGATCGGAAGCAGTATCCGGCGCAGGAACTCCTGCGCGCCCGCGGGCGGCATGTGAGGCGTCAGCCTCGTGGTCACCACGTTGAGCGTCTCCTGGACCACCTGAGCGCTCACCACCGCTGTGCCGAGGTGGACGGCGCCTGTCACCAGACCGTTGGCGATGGCGCGTTTCCGAGGATCAGCCTCCCGATCCACCAGGTAGACCAGGACGTTGGTATCCAGGAAGTCAGCGGCGCTCATTCAGTTCTTCGCGCGTGAACTTCCGCCCTCCCGTGCTGTATGTCTCCTGGAGCTCCCGGATGTAGCGCATGGTGTCCGCCACACTGTCACGACGGTCTGCGTACTGGGCCAACCACCGCCGGAACTCCTCGTTCAGGCTAGTGCCGTCGTCGCGTGCTCGTGCCCGCGCCGCCTCGATCAGTTCCTCGTCGGCGCTGAGGGTGATGTTCTTCATCCGTCTCGCTCCCACTGAGCAGTGTACACGAGTCGTGCACACTGCTCACTGCTGGAAGCGAAGGACGCCGTTCGAGGTGCTGCCGCCTGGACGGGGTGACGGCCTAACTCTCCGGGGCGGCCAACTTCAGCAGGTCGCCGGCCTCGGTCAGCATCTGGGTCTGCGCCTGGACCTGCGCCTGCAGGCCGTGCAGGCGGATGAAGCCCTGGGCGTGCGACTGGTCAAAGAGGTCGCCGTCCTTGTTGTAGGTGGCGAGGGCCTGCGAGTAGAGGCTGCGGTCAGCGCGCCGGCCCACCACGGTGGTGGTGCCGTGCCAGAGGCGCACCCGCACGTCGCCGGTGACATGGCGCTGCGTGCTCACGACATACTGGGCCAGGTCGCGGTGGTGGGCGGAGAACCAGAGGCCGTTGTAGACCAGGTCCGCGTACTCCTGCGCCACCAGGTGCTTGAAGCGCGTCTGCGCCTTGGTCAGCGTGAGCGACTCCAGCGAGGCGTGCGCCTCCAGCAGGATCGCGGCGGCGGGCGCCTCGTAGATCTCGCGGGACTTGATACCCACCAGGCGGTTTTCCACCATGTCGATCCGACCGATGCCGTGCTCGCCGCCCAGGTCGGACAGGCGCTGCACGAGTTCCACCGGCTCCATCGCCTCGCCATCGAGGGCGACCGGGACGCCCGCCTCGAAGCGGATCTCCACCACGGCGGGCTTCGCCGGCGTCTGGTCCAGCGACTTCGTCCAGAGGTAGACATCCTCCGGCGGCTCGTTCCAGGGGTCCTCCAGCACGCCGGCCTCCACGGAGCGGCCCCAGAGGTTCTCGTCCACCGAGTAGGGCGACTTCTTCGACTGCCGCACGGCGATGCCGTGCTGCGTGGCATAGGCCAGCGCCTCGTCCCGGGACACCGAGTGCTCTCGCGTGGTGCCCACGATGGTCAGGTCCGGCGCCAGCGTCTGCACGCCCACGTCCAGCCGCACCTGGTCGTTGCCCTTGCCCGTGCAGCCGTGGGCCACGGCCGTGGCGCCCACCTCGCGGGCCTTGTCCACCAGCATCTTCGCGATCAGCGGACGGCCCAGGGCGGTGGCCAGCGGGTAGCGGCCCTCGTAGACCACGCCGGCCTGCAGGGCGGGGAAGACGAAGTAGCGGAGGAAGTCATCCTTCGCGTCCACGATGTCCACCTGGGCGGCGCCGGCCTGCTCACCGCGCTCGCGGATGCCTTCCTGGTCGCCCAGGTTCCCCAGGTCAATGGTCAGGCAGTAGACCTCGTAGCCGCGCTGGTCGCGGAGCCAGTGGGCGGCCACGGAGGTGTCCAGGCCACCGGAATACGCGAGCACGATCTTCTCGGCCATGGGATGCCCTCTCAGGAGTCCGCGGGGACGTGGGAAGCGACCAGGGGAAGCGCGATCATATCTCCCACCTCGGTAGGGTGAAGGTGAACGTGGTCCCGGAGTGGCCGTCCGACTCGCACCAGATGCGCCCGCCGTGCAGTTCCACCAGTGACCGCGCGATGGCCAGGCCGAGGCCCGTGCCGCCCGTGGTCCGCCGGCCCTGGCTGGTGCGGTAGAACTTCTCGAACAGGTGCGTCTGTTCCTCCGGCGGGATGCCGATGCCGCTGTCGCGCACGGACACGTCCACCCACGGCTCATCGACGCGCACCGACACCTGGATCGTGCCGCCCGGCGGCGTGTACTTGATCGCGTTGCTGAGCAGGTTGGCCAGCACCTGGACCACGCGTCGCCGGTCCGCCCAGGCGGGAGCCGCCTCCGGGACGGCCAGGGTGAACTGGTGCTGCTTCGCGAGCGCGGCGGGCTGGGCGTCCTCCACGGCGGCGCGGACCGCCTCCGCCACGTCCACGATCGCGGGCTGGATCTGCATGCGACCGGAGTCGATGGCGGACATGTCCAGCAGATCGTTGATGAGCACCATCAGGCGGTCCGTGTTGGCGTGCAGCACCTCCACGATGCGCCGCTGCGTGGCGCTCAAGTCGCCGGCGTCGCCCTCGTGAAGGAGGTCGATCGTCGTGCGGATGAGCGTGAGCGGGGTGCGCAGTTCGTGCCCCACCATGGAGACAAAGTCCTGCTTCACGCGGTCAGCCTCAGCCTCCGCGGACAGGTCGCGGATGAGGACCATCATGCCGGCGCGCTCCGGGTCTGCGTCCACGAATGGGCCCGCGGAGATCGCCAGGTGCCGTCCGTGCAGGTCCGCGATCAGCGGCGCCACCGGCCCGCCCTGGGGCTCCAGCGCGCGTCGCCGCAGCGTGGCGACGGCCTCGTCGCCCAGCGGGAGGATGTCCTCCGCGAACTGGCCCACCATCTGTAGCCGGGACTGCCCCAGGATGCGCGCGGCGGCGGGGTTCACCACGCGGCAGGTGTTCGTGTGGTCGATCACCAGCACGCCGTCTGACATCTCGCGCAGCACGGACTCGGCGATGCGGCGATTCTCCTCCACCTCGCCTGCCAGTTCCGTGCGCTCCAGCATCGCCGCCACTTCCAGCGTTACCGAGCGGAGGAGTTCAGAGCGGGAGGGGGTCAGGCGTAGCGGCGTCTGCGTGGTAACCACCACCACCCCGGCCACGCCGTCCGGCTCCAGCATGGGCTGCGTGACGAAGCCACCAATGCCCGCGCTGGCCATGCCCTGGGTCTCGGGCGTGGCGGTGGTGTCCCAGACGGCGATGCCTGCCTCCAGCCGCTGGCCGCGGACGCCGCCCTCCAGCACGGCGAGCAGCGCGGCCATGGCGGACGGCGTGAGTTGCGTGGTGGCGGCGGCTGACAGCCGCCCCTCCTCCGTGGCCAGCACGATCGCAGCGCCATCCACCCAGTCCAGGCCGGCCAGTTCGTCCGTCACACCGGCAAGGCCGCCAGGCGCATCGCCATCCAGCGCCGCGAGAATGCCGTGCATCACAGCCAGGTCCTTGCTGGCCTCCGACAGCGAGGCCGCGGACGCGTCGAACCGCAGCGCCAGGTCCCGGTTCGCACTCAGCATCGCGTCGCGCGTCTGCCGCACGGCCACGCGGAGGTCCTCCAGCGCGGCGGCGAGTTCCAGCACCTCCCGGGGGCCATTGAGCGCCACCGGAGTGTCCAGGTCGTTCGACTGGATGCGTCGGGCAGCGTGTACGAGTTCGCGGATGGGGCGGACCGCCAGGAACGCCACGCCGGAGGCCAGCACCACCGCGACTGCGCCGCCCACGAGCGTGGACTCCATGGCGCGAGTCCGCACGTTGTTGACGCCGTGGAGGACCGCCCGCTCTTCGATCCCCAGGTACGCAGCGGCGACCAGGCTCTCGTCGAGCCCTCGCACGGTGTGGAGCGACGCCAGGTAGCGGGCACCGTCCAGTTCGATCACCGCCGCGCCTTCCTCCGTGATGCGCTCGCGCTGCTCCGGGGTGATCGCATCAGCGGCCAGTCGCGCCGCGCGGTCGGGCGCAGAGACCAGGACCTCGCTGGGCGTGAAGATCGAGACCTGGACGCCCAGCAGCCGCTCCTGCGCGAGGATGAACGTCCGGTCGATCCCGGTAAGCGCCTCAATGGCCCCGATCACCTGGCCGTCCTCGCCCAGCACCGGCGCCACGCCGCTGATGGTGAGGCCCAGCACCTCGTCCTGCCGCAGCGTGCCGACGGAGGTTTCAGTGGAGAGGGCGAGCGTGACCTCCGGCGGGACCGTCTGCTGGCGGCCCTGGAGCGGGGAGTGCGCTCGGAGCATCAGCGCGCCCGTGGCGTCGTACACCTGGAGCCCGGGGCTCCCGGCAAGCGCCGTCCCTGTCCGCTGGTAGTACGCGCTGGCGAGTTGCAGGATGCGGACGACGTTGCGTTCCGCGATGGCTTCCCGCATGGCCATGTCGCTGGCCAGCACGGCGGCGCCCGTGACGGCAAGTTCCCGGTCAGTGGCGAGTTGCTGGCTGAGTTGGTCGCGCGCACGGACCAGGCGCTCGGTGTAGCGCGCCATCTCGTTGTCGCGCAGGATCGCGTCCACCTGCCAGACCACCATGGCGCCGATCGCCACGATGAGCAGGCTCATCGCGATGGCAATCTGAAATCCCAGCGAGCGGACGGCCCCGTGCAGGCCCATGCGTCACCCCGGCCGGCGCCAGCGACCGGCGTCGGTCGTCTCCGTTTCGCGGAAGCGCCAGCGCCTCAGCCCTGGACCTCCGCGATCACCCGTTCGAGGATCGCCGTCGCCTCGTCGATCTCGGCCTCCGTCACGGTAAGCGGAGGGAGCAGGCGCACGGCGTTGGGTCGGACGGCGTTCAGGATCAGCCCCTCCTGGAGCGCGCGGGCGCTGACCTCGCCGGCGATCTCCTGGTGGAAGACCAGCGCCCGCATCAGGCCGTCACCTCGGTGTCCGGCGACGGACTCCAGGCGGTCCTCCAGGCCGGACAGGCGGCGCTGCAGTTGCTCGCCGCGGGCGCGCGCGTTGTCCAGCACGCCGCCCTCGATGACCTGGCGCATCACGTACAGCGCCGCCGCCGTGGCCAGCGGGTTGCCCCCGAAGGTGGAGCCGTGGTCGCCTGGCTCGAACACGCAGGCGTGCTCCTTGGCCAGCACCGCGCCCACCGGAACCCCGCCGCCCAGGCCCTTGGCCAGCGTCATGATGTCCGGCTCAATGCCGGCCGCCTCGTAGCCCCATAGGTGCCCCGTGCGGCCGCAGCCGGTCTGTACCTCGTCCAGGATCAGCAGGATGCCGCGCTCGTCGCACCAGCGGCGCACCTGCCGGAGGTAATCCTCCGGCGGCATGTTCACGCCGCCCTCGCCCTGGATCGTCTCCAGCAGCACCGCGCACGTCTTCTCCGTGGTGGCCGCCTGCAGTGCCTCTAGGTCGCCGAAGTCCACGAAGACGAACCCCGGCAGTTGCGGCCCGAACGGCTCGCGGTATCGAGGCGTCCCCGTGGCCGCCACCGTGGCCAGCGTGCGCCCGTGGAAGCCGTTGTTGGTGGCGATGATCTCGTACGCGCCGTTGCGCTGGGTCATGCCCCACTTGCGGGCGAGTTTGATCGCGCCCTCGTTCGCCTCCGCGCCGGAGTTCACGAAGAACACCTGGTCCAGCGCGGAGTGCTCCACCAGCACCCGGGCGAGTTCCGCCTGCGGCTCGGAGTAGAAGACGTTGGAGACGTGGATCAGCGTCCGCGCCTGCTGGCCAATGACCTCCGCCAGCCCCGCGTGGCCGTGGCCGAGCGTGTCCGAGGCGATGCCGGCGACGAAGTCCAGGTAGGAACGGCCCTCGTCGTCCCACACACGGGTGCCCTCCCCACGGACCAGTGTGACCGGCATGCGCCGGAACATCTGCATGTGGTAGCGGGACTCCAGCGCGCGGGTATCACCCACCATCTGCCTCCTGCATCGCCGCCGGGCATCACTGCCCGACCTCGTCCGCGGGGCCTCCCCGCGCGGACTCCGTTTGCGGACTACTGCTCCGCCAGCGCGCGGCGGATCTCCTCCAGGATCGCCCGCAGGCGGTCCAGTTCCTCTTCCGTGGCGTTGAAGGACTGCTCGGCGTCCTCCAGCAGCGCCTCGATGCTGCCCGCGGGCACGACCACCGTGGGGGTGGGCGTCGGCGTGGCCGTGGGGGCGACCACCGTGGGCGTGGCCGTGGGTTCGCCGGTGCCGGGACCGGACCCGGGATCGCTGCCGTCTGCCCCAGGCTCCGTGGGCGCTCGGCGGCCCAGCACCACGTCAATGGCGCGGTCCAGCGTGGGCTCCATGGCGATGGCGTTGCCGTTGGCCACCACCACGCGCACCAGTTCCGGCAGGCGCGAACTCTCCGCCTGCAGGTAGATGGGCTCTACGTACAGGAAGGACGTGCCCACCGGGATCATCAGCAGGTTGCCACGGATGACCTGGGAGCCGGACTGGTCCCACAGCGAGATCTGCTGCGAGATCAGCGGGTTCTGGTCGATCCGCGCCTCGATCTGGGCGGGGCCGAAGACCAGCGTGTCCGTGGGGAAGCGGTACGCGCGCAGCGTGTTGAAATACTCACCGTCAGAGCGACCCGCCAGCCACGCGACCGTGTTCTGCCGGTTGCGAGGTGTGAACGGCATGATCAGGACGAACTCGAGTTCGCTCTCCAACGCCTCCGTCTCGCCTCCGCGCGGCAACTTCATCGTGACGTAGTACGGCTCCACCCCGCGCTCGTCGTTGCCGAAGCGCTCCGTGGGGACGTTCCACACGTCCTCGCCAATGAACCACACGTCCGGGTCGGTGACGTGATAGCGCAGATAGCGGTTCGCCTGGACCTTGAACATGTCCAGGGGGTAGCGCAGGTGGAGGCGGATCTCCTCCGGCATGGACTCCTGCGGCTCGAACAGTTCAGGGAAGATCTTGGCCCAGGTGGCGGCCACGGCATCCTCCGGGTCCAGGAGGTAGAACTCCATGTCGCCGGACTGCGCGTGGATGGTCACCACCACGCTGTGACGGATGTAGTTGATGCTGCCGGACGGCTCCGAGTACGGCACGTTGGAGGCCGTGGTGTACGCGGGCTGCACCCACATCAACTCGCCGTCAATGACGATGACGTACGGGTCGCTGTCCAGCGTGAGGAAGGGGGCGACCTCGCTCACCCGCTCCCGGATGTTGCGGTGCATCAGGACGCGGGAGTCCGAGTTGATCTGGCCGGAGATCAGCAGGTTCTGGTCGCCCAGGTCCCACGCCAGCGCGATGCGCTTCAGCCAGGAGTCCAGCCGGATGCCGCGGTCCAGTTCGTAGGACGTGTTCTGGTTCCCACCCTCAATCGGGTAGTCGAACTCCGGCTCGGCGGAGTTGGCGATGACCACGTGGTTGGTGAGTTCGCCGAAGTAGATGCGCGCGCCCGACTCCGTGATGGGGATGGAAGCCGACTGTGGCGGGATGTCGCCGGTGATGAGTTGCGGCAGGCCCTCGGACCCCACTTCGTTCACGGGGGAGATCACGGCGCCGTAGCCGTGGGTCAACTGCAGGCGTTCCCGGGTCCAGTTCCTGTCTGCCACCTGCTGCAGGTTCAACTCGCGCGAGGAGATCATCACCTGCTGGATCTCGTCGTCGATGATGTACCGATCCACGTCGATGTCGAAGAACGTGTAGAACTGCCGGATCGCCTGGATCTGGATGATGGTCTCCCGCAGCGGGATCGGGTCCAGGAGGCGGATGTTGTTGATGGTCTCCGGGTTGGCCTCGATCTCCTCCTCGGAGACCGCGGGGTTGGCCGGGTAGGCCAGGTCCTGGATGCGGTCCAGGCCGTAGGCGGCGCGCGTCGCCTCGATGTTGCGGACGATGTACTGGCGCTCGCGCTGGAGTTCGTTGGGCTCCACCTGGAAGGACTGCACGAAGTTCGGGTAGATCACCCCGCCCAGGAAGCCGGCGAACACCCAGAGTCCGAGCATGAACACCGGCAGGCGGAACGAGTCCCGAGACAGGAAGGCGTTGGCGATAGTGACCAGGCCGGCTCCGGCGGCCAGCGCGGTCAGGATGTAGCGCACCGGCAGCCGCGCGTTCACGTCCGTGTACGACGCGCCATAGACGATGCCGCTGGGTGAGTTCGCCAGGCCGAAGATCCCCAGGTACGTCCCCACCGCCACCAGCAGCAGGGCGATGCCGCCCAGGATCGAGAGGTGGATGCGCATCGCAGGGGTGATCTGCCACTCGAAGCGCTGGAGCGAGAGCGCCAGGCCATAGACGGCGGCGGCGCCCAGTCCGGACACCACCACCACGCCCAGGAGCCAGGATTGGATGAAGTTGTAGGCCGGGAGCGTGAACACGTAGAACGAGGCGTCACGGTTGAACTGCGGATCCTCCATGCCGAAGGACACGCCGTTGCGCCAGGCGAGGATCGTCTCCCACGCGCCGCCCGTGATGGTGCCGAAGATCACCGCCATGAACAGCGTGGCCGCGATCAGCAGGATGGTGACCACCCGCCGGATCGAGTCCACGTCCACCTCTTCGATGAACGACTCCTCGAACCCGCGGGGGGCGAAGCGGCGCGCGACCAGGATGTTCGCGCCGATGATCGCCGCGGACGCCACGGCGCCGATCAGGAACAGGACCACCTTCCAGGTGATCACGGTCTGGTAGACGTCCGTGTAGCCCACGGAGTCGAACCACAGCAGGTCCACGTAGATCGACTTGAAAACGTTGAGGACGATGTAGAGCACGAGGATCGCAGCGGCGATCCCGATCCACTTCAGGGGGAAGGGCGAACGAGGGCCATCCCCCGCGCGCCGGAACCGGAACGGCTCGGGGGGTGGGCCCAGGTCGCCTCGGTCGTCGAAGAAGGACATGCGCGCTCCGTGTGAACTCCGTGCGTGGTTGGGCTAGCCGAGGATCCGGGTGCCGGCCGCCTCGCCCGCGGCGATCTGCCGCAGGGTACCGGGCCGGGTTCCGTTTGCAATGAACGCGTGCACGCCAACCTCGGCCGCCCGGAAGCACGCGTCGATCTTCGGGATCATACCCCCCGAAAGGACGCCCTCAGCGCGCAACGCTCGAGCGCGCTCCACGTCCAACTCCGAGACGACACGCTTGTCCGCGTCCAGCAGGCCGTCCACGTCCGTGAGGAAGACCAGCGAGTCAGCCCTCAGTGCGCGCGCCACCTCTCCCGCCACCGTATCAGCGTTGATGTTGAGCGGCTGAGATGGCGCCTCCAGGCCGATGGGCGCGATCACCGGGATCACGCCGGCGTCCAGCAGGGAGCGGATGAAGTCGCCGTCCACGCCGGTGACCTCGCCCACGTACTCCAGGCGTTCGTCGTAGCGCCGGGCCTGCACGCAGCCGCCGTCCACGCCGGAGATGCCCACGGCCTGGCCGCCCAGCGCCACCACTTCTGCAACCAGTTGCGCGTTCACCACCCCCCGCAGCACGCCCACCACCACGTCCAGCGCCTCGCGGGAGGTGGACCGCAGGCCGTCCACGAACACGGACTCGATCGCCATGCGCTTCAGCCAGTCCGTGATCATCGCCCCGCCACCGTGCACCACCACCGGCCGCGCGCCGGCACGATGCAGTGCCACCACGTCCTGGAGGGAGGTGTCCTGCGACCCCAGCGTGGAGCCGCCAATCTTCACGACCGTGGTCGGCTGGTCGGCCATCGAGTGCTCCTCTGCTGCGTGCGTGGGCGGGCGCGAAACGGGCTAGGTGGTGTAGTCCGCGTTGATGTCCACGTAGGCGTGGGTGAGGTTGCAACCCCACGCCGTCGCCTGCGCCTCACCCACGCCCAGGTCCACGCGGATCGTCACCAGGTCACCGGCCATGGCCTGCGACACCGCCTTCAGGTCTGCCGAGGTCGGCTGCCCGCGGTCCAGCACGCAGTGCGGTCCGATCCAGACGCTGGCGCGGTCCTGGTCCACCCGGGCGCCGGAGCGGCCCGCCGCCATCATCACGCGCCCCCAGTTGGGGTCTCGCCCGGTCACGGCCGTCTTCAGCAGCGGGGAAGAGGTCACCGTGCGCGCAGCCTGCCGCGCTTCATCATGCGTGGCGGCGCCGGTGACCGTGACCTCGATGAGGCACGTGGCACCCTCGCCGTCCCGGGCGATCGCCTTCGCCAGGCGGGTCGCCACCGCCTCGATGGCGGCGGCCAGCGCGGGGGCGGCGGGGTGGCCGTCCGTGACGGGCTCGCCGCCCGCGGCGCCGGACGCCAGGACGATGCCCATGTCGCTGGTGGAGGTGTCCATGTCCACATCCACCATGTTGAAGGACCGATCCACGGCGGCCTTCCAGGTGGTCTTCAGCCACTCCGGGGTCACCGGTGCGTCGGTGGTGACGAAGCCGTACATGGTGGCCATGTCAGGGTGGATCATCCCGGAGCCCTTGGCGCAGCCGCCCACGTGGTACGTGCGGCCCTCCACCATGAAGCGCACGGCGCACTGCTTCTCGTGCGTGTCCGTGGTCATGATGGCGCGCGAGAAGGCGTAGCCGCCGTCCCGGGACATCTCCACGGCCGCCACCGCGGCCTCCACCTTGTCCATGGGCAGCATCCGGCCGATCACCCCGGTGGAGCCGACCAGGACCTCGTCGCTCGTCGCGCCGAAGCGCGCGCCGGCCAGCGAGGCCATGCGCTCGCAGTCGGCGGCGCCCTGCGTGCCGGTGACGGTGTTGGCGTTGCCGGAGTTGCAGACCACGCCCCGCACGTCGCTGCGCGCGGACAGGATGCGGCGGTCATGGGTGACGGAATGGCCCACCACGGCGTTGCGGGTGAAGACGCCGGCTGCCACCAGCGGGGCGCCTTCGGCGGCCAGGATGCCCACGTCCAGGCGCGGCTCCGGGCCGTAGGTCTTGATGCCGGCGTAGGTGCCGCCGGCCACGAAGCCGGCCGGCGTGGTCACGCCGCCCCCTTCGATCCAATCGCCATCGATCCAGGACGAGGCCGGGAGAGAAACAGGGTCGGGAGGGGTCATGGGAGGGGCTCCGTGGGTTACGCGGTGGTGGACGTCCAGGCAGTCCGCGTACGACGACGGCGACGAGCCACCACCCGCAGGCGCAGGGAGCGCGGGGCGTACCGGCCGGTCGAGGTCGTCATCAGGCCCGTTCCTTCCATCAGGCGGCGAGTATAGAGGCGATCCTGCACACGCAACACGGCCCCGATATGCTGCCCCGCATGATTGCCGCCCAGCCGCTCATCCGCCGCGCCACCGAGGCCGACCTGGACGCCATCAACCGTATCTACAACCGCGAGGTGCGGGAGGGCGTGGCCACCTGGGAACTGGACGAGTGGCCGGCGGAGCAGCGCCGGGCCTGGTTCAGCGCCCGCACGGACGAGGAGCCCGTCTTTGTCGCCGAGGTGGACGGCGTGGTCGCCGGCTTCGCCTACCTCACGAAGTATCGGGGCCGCCGCGGATACCGCTTCACGCGCGAGAACACGGTGATGGTGGATACCGCCTTCCAGCGGCGCGGCATCGGACGCCTGCTGCTCTCCGAGGTGGTGCGCGCGGGCCGAGAGATGGGGCTGCGCTCGATCCTCGCGTTCATCGACCGGGAGAACGAGGGCTCCATCGAGCTGCACCGGGCGCTGGGGTACGGGGAAGTGGGGCGGGAGTTCGAGACCGGCCACAAGTTCGGGGAGTGGCGCTCGTCCGTGGAACTCCAGTTGCTGCTGGACCGCCCCGAGGTCCGCGACTGAGTCGCGGCTACGCGTCCGTCGCCACGCCGATCCGGGGGCATTTCGCCGCCAGCGGGCAGACCTCGCACTTCGGGTTGCGGGCGTGACAGGTGCGGCGGCCGTGCTGGATGAGGTCCACGTGGAAGGCGTACACGTCCTCCGGGGCCACCATCGCCTCCAGCACGGCGTGCGCCTTGTCCGCGGGCACCTTTGCCGGAACCAGGCCCAGGCGCTTTGAGACGCGCTCCACGTGCGTGTCCACGGGCAGGGCGGGGCGCCCGAGCGAGAACAGCAGCACGCAGGCGGCCGTCTTCGGCCCCACGCCCGGGAGCGAGGTCAGCCACGTCTTGGCTTCCTCCAGGTCCATGTCCGCCAGGAAGTGCAGGTCCCAGTCCGGCCGGCGCTCCTTCACCTCCGCCAGCAGCGCCTGCATGCGCCGAGACTTCGTGGGCGCGAGGCCACCCGGTCTGATGGCGTCCTCGACCGCCTCCACGGGCGCGGCCAGCACGGCGTCCCAGTGCGGGAACGCCTCCACCAGGCGGTGCATGGCCTCGCCGGAGTTCAGGTCCGACGTGTGCTGCGAGAGCAGCGTGAGTACGAGTTCAAAGACCGGCTCGTGGGACAGTTGCTGGGGTGCGCGGCCGTAGGCGTCATCCAGGATCTCGATGATCTCGGCGGGCTCCCACAGGTCGGCGGGAGGGGTGGGGGCGGACTGCCGTGCGCGCGCCATGGCCCCATCCTACCCGCGCACCTCGCTTGGGGCTGTGCGACGATCCGAGTACGTTCCCACCCGAGGCCCGCGTGGCACCATCCGCCAGGAGGCGCGCATGCTCCGACGCACTCTCGTCCCGGTCGCCCTCGCTGTCCTCGCGCTGGCGCTGGCCGCCTGTGGGGGCGGCGACGACGGCCGCGATGTCTCCGACGTGGACGCGGGCCAGGTCCTCCGCCAGGCCGCCGAGGCGCTGGAGGCCGCGGAGTCCTTCCACGTGCGGGTGGAACATGAGAACGGCAGCACCCAGATCATCAGCGGCCTGGCGATGACGCAGGCAGAGGGTGACTACGCGGGACTGGACCGTGTGCGCCTGGAGATCACGGCCCGCGCCTTCGGGACCAACATCGCCTCCGGCGTGGTGATCCTGCCTGACGCCCAGTACCTGAAGAACCCCATCAACGGCCGGTGGATGGAGCAGGACATCGACCTCAGCCAGGTGTTCGACCCCTCCGCCGGGGTGAGCGCCCTGATGCGCGGCGTCACCGGCGCGGAGGCAGTGCGCTCCGAGCAGATCCGCGGCACCGAGGCATACGTCATCGAGGCCAGTATCGACTCCGGCGAACTGCGCTCGATCGTGAGCAACGCGGAGGCGGGACAGCAGGTGCAGGCGCGGGTATGGGTCGGGGTGGAGGACTCGCGCCCCTACCGCGCGGAGATCATCGGCGTGGTCGCGCCCGGCGACGCCGCGAACACCGTGCGGCGCGTGGACCTCTCCAACTTCGACCAGCCCGTCGAGATCACCGCGCCGGAGTGAGCGCGCCCGTCGCCGCTGCGAGCCTGGAGGCGCGCCGCGCGCGCTGGCTGCTGATCGCGGTGGCCGCCGGCGTCTTCGTGGCCGCGGACGACCAGACCTCCATTGTCACGGTGCTCCCGCCGATCGTTGATGAGATCGGCCTGACGGTGGACGACTTCTACCGTGCGTCCTGGGTGGTGAACGCCTACCTCCTGGGGTACCTGGTGGCGCTGCCGATCGTCGGCCGCGTCGCGGACGTGTACGGCCACGCCCGCGTCTTCGCGGCGTGCCTGGTGGTGTTCATGGTGGGCAGCGCGCTGGTGGCGCTCTCGCCCTCGTTCACCCCGCTGGTGCTGGCGCGCGGGCTGCAGGCGGTGGGCGGCGGCGGCGTGGTGCCGGTGGCCATGGCCATCGTGGTCACGCAACTGCCGCCGGAGCGCCGGCTGCTGGGCCTGGGCGCGATCGCCGGCGCTTCCGAGGCGGGAGCGCTGCTGGGGCCGCTCTGGGGCGGGAGCATCGCGGAGTTCTGGGGCTGGCGGACCGTCTTCTGGGTGAACCTGCCCATGACGTTGCCCGTGCTCTGGGCCGTCTGGCGGCTAGCCGGCTCCGAGCGCACCACGGGCCGCATCGACTGGCTGGGCGCCGCCATCCTGGGCGCGTCGCTCGCGGTGCTCACGTTCGCGCTGGTGGACGACCCCAACGCCCGCCGCCCGCTGCTGGCCACCGTGGCGATGCTGGGAGCCTCCGCGGCGCTCGCCTTCGCGTTCTTCGCACACGAGCGCCGGACGCCGGAGCCCATGGCACCGCTGCGGGCTCTACGTGACCGGCACGTACTGGCCGCGAACCTCGCGTCGTTCTTACTGGGCATGGGACTGATCATCGCGCTGATCGGGGTGCCGCTGTTCGTGAACCTGGTGCTGGCGCAGGGGGCGCTGCAGGGCGGCCTCACGCTCATGCGCCTCACGGTCGCCGTGCCCTTGGGGGCGGTCGCCGGCGGCTGGCTGGCCTCCCGCGTGGGGCTGCGCGCCACCGCTGCCGCGGGGATGGTGATGGCGGCGGCGTGCTTCGGTGGCCTGCAGGCCTGGGACCGCGACCTCTCCGAGGCGCTGCGCACGCTGCCCCAGTTGGTGGGTGGCTTCGGCTTCGGCCTGGTGATCGCGCCTCTCGCGGCCGCCGTCCTCCAGCGCGTGAGCGAGGACTACCGCGCCGCGGCATCCGCGTGGCTCACGCTGTCCCGCGTGACGGGCATGCTGGTGGGTGCGGCACTGCTCACGTCCACCGGGCTGGGACGGTTCTACGCGCGCGCCGGCTCGGTGCCGTTCGACTCGCCGGAGTTCCAGGCGCTGGTCGCGGAGGCGCAGGTCACAACCTTCCGAGAGGTCTTTGTCGCCGCCTCGGCCGTCATGTTGCTGGCGGCGGTGGTGGCCTGGTTCATCGGCAGGGGACGCCGGGACGCCGGTGCGGAGCCATGGTGGACGGTGACCTGACACAGGGCTCCGAGCGCCCGCCCACGCGGACGTGACGACCCCCTCGAACTAGCGACATAAATCGTGACATCGCTATAAATTGTCAGGTTCGGGACCTGCATTTTGGTTGTAATCTGTCGTCAACCAAGCGGTGACGCTCTCCGGGGGCGGAGGAGGTGTCGGCCTTACGGACCAAGGGAGGTCGTGAGGTGTCGGACATCCGGCAATTGCGCCTGGAGTACCTCTCGGACATCTGCGCGGCCCTCACCCAGTACGTGGAAGAGGGCGGTGAGATGCACCTGGAGTCGGACACCCGAGAGGGTGACGTCCTACAGATACTGTTCACCCTGGGCCAGGGCGAGAAGTTCCAGGCCACGTTGCGCCAGACCATGATGCGCCGGCTCAGCCGCTAGGCCTGTCGCTCACGCCTCCAGCAGGAACTCCGTCACCGCCTCGTAGGCACGCGGGTCCTGCCCGAGGAAGCCGTGCCCGCCCTCGAAGAACTCCAACCGTGAATCGCTGATTGCCGCGTGCAGTGCGCGCTGGTTTTCGGGCGGCGCCTGGCCGTCGTACCACCCGCCGAGGAGCAGCGTGGGCGCCGTGATGCGGTGCAGGCGGTCGGAGGTGTCGTGCTCGGCCCGCGCGAGCAGTTGCAGGCGGGCACCCCGCCGCGCTTCCTCCGGGCGGTTGGCGCCACGTTCGAGGCGGGCCCCGAACGCCTCCACCGCCTCCGGGTGCGCGGCGCGCCACGCGGCATCCTGCCGGCGGTCCAGCACTTCCATGCGCACCGCCACTTGCTCGTCCAGCGGCAGCGCGTCGTACTCGTGCAGCGGGGCAGAGGCGCCGCCCGCTCCTCCCGAGGACGAGCACGCCAGCACCAGGCGCTCAACGCGCCCGGGATGCCTGATCGCCAGTTCTTGCGCCACCATGCCGCCAAACGAGATCCCGAAGACGTGGCAGCGCTCCCAGCCGACGTGATCCAGCAGGGCGGCGGCGTCCTCCGCGTAGTCCGCCATCGAGTACGGGCCTTTGGGCGCCTCGCTCTGGCCGAGCCCACGCTGGTCGATGATCAGCACCTCGAAGCGGTCCTGGAGCGGCATGCCGGGGTTGCCTCGACGCAGGTCCGCGCCGCTGCCCGGTAGCACCAGCACGCGCGGGGCATCCTCCCCCGCGGGACGGTTCGTGACCTCGTAGTTGAGCGAGATGCCATTGACGAGGGCGACGGGCACAGGCGCCTCCGAGGGGGAGCAGGGCCGCCGGATGCTACCGCTTGCGGCCGCCCTTGCGGCTCCAGATGGTCTCAAAGCCCTCGGCGCCGGTGACGGCGCTGCGCGTGTCCGCGCGCTCGCGGCGGCGCAGTTCCAGCAGGATCGTGCCCAGGTCCGGGCGCACGTCCACGCCCTGCTCGTGTTCCAGCCGGCGGGCGACCATGTCCAGCAGCGAGGAGTCGCGCAGGAAGTCGGCCGTGTGGGGCCAGGTGAAGAAGATGAACCGCTCAGGGGGCGCCACCTCCGGGCGGCGCTCCTGCAGCCAGAGCGTGCGCTCGGTGGCGGAGGGCAGCGGCTCCACGATCTCCACCACGGGTGCGGTCAGTCCGCCCGGGTCCGGGCGGAGGTCCAGCAGCACGCGGTCATGCGTGAAGTCGAAGCCAATGACCAGGACCTCAGCCTCGGCAATCGCCTCGGCGGCGGAGTCCAGGTCTAGGACGGGGCCGTTGTCGCCGTACATCCACGCTCCCAACGGGGACAGATCTCAGGATACGCCCGCGCCCCCGTGCCGAAAGGGCAGCAGGGGAGCGGAATGAGAAGCGGGGCCGGCCCCCCGCCCCCGCTTCCGAATGTGACGTTTCCGCCGGACTAGTACATGTCCATGCCGGCGCCGGCGCCAGCGGCCTGCTGGTTCTCCGGCGCGTCCGTGACCAGCACGTTGGTGGTCAGGACCATCCCGGCGATGGAGACGGCGTTCTCCAGCGCGGCCTTGGTGACCTTGGCGGGGTCAATGATGCCCAGCTTGATCATGTCGCCGTAGTTGTCCAGGGCAGCGTCGTAGCCCTGGCCCTTCTTCAGGCCCACGACCTTCTGCACCACCACGGAGCCGTCCTGGCCGGCGTTGGTGGCGATGCGGCGCAGCGGCTCCTCCAGGGCGCGGCGCAGGATGCGCACGCCGGTGAGTTCGTCGCCGTTGGTCAGGTCCATCTTCTCCAGCGCGGGCAGGGCGTTCAGGAACGCCACGCCACCGCCGGGGACGATGCCCTCTTCCACCGCCGCGCGGGTAGCGGACAGGGCGTCCTCCACGCGGTGCTTCTTCTCGGTCAGTTCCACCTCGGTGGCGGCGCCGACCTTGATGATCGCCACGGAGCCGGACAGCTTGCCCAGGCGCTCCTGCAGCTTCTCGCGGTCCCAGTCGCTCGTGGCGCGCTCCAGGGCGGCCCGGATCATCTTCATCCGGTCGTCGATGGCCTTGCGAGTGCCCTTGCCCTCGATGATCGCCGTGTCCTCCTTGGAGATCACGACGCGGCGGGCGCGGCCGAAGTCAGAGGCCACCACGGAGTCCAGGCTGCGGTTCAGCTCCTGGGAGATGAGCTGCGCGCCCGTGAAGGCGGCAATGTCACCCAGGTTCTCCTTGCGGCGGTCGCCGAAGCCCGGCGCCTTGACCGCGGTGACGTTGATAGTGCCGCGCAGCTTGTTCACCGCCAGGGTGGCCAGCGCCTCGCCGTCCACGTCCTCCGCGATGATCAGGATGTTCTTGGAGACCTGGAGCTGCTTCTCCAGCCACGGGAGCACGTCGTTCACGGACGACAGCTTGCGGTCCGTGACCAGGATGTACGGGTCGTCGATGACCGCTTCCATCCGCTCCGGGTTGGTGACGAAGTAGGGGGAGATGAAGCCGCGGTCGAAGGACATGCCCTCGACGTACTCGACCTCGGTCTCGACGCCACGGCCTTCCTCGATCGTGATGACGCCGTCCTTGCCGGCCTGCTCCATCACCTCGCCGATGAGTTCGCCGATCTCCTTGGAGGCGGCGGAGATGGCGGCAACCTGGGCCATCTGCTCACGGGTGGTCACCTTGGTGGCGTTCTTGGTCACGGCGTCCCGGATCAGGCGGGAGGCGTGCTCAATGCCGCGCTTCAGGGCCATGGGGTCCGCGCCGGCGGCCACGTTCTTCATGCCCTCGTGCACGATCGCCTGGCCCAGCACGGTGGCCGTGGTGGTGCCGTCACCGGCGATGTCGTTGGTCTTGGAGGCGATCTCCTTGGCCAACTGCGCGCCAATGTTCTCGAACTTGTCGCCAAGTTCGATGTCCTTGGCGATGGTCACACCGTCGTTGGTGATGGTGGGGGCGCCGAAGCGCTTGTCCAACACCACGTTGCGGCCGCGCGGGCCCAGGGTCATCTTGACCGCGTCCGCGAGGGCGTCGATGCCGTTGCGGAGCGCCTGGCGCGCCTCTTCGTCGAAGAGCAACTGCTTGGCCATGGCTCGTCCTTCTTGTCCCGTGCCGCGGGCGGCATGCACCGCCGAGCACCCCGATTAGCACTCTGATGAGTCGAGTGCTAACCGTTCTACAGAATCGCGACGCGAGGTGCAAGGGGTAGGAGGGAAATCTGAGAGATGTCAGTCGGATTCCGCCCGAAAGTTGACGTAACGGATGGGCCCGGTCCTAGCCCATCGCGGCTGCGAGGAACGCGTCCGCGCGCTCCAGGATGCGCTGCATGCCGCCCTCGCGCTCCAGGGTGAGGGTCAGCGCCTCGGGCGCCCAGGCCGGCGAGGACTCCCGTGCCGGCACCGGGTCGGGCCGCTCGCGCAGGCCGTCCGACATCCCGTAGGAGCGCGCGAAGATGCGGGCGCGCGCCACCACGGCGGCCAGTGTCCCCTCGGCGGGCGGGGCGTCCAGCGACCTCGAGTGCTCGCGCACGGCGTTGCAGAGGGGGGCGGGGAAGTTCCAGTGCTCCGTCAGCGCGCCGCCCAGATCCGCGTCCGTGAAGCCGAACAGGCCGCGCTCCGCCTGGTGGAGCGTCTCGGACTGTGTGCGCGCCCGCGCCAGCACCTCGCCCACCAGGGCGGGGCGGTGCTGGTCGAGGGCGAGCAGGCCAATGTTGTGCACCACGCCGGCCGTGAACGCCACGTCCTGGTGGTGGCCCTCCACCCGCGCGAGGATCTCCGCGAGGAGTCCGGTGGCGATGGAGAACTGCCAGAAGTCCTCGTAGTCCAGGTGGGAGAGGGGGCGCTGGTCTTCCATCAGGCAGGAGGCCAGGGAGACCTGGCGGACGGTGCGGAAGCCCAGCAGCACCACGGCGTCACGAACCGTGCCGATCTTGCGGGACGCCCCGTAGTAGGCGGAGTTCCCCAGCCGCAGCAGGCGCGCCGTCAGCGCCTGGTCGCTGGCGATGACGGTGGCCAGTTCGTGCGCGGAGAAGCGGTCGTCCTCGGTCAGTTGGACGATGCGCGTGGCCACGGCGGGCAGCGGCCGCAACTCCGCGATCTCCGCCAGCAGTTCGTCCAGGTGGGGGACGTCCGGCCGCTCCGAGCGCTCCCGGGCTATGCGGGCCGCGAGTCGTGCGCGCGCGGCGGCGAACGGGTCGTCCCCCGCGCCGCGGCTGCCGGTGCCCGCGCCGAATGCCGCCATGCCGCCGCCTCTCGTGTCCGCCGCGCGAACGCGCTGGTCCGCAGGGATCATCGAGGGTGCGCGGGGCGATGTGGATCAGGGATTCCCCGCGGCCCCCGGGGCGTCCTCCACGGGCGGCGCGACGGGAGCAGCAGGTGGCGCCTCGCGCTGGTCGAGCCAGGGCAGCGGCTGGGCGCCGGGCCCAGGGCGGTCAGCGACGCCGAGCAGCCGGCGCGGCGGCGGGAGGAGGCGGCCGGCGCGCCTCGGCGGCCAGTAGCGGAGGGTGGCCCTCCCCAGGATGGCATCGCGATGCACGGGGCCAAAGTCGCGGCTGTCCGTGGAGGCGCCGCGGTGGTCGCCCACCAGGAAGTACTCGCCCTCGTCGAGGCGGTTGATGCCGCGGTGCTGCTCGTAGGGCGTTTCGCCGTGGGCGTACGCCTCCTCCAGCACCCGCCCGTTGATCTGCACGCCGCCACCGATGCGGAGCGACTCCCCGGGCAGCCCCACGATGCGCTTCAGCAGGAGGCGAGGCACGCCGCCGAACTGCAGTTCCGGCCGCGGGTCATGGACCGCCACCACCTGGCCATAGGCATGATCCGGAGGAGGCGCGCCGCGGCGGAGCACCAGGAAGTCGCCCGGTTGCAGGGCCGGCGTCATGCTCTCGCCGGCGACGGCCACGCGCAGGTAGCGCCGCCTGAGCCAGGGCAGCGCGGTGGCGGCAGTGGCGCCCAGCGCGAGGGCGAGCGCGGGTGGCAGCAGGATTGCCCTCGGCAGCATCGGTACCCCTCGCGGCTTCGGTGCCTGACGCACGACGGCCGGGGTCGCCCCCGGCCGTCGCTGTCGTGTCTCAGTCCGGGTGAGGCTAGGCCTTCTTCGTCTCCCAGAAGATCGTGTCGATCTCCTTGATGAGCCCCAGCAACTTGTCGCCCTGGGCCGGGTCCTGCGACTTCTTGGAGAGCCCGGCCTCCTTGGTGGCGTCCCAGAACAACTGGTGGAGTTGCGGGTACTTCTCCAGGTGCGGCGGCTTGAAGTAGTCCGTCCACAGCACCCACAGGTGGTGCTTCACCAGGTCAGCGCGCTCTTCCTTGATCTGCAGACAGCGCGTACGGTAGTCCTCCACCGACTCGGGGGCGGACTTCATGCTGTCCGCCTTCTGGTAGCGCTCCTGGATCGCCTTCACGGACTCCGCCTCCACGCGCGCCTGCGCGGGGTCGTAGACGCCGCAGGGCAGGTCGCAGTGGGCGTAGGCGGTCTGGCCCGGTCGGACCAGTCGCTCGATGACACTCCGGATCATGTGGTGGCTCCTCACCTGTTGCCTGTGTTGCCGTCTGTCGTGCCGGTTTGTCGGACCTCGACATTCCTGCACGGGCTGCCGTGAGAAATCGAGGATGCCGCGGTAGGTCGGCCGGCGGGCCAGCCGGGCGCGTCAGCGCAACCCGGGGCCATCCCGCCGCCCCGAATGCTCCGCCTCAGCCCTTCAGCGTGTCAACTCGCCTGACGTGAAGAAGCCGTGCACGGAGACCGAGCACCAGGGGCGCGCCGGGCGTGCCCGGGCTTAGCGGGCGGCCAGGGGGACGCCGCCGGAGAGGCGGTTCGGGTCGTCCAGCCCCGGGAAGGGGTGGAACAGCGACTCGAGTTCCAGGCGGATGGGGTCGCCCTCCGGCAGGTAGGGGGAGAAGTCCCCGTCCGGCTCGGGGCGCTCGCGCTGCCCGGTGACCTCGTAGTGCTTGATCTTCTCCTGGAGCATCATCAGCGACTGCAGCAGGGACTCCGGACGCGGCGGGCAGCCGGGCACGTATACGTCCACCGGCGTCACCAGGTTGACGCCCGGCAGCACGGAGTACGCGTAGGCGAAGGGCCCGCCCATGGTGGCGCAGCCGCCCATGGAGATGACCCACTTGGGATCCGCCATCTGCAGGTAGATGCGGCGCACCACCGGCGCCATCTTCCAGGTCACCGTCCCCGCCACGATCATCAGGTCCGCCTGCCGCGGTGAGGCGCGGAACACCTCTGACCCGAAGCGGGCGATGTCGTACCGGGAGGACGCGGAAGCGATCATCTCGATGGCGCAGCAGGCCAGGCCGAACATGGCCGGCCACAGCGAGTGCGCGCGGGCCCAGTTGAGCATCCCGTCTACCGAGGTGACCAGGATGTTCTTGCGGACCTCTTCCTCGATGGCCGCCTGCTCCGCGGCGCCCGTGCGGGTGCCGGGGTAGGGGATGGCCGTGGCTCCGCCGTGCTGCGCGTGCAGGACGTTGGCGGACGCGCTGGAGATCGGGCCGTTGGCCCCTATTGCGCTGAGGATCGGCAGTTCGGTCAAGGCGAAGCCCCCGCTTCTGATCCGGTTCCTCCGATGCTAGCCCCGGTCAGGATGCAACGGCAACGCGTGCCGGCAGCGCGGTGGAGGGATTACCACGCCGCCGGCATGCGGGGACTTCGGGAAGCGGTGGCGGGCAGGCCGTCGCGCGGGGCTGCTGAAGGGGAGCGCCCCACGCGACGGCGGCCCCGCTACGGCTTCAGTTTCACGGCGGACACGGTGCCGCCGGAGGACAGTTCCAGGATGAACTTGCCGATCTGCTTGTTGATGCCGGGCGGGAGCCGGTTGCCCTGGTAGAGGTCGCACAGCGCCTGGAGCGTCTCGTCCAGGCCGGTCGCCGCGCAGGCGGTAGCCACCGGGTCCGGCTTGGGCGCCAACTTCAGGATGACCTTGCCGATGGAGTCGGCCGCCCACGGCGGCAACTGCCCGCCGGAGTACAGCCCGCACAGGGCGGTCAGGCCCGGCGTGGAGCCGTGCGCCACGCACGCCGCCGTCACCTCTGTGGAGGCGGTCCAGGTGGTCTCCTTCTTCTCTTCCTCCTTCTGCTCCTTGGCCGGCTTCTCCTTCTCCGGCTTCTCCACCTTGGCCTTGACCGTGACGGCCACCGTGGCGCTGACGGTGCCGGTGCCGTCTGAGATCGCGTAGGTGAACGAGTCCGTGCCTAGGAAGCCGGCGTCCGGCGTGTACTTCACGTACCGCTCCGCGTAGATCACCGCGGTGCCGTTCGCCGGCGCGCCGACGGCAACGACCTCCAGGTCGTCGTGGGAGACGCCGTCCGGCGCGGTGTCGTTCGCCAGGACGTGGACCTTCACGGTCGCACCCTGCGTCGTGGCGGCGGTGTCGTCGTGCGCCGCCAGGACCGACTGCGCGGCGGCCGGCGCCGCGAGGGCCATCGAGAGCGCGAGGGCTCCCAGCAGCGCCGCCGCCCGGGGCGCCCGTTTCCAGATCGTCATACTGCTCTCCTCGTTGGGGACGTTGCTGCCAGCCGGCCGCACGCGCGGCCCGCTCGGAGGTAAGACACGCCCGGGAGGGGAACCTGACGGCGGCGGGGCTAGGCGAACCACTCCGCCCACGAGGCGGGCGCCTCGGTGACCGGGACCGGGGACAGGGCGCGCAGGCGCGCGACGAGGGGCGGGAGTGCGTCCAGCAGGCGCTCCACGTCCTCCTCCGTGTTCATGCGTCCCAGCGTGAACCGCAGCGAGCCGCGGGCCAGTTCTTCGGGCACACCCATCGCCACCAGCACATGGCTCGGCTCCACGGAGCCCGTGGTGCAGGCGGAGCCGGAGGACGCGGCGAAGCCGGCGAGGTCCAGGGCGAGCAGCACGCTCTCGCCCTCCACGTAGCCCACGGCGCAGGAGACGTTGCCCGGCAGGCGGTCCTCCACGCGCCGGGGGCCGGTGATCGCGAGCATGGGCACCCGGCGGGGGAGCTCCTGCATCAGGCGCTCCTGCAGGGCGCGCTCGTGGGCCAGGTCTGCCTCGCGGCGCTCCCAGGCGACCTCCATCGCCCGCGCGAAGCCGACGATGGCCGCGGTGTTCTCGGTACCCGCGCGGAGGCGCCGCTCCTGCCCGCCCCCCAGGATCTGGCCCTGCAGCGGGGTGCCGTGACGGACGTACAACGCGCCTGCCCCGCGCGGCCCGTACATCTTGTGGGCAGTGAAGGTCATCAGGTCCACGCCCAGCCGGTCCACGTGGACGCCGCCCGGCGCGGAGTGCGCGGCCGACTGCACCGCGTCCGTGTGGACGACGGTGCGCGGGTTCTTCGCCTTCACCCGACCGACGATCTCCGCCAGGTCGTTGACCGCGCCCACCTCGTTGTTGGCGTGCATCACGGAGACCAGCACCGTGTCCTCGCGAACGGCGCGCTCCACGGTTTCCGGGGACACGCGGCCGTCGCGCTCCACGGGCAGGACGGTGACCTCCGCCACGCCCTCGCGCTCCATCTGCTCCAGCGGGTCGAGCACGGCGTGATGCTCCACGCCCGTCGTCACCACGTGCCGCCCTCGCCGCGTCGAGGCGGCCACCACACCGCGCAGGGCGAGGTTGTTCGACTCCGAGCCACCGGAGGTGAAGACCACCTCCTCCGGATCGCTCGCGCCAATGAGCCGCGCGATGGTGGCACGCGCGCGGTCCAGGCCCTTCCGCGCCTCCTGCGCCTCCACGTAGATCGAGGAGGGGTTGTGCCAGGCCCCCTCGCCGCGGAGGTAGGGGAGCATCGCCTCGACCACGGCCGGATCGGGGGGCGTGGTGGCGGCGTGATCCAGGTAGACGCGGCGCTGTTCAGCCATGCTGCTCAACCATGCGCAGAGGATACGCCGCTGCCCCCGCCGCCCGCCCCGGACCCGAGTTCGGAGCGGGAGTGTTTAGAACGTTTTTCGCTACTAAACGATCTAAACGTGCTACCCTCCCCCCATGGCTGCCGGATTTCCACGCGTTGACGGCACCCGGGAAGAGATCCTCGCGCTGCTGCGCCGCCGGGACGCCATGGGCGTGGAGGAACTGGCGCAGGAACTCGGGCTGGCGGGGGCCACCGTGCGCCGCCACCTGGACGTCCTGCTGCGCGACAACTTCGTGCGCGTCACCCAGGTCCGCGGCGGCACGGGACGCCCTCGCCACCTCTTCGCGCTGACGGAGGCAGGGGCGGACGCCTTCCCCCATCACTACGTGCGGGTGACCCAGCGCCTGCTGGGCGAGATCGTGGGCCTGGGCCCCAAGGAGACGGCTGGCCGCTCCGGCAAGCAGATCGCGGACGTCGTCTTCGAGCGCATGTCCGCGCGGCTGGCGGCGGAGTACGCGCCACGCGTGACGGGCCGCACGCTGGAGGAACGCGCCGCCTCTGCCGCCGCGCTGGTGGCGGAGGAAGGCATCGACTTCGAGGTCATGGCCTCCCGAGACGGTCGAGGGCTGCGCCTGCTGGGACGCGGCTGTCTTTGCAGTCGAGCGGAGGGCGAACCCGGGCCGCTCCAGCCCTGTGAGCACGACCGCTCGATGCTGGAGGCGCTCATTGGCGGTCGGGTGGCGCCGCTGGCCCCCGGGGAAGTGCCTCACCAGTTCCAGGTGGGGTACCTGGTGACCACGGTCTAAACGGGGACGGCTCGGAGTTTCCACAGCGGCTATCTGCTAAACTAAGGTCAGCCCGGACACCCCTGTGACAGACATCCCTGTGACATGGGCGCACCCCGAAAGGGACCTCATGAGCGCATCACCACTGCCCGGCATGGGCGCCACCATCTCCAAGCAGCCCGCTGCACCGGAGCAGGCCGAGTACGCCGGCCCGCTGGTGACCATCACGGACCGCGCCGCGGCCAAGGCGAAGGACATCCTGACCTCCAAGGGCCAGACGGACTCCATGCTCCGCGTGTTCGTGGTCGGCGGCGGCTGTTCCGGCTACCAGTACGGCATGTCGATCGCCCCCGCCGTGGAGGCGGAGGACGAGGTCATCGAGGCGGACACGGGCGTACGCATCGTCATCGACCGGGAGTCGAAGCCGATGATCGCCGGTGCGGAGATCGACTACGTCGAGGACCTGATGAAGTCCGGGTTCACCATCTACAACCCGAACGCAGTCTCCTCCTGCGCCTGCGGTTCGTCCTTCCAGGCCTCCGGCGGCGGTGGCACGCCGCGGCCCTGCAACTAGCCCGCCACTTGGACTGAAGTCCGAGGTAGGCCCCGCCTTGGCGGGGCCTCTTCGTGCCCTCTTCACCCCTCCGTTATCCTCGACGCGCTGCTGATTGGAGCGCCCTGCGATGCAAGCCTGGATCACGGTCGGCTCGCCCGAGAACTTCGAGGTGCTGCGCAAGCGCAACTTCGACCTCGCTGCGTTCAAGTCCTCGCGGAAGAAGCAGTCCGGCGAGATGCAGCCCGGCGACCGCATCGTCTTCTACCTGACGCAGCAGGTGCTCTTCGGGGGCGTGGTGGAGGTCACCGGCGAGGCCTTCGAGGACCACTCGGACATCGGCCTGGAGTCAGAGGGCAAGCCGGACGAGGACTTCCCCTTCCGCATCAAGACGCGGCCCGTGGTGGTGGCCAAGCCCGGCAGCGAGATCGACGTGCGGGAGATCACGGACCTCCTGGACAAGACCCGCAACTTTGGGCCCAAGAAACTCGGCATGTGCTTCCGGGGCAACCTGCACAAGATCTCGGACGCGGACCTCGAGGTCATCGAGGGCCTGCTGCGCGAGCGGACGCAGTAGGTGTCCCAGGAGCCCCCGTCCGGCAGGAAGCGGCTGACCAAGGGGTTTGACAGGAAACTTGGCGGCGTTGCCGGCGGGTTCGCGGAGTACTTCGAACTCGACCCCACGCTCGTGCGCGTGCTGTGGGTGGTCGCGCTGTTCATCCCGGCCATCGGCTTCGGCGCAGTGATCGCTTACGTGATCATGTGGTTCGTGATGCCGGACCCGGAGGGCGAGCCGCCTCCACCGTCCGAGCGCGGGGCTGCCGGTGGTGGCATGGACTCCTCCATGCTTCTCGGCATCCTCATCCTGGCGGTGGGCCTGATGCTGCTGTTGCGGCAGGGCTGGGTGTGGATGCCGTTCATTGGATGGGGCGGCTTCGCGCTGTTCTGGCCGGCCGTCCTGATTTTGGTAGGCGTGTTCATCATCTACTCCGCCCGCCAGCGCGGCTGACGTCGCGGCGCGTGGTGGAGCAGGCAGGGAAGAGGGGCAAGGTGGCGGAGACGTTCGCACTCTCGGAGCAACTGGCGATCCACGTGGGGCGGTTGATGGACAACTGCCGGCGGAGCGTGGAGGACCTCTCGGTGGAGGAACTGAACCACCAGCCGGGTCCCAGCGCACACTCGATCGGGTTCGACATCTGGCACGTGGTGCGCACGGCGGACAACGTGCTGTTCTTCGTGTTCGACCGCGAGCAGCCAGTGTGGCTCCGGGGAGGGTACGAGGAGCGCTTCGGGCTGCCCAAGGTGGCGCAGGGCACGGGCATGACGGACGAGGAGGCGCGCGCCCTCCGCTTCCCGGAGCCCGCCGCCTTTTGCGAGTACATCGACGCCGTGAAGGATGCCTCCGTGGCGAAGTTGCAGGGCATGACGCCCGAGCAACTGGCGGAGGTCACCAAGTTGAACCCCTGGGGCGAGCGCACCAAGGCCGAGCACGTCCTGCAGGTGCTGGTGGCCCACGGCAACGGCCACGTGGGCCGCTGCTCGCTGGCCCGCTCCCTGCTCGGCAAGCACGACCTGGGCCTGTAGCGGCCCGTGGAGGTCCGCCGCGTCCGGCCTGACGAGGTCGGCCCCTACCGGGAGATGCGGTTGCGCGCGCTGCGGGAGGCGCCGGACGCCTTTGGCACCACGCTGGCGAGCGCCCTGGCGCGCGACGACGCCGAGTGGAGCGGCATGGTGGTCCGCTCCGCCACCTCGGATGACTTCGCGCTCTTCGTGCTGGACCGCGGCGACGGCCGGCTGGCCGGCAGCGCCGCGGCCATGGCGAACCCCCAGCACCAGGACATGGGCGTGATCCAGATGTGGCTGGACGCGGACCTCCGTGGCCAGGGTTGGGCGGACGCGCTGCTCGCTGCCGCGGAGGGCCACGCACGAGGGCTGGGTCGCACGGCGTGCGCGCTCTGGGTGGTGGAGACGAACGAGCCAGCGCGGCGGTTCTACGAGCGGTGCGGTTACACCTTCACCGGCATCACGGAGATGAATGAGCGCGGGCTGAAGGAGTGCCTGATGCGCAGGGTACTGCCGCCCGCCTGACGCCCTGGTCAGGGGGCCCGCCGCCGGAGCCGGCACCTGTACCACGAGTCCTCGCCGCGCCGGTGTTACGCTCGATGTGGAGGGTGCGAGATGACCACCAGCCGCATTGACGGCGACGCTCCGTTTCACTTCTCGCTCCGTCCCAACCGGGCCGCGGACATCCCGTGGGTAGAGTGGGACGAGACGGCCTTCCGCCGCGCCCGCGAGCACGACCGCCCGGTGCTGCTCTCGATCTCCGGCGCGTGGTGTCACTCATGCCACGTCATGGACGAGACCACCTACTCAGACCAGCGCGTGATCGACCTGCTGACCTCGCGGTTCATCTGCATCCGCGTGGACGCGGACGAGCGCCCGGACGTGAACGCGCGCTATGGCGCCGGCGGCTGGCCCACCACGGCGTTCCTGACGATGGACGGCGACCCGATCACCACGGCGGGCTTCCTCGATCCGGATCAGATGCTGGAGGCAGCCCGCGAGGTGCTCGAGTCCTGGTACCTGAACCGCGATGCCGTGGTGCAGCAGGTGGAGGCTTCCCGCGCCATGCGCGCCGCGGAGCGCGCCGCCGCCCGCGCGCAGCGCGGCCCCGGCGTGCTGACACCGGGGATCCTCGACACGGCCCTGGATGTGGTCTCGCAGCGTTACGACGCGGACCACCCGGGACTGGTGGAGGACGGCGCGCAGGCTGGCACCGAGCGCGCACTGCTGCGCTTCCCGCACCCGGGCGTGCTCCGCCTGTGGCGGTATGCCCACCTCCGCCGCGACCAGCCTGGCGTCTTCGACCAGGCGATGGCCGTGGCCCGCGCCATGGTGCAGGGGGGCCTGTACGACCAGCAGGGCGGTGGCTTCTTCCGGTACGCCACGCGGCCGGACTGGACTGCGCCCGGCGTGGAGAAACTCGCCCGCGACCAGGGCGCGCTCCTGCTCGCACTGGCCGAACTCGCCTCAGCGGACGAGGCGGCGCGCGACGAACTGGAGCCTGCCGTGGCCGGCACGGCCGCCTTCCTCATGGAGACGCTGGGCGATGTGCGCGGCGCGGTGTTCGGCTCCCAGGACGCCAATGAACCGTGGCACCTCGCCAGCCCCGAGGAGCGCGAGACGCTCGTCCCGCCGGCGGTGGACGAACGCGTGTTCACGGCGTCCGCCGCGGTGGCGGCGCGCGGGCTGTTGGCGGCCGGCGTGGCCTACCAGCGTCGTGACTGGGTGGAACGCGGCCGGCGCGCGGTGGACTTCCTGCTGGAACACCTCCGCGGCGGCGAGGCCGGCATGTACCACGCCTACGCCGGCGGGGCGCGACTCTTCGGCATCCTGGACGACCAGACGCAGACCCTGCTGGCGCTGCTGGAGGCCTATGAGGTCACCGGCCAGCCCCTGTATTTCGAGTACGCACGCGCGCTCTCCCGCATCGTGGAGCGCGATTGGCACGAGCCCGGCCTGGGCTTCCGTGACCTCTCCGACGAGCACGAGGACACCGCGCTCCTGGCGGAGCCGGCGATGCTGCTGCCGGTGAACGTGGACACCGCGGAGGCGTTCCTGTGGCTGGGCCGCCTGACGCACGACGAGCGCTTCCTGGGCATCGCCCAGGACACGCTGAGCGCCTTCGCCCACGGGCTGGAGGGGCGTGGCCTGGCAGTGGCGGACTACGCGCGGGTGGTGGACCGCCTGCTCTCCGCGGAGCCCGAGTTCAAGGTGGTCTCCGAGTTCCGAGCAGGAGAGCCGGACCGCGTGGCGGACCCCCTCCACCAAGCCGCGCTGCGCCTGCCCCTCGCCAGTCGCACCGTGCAGCGCCTGAGCCCGGCCCAGGACATTGACCTGATGTTCCAACTTGGCCTCCCGGACCAGGTCAAGGTTGCCTACGTCTGCACGGGCTCCGTCTGCTCCTCCCCCGTCAGCGACCCGGAGGCACTCCCCGGCGCCATCAAGGACCTGCTCGCCGCGCCCTCCTGGTAGGCGCCGGACAAGGCAGTCCTCACCAGCGTTCGGCAGATTCCGGGACGTTCGTCCGCACCTTTCTTGCTCATCGGAGGGCCCACGCTGCTCTCGACTACCGGATGCTGTCCGGTGAAGGAGCCGCCCATGCTCGCCGCCCGTCCGCAGCCCGCCCAGCGCTTGCTCGCCGCGGCCCTCGTGCTGCTCGGCCTGGGCGTGGCGGCGCTGGCGGTGCTGGGCCCGCTCGTGATGGGAGTGCTGGAGTACCGCATTAAGGACGCCGTGGAGAGCCAGGTAGTCGGCGGGGACGCGGCCGGTCTGGTCGTGGTGGCCCCGGTGGCGTTCGTAGCCGCGTGGCTCGCGCTCAGAGGCAACCCTGCGGCGCCACTCGTGGCGCTCGCGCCAGCGCTCTACGCCGCGTACGTGGTGGCGCAGTTGATCGTGGGCAACGAGTGGGCGGCCCAGCCGGGGAACGTCGAACGGTTCTTCCCGCTGTTGCTGGCGGTGTTCACCCTGGGCGCGGGTATCGGGCTTGCGGCGTGGGGAAGCATCGACGCCGAGTCGTTACCGCCGCTTTCGCGCCCCGCGTCCCGCGTGATTGCGGGCGCGCTGGTGTTCGTGGCGGCGTTCCTGGTGCTGGGCCTCCACCTCCCGAATTACCTGGGCGTCTGGCAGGGCGAGCCGCTTCCGGAGGAGTACCTGGACGGCCCCACGGCGTTCTGGGTGGTGAAGTTGATGGACCTGGGGATCATCGTCCCGGTCTCGCTGGTGACCGCCGCCGGACTGCTCCGCGGCTCGGTACTCGCCCGCAAGGCTGTCTTCGCGATCATCGGGCCCTACGCGCTCCTCGCCACCGCCGTGGCGGGAATGGCGATCATGATGCAGGTGAATGACGAGGCCGGAGCCTCGATGGCGATGGTGGCGGCGATGTCCGTCTTCGCCGTCCTGTTCTGGGCCTTCGCGGCCTACCTGTACCGGCCGCTCTTTGCCGGGGCACGTCCCGGGCGCGCACCCGCGCGCGCCGCTGCTTCCGGAGGTGTCCGATGAGCCGGGTGCTGGTCTCCGCCGCCAGCAAGCACGGCGCCACCGCGGAGATCGCGGAGGAGATCGCCGGGGAACTGCGCGCCGCCGGCGTGGAGGTCGAGGTGGCCCGTCCGGAGGACGTGAAATCACTGGAGGGCGTAGACGCGTGCGTCCTCGGCAGCGGCGTGTACGCGGGCCACTGGCTGGAGCCGGGGAAGGCGCTGGTGCAGCGGCATGGCGAGGCGCTCCATGCGCGCTCCGTGTGGCTCTTCTCCAGCGGCCCCGTGGGCGACCCACCGAAGCCCGCCGAGGACCCGGTGGACGCTGCCCCGCTGATGGAGGCGAGCGGAGCGCGGGTGCACCGGGTGTTCGGCGGACGGCTGTTCCGCAAGGACCTGGGGTTCGCGGAGAAGGCGCTCGTCATTGCCCTCCGCGCGCCGGAGGGCGACTTCCGCGACTGGGACGAGATCCGCGCATGGGCGCGCGAGATTGCGGCGACGCTAGCCCAGGAGCACCCGGCCGCGTAGTCCGTCCCGCCGCCCTCCCTCGTGCTAGCCTCGGCGCCGTCGAGGGCGAGAGCCAGCGAGGGAGCCACCGTGGACGCCTACGAGGCCATCATCACCAAGCGCGACACGCGCGAGTACGACCCGCGCCCCGTGGAGTCCGAGCACCTGGAGCGCCTGCTCCAGGCGGCGCGCATGGCGGGCTCCTCCAAGAACGCACAGCCGATCCGCCTGGTGGTGGTGCGCGACCAGGCCCAGAAGGAGGCGCTGGCCGCCTGCGGCGACTTCACCACGCACCTCCCCGGCAGCCCGCTGGTGATCGTGGTCGTCCGGGAGGAGGGCTCCCGCCCCTTCGATGCCGGGCGCACGGCGCAGAACATGATGGTCGCCGCCAACGCCCTGGGGATCGCGTCCTGCCCGGTGGGCATCCAGCACGACGATGCCGCGCGGAAGGCCTTGGACCTCCCAGGCGACCAGATCGTGGCCATGGCGATCACGTTCGGCTACCCGAAGGGGGGCGGACGGCCTCGCGGCCGGGGTGACCGGCGGCTGGACCTGGGTGAGTTCGTCTCGTACGAGCGCTGGGGCCGGTCGGCGGGGTAGCCCGGGTCCTGCGCGTGAGCCCTAGATGTCTGCCGCGCCGGTGACCTGGGGCGCCCCGGGCGGGCGGTGCAGGTCACGCGCCCGCTGGATGCGCCACATGCAGTCCAGGTCGCGCTCGTTGATCTCCATCACGTACTGCTGGAGTTCCACCTCGCCCCGGTAGGGGTGGACGCCGATGTTCCGCCAGGAGGTGCCGGCGGACTGCAGGAGCCACTCCGTCTCCTCGCGCGTGGTGAGGAACTCCCACAGCAACTCCGCCACGTCACGGGCGCGGTAGCGTCCCTCGTCCGGGCCGTGGACCGCGCGGCGCTCCTGGATGCGGGCGCCGTCAATGCGCACCATGGCGCGGATGGCCTCGCAGTCTTCGCGCTCGGCGTCGCGGAGGTAGCCGACGATCTGGGCGACGGTCCACTCGTCGCCCTCGTTCCGGGCGTCCAACGTCCGGTCGTCCATGGTCTCCACCAGGCGGGCGATGCGGCGGGCGACCTCATGCAGGGCCTTGACCAGGTAGCGCCTGCGGTCACCATGCTGGGCCACCACGTATTGCGGCATGGCTCTATGCAAGCACAGCACAGGCACGCCGCCTAGCATGAAGGGGCGTTGACGCCCCAGGGACGCGGAGGTTCCGATGGCCCGCCTGGGCTCGCTGGACCATGTGATGCTGTTCGCCCCGGACGTGGCTGCCCTGGCCGCGTTTTACCGCGACGTCCTGGACGCGCCCGTCATCGAGGAGGCCCACCCGCACTGGGCGCGCCTCCGACTGGCCAACATTGACCTCGGCATCCACGAGGCTGGCGAGGGGCCGGGCGTCGCGGGTGGCGGCGCGGGTGGCGGCGCTCAGCCGGCATTCCGCGTGGCGGACCTGGCGGCGCTGCGCACGCACCTGGAGGGCCACGGAGTGACGTGCGAGCCGTACGCGGAGATCCAGGGCGCGGTGAGGATGGACTTCCGAGACCCTGCCGGCAACGTCCTGCAGGCCATCCAGTGGGGCGCGGACCTCGCCGCACTACAGGCGGGACCGGCAGCCGGTTAGCCTGGTCCGCTCCGGGCCGCTTGCCCGTGGTGGAGGCCGGGCCGACGATGGCCCGCGTGAGCGCCGCTTCCCTGCCGTACACCCTGCTCCTGTTGCTGGCGGAGATGGCCGTCGGTTCGCTTGCCATGGTCACGGTCTTTGACCACCGGCGGCAGGTGACCCCGGGCTACGTCAAGGCAGGCGCCCTGACCATCGTCCCCCTCGGCGTCTTCGCGTTCTGGACGTACCTCGTGATTTCGCCCTCGGCGGACCTGGACGGCTACCGCGTGGCGGAGGCCTGGTACGTCCCGTTCGGTGTGTTGTTCGGCCTATTCCTGGTCGTCGCCGTGGCGCACGCCGTGCTGTCGCTGATGGGACGCCAGCGCCAGGAGGTCCTGGCGGGCGCCGCCGGATCCGTGGTGGGCGCGCTCGCGGTGGTGGTGCTCGCGCTGTACGTGGCGCCGCCCGCGTGGTCCCCGGTGCTGATGGTGCTGAGCCTGCTGGCTTCCACGGCGGTGCTGGGCGGGGCGCTGATGGCCATGACGTGGGGGCACTGGTACCTCACCTCCGGGCGGCTGCCCAAGGAGCCCATGGAGCAGATGTCGCTGGTGGTGCTGGGCGCGCTGGCGGTGCAGGCGGTGCTGGTGCTGATCGGGGCGTTCGCCCCCGCCCGCGAGGTGCCCCTGACGGACAGCGCCGCGCTGGACCTGGTGGCCAACCCGGCCTTCTGGCTGCGCGTGGGGGTGGGCCTCGCGTTCCCGCTGGCCGTGACCTGGCTGGCGTTCAAGGCGGCCCAGATCCGCGGCATGATGTCCGCCACCGGCCTCCTCTACATCGCATTGGGCGCGGTGCTGGCGGGGGAGGTGCTGGCTCGGGGCCTGCTCTTCACTACTGGCCAGGCGGTCTGACCCTGGCCCCCGCGCCCGGCCCGGGTGGATTGGCGAGGATCACAGATCGCTCATACTCCGGCTCCCTCCCGTGCTATGACGTTCTGTATGATGCTGTGAACGATTCGGAGCCTTGCTCCCGCCGCTCCCCGGCCTGGGAGGCATCCCGTGACTGATCCGGGTAACCCACCCGCCGGACAACCGTCCGGCTTCGCCGCTCAGCCCTCACGCATTGACCCCGCGAGCGCTGCCGCGTCGCGGTTGGAATCTGCGCGGCGGGGAATCCGCGCGAGGCTTCGTGACGTAACTAACAATGACGGCGCTTCGCAGGCCGCCGGCCGAACCCCGGTTGACCGTGCGACAGACGACGCCGAGTTGATGGAGGCCCTGGGCCGCGGAGACATTCAGTCGCTCGAGTCGCTGTACGACCGCTACTCGGCCCTGGTCTTCTCGGTCAGCCTCCGGGTCTTGCATGACGCCCACCTCGCGGAGGACGTCACGCAGGAGGTGTTCCTCCGCCTCTGGCGGCAGCCTGCCTCCTTCGATCCGGACCGTGGGCGCTTCATCTCCTGGCTGATGTCGGTCACGCGGAACCGGGCGCTGGACGAACTGCGGCGCCTGTCGCGGCGCAGCCGCTCGGAGGACGTGGAGAGCGACGATCACCCGATCGCCGCGGTGCCCTCCTCGGACCGGCTGGACGACCCGGTGCTGGGCGCCGAACTGGCGGAACAGCGCGAGGCCGTCCGTGCGGCGATGACCCGGCTGCCCCCGGAGCAGCGGCGAGCGATTGAACTCGCCTACTTCTCCGGGCTGACCCAGGTGGAGATCGCGGACGTGACCGGCGATCCCCTGGGGACGGTGAAGACGAGGATCCGCCTGGGCATGCGCAAGCTGCGCGAGACCCTGGCGGAGTTCATGGACAGTGACCGGCCCCCCAACGCGGGGCGGCCGGCGAAGCGAGAGGACCACGGCGCGCCGTGACGCCTGAAGAACGCGAAGCGCTCCTGGCCGGGTTCGCCCTCGGCACTCTCAGCGACCCGGATGCCCGGGACGCTGAGCGGCTGGTGCGCATGGACGAGACCGCGGCGCGCGAGTTCCAGGCCTACCGCGAACTGGCGGACATGATCGCGCTTTCCGTACCCCTGCGGCACGCCGAGCCCGGCCTGCGCGAGCGTGTCATCCAGGCCGCCCGCCGGCAGCCGAGCCCCTGGCGGCAGGGCCGCCACTGGCGCCGGTACCTCCCGGCGGCCGGTATTGCCGCCGCGCTGGCGGTGGTGAGTTTCTGGGCGGTCTCCCTGCAGGCGACCATTGGCGACCTTCGCCAGGAGCAGGCCGCGCTGGCCGCCGTGGTGGAAGCAGACGCCAAGCGCCTGGAGGCGCTGGACCAGGCCTCCGTGAACGCCCAGCAGGCAGCCTCGCTCGGCATCCGGCTGGAGACGCTGGTCAAGGACCAGCAGGTGATCCTGGCCGTGCAGTCAGACCCGGATGCGCGCCGCACCAAGTTGGAGGGCACGTCCGCCTCGCATGGCGCGCACGGCTCCTACCTCTGGAGCGACGCGAACTCCGCCGGCGTGCTGCTGGTGTACGACCTGCCGCCGCTGCCCCTGGGCGCGACGTACAAGGTATGGCTGGAGGACGCGGGCTCCCGGCAGACGGTGGCCAGCACGTTCACCACGGACGCCCGTGGCGACGCCGCGGTGGCGTTGGCCATGGAGGGTGATGAGCAGCCCGTGCGGCTCTACGTGGTGGCCAGCAACTCTGGCGGCACGGACGGCCCGGTGGTGCTGCAGGGCACGCTGAGCCGCGACCCGTCCGTCCTCCGCTAGCCCCGCGCAGCCTCGAAGCCCCCGCCCGGCCTGTCGAGGTTTCCACCACGCCCCAGTCCTGGCGGCCGCGACCCTGGTCTCGTCCGAGTCCGGCGGTACGGCCTAGCCGGTGACGCGGCGTGCGCCGGTGGGCGCCTCCCTGTCCGGGTCCTCGTCGTCCTCCTGGTCAAAGGCCTCGGAGTCATCAGCCAGCGCCGCCGCCTCCGTGGCCAGGGCGGCCTCCTCGGCGGCGATCGCCTCCGGGGAGTGCAGTTCGGCGTCCAGGGGCATGTCGCGCTGGCGCTTGCCCACGTGGCTCGCGGCGAAGGCCTGCTGGGGCGTCTCACCTCGCAGGCGCCGGTCGGCGTACCAGAACAACTCGCGGGCAATGGCCGCAATCGGGACGGCGACCAGCATGCCCAGGAACCCCCAGATGGAGCCGGCGACGGTCAGCAGCAGGATGACCATGGCGGGGTGGATGTCCACGGCATCGCCCTGGATGCGGGGGACCAGCAGGTTGTTCTCCAACTGCTGGACGACCAGGTAGATCAACGCCACCCAGACCAGCAGCCCGGGATCGGTGGCCAGCACCACGATGATCCCCGCCGCCGCGCCCAGCCACGGTCCCAGGATCGGGATCAACTCCGTGATGCCGGCCCACAGCCCCAGGCCGATGGAGAACTGGACGCCCAGCAACGTCATGCTCAGGCCAATGGCCGTGCCCACGATGACGCCCAGCATCACCTGCGCTCGGATGTATCGGCCCAGCAGGTAGTCCGCGATGCGGCCCACGCTCAGGACGTCGTCCCGGGTCGCCTCCGGCACGGCGCGCATGAAGTTGCGCTCCACGAAGTGCCGGTCGCGCAGTGCGTAGAACATCCAGAAGGGCACCACCAGGAAGCCGAAGACCAGGCCCAGCGTGCCGGTGATGGAGCCTACGCCACCGCCCACCAGGTTCAGCACCACGTCCGTGGCGGCAGCCCCCAGGTCCTGGGCGGCGTTGTTGATCTCGTCCCGTAGTTCGTCCGGGATCTGAGCGCGGTAGCGGTCCACCCACTCCGTGATCTGGAGCCGCGCCTCCTCCACGATCGCCGGCAGGTCGCCGAAGAAGTCCGTGGCCTGGTTCACGGCCGTGGGGATGATGGCCACGCCCACGCCGGTGAGCGATCCGAAGAACACCAGGTAGATCAGGAAGACCACGAACCCGCGACGGATGACGTCATGGGAGTGCGTGCGCGCGGGGATGAACGACGCCAGGCGGTCCACGATGGGCTGGAGGCCGTACGCCACGATCGCGCCCACGACGAAGGGGAGCAGCGCCAGCTTGGCGCTCCACGCCGTCCAGAGGACGAGCGCGAGCATCAGGGCCCACAGTGCGATTCGCCAGTGCTTCACAGTCACGTGCGCCATTGTGCCTGCTCCCGGGCTTCGTTGACAGGCCCGCGAGGGCCACGGACGATGGTGGCCGGATGTCCACCGTCACCGCAGATGCCATTGAGCGCCTCCTCGCACGCCGCGGCTATCGGCTGACCGGGCCGCGCCGTCATCTCCTGGAGGTCATGGAGGGCCTGGGCGACCACTTCGCCGCGGACGACGTGGTGAACGCCGCACCCGAGGTGGGCCGCGCCACGGTCTTCCGCACGCTGCGACTGCTCCAGGAACTCGGCGTGGTCTGCCAGGTGGTGCTGGACCAGGGCGCCCTGGCCTACCGGCTGGCGCCTGAGGAGCACCACCATCACCTGCTGTGCGTGGAGTGTGGCGCGGTGCAGGACTTCTCCTCGGACGCCCTTGAGGCCGTGTTCGCGGAAGTGGAGGCCCGGACGGGATACGCCGTGGAGGCGCACCGTCTGGAGGTCTACGGCCGCTGCCCGGACTGTCGCGCCCGCGAGTAGCCCATCCCTCTCGGGTCCCGACGGCCGTGACTTCGTGCGCCCCTTGCAATTGACACTCAGTTTCAATAGCATCACGGGCATATCGAGACTCAGACTCACCTAGACGGGCGCCCCCATGTCCCCCCTCCGCCTCCTGCTCCCCTCGCTCGCCCTCGTGGGTGCGGTGGTCTTCGCGAGCGCCTGCGGCGGGGACGCTGCTTCGGAGGACGCGTCACCTGGGGCAGCGGTGGGGCCGGTGGTTGCCACCACGAGCCAGATCGGCGCGCTTGCTCGCGAGGTCATCGGGGACGTGGACGTGGAACTGCACACGCTTCTGCGCCCCGGGGTAAACCCGCACGACTACGAACCCTCTGCCGCGGAGTTGGCGCACGTCAGTGGCGCGGAACTCCTGCTGCGTAACGGCCTGGGCCTGGACGACTTCCTGGACGACCTGCTCAGCGGCGCCGGCGTCCAGAACGTGGTCACCGTCACCGAGGGCATCCCGCTCCGTGCTGCGACCGCCCACGAAGAGGACAGCCAGGAAGAGGACAACCACGGCGAGGACGACCACGGGGACGAGGGGGGCCCCGGCGAGTGGGACCCTCACGTCTGGCACAACCCACAGCACGCGCAGGTCATGGTCCAGCAGATCGAGGACGCGCTGGCCGCACGCTACCCGGCCCTGGCGTCCCAGTTCCGGGAGAACGGGGCCGCCTACCGCGCCCGACTGGCGGAGGTGGACGCCGAGATCGCCTCGATGTTCCGGGCCATCCCCGCGGCGCAGCGCAAGGTGGTCATGGCGCATGACTCGCTCGGCTACTTCCTGGAGCGGTACGAGATCGAGTTCGTCGGCGCGGTCATTCCCAGCACGGCGAGCGGGGCGGAGACCTCCGCGCGCGCGCTGGCGGAGTTGGTGGACCTCATCCGCAGCGAGGGGGTGCGGGCGGTCTTCGCCGAGGAGTCCGTGGACCCACGGGTGGTGGAGCAACTGGGCGCGGACGCCGGCATCGCGGTGGTGACGGACCTGTACGGCGACACGCTGGGGGCAGAGGGCACCGCCGGCGCCACCGTGGACGGTATGCTCCTGCACAACGCCGGCCGCATCGCGGATGCGCTCCGGTAGCGCTGAAGCGCCGGTAGAAGCAGTGCCGTGACCCTCCCCACCGCCGCCCCCGACGCCCGCCTGGCGCTCCGCGACGTCGTCGCGGGCTACCCCGGCTCGACGTTCGAACTCGCCCCCGTGACGTTCGAGGTCGGCCCCGGCGAGGTGGTGGGCATCATTGGCCCCAACGGCGCGGGGAAGAGCACCCTGCTCAAGGCCGTGGCCGGCGTGCTGCCGCTGCGGGAGGGCTCGGTGGCGCTCGGCGGTCGTCCCCTGCGCGACTTCGGCGGGCGGCTGGCCTTCGTGCCGCAGCGGGAGGACGTTCGCTGGGACTTCCCCGCGACGGCGTTGGACGTGGTGCTCATGGGGCGCAACCGGGACGTCGGCTGGCTCCGCCGGCCCGGCCGTCACGACCGCGCGCTCGCCGAGGAGGCGCTCGCGCGGATGGGCCTCCAGGGCATGGGGAACCGCCACATCTCGGAGTTCTCGGGCGGGCAACAGCAGCGCATCTTCCTGGCGCGCGCGCTGGCGCAGGAGCCGCGCGTGGTGCTGCTGGATGAGCCGTTTACCGGCGTGGACGCCGCCAACCGCGCGGTGCTGCACGAGGTCATCCGCGGCTTCGCCCGCGCCGGCGCCATCACGCTGGTGGCCACGCACGACCTGGACGAGGTCCAGGAGATGACCACGTCGCTCGCCTGCATCAACCGACGCCTGGTGGCCTTCGGGCCCACCTCGGAGACGTTCACGCCTGACAACCTGCGGGCCACCTTCGGCGGCCAGGTGGCGGTGTTCGCATGATCGACTTCTTCGCGGACCCACTGCAGTACCCCTTCCTCCAGCGTGCGCTGGCGGAGGTGGTGATCGTGGGCGTGCTGTGCGGCGTGGTGGGCACCCTGGTGGTGCTGCGAGGGCTGGCGTTCATCGGTGACGCACTCGCGCACGCGGTATTCCCCGGCGTGGTGATCGCCTACCTGGCTGGGACGAGCATCCTGGGCGGGGCCATGGTCTTCGGCGCGCTGACGGCGCTCGGCATCGGCATGCTGACCCGCAGCCGGCGCGTGTCGGAGGACACGGCGATCGGCGTGGTCTTCGTCGCGTTCTTCGCGGTGGGCATCGTGCTAATCAGCCGGCAGACCGGGTTCACCCGTGACCTGGGGGCGCTGCTGTTCGGCAGCATCCTGGGCATCTCCACGAGTGACGTGGTGGTCACGGCGGTGATCCTTGTGGTGGTCCTGGCGGTGCTGCTGCTGTTCCTGAAGGAACTGGCGATGGTCGCCTTCGACTCCACGCTGGCCAGGACGCTGGGCTACCCCGTGTTCTGGCTGGACCTGCTGCTGCTGATGCTCGTGGCTGCCACCATCGTTGCCGGCCTGCAGGCGGTAGGGAACATCCTGATCCTGGCCCTGATCGTGACGCCGGCCGCCGCCGCGCGGCTGCTCACCGACCGCCTGGGCAGGATGATGGCACTGAGCGCGGTCATCGGCGCGGGGAGCGGCGCCGTCGGCCTGCTGGTCTCGTACCACGCCGGCACCTCCGCCGGCGCGAGCATCGTGCTGACGGCTACCGCCGCGTTCCTGCTTTCCGTGGTGCTGGCGCCGAAGCACGGCGTGATCGCGCAGGCGTGCCTGCGGCGGCGCGGCGAACACCACGAGCACCATGCGCACGTGGTGGAGGACGCCCCCACCGCCGAGGGCGTCCCGGATCGAGCCTCCTGACCCGGACTTCCTGACCCCGCCGGCGGGAGCGGCTACCATCCCGCCGTGCCAGACGACTCAGCAGACGTCCCCCAAGAGACCGGACGGCCCACCGCGGAGGAGCGCGACTGGCTCGCGCTCCCTCGCGCCCTGCGGGCGCCGATCTACGACCTCCTGGGCTTCGATGTCACCGACGGCGGCGAGGGCTGGGTGGAGGTCACGCTGGAGATCACGGACTCACTGCTGAATGCGGACGGTGTGCTCCACGGCGGGATGTGGACGCTGATCTCGGACACGGCCATGGGCGGCGCGGTGCGCACGCTCATCGACCCCTCTGAGCGCGTGGTGACCTCGCAGTCGGACTTCCGCTGGCTGCGGCCCATCCAGGGGAGCACGCTGCGCTCCATCGGGCGCATCCTGCGGCGAGGTCGCTCGGTCTGGCACTGCACCTGCGAGTGCTATGACGCCGAGGGGACGCTGGTGGGATCCGGATCAGGGACGTTCGTCGTGATCGACCGGGGTCTTCCGCAGACCCCATAGGGCTCGCTGCCCTACGCTGGTGGGGATGCGGGGTCCGCGCTTGGCCCTGCACTGGTAAGGCAGCGCGGTGCCGGACGACGACAACAACCAGGCGCCCCTCGGCGAGTCCCGCCCCGGCGCCCGCCCGGCGGTCGACCGCAAGGCGCGCCTGCGCATCCCTCCCAACCGCCCGGACAAGCAGCCCCCGGAGACCCGCACCACCAACTGGGCGGAGGTCTTCCACCTCTTCGAGGAGTCAGGCGCACGCCTGGAGGCGGAGCGCTGCATCCAGTGCCCGGCGGCGCCCTGCATGAAGGCGTGCCCCGTACACAACGACATCCCCGGCTCCCTCTGGCTGCTGGAGCAGGGTGACATCAACGGCGCCGCGGACGTCTTCCGCGAGACCAGCGAACTCCCGGAGATGTGCGGCAGGCTGTGCCCGCAGGAACGCCTCTGCGAGGGGCACTGCGTGGTGGGGAAGAACGCCCTTCCCGTGGCGATCGGCAAGTTGGAGACCTTCGTCACGGAGTGGCAGAGAGAACACGGCGGGGGCGCGCCCGTTGCGCCGGTGGAGCCCACGGGACGCAGCGTGGCGGTCATCGGCACCGGGCCGGCCGGCATCGGCGTGGCGGAGCGGCTGGCGAAGCGCGGCCACGCCGTGGTGATGTACGAGGCGTGGCCGGAGCCCGGCGGGGTGCTCCGCTACGGCATCCCCACCTTCAAGCAGAACAAGGAGGCGGTGGACCGCAAGTTCCGCGACCTGGCAGCGCTGGGCGTGGAGGTCCACTGCAACACCACGGTGGGGCGGGACATCACCTGGGAGGACCTGCGCAACAGCGCGGACGCCGTGTTCGTAGCGATTGGCGCGTCGCAGGGTTCACGCCTGGGCATCCCCGGCGAGGACGCCAGCGGCGTGATCTCCGCCACGGAGTTCCTGGTGCGCTCCAACCTGCCGCCGGAGGTGCTCCCCGCTGACATGCGCGAGCCGCTGGGCAACCCTGCGCGGGTGGTGGTCGTCGGCGGTGGTGACACCTCCATGGACTGCGTCCGCTCCGCGCGGCGGCTGGGCTCCCCGGAAGTGACCCTAGTCTACCGTCGCACGGAGGCGGAGATGCAGGGCCGCGTGGAGGAGCGCCATCACGCGCAGGAGGAGGGCGTGCGCTTCGAGTACCTCGCACAGCCGGTGGAGGTGCTGGTGGACGCGGAGGGAGCCGTGGCCGGCCTGCGCTGCGTACGCATGGCGCTGGGCGACCCGGACGACACCGGGCGGCGTACCCCTCGGCCGCTCGAGGGCTCCGAGTTCGACCTGCCGGCGGACATGCTGGTGACCGCCATCGGCTACCAGGTGGAGGAAGGCTGGGGCGAAGCGGTGCCGTCCATGACGCGTGACCGCTGGCAGCGGCTGGTGGCGGATCCGGAGACGCTGGAGACCAATCTGGCGGGCGTCTTCGCGGGTGGTGACGATGTGAACGGCGCGGACCTGGTGGTCACCGCACTGGCGGACGCCCACCGTGCCGCCGAGTCGATCGATCGCTACCTGCGCACCCTGTACTCGCCGGCGGCGGAGTTCACCGGCCCGCTGGTAGGCGACTCTTCCTTCCTCTAACCGGCCTGCTTCACCGCGACAGACACAGCGACAGACACGGCGACAGAGTCCCCGTCTGAAAACGCCCGAGTAATCGAGCGTTCGTTGAGGCGCTGTGAACGCCGAGCCCTCTCGCGGTCTCGAATGGTGGGCATTGGTGTGATCGCGTGAGTTCACGCGACCTGATGCGCGATTGTTAGAAGCGTGCAAGGGCAGTTGAAGCGTACGCAACGCGTCCGGCAGCGGTGCGCTTCTACGGTGATCCACGGCCGCCAGCGACCGCATCGCGCTATCCCCGTCCATGCGGCCACCAATTCGATAGGAGACGTCATGGATTCACCCACAACCCTGAACCCGCCGGGACGGCGCGCGTGGCTCTCCGCGATCGCGGTCGCGGTTGCCTTCGCCACGTTTGCCCTCGCCCTTGCTCCTGCCAGCGTGGGGGCGCAGACGGCGCAGGCGGACATTCCCGCCGGGCTCGCCCAGGCGGTGCGCGCGCAGGTGGCCGCGCAGACCGGCGTGTCTGCGGACCAGGTCTCGCTCCCGCGCGCCGAGCGCGTGATCTGGGAGAACGGGTGCCTGGGCATCCAGCCCGCCACCGGCGAGGTGTGCGCGCAGGGCCAGGTGAGCGGCTACGTGGTCTGGGGCATGGGCAACAATGTCACTGCCCGCTACCACACGAACTTCAGCGGCACGGACGTGCGCGTGGGCCAGGCCGCCGTGGCGAACGCCACCGCTGACCCGCTGCCCGCGGGCGCCACGCTGGTCCAGTCCAACGCGGACGCGCTGCCGGAGGCCGTGACCACGGAAGTCACGTCGCTGGCGGCCACTCGCGCCGGTCTGACCACGACCGACGTCACCATCCTCCGCGTGGAGGCCGTGTCCTTCCAGGACTCGTGCCTTGGCCTGGGCCAGGCGAATGAGTCCTGCGCGCAGGTGATCACGGACGGGTACGTGGTGTGGGTCCGCGCTGGCACCAACATCTACCGCTACCACACCGCCGAGGAAGCCACCAACATCCGCTTCGGCGAGGCCGGCCTGGACGAGGGCAATGTCCCGCTGCTGTCCCTGCCAACCGGCGCGAGCGCCCGTGACGACGACGGTACGGACCCCGGCCCCACGGACGGCCTGCTGACGGGTGAAGTGCCCACGAGCGGCTTCGCGCTCCTGCAGGTCACGGCTGAGGCCACGCCTGCTCAGTTACTGGTGGCGCTGGTGGGCCAGGGCTGCGCCCCGGTCTCCTTCGCCGTCACGCAGGGCGGTAGTTTCATCACCTACATCCCGGGTGCGCCGGCGTTCGTGAACGCTGCGTTCCCGACCAGCATGGACGCTGGCACCGGTTTCGCGGTCCGCTGCGCCTAGGCGCTCAGGGCCACGGACTGCTCGGGGAGGGGAGGCTTCGGCCTCCCCTTCTCCGTTGCGACGGATACTGATCGTGGTTCCGGCTGACTTCAGCCCGGCGCCCGGAAGGAGTGACACGTGCTGAAACAACGTCCCTGGAGATCCGCGCGAACGTGGTTGTTCATGGGGGCGGCCCTGCTCGCCATGGGGCTGGCTGCGGCTCCCGCAGCGGCGCAGGAGCCGGAACTGGTGAGCGGGGAGGTGCCCCAGGAGGGCTTCGCGCTGATGCGCGTGGAGCAGACGGCGAGCCCGCAGCAGGTGCGGACGGTGCTGCAGGAGCGTGGCTGCGCCCTGGTATCCATGGCTATCACCGTGCAGGGCAGGTTCGTCACCTACGTGCCGGGTGCCCCGGCATTCGTGAACGCCTCGTTCCCCGCCACCATGGCGGCTACCACGGCCTTCGTGGTGCGCTGCGAGCCGGCTCAGTCTGGCGACCAGTTCGGCCTGGAAGCGGTGGACCAGATGGACCGCGAGGGGTACGGCGTCATCCGCGATGTGCGCGTGGCCTCGCACGAGGGGTTCGACCGCTTCGTCCTGGAGTTCGGGGACGAGGTGAGCGGCGGAATCAGCACCGCGGACGGCGTGCCCGGCTACAGCGTGCAGTACATCGCCCAGGGCTCGGCCACCCAGTGTGGTTCCGGCTTCGACGTGGAGTTGGAGGGCCAGGCCACGCTCCAGGTGAACTTCCCCCAGGCCTACATCTACAACCCGGAGACCGGCGAGAGCACGGTGGAACCACTGGAGATCACCACGGACTACGCCGTGGTGCAGGAGGTGGAGGAGATCTGCGGCTTCGAGGGCCACTCCACCTGGGTGATCGGCCTGACCGAGCAGCGCCCGTTCCGGATCACGGAACTCCAGGACCCGATCCGGCTGGTCATCGACATCGCCACACCCTAGTCGCCGGAGGGCGACGGCCGTGATCGGACGCGGGAAGTGGCGGGATCCCCGCTGGTACACTCGGGGTCAGCGGGGAACCCTCGCTACTGCACGCTCTACCGCATCCGAAGGGATCTACAGTGGCGCTTGAAGTGGGCCAGGAGGCTCCGGACTTTACGCTGGTCAACGAGGCGAACGAGAAGGTCACGCTCTCCGAACTACGCGGCTCCCCCGTGGTGCTGGTCTTCTACCCCTTTGCCTTCTCCGGCATCTGCACCGCTGAGATGTGCGACATCCGCGATAACTACGACTCCTGGATGGAGCGCGGCGCCACGGTCCTGGCTGTCAGCCGCGACAGCCGCTTCGTGCAGGCCGTCTTCAAAGAGCGCGAAGGCATCAAGCACCCGCTGCTGGCCGACACCAAGGGCGAGGTGGCAACGAAGTACGGGGTGTGGAACGAGGTCGCCCACGCCGCTGACCGTGCCACCTTCGTCATCGACCCCTCCGGCAAGATCACCTACGCCGTGCACAACCCCATCCCCAACGCCCGCGACCACTCCGAAATCGAACGGCACATCGAGGCTGCCCTGGCGAAATAGCGGCGCCACCTCCGATTCACCTTTGCGGCGCCCGGCCGGGTGGCAGCCCGACGGGCGCCGCGCTACGTTGTCCTCCGGAGGCGGCGGGGTGGCCCTCTGAGGTGCACCGCAACGGACATGGACGAGAAACTGACGCTCACGGTGGACGGTCGCTACTGTCCCGTCCGCGCCACGCTGGCCCTGGTGGGCCAGAAGTGGGTGGCGCGCATCGTCTACGAACTCGCCTCCGGCAAGCGTCGCTTCAATGACCTCTCCGCTACCGTCGGCGGCTGCAACTCGCGCACGCTCCGGGACCGTCTGAAGGACCTGGAGGACGTGGGCGTGGTGCGCCGGGAGATCGTCTCGGCGAACCCGCCGTGGGTGGAGTACGAACTCACCGAGCGCGGCCAGGAACTGGCGCGCGCGCTGGCGCCGCTGGCAGCCTGGGGCCGGGAGCACCTGGCCGTCGAGATGGCGGCCGGTGATGGCTCCGAGGCGCCTCGAAAGGCAGCGCAACCCACCGTCGGGGCGGTGTCCCCTGGGCTGGCCGGAGGCCGATGACCCACACCTTGCAGTTCGCAGACCTGGCGCGCGGCCAGGCCTTCGCCCGCTTCCCCCTGACCGTCAGCGCACAGGAGGTCCAGGCCTACCTGGAGTCCACCGGCGAGTCCGTGGAGCCGTGGCGCGAACACGTCCCGCCCGTGTTCCTGGACGCCATCGCCATTGCCGCCCTCCTCCGCACGGTGGCGATCCCGAAGGGCGTGATGCACACTGGCCAGGAGCACGAGTCCCACCGCGCGGCGCGCATCGATGAACCGCTGGAGGTGGAGATGCGTGTGAGCGCCCTCTCCGAGCGCCGCGGGGCGGTGATGGCGGCCTTCGAGGCTGTGCTCACGGACGCGGAGGCCGCCCCCGTCCAGACGATGAAGATCTCCGTGATGGTGTTGCCGGACGGTGTGCTGGTGGACGGGGGAGCGCCGTGACCGCCGCTCCGGCCGTCCTCACGGTCACCAGGCTCATCGACCAGCCCCGCGTGGACCGCTACGCCGTGGCTGCGTCCGACCCGAACCCCATCCACCGCGAGACCCCGGAGGCGTACGCCGGCCCCTTCGGACAGCCCGTGGCCCACGGCATGCTGGTGCTGGGACTGGTGGCGGACGCCCTTACCCAGGGCTTCGGCCTGGCGTGGGCGGAGTCCGGCAGCCTGAAGGTGCGCTGGCGCTCGCCCGCGCTCACGCCCGCCACCGTGACCGCGCGGGCGGACCTGAAGAAGGACCAGGACGGCCTGGCGACCTACGAGGTGACCTGCACTGACCAGCGCGGCGAGGTCCTGCTGACGGGCACGGCCTCCGTCCGGCACGCGTAGCCTGCCCGGATGGATGCCTTCCACCCCAGCCACTACGACCAGATCTGCTTCGCCTGCGGCGACCGCAACCCCCACGGCCTGCATATGCGCCTCGAGCGCGACCCGGACGGCGACCCGGACGCCGGCGCCGTCCTCTGCCGCTACCGCCCTCGCGAGGCGGACCAGGGCTTCCCCGGCGTCCTGCACGGCGGCGTGCTGGTCACGCTGATGGACGAGGCGATGGCCTGGGCTATGTGGGCGAAGTCCGCAGCACTCGGCGTCACGGCCCGCATGGAGACGCGCTACCGCCGCCCCGTGCCCTCCACGGACGACCTCTTGGTCCGCGCGCACGTGGCCTCCGAGCGCGGCCGCCGCCTGGAGGTAGAGTCCCGCGTACAGGACGAGTCCGGCGCCACCCTGGCGGAGGCGAGCGCGCTGTTCCTGCGCCTGCCGCCGGAAGAGGAGTCGCGCGTCGCAGCGGCCCTCGGCTGGGACGCCATCCCGCGCTGAGGCGCGACTAGCCGGAGGCACTCGCCTCGGACGTGGCCGGTGCGCGGCGCTGGACGGTCTCGCGCGCGCCCAGGAACAGCAGCGCCATCACGCCCACGAGGGCGGCGTTCACCGTCAGCGCCCAGCCGTACGAGGTGGCGTCCGCCACCGCGCCCAGCAGCGGCGGGCCGATCATGAAGCCGATGTCCCCGGAGGAGCGGTACATGCCCATGCCCAGGCCTCGGAGGTGGGGTGGGGCGATGTCCGCGGCGTAGGCGGCGGGGGCGGGGCCTGCGATCGAGGTGCCCAGGGCGAGCACCATGGCGCCCGCCACGAACATCACGGTGGTGTCCGACACGCCGATCAGGAGCAGGGCGCCGGCCGTCACCAGGCCGCTGGGGATGATCGCCGCCTTGCGCCCGTAGCGGTCTGCGATGAACGCCGCCGGGGCGATGAGCAGCATGTTCACCACGGACATGGCGGTGAACAGCGCCCCCAGCGACCCCGCGCTGAACCCGAGCCGCGCGGAGGCGAGCAGCGGCATGATCGTCTGCCTCGCGGCCGTGCGGGTGAAGAAGATGGACAGCGTCACGCCGGCCACCGCCAGGAAGTCCCGCGACAGCAGGAACGTCACCCACGCCTGCCTGGGCGCCCGGGCACCCTCGGCGAGGACGGGGGAAGGCGGCGCCTCGGCCGCCAGGTGCCGCGTCTCCGGCAGGCGGAGGTAGGCGTAGACCGTGGCGATGAGGGCGGCACCCCCCACCACGTGGAAGGGCGCCCGCAGCCCCCAGAAGTCCGCCACCACGCCGCCCACCGCCGGGCCAATGGAGACGCCCAGGAGCAGCGCGCCCTGGTTGGTACCCATGAAGCGGGCCCGCGTCTCCGGGGTGGAGATGTCCGTCAGGTAGATCTGGGCGCCGGTCATGTACATCGCGGAGCCCGCACCGGCCACGAACCGCCACGCGAGCAACTGGTAGATGTCCCCCGCCAGCCCGGAGCCGATCATGCCGAGCGCCGTCACCAGCGGCCCCGTCACCAGCAGCAGGCGGCGTCCGTAGCGGTCGGAGAGGATGCCCAGCGGGACATTGAGGATGAGCCGCGCCAGCGCGAAGAAGGAGAGCGTCAGGCCGATCACGGCCGCGCCCACGCCCAGGTCCTCCGCGAAGAGCGGCAGCACGGGCGCGATCACGCCCTGGCCGGCCATGACCAGCACCGTGGAGATGCTGATCATGAGCAGCTGCTCGTGTTCCAGGAGCGGGCCGAGCGCGCGCCGGATGGGGCGGAGGAGCATGAGGCCTCTCTCGTCCCGCGGCTGTCGCCTGCGGGCTTCGTGGGATTCTACCCCGGGCTTCGCTACCCGCTCGCGCGCGGCACTCGCGCGCGCCGCGCGCCCTCGCTACGCTCCGCGCTTCACGCCCGCACCGCCGGAGGATGCGCGATGCCCGAGTACCGCTACCTGCACTACGACGTCTTCACGGACACGCGCTTCCAGGGCAACCCCCTGGCCGTCTTCCCCGACGCGCGAGGGCTGACCGACCCCCAGATGCAGGCCATCGCCAACGAGATGGCGTTCTCCGAGACCACGTTCGTCTTCCCGCCCGAGCGCGACGATACGGACGTGCGGATGCGCATCTTCACCCCCGCCCAGGAACTGCCCATGGCCGGCCACCCCACGGTGGGCACCACGTTCGCGCTCGCGCACGACGGGATCGTGGACGTGGGTGAGTTGCGCCTGGTCTTCGGCCTGAACGTCGGGCCCACTCCCGTGGACCTCCAGTGGGCAGATGCGGCGCTCTCGTTCGCCTGGATGACCCAGCGCATCCCGGAGTTCGGCGAGACTTTCCAGGACGAGGCGGCCCGCGAGGAGGTCGCCGCCGCGGTCGGCCTCGAGGTCGGCGCGCTGGCGGACGGCGTTCCGCTGCAGGTGGTCTCCACCGGCGTGCCGTTCCTGTTCATTCCCCTCCGCTCGCGCGCGGCGGTGGACCGGGCTGCGCCGGACCTCGCACTGATGCGGCGGCTCCAGCAGGAGCGCGGGGTGGAGCACTACTACCTGTTCACCGTGGAGCAGGGCGAGCCCGCGGCCACCTGCTACAGCCGGATGTTCGCGCCGGTGCTCGGCATCCCGGAGGACCCCGCCACCGGCGGCGCCTGCGGGCCGCTGGGAGGCTACCTGCTGCGCCACGGCCTGGTGGTGCCCGCCGGTGCCCAGGACATCCTGAACCTGCAGGGCGCAGCCATGGGACGGCCCTCCTGGATCCGCATCCAGGTGCAGGGCGCGCCGGACGCCATCCAGGGTGTGCGCATCGGCGGGCAGTCCGTGCTGGTGGCTACCGGCACGCTCGAGGCGTAATCCCGACGCTGCGCTACTCGCCCGTCATGGCGTCGGCCAGCGCGACGTAGTCGCGCCTCAGCGCCTTCGCGACGGCGGGGTGGGTGACCTGGCCCCGCCAGATGTTCACGCCGCCGGCCAGCGCGGGGTCCCGCCGGGCGGCCTCGGCCACGCCGAGGTTCGCCATCCGCAGGGCGTAGGGGAGGGTCAGGCCGGCCAGCACGCGCGAGGAGGTGCGCGGCACCGCGCCCGGCATGTTCGGGACGGCGTAGTGGATGACGCCCTCCTCGATGTAGGTGGGCTGCGTGTGGTCCGTGGGCCGCGTGGTCTCGATGCATCCGCCCTGGTCCACGGCCACGTCCACGATGACGGCGCCGGCGGGCATGGAGCGCACCATGTCCCGCGTCACCACCACCGGGGCGCGTTCGCCCTCCACCAGCACGGCGCCGATCACCAGGTCCGCCGTGCGGATGCGGTCCGCGATCGCCTTGGGGGAGGAGAGGATGGTCTCCACGCGGCCCTGGTACTCCCGGTCCAGCGCCCGCAACTGGTCCTCCGCGATCGAAGCCACCGTGACGCGCGCGCCCAGGCCCACGGCAATGCGGACGGCGTTGGCTCCCACGTTGCCGGAGCCGATCACGAGCACGTGCCCGGGAGGCGCGCCCGGCACGCCGCCCAGCAGCAGGCCGCGGCCCGGCCCGGGCCGCTTGAGGTACTGCGCGCCCACCTCCACCGCCATGCGGCCGGCCACCTCCGACATGGGCGCCAGCAGCGGCAGCGATCCGTCGGCGCGGCGCACCGTCTCGTACGCCACGCCGATGATGCCGCTGGCCAGCATGGCTTCCGCCACGGCGGGCGCCGCGGCCAGGTGGAGGTAGGTGAACAGGATCTGGTCCGCGCGCATCAGCGGGAACTCGGCGGCCTGGGGCTCCTTCACCTTGCAGACCAGGGAGGCGCGGCCCCACACCTCCTCCGCCGTGTTCGCGATCTCCGCGCCCGCGGCGGCGTAGTCCTCGTCGAAGTAGTGCGAGCCGTTGCCGGCGCCGCGCTCGATGAGCACCGTGTGGCCGGCCTCCACCAGCGCGGTCACGGACTCCGGCGTCAGCCCGACGCGGTACTCCTCTGTCTTGATCTCGGTGACACAGCCAACGATCACGCGCGGCTCCTCTGACTGGCGGGGTTGCCCCGGGTGACGGGGGTCAGGACGGGCGCTCCAGGACGTCACCGGCCTGCAGGACGTCCGCCGCGGCGGCCTTCGGCTGGCCGTCGCGCTGCACCCGCTCCACCACCAGCGTCCCGCCGATGGTGGCGACTTCCGCCGCGCCGTCCACGGTGGCCAGCACCGTGCCGGGCGGTTGGTCCGGGTGGCCCGGCCGCCAGCGAGACCCGAAAAGCCGCACGGTGTCGCCTCGCAGGCTGGCCCACGCGCCGGGCTGCGGGTCAGAGCCGCGGATGACGTTGTGCACCACGCGGCCGTGCTGGTGCCAGTCGATGCGTGCATGCTCCGCGGCGGCGGGCGGCTCGTAGGTGGCGTCCGCGTCGTCCTGCTCCACGCGGGGAGCGTTGCCTTCGCGCACCAGGCGCACGGCCTCCACCAGCGTCTCCACGCCCAGGGGGTAGAGACGGTCGAAGTAGAGCGAACCCACGGAGTCGTCCGGGCCGATCTCCACCTCGCGCTGCAGGAGCACCGGGCCGGTGTCGATGCCTTCGTCCACCCAGAAGATGGTGAGGCCGGTCTTCGCGGCACCAGACATAATCGCCCAGTTCATCGCCGTGCGGCCGCGGTGGAGGGGGAGCAGGGAGGGGTGGTACTGGATGGCGCCGTAGGTGGCGGCGTCCAGCACGCGCTTGCGGACGATGTCCGTCACGAAGGCGAAGACCAGCAGGTCCGGCTTCAGCGCCAGGTAGCGCTGGAACGGCTCGTCCTGCCGCAGGGCGGGAGTCTCGATGACGGGGATCTGGTGCTGCGTGGCAGCCTCGAACAGCGGGTCCGGCCGCGAACCCTGTCGAGGCGTGGAGACGCCCACCACGTCCTCGCCCGCCGCAAGTAGCGCCTCCAGGACATCCTTGCCGAAGGCCGCCTGGCCGAAGAGGACGATGCGCATGGTGGGATCCTTGCCGCTACCCGGCCCACCGTGCGACCGAAGTCGCCCGCGGGCCCGCCGACTCGCTGCTCGGCGCCCAGTATAGGAGCGCCCCGGGCCACGGGCCGGTGAGCGCTCGTTGCGCGGTCCCGGCGTAAAGTGGCCGGATGCCGCCGGAGCCGGACGCCACCCCCCAGCCGCCGTACGCGGTCACGCATGGCGGGCTCTCAGAGGTCGACGCGTGGGCAGGGTGGCCCCCGACGCCGCGCGAGGCGCGCACGCTCCCGTTCCTGCGCGGCATCCGCGAGGTGGTGGACATCGGCGTCCTGGCGCTGGCGATGTTCCTGGTGGTGCAGTTCGCCGTGGCCAACTACGAGGTGGACGGCCGCTCCATGGAGCCCACGTTCCACCACGGCGACCGGGTGATCGTGAACCGGCTGGTCTACCGCTTCAGCGAGCCGCGCGTGGGCGACGTGGTGGTGCTCCACGGCAACGGCCAGCGGGACCTGCTGAAGCGCGTCGTGGCCCTGGGCGGCCAGCGCGTGGAGATCGTGGGCGGGCGGGTGCTGGTGGACGGCGTGCCGCTGGAGGAGCCGTACATCGCGGAACCGCCGGAGGACTACGCGGAGATGCTGGTCCCGGAGGGGCACGTCTGGGTGCTGGGCGACAACCGCAACAACTCCCAGGACTCGCGTGCGTTCCTGGCAGTGCCGGTGGAGCGACTGGTGGGGCGCGCAGACCTGCGCTACCTGCCGCTGGACCGCTGGTGGATCGTGGACCACTTGCGCCAGGAGGCGAGCCCCTAGCCCGCCGGTACCGGCTCGGCCTCTGGCTCCGTGACGTACTCCGCGACGCCCTCCACGGCGCGCCACATGTACCAGGAACCCACGGACCGGTAGGGCGCCCAGGCCGCGCCGATCTCGCGCGCCCGCGCCGGCGAGGGCATCTCGCGCAGGCCGTAGGCCAGGCGCATGCCGTTGCGGACGCCAAAGTCGCCCACCGGCATCACGTCCGGGCGCCCCAGCTGGAACATCAGGAACATGTGCGCGGACCACTCGCCCAGGCCGCTGACCTGGGTGATCTGCTCCACTACCTGCTCGTCGTGCATCTGGTCCAGGTGGCGGAAGTCCAGCGCGCCGGAGAGCATGCGGCCCGCGATGTCGCGCAGGTAGCCCGTCTTCTGGCGGGAGATGCCCACGGAGCGGAACGCATCGTCCGTGGTGGCCAGCAACTCGGTGGGGGTGGGGTAGCGCCCACCGTAGAGGGCCATCCACCGCTCCTGGATGGCGGAGGCGGCGCGCCCGTTCAACTGCTGGAACATCACCGTCCGCAGGAGCGACTCGTAGTGGTCCATCGCGGGGCGGGGCCGGTAGGGGCCGTGTTCCTCGATGAGCCGCCCCACGACGGGGTCGGCCTGTCGCAGGTGTCGGTACGCGGCCGCTGCGGAGAAGCGCAGTCGCTGTGCCATGGCCGTCCCCCTGTCCTCCCTCGCGCGTGGCGCCGAGGGCGTCCGGCAATGGTGGCGCGTTGATGGTAGCCCGTGGGTTAGGGGGCGGTGGCGCCGGCCGCTGTCTCAATGCTCCGTGCAACGCCTCCACCTCCGCGGGGGACGTCAGGCGTATCCAGCGCAGGTGGGCGTAGGCGGGGTCAGCCATCGCGCCCACGTACCGCCGGCGCATGGAGCGGTGCGCCTGGAGCGCGTATCCCACGAGCGAGTCCGGATCCCACACCCTGAACTGCGGGAAGAAGCGCTCGTAGTTCGTCCCCCAGAGGAGTTCCCGGGAGCGCCAGCGCCTCCATGAGCGCCTGACGATCCTCGGCAGCGTGACCCGCAGCGGCAGGTCCATCCAGACGACCGTCTCGGCGCGTGGCCAGATGACCGGCGTGGTGTGCCGCCAGTAGTTGCCTGCCACCACCCAGGACTCCTGCGAAGCGACCTCGCGCAGCCGCGGGTGCCACTCTTCGTCCGCGGACCCAACCCAGCCCGGCTTCCAGAACAGGGCGTCGAGTTCCACGAGGGGCGCGCCGGTCGCTTCCGCGAGCCGTGCGGCCATGGTGCTCTTCCCGGCGTTCGTGCCCCCAACCACGATGATCCGCGAGCCCAGCGGGGCCGTCATTGCGTGCCCTCCAGTGCTCCCAGCGCGGCCTCCACGCTACGCGTGAAGGCGTCCACCTCGCGTGCGGACGTGAGGCGCACGAAGCGGATGTGCGCCCACCGCGGGTCGGCCATGTAGGCCAGGTAGCGGAGGCGCTTGCGGTGGTGGGTGGAGATGGCCCAGTACACGAGCGAGTCGCGGTCCCAGACCTTGAAGTGGCTCCAGAAGTTCTCGTAGTTCGTGCCCCAGAGCAGTTCCTTCGTGCGCCACCGCCGCCACGAGCGTGTCAGCACGCGCCACAGCACCACGCGCAGCGGCAGATCCAGCCAGACGGCCGTCTGCAGGCGGGGCCAGAACGTACGCTCCGCGAACGCGGAGTAGGAGCCGGCGACCACCCAGCCGTCCCCTGCCGTCGCCTCGCGGATGCGCCGCTCGAACTCGTCCGGGTCATGCTCCGGGAGCGAGTGCCAGTTCGGCTCCCAGGAGAGCGCGTCCAGTTCCACGAACGGGACATCGAGCGCGCTCGCCAGGCGCGCCGCGAGCGTGCTCTTGCCACTGGAGGTGTTGCCAATGACCACCACGCGCGTGCCGATCGGCGAGGACACAGGCGACGACACAGCGGCCTCCGAGGGCGGCGCGCAGGCGAGGGTTGGAGCGAGCGCGGACGGCGGAGGATGCCACGCCCGCCCCCGCTCTGCAAGCGCAGTGGCGGGAGGCTACTCCGCGTGTGCGGCGGGGAGCGTGAAGCGGAAGTACGCCCCCTGCTCCGTGGGCAGGAGTTCCACGCGCCCGCCGGCAGCCTCCGCGATGCGGCGCACCTCTGCCAGGTGCTCGCCCTCCTCGAAGACGCGCTCGCGCCGCTCGAGGGCGACGCCGGGGCCGCTATCCGCGACGTCCAGGTGGACGCGGTCGCCGCTTCCGCGCAGCACCACCCAGGCGTTGCTCCCGGGCGGAGCGAACCGGATCGCGTTGGCCACCAGGTACTCGAGGGCGAGGGCGACCTGCGCCTCTTCGCCGGCGAGGCTTGCGGGCAGGTCGCCCTCCGCGGCCTCCAGCAGCGTCACGCCCCTGGCCTCCGCCCGCGCCCGCAGCCCTTCCAGCACGCCTCGCACGAGCGCGAGTGGCGCCATGAGGGCCGGCCCGGCCGGCGGTGCGACCTCCCGGATCAGGATGAGCAGGCCGCGCCCGTTGCCGCGGTGCTCGGTCATGCGGAAGGCCTCGAATGCCAGGTCGCGGCCGCCCACGGCGTGTACGTCCCCGCCGCCAGACGGCGAGTGCGCCCGCGCGCGCTCTACCAGCCGCGCGTAGAGGTCCGCTCCCAGCGCGTGGGAGATGCCGTCCTGCACTCCCAGCATCTCGTCCGCGGCGACGCCCAGGAGGCGCGCCGCGGCGGGGTTCACGACGATGCAGACGCCGTCCGAGCGCTCCACCAGCACGCCCTCGTGCATCGAGCGGATCACGTGCTCGCCCAGCATCTGACGGGCTGCGGCCACGCTCGCTTCCTCCGCGAGGATGGCGGCACGTTCCTGGAGGTGTTGCAGCGTGTTCGCCGCCTGCTCCGCGGCGCGGCCCACCTCGTCCGGTCCGGCCAGCGACTCCAGCACCGCGGCGTTGCCGTCTGTCTCCTGCGCCGCCAGCAGTCCGGAGCGGAGGTTCGTGACGCCGCCGGCCATCCGGCGCACCACGAGGCCCAGCGCGGCGAGCCCCACTCCGCCCAGCAGCACGAGCCCCAGCAACCATCCCCACGCGCCCTGACCCGCCCCGTCCGGAAGGGCGGAAGCGGGAGCGTCGATGGTGGCGATGAGCGTCCGCTGCCCCTGGGCCAGCGCCAGCGGCCCCCGGATCTCCACGCGGTCCGGCCCCACCCCCGTGCCGACAGTGACACCGTCCGCGGCGCCGTCCTCGGTCCAGACCAGACTCACGCGGCGGTTGTTGTCGCCAGCCAGCGTCGCCAGCGTCTCCGCGTCCAGGCGGACGCCCAGGGCGATCGCGGCGCGCTCCAGCGTGGGGTCGGTGCTGGCGCCTGCGGCCAGCACCGGGCCCTCTGCGAAGTCGAAGACGCCGCCCTCCGGCGCGCCGTCCAGCAGGTACTGCGCGGCCCCGGAGGGTGCGCCGTCCGCTCCCGCGGGGGCGTCCAGGAAGGAGCCGGGCAGGCCGTCCTGGTAGACCAGCGTGCGCCCCGGGCCGGAGACCACCAGGTAGTCAGCGCCGCCTCGGGAGGCGCGGCCGTGGGTCAGTACCGGGGGCGGGGAGGTGCCGCCGGTCGCCGCGAACCGCAGCACAGCGTCCTGCTGGAGCAGGGCGGCGGCGTGGTCGCTCAGCGCGTCCGCGCGGGCCTGCAGGGCCGCCTCCAGCGCCGCGAACTCGGCGCGCGCGGCCACCTGGCGGCGGTCGTCGTCGCCCGCGCCCAGGTTGAGGGCAAAGAGCGTCGAGGCGGCGGCCAGCACCAGGACCGTGAGGAGGCCGATCGCGAGGGCAGTGAGCTGGTATCGGGACTGTCGCAAGAAGCGTCACTCGGGCACGCCCGGCCGGAGCCAGGCGGGTGGAGCAGGAGAGCCCAAATAGTGTACGGGCCGCCTCCGAAGAGGCGGCCCGTGGGAGTGCTGTGATTGTGCGGTGGCCAGACGGCAGCAGGGCGGGGCCCTGCTACATGTACTCGCCGCCGTTCAGGTTCAACTGGGCGCCCGTGTAGAAGTTGCCGCTGGGCTTCACCAGGAAGACCACGGTCTCCGCGACTTCCTCCGGGGTGGCGAAGCGGCCCAGGGGGATGCGGGAGATGAGCGTCTGCCGGATCTCGTCCGACAGGCCGGAGACCATGTCGGTGTCGACGTAGCCCGGGCAGACGGCGTTCACGGTGATGTTGTCCCGCGCCAGTTCACGCGCCGCGGACTTGGTGAAAGCGACCATGCCCGCTTTCGCGGCGGCGTAGTTGGAGAGGCCCACCGCGCCCTGCTGGCCCTGGATCGAGGAGATCTGGACGATGCGCCCGTACTTGCGGGTGCGCATGCCGCCTACCGCGGCGTTGGTGACATAGAACGCCGACGACAGGTCCGTCTGGATGACCAGGTCCCAGTCCTCTGGCGCCATGCGCGCGACCGTCTTGTCGCGATTGATGCCGGCGTTGTTCACGACGATGTCGATCTTCTCGAAGGCTTCCTCGCCCGCCTTCACGAGGCGCTGGGCCTCTTCCGCCTTGGAGACGTCCGCCTGCACCACCAGCGTCTTCACGCCGTGCTTCTCGCAGTCCGCGGCGGTGGCCTTGGCTGCGTCCTCGTTCGACGTGTAGTTGATGATCACGTTCGCGCCTTCAGCGGCGAGCGCGATGGCCGTGGCGCGGCCGATGCCGCGGCTGGCGCCGGTCACGAGTGCGACCTGTCCGTCCAGTGCCCCCATGCAAACCTCCTGCAACTGTTGCTGGGCTCGCCCACGACTTGCCGCCGGCTGAGCCGCGCCCCGCCCCCGGGGCGCCCCCTGCTTTGCTCGGACCGGGCCGGGCCCGGCGATCCGCTTGTCGGGGCCGCGCCGTCACCGCCGTATGCTCGGTCGTCGCGTCCCCTGGTTCGGCTGGTACCGCGCCGGGCGCGGCGAGCCTACACGACCGTGGGCGGGATGTACTCGCCCCACTCCTGGCGCAACACGCCGCACATCTCGCCCAGCGTGGCGTAGGTGCGGACGGCCTCGATGATCGGTTCCATCAGGTTCACGTCCTGGCGGGAGGCCTCCCGCAGGCGCTCAAGCGCCGCATCCACCGCGGCCTGGTCGCGGCCGGCGCGCACTTGCTTCAGGCGCTCGATCTGGGCAGCCACCACCTCCAGGTTGGGGCGGAAGATCGGGGTGGCGTCCTCGTCCGGGTCAACGTACTCGTTGACGCCCACGATGATTCGCTCCTTGGACTCCACCTCGCGCTGCCACTTCATGGAGGCTTCCTGGATCTCGCCCTGCATCCAGCCGCCCTCGATCGCGGGGACGGAGCCGCCCATGTCCTCGATGCGGGCCATGATGTGGCGGGCTTCCTGCTCCAGGACGTCCGTCAGGTGCTCCACGTAGTAGGAGCCGGCCAGCGGGTCAATGGTGTCCGCGGCGCCGGACTCGAAGGCGATGATCTGCTGCGTGCGCAGGGCGATCTGCTGCGCCTCCGTGGTGGGGAGGGCCAGCGCCTCGTCGTAGCAGGAGAGCGCCAGCGATTGCACGCCGCCGCTCACGGCCGCCAGCGCCTGCAGCGCTGCGCGGGCGATGTTGTTCTTCGGCTGCTGGGCGGTCAGCGTGGAGCCGCCGGTCTGGGTGTGCGTGCGGAGCATCTGCGCCTGGGCGTTGGTGATGCCGAAGCGCTCCACCATCAGGCGCGCCCACAGGCGGCGCAGGGCGCGGTACTTGGCGACTTCCTCGAAGAAGTGGTTGTGGGTGTTGAAGATCCAGGAGACGCGCTGGGCGCTCTCGTTCAGGTCGCCGCCCTGGCGCTTGCACTCCTCCAGGTAGGCGAGCGCGTTGGCGAAGGCGAAGGCGATCTCCTGCGCGGCCGTGGAGCCGGCCTCCCGGATGTGGTAGCCGGAGACGGAGATGCTGTTGAACTTGGGCGCCTCCGTGGCGCAGAAGTTGATGAGGTTGGCGGCTAGCCGCACGGACTCCGCCGGCGGGAAGATGTAGGTTCCGCGCGCCACGTACTCCTTGAGCACGTCGTTCTGGGCGGTGCCCATCACCACGTTGCGGTCGTGTCCCTGCTTCTCCGCGGCCACCATGTACATCGCCACCAGCATGGCCGCGGGGGCGTTGATGGTCATGGAGGTGGAGACCTGGTCCAGCGGGATGCCGTCGAACAGGGTCTCCATGTCCGCCAGCGAGTCGATGGCCACGCCCACCTGGCCCACCTCGCCGGTGGACATCGGGTCATCCGAGTCGTAGCCGGTCTGCGTGGGGAGGTCGAAGGCGGTGGAGAGTCCCGTCTGGCCGTTGGCCAGCAGGTGCTTGAATCGCTCGTTGGTCTCCTGGGCGGTGCCGAAGCCGGCGTACTGGCGCATGGTCCAGAGGCGCCCTCGATACATCGTGGGCTGCACGCCGCGGGTGAAGGGGAACTGGCCCGGGAAGCCCAGGTCGCGCAGGTAGTCAGTGTCCGCCGTGTGCTCCGGCGTGTAGAGGCGCTCCTGGGGCGCGGAGGAGGAGGCGAACTGCTTCTTCCGCTCCGGGAAGCGGGAGAGGACCTTGGCCACAGCCTGGTCCTCCCACTGCTGGTGGGCGTCCTTGAGGGCCGCCAGGCCGGTGCCGTTGTTGTCTGGCTTGTTCATGGGCTGGATTCCCGTGCTCGCCGATCCGTGATGGATGGGAGGTCGAGCCGATGGTCCGCGTGCCGCGCTGTCGGCGTTGTCTGGGAGCGCCGCTACGAGAGCGCTTCCACCATCACCAGCGCGTCGCCCCGGATGACCTCCGTGCCGTCTTGCTTGGTCACCACTGTATCGAGCGAGACGCGAGAACGCTCCGGATCCACCTTGGTGACCGTGACCGTGGCCGTGATCTCGTCGCCGGCCATGACCGGGCCGCGGAACTGCATGTTCTGCGCCAGGTAGATGACCACCGCGTCCGGGGCCAGGCGGGTGCCGAGCGCAGCGGAGATGGCTCCGGCGCCAAACATGCCATGCGCGATGGGCTGCTTGAAGCGCGTGCGCTTCGCGTACTCCGCGTCCGTGTGGAGCGGGTTACGGTCGCCGGTGACCTCGGAGAAGGTCGCCACGTTCTCCTGCGTGACCTTCGCGGTGTAGGTCGCCTGCGAGCCCACGGTCAGGCCCTGCACGTCGTCCGCCATCTGATACCCCCATTGCTGCGGGCGCATCGTACGAGGGCAGGGTGGACGGGACAAATCGCGAACGTAGCCGGCCGGTCCTCGACGCCGGTCTGCGTCGCCCGCAGCGCCGTCCCCGACCCGATTGTGACAGGGCGCACATAGCCGGGGCTAAGTGCGGGAGTTCGCTGGGGCTGAGTTTACCCACTTACCTGCAATAAAATGCAAAAAACGTTGACTTCCCCCCTGGCCACACCTAGGATCGACGTAACGGACGGGGGCGCCTCATTCCCATGGAACGCACGCGAGACGAGGTCCTGCGCCTGCTCTTTGAGCGTGGCGCCTGCACCGTGGCCGAACTGGCCGAGGTGGTCGGCGTCTCGGACGGCTCCGTCCGGCGTCACCTGGACCTCATGGTCGCAGACGGACTGGTGGAGGCGCACTTGGAGCGTATCCCGCGCGGTCGCCCCGTCACCCGCTACGCGCTGAGCGCCGCGGGGGAGGAGGCCCGGGCGTCAGACCACTACCAGCGGCTCCTGGGGCGCCTGTCGCCGGCGCTGGCCAGCCTTACCGCGGACGAGGTGGACCAGGGCGGTCCGGCCATCCTGGACCGCGTGTTCGACCACGTGGCGGAGTCCGTGGCGGACGAGTACCGCTCCCGCGTAACCGCGGATCGCCTGGACGAGCGCGTGCAGCAGGTGCTGCTGGCGCTGACTGAGGAGGGCATCCTCCAGGAGGTCGAAGAGGACGGGGCGTTCTTCAAGTTGAAGAACGCGGGCTGTCCATACCGGTCCACGGCCATGGAGACGCACGCGTGCTGCGCGGCGGACCGCCGGACCATCGAACTCCTGCTGGGCACGCCCGTCGAACAGGTCATGACGGTCGCCGAGGGCGGCCACCAATGTGAATACCTCGTGCCGAAGGGGGACACGCCCCCACACGAGTCTGTGGAGGCCGGACAGGCAGGTGGCCTGCTGCCGGTACTCACCCAGAAAGGGACAGCGAGCCAGCGATGAGTGAACCGATTCTCGAACTGCGCGGGCTGAAGGCCAGCATCACGGAGCAGCCGGACGTCCAGCTCTTGAAGGGCCTGGATCTGACGATCCAGCCCGGCGAGATCCACGCGCTCATGGGGCCCAACGGCTCCGGCAAGAGCACGCTGGCCAACACCATTGCCGGCAGCCCCGCCTACACCGTGGACGAAGGCCAGATCATCCTCAAGGGCGAGGACATCACCACCGCGGCCGCGGACGAGCGGGCGCGCAAGGGTGTGTTCCTGTCCTTCCAGTACCCCACGCCCATCCCGGGCGTGACCATGGTGAACCTCATGCGGGAAGCGCTGAAGGCGCGCCGCGGCCAGGAGGTCCCCGCCCGTGAGTTCCTGCAGGAACTGCGGGAGACGCTGGCCAGCCTGAAGATGAGCGAGGACATGGCCCGTCGTTACGTGAACGAGGGCTTCTCCGGCGGCGAGAAGAAGCGCGCCGAGATCCTGCAGATGGGCCTGCTGAAGCCGGACCTGGCCATCCTGGATGAGACGGACTCCGGCCTGGACGTGGACGCGCTCCGCACCGTGGCGGAGGGCGTGCAGGCGCTGCGCCGCCCGGACATGGGCGTCCTGATCATCACGCACTACGAACGCATCCTGAACTACATCCGACCGGACCGGGTCCACATCCTGGTCAAGGGTCAGATCGTGAAGTCCGGTGACGCCTCGCTCTCCAAGGAGATCGAGGCCGGGGGCTACGACCCGATCCTGAAGGAGCTGGGACTCCTGGAAGGGGCGACCGCCTGATGACTACTACCAAGCCAGAGAGCCTGGTTGGCGAATACCAGTGGGGCTTCCACGATGACGAGAAGCCGTTGTTCATGGCGGAGAAGGGCCTCAGCGAAGAGCTCATCCGCCAGATGTCCGCGATGAAGGAAGAGCCGGAGTGGATGCTCGAGCAGCGGCTCGACGCCTACCGCCTGTTCCAGGCGCAGGACGACCCGCAGTGGGCCGGCTCGCCGGAACTGCTGAAGGCCATCGACTTCGACAACATCCACTACTACGTGCGCGCCTCCGACAAGGACTCCACGTCCTGGGAAGACGTGCCGGAGTACATCAAGGACACCTTCGACAAACTGGGCATCCCGGAGGCTGAGAAGCAGTTCCTGGCCGGCGCCGGCGCCCAGTACGACTCCGAGGTGGTCTACCACAACATCCGGGAGGACCTGGCCAAGCAGGGCGTGGTCTTCCTGGGCATGGACCAGGGCCTGCGGGAGTACCCGGAACTCGTCAAGGAGTACTTCGGCACCATCGTGCCGTCCGGCGACAACCGCTACGCCGCGCTGAACTCCGCCGTGTGGTCCGGTGGCTCGTTCATCTACGTGCCCCCGGGCGTGAAGGTGGACATCCCGCTGCAGGCCTACTTCCGCATCAACACGGAGAACATGGGCCAGTTCGAGCGGACGCTGATCATCGCGGACGAGGGCTCCTACGTTCACTACGTGGAGGGCTGCACGGCCCCCATCTACTCCAGCGCCTCGCTGCACTCGGCGGTGGTGGAGATCGTGGTGAAGAAGGGCGCGCGCGTCCGCTACACGACGATCCAGAACTGGTCCAATAACGTCTACAACCTGGTGACCAAGCGCGCCTACGCCTACGAGGACGCGGTCATGGAGTGGGTGGACGGCAACCTGGGCTCCATGCTGACCATGAAGTACCCGTCCGTGTACCTGATGGGCGAACGCGCCCACGGCGAGATCCTGTCGCTGGCGTTCGCCGGCGAGGGCCAGCACCAGGACGCGGGCGGCAAGATCATCCACGTGGCGCCCAACACCACCAGCGCCATCGTCTCCAAGTCCGTCTCCCGCGGGAACGGTCGTACGTCCTACCGCGGCCTGCTCAAGGTGTACGAGGGCGCGGAGAACTCCTCTTCCACGGTGCGCTGTGACGCGCTCCTCCTGGACGAGAAGTCCCGGTCCGACACCTACCCGACGATGGAGATCGACGAGGAGCGGGTGAAGATCGGGCACGAGGCCTCGGTCTCCAAGTTGGGCGAGGACCAGTTGTTCTACCTGATGTCGCGCGGCATCGACGAGGAGTCCGCCGCCAAGATGGTGGTCAACGGCTTCGTGGAGCCGATCGTGAAGGAACTCCCCATGGAGTACGCGATCGAACTCAACCGCCTGATCGAACTGCAGATGGAAGGCTCGGTGGGCTAATGGCCGAGAGCCAGCAGCAGACCCTTTCCCAGCCCCCCAGCGGGGCGTACCTCGCGGACGCCGTGCGCGCGGCCTCCGAGGCGCGTGGCGAGCCGGCCTGGCTCGTCGAGAAGCGCCAGGACGCGGCCCGCGCCTTCGAGGCGCTGCCGATGCCGACCACCCGTCTGCGTCCGTGGAAGTACACGGACGTGAGCGGACTGGCCATCGACGCCTACCCGCCGGAGGCCTCGTTCCTCCCGGTGGTGCAGGTGGCCGGCGGCGCGACCGCCCCGGAGGGCGGCTACGCCGGCACGCTGGCGGCGGCCGTCACGGACGCCCGTCTCGCCGAGGTCGTGGAGCAGCACCTGGGCACCCTGGTGCCGCCCACGGAGGGCAAGTTCATTGCCGCCAACGCGGCGCAGTGGACCGGCGGCGTGCTGGTCTACGCCCCCCGCGGCAAGGCCTTCGAGGCCCCCGTCACCGTGGGCATCACCGGCGAGGGCGGCGCGATCTTCCCGCGCCTGCTCGTGGTCGCCGAGCCCGCGAGCGAGGTGACCATCCTGGTCCGCTCCGTCTCCGGCGACGCGGACCTCCTCGCCTCCGGCGTGCTGGAGATCGTGGCCGGCGCGGACTCCAACGTGCGCGTGGTGTTCGACGTGCAGTGGGGCGCAGCGACGCGAGAGTTCACGACCGTGCGGGCCCGGACGGACCGCGGCGCCACGGTGCGCGTGGCCACGCTGGCCATTGGCGGTGCGCTCGTGAAGCAGACGCTGGAGGGCATCCTGGTGGGCGAGGGCTCCTCCGCGCGGTTCCGGGGCGTGGCCCTGGGCGACGCGGACCAGCACTTCGACTTCGTGACCCTGCAGGACCACGTGGGCCCCAAGACGCTCTCGGACGTGCAGATCAAGACCGCGCTGGCCGGCGCCTCGCGCGCCATCTACTACGGCGTGACGCGCGTGGAAGAGACCGCCTCGGGCGCGGCCGCGGAGCAGGTGAACCGCAACCTGTTGCTCTCCCGACACTCCAAGGCGGACTCCGACCCCGTACTGGAGATCCTCACCAACGAGGTCATCCGCTGTGGCCACGCCGCCACGGTGGGCCCCGTTGACGAGGAAGCGCTGTTCTACCTCCAGAGCCGCGGCCTGGACCGGCGGCAGGCGCTCAAGTTGCTGGTGGCGGGCTTCTTCCAGTCCGTCCTGGACGACGTGGGCGACGAGACGCTGGTGGAGGAAGTGGCGGCCCAGGTGGAGCAGAAGTTGGCCGTCGCCCGCCTCTAGGCCCCCGATGGGCCCACTGATAGGCGAGGCCTGGAATGGACTCAGCGTGAGCCAGGAACGTGTCGCCGCCGCCTCGGACGTGCCGGAGGGCGAGGTCCGCGTGGTGGAGTGCGACGGGAAGTCGCTCGCGCTGAGCCGGGTGGACGGCGAGTACTACGCGATCGACAACCTCTGCACCCATGACAACGGCCCGCTGGGCGAGGGCACGGTCAAGAACGGCCGCATCATCTGCCCTCGCCACGGCGCCGCCTTCGACGCGAAGACCGGGCGGGTGCTGACCCTGCCCGCCGTCCGTAGCGTGGCGGCGTACCGCGTGGTGGTGGACGGCGAGGACGTGCTGGTGGAGTGCGACCCCGGGGAGGTGCAGCGATGACCCTGCCCGACCTGGACGTCCAGCAGCGGCTGCCCTGGGACACCGACCGCATCCGCCGGGACTTCCCGATCCTGAAACGGGAGATTCACCCCGGCAGGACGCTAGTCTACCTGGACAATGCCGCCACCAGTCAGCGGCCCGTACAGATGCTGGCGGAGATGACGCGGTTCTACCGCGACCACAACGCCAACATCCACCGCGGGGTGCACACCCTCTCCATCGAGGCGACCGACCTGTACGAGCAGGCGCGCGCCAAGGTGGCCCGCTTCATCAACGCCCCGCGCACCGAGGAAGTGATCTTCACCCGCAACACCACGGAGGGCATCAACCTTGTGGCCCACGGCTGGGGACGCAAGTTCCTGCGCGAGGGCGACGAGGTGGTGATCACGGAGGTGGAGCACCACTCGAACATCGTCCCCTGGCAGATGCTGCGGGACGAGCGGGGAATCACGCTGCGCTACATCCCCATGCTGCCGGACGGCACGCTGGACCTGGACTACGCCCGCCAGGTGATCGGCCCGAAGACGAAGTTGCTGGCGGTGACCGCCGTCTCCAACGCCCTGGGCACCATCACCCGCCTGGACGAACTGATCCCCATGGCGAAGGCGCAGGGCGCCCTGGTGCTGGTGGACGGCGCGCAGAGCGTGCCGCACATGCCCGTGGACGTGCAGGCGCTGGGCTGCGACTTCATGGCCTTCACGGCCCACAAGATGCTGGGGCCCACGGGCATGGGCGCCCTCTGGGCGCGCATGGAACTGCTGGACGCCATGGACCCCTTCATGGGCGGCGGGGACATGATCCTCACCGTCAGCATGGAGAAGTCCACCTGGGCGGACGTGCCCGCGAAGTTCGAGGCGGGGACGCCCAACGTGGGCGGCGCGGTGGCCTTCGGCGCGGCGGTGGACTACCTGAGTGCGCTGGGCATGGAGGCCGTGCGTGCGCACGAACTGGAACTGACGGACTACGCGCTGCGCCGCCTGGGCGACGTGCCGGGCGTCTCCATCTTCGGCCCGCCGGAGGCGAAGGAGCGCGGGGGCGTGGTTTCCTTTGAACTGGAGGGCGTGCACCCGCATGACGTGGGGCAGGTGCTGGACACGCATGGCGTGGCCATCCGCACCGGGCACCACTGCGCGCAGCCGGTGATGGCCGCGCTCTCCGTGCCCGCCACCGCCCGCGCCTCCTTCTACATCTACAACACCACCGAGGAAGTGGACCGCCTGGCGGTCGCCCTCGAGGAGGTCTCGAAGTTCTTTGGGATAGGCCGATGACGAGCGACCCGGGCCTGCTGGACGACCTGTACCGGGAGATCATCCTGGACCACTACCGGCGGCCCCGGAACCACGTGGCGCTGGACGCCCCCACCTGCTCCGCGGAGGGCTCCAACCCGCTCTGCGGCGACACCATCACGGTGGCGCTGGTGCTGGACGGAGACACCGTGCAGGACATCGCCTTCGGCGGCGCGGGCTGCTCTATCTCGCAGGCGTCAGCCAGCATGATGACGGAGTACGTGAAGGGTCGCAGCGTGCAGGAGGCGCGCCAGGGCGCGGAGGCGTTCCAGCGCATGATGACCACGGGCGAGTCCCAGGACCTGCCCGGTTTCGATGACATTGACGCCCTGGTGGGCGTGGCAAAGTTCCCCGCACGGGTGAAGTGCGCCTCCCTGGGGTGGAAGACCCTGGAGCAGGCGCTACAGGCCGGAGGCGGCACCGTGACGACGGACGAGAGGAGCGAGTCCCATGACTGAGACCGAGGCGACTGGTCCTGAGGCGACTGGCGAGGCGGTCGGGTCCCCGGCTGGTACGGAGACGGGCGCCCGGCCCACTCCGGACGAACTCCGCGACGTGCTGCGCGGCGTGGAGGACCCGGAACTCCACATGAGCATCGTGGAACTGGGCCTGGTCTATGGCGTGGACATTGACGAGGACGGCCAGGTGAGCGTGGACATGACCCTCACATCGCCGGCGTGTCCCATCGGCCCCATGATCCAGGGAATGATCTTCCACAAGTTGACGCAGATGGACGGCGTGGAGGACGTGGAGGTCAACCTGGTGTGGAACCCGCCCTGGGACCCCCGCACCATGGCTTCCGAGGAAGTGAAGATGGCGCTCGGCATCTGGTAGCGAGCCTCGTCCCGAGACCGTGACAAGCGGCAGCCCCCTCGCAAGAGGGGGCTGCTCGGTTGTCGGACTTACTCGCGCCCGAAGGCGTCCGGCAGCGTCCCGGAGGGCGTGTCGCGTACCTGGGGATCGTCCTCCGGCGAACAGGCGTCCCGGTTGTCCCCGCGACACTCCCCGAGCGTCAGGCGCTCGAAACTAACGACATAACTGTTTGCCTCGCGTCGCACGCCGAACTCGTGCAGGTCGGCCCCGGCGTCCTGGTGCAGGGCGCTGCCGTTGCGCAGGTAGCGCCCGTCCGAGCAGGGGTCCACGAAGAGCCCCACCCCGCCCTGGTAGCGCGCGCCGGCGTCCCAGCGGAGGTTGCAGCCCGTCTCCGGGGAGCGGGAGAAGAACGCGGATGAGTTGGACAGGGCGGCGTCCGCGACCACCAGGTAGGCGCCGTAGGTACGCCCATCCGGGTCCGCGCCAAAGGTGGGGATCGCCAGGAACTTCGGCAGCCCCGGCTCGTACTCGGTGTCCCGCACGCGCATCTCCCGGTCGGGGGGCGAGGCGAAGGAGGCGACGCACAGCCCGGCGAGGGCCACCACGCCGATCACGCCCAGCGCGAAGGCCACCAGCCGCGGCCAGGGGTTCTGGGGGCGCGTGCTGTCCGCCGGGCCCGCCAGCACGTCTCCGTCGCGCCGAGGGCGGTCACCCCGGGCGCCTCCTCGGGAGCGGCGGGGCTGGGGGAAGTCGGGCGGTTCCTGGGCCATGGAGGGATCGTAGCGCCAGGGCACCGCGAGGGCTCCATGGGCTGGGCGCGTCAGGAGGGGATGCGTGCGTTGCCTCACCTCATGCCGCCTGACTACGATGCGCACGGCCGTGGCGGGCGCCCAGCGACACGCCCATCAGTACCGCCGGCCAGGCTGCGGGTTCCACCACTGGGAGAGAGCATGCACGGCGCGGACATCGCCGGCCGCAGGGCCATGGCGCGCATGGCCCTCGCCCGCGCAGCCGCCCGTGCGCGCCCCGTCCCCGGGACACCACCCGCATGAGGGCGCGCTACACGCGCCGGCGCTTCCTGGCCCGCACGGGGATGCTGGGCGCCGGACTCGCAGCCGCTGCACTCGTCGGCTGCAGCGGCGACGAGTCGGACCCCAACATCACGCCAGAGGCCGTCCCGGGCAGCCGCATCCGCGTCCGCTCGGTGGTGCCGCGCACGGAGCGCCCGGCCTCTGCATCCGTCCTGCGCCTGGGCGCGCTGGCGTCAGAGGTGGGCGCGGGCGGCCTGGACCGGCTCACCAGCCTGCTCACATACTCGCGGCTCGTGGGCGTGGACCCGCGCAACGCGGCGGTCTACGGGGACCTGGCGCGCGAGGTGGAGATGCCGGATCCGCTGCAGGTGCGCCTGGGCCTTCGCCCCGGGGCCTTCTTCCATCCGGACGGCTCCGGCCGCGCCCAGCCACTGACTGCGGAGGCGTTCCTCCGGGAGGCGGACCTCCGCCGCGCGGAGGGCGTCTTCCTCTTCGACCAGGTGATCGAGTCCGTGGAGGCGCCGTCCGAGACGGAAGTCCTGCTCCACCTGCGCGCGCCCTTCAGCCTCCTGTTCGAGTTCCTGGCCCGGGAGGACGCCTCCGTGCGCGACCAGGGCTCGTACGGGCTGGTGGAGAGCCCTCGGGGCAGCGGGCCGTTCATGCCGTCTCGCTACGAGGAGGACACGCTCGTCCTGCGCCCCAACCCCCTGTTGCAGACGGAGGAGCGCCCGCGGCTGAGCCACCTCACCGTGCGCTACGGTGCGAGCCACGCGGACCTGGATGCCCTCCTGGCACAGGGCATGCTGGACGTACGCGTCCATCCGGACGAGGCGAGCCGCCGCGCAGCGGAAGCGCTCCCGGGGCGCGTGGAACTGCACCGCGTCCGCCAGCGGATGCGCGGGCTCGCCGTCTCCCTGCTGCCACCTCGTGACCCCGCTTCGGAGCCCACGGTGGAGGCGTTCCGGGATGCGCGCGTGCGCCGGGCCCTGTCGCTGGGGCTGGACCGCGAGGCGCTGGCGGCCATGGATGGCTCCACGGTGTGCGGGCCCGTGGGCCCCTCCTTCGGCGGGGACGCGCTGCCCGTGGTGGAGTTGCAGTCCCACCCCCTCTACCAGCACAACGCCTCCGGAGCCCGGGCCCTGCTGGCCGCCGCCGGATACGAAGGGCTGGTGATCCGCATCGCACATGCGGACACGCCGGCACTGTTGTTGCAGGCCCAGACCGTGGTGGAGCAACTGCGCGCCGCCGGCTTCGACCCGCGCCTGGTCACGCGTCACCAGCCTGACTTCCAGATGGCCTTCCTGGGCGGAGACTTCGAGGCGGCGTTCTTCGAACTGGACCGGCTGACCACACCAGACATCGGCCTCCGCCTGCACATGAGCGGCGGGCTGGACGGCAGGGGGTCGCCGTGGGGCTACTCCAACCCGATCTACGACGCCGCGGTGCGCGAGGCTCTGTCCCAGGTGGACCCGGTGCTCCGCACGCGCCTCTCCCGCGAGGCGCAACGTCTGCTGCTGGAGGACGTGCCGGCCATGCTGCCGCTGACTGCGCCGCCCGAGTACGCCTCCGTGGCGGAGGGCGTCAGCGGCTTCGAGTTCGACGCATTCGACTTCAACCCCGCCGTGCTCGCGCCCCACTGGGAGGGCCCGGCGGGAGCCGCCACCGGCTGACTGCTCGTGCGGCCGTCGGGCGCCGACGCGGGGAGAGGCTAGGATGCCCTGGTGAGGTACGAGCCCACGGACGAGCGCATCGCGCGCCTGCTGGCGGTGGGGCCGGAGGCCACGCCCCTGGTGGACCTGCCCGGCGGCGAGTTCCTGATGGGCTCAGACCAGCGCAAGGACGAGTTGCCCGTGCGCCGCGTCCGCGTCGGCCCGTTCTCCGCTGCGCTGGCGCCCGTCACCAACCTCGAGTTTGCGCGCTTCCTGGAGGCGACGGGCCACGTGCCCCCGCCGTTCTGGGGCGACGAGCGATTTATGGCGCCCGAGTGCCCCGTGGTGGGCGTCTCCTGGCACGCGGCCGTCGCATACTGCGACTGGCTGAGCGAGGTGCTGGGCCGCCGCTGCCGCCTCCCCACCGAGGCCGAGCGCGAGTACGCCGCGCGCGGCGGCGTCCCTGACGTGCTGTACCCCTGGGGCGACGAGCCCTGGAGCGAGGGCGTCCATGCCCACGGCTCGAAGGGCGGAGACCGCCCCCATCCCGTCGGTTCGTCGCCGCCCAACGGGTTCGGGCTGTACCACATGGCGGACAACGTCCATGAGTGGTGCAGCGACTGGTACGCCCCCTACGAGCCGGCCGACGGCGTGGTGGTGGACCCTCGCGGTCCGGAGGATGGCGTCCGGCGCGCCTCCCGAGGAGGTTCGTGGCGGCACGGCGTGAAGGTGTCCCGCATCGCCGCGCGGTCGTCCCTCGGCCCGGACCGCGAGTACAACGACTACGGGATGCGGGTCTACGCGGACATGGCGTAGCAGCGGGCCGCGAGGCCAGAGCGGGAGCGCCAGGGTGGAGCAAGAGACGCTGAGGATCGGGCTGGTCGCCGCGCGCAACCTCCCGTCGCCGGAGGATCGACTCCAGACGGCCCGGCGCTTCCTGGAGGAGGCCGCCGAACGCGAGGTGGCCATCGTCTGCTTCCCGGAGACCTACCTCTTCGGCCTGCGTGGGCAGGGCTTCGAGGTGCCCCCGGCGGATCAGGCTCGCCAGGTAGCGGCGCTCGAGGAGGTGCGCCTTGCCGCCGAGCGCAACGGCGTGGCCGTGGTGATGGGCATGGAATGGGAGACGGCGCTCGGCCTGCACAACGTGGCCTTCGTCGTCTCTGGAGACGGGGTCGTGCAGGGCTACCAGGCCAAGAATCAGATCCCGCCCGAGGAGAGGCCCCACTACGTCCCGGACGGCAGGCGCCGGCTCTTCCAGGTGGGCGAGGTCGCGTTCGGCGTGACCATCTGTCACGAGGGCTGGCGATACCCCGAAGCCACGCGCTGGCCGGCGGCCCGGGGCGCGCAGGTGGTGTTCCACCCGCAACTGACCGGAAGTGACGAGAGCGGCCCAACCCTGGCTACGTGGGGCGATCCCGCGGCCCCGTACTACGAGCGGGCGATGATGATGCGCAGCATTGAGAACACGATCTACTTCGCCAGCGTGAACTACGCCTTCCGCCACCAGGAGTCGGCAACGAGCGTCATCGGGCCAGAGGGGGAGTGCCTCACCTACCTCCCGTACGGGGAGGAGGGGCTCCTGGTCGCGGACCTGGACCTGTCGCTGGCAACCGGACTTCTCGCGAAGCGCTACAACCCGGGCTACTACCCGCCGGACTAGCCTCGCGCCCGCCCTGCCTCGATGGACTCGGCCAGCACCTCGATGACGTGGCGCACCTCCGCGTCCACCTCGTGGCGGCGCGCGCCGGCCTCGATCTGGAGGGTGCAGCCGGGGTTGGCGGTGCAGACCGTGCCCGCCGCAGTGGCGGCAATGGCCTCCATCTTGGCCTCCAGCACCTGGGCGGACATCTCCGACTGCACTACCGAGTAGATGCCGGCCGACCCGCAGCAGCGGTCAGGCGTGCGCATCTCCGTCAGCGTCACGCCGGGGATCGCGCCGAGGATCGCGCGAGGGGCCTCGCGGATGCGCTGGGCGTGTGCCAGGTGGCAGGCGTCCTGCAGCGTCACCGTGCGGGCCACCGGCCCGAGGCCGCGCGCGAAGTCCTGTCCGGCCACGTACTCCAGGGCGTCCCGCACCCTCGAGGCGAACCGCTCCGCGCGCTCGCTCCAGTTGGGGTCATGGCGCAGCAGGCGGCCGTACTCCTTCATCGCCGCGCCGCAGCCGGCGGCGTTGACGATGACCGACTCCACGCCGGCCGCCTCGAACGCGGCGATGTTGCGGCGGGCCAGCGCGCGGGCGGTCCCTGCGTCGCCGGCGTGGGTGTGCAGCGCGCCGCAGCACACCTGCTCCGGCGGTGCGACGACCTCCGCGCCCACGTGGGCGAGCGCCGTCACGGTGGCCTGGTGCATGCCCGGGTACATCTCGCCGTGGATGCAGCCCAGCAACAGCGCCACCCGCTCCCGCGCGGCTGCGGGCGCGGTGAGGACGCCGGTGGCGCGGAAGGGCTGGCGGTCCAGCGCGGGAAGCGAGGACTCCAGGCGGCGCAGGCGCTCCGGCAGCAGCCCCGCCAGCGGCCCGCGCAGCAGCGACTGGAGCCCGGACCGCGTGTACAGCCGCCCCGCCGCCAGCGCGAGGCGCAGGCGACCTCGATGCGCCAGGACGTGGCGCAGCGCGAAGGCGCGGAGCGACCAGGCGCGCGGTCGCTCCCGGGGCGGGTTCGCCATCAGGCTCGCGCGGGCGTCCTCCATGATGCGGCCGTAGGGCACCGCGGAGGGGCAGGCGGTCTCACAGGCGCGACATTGCAGACAGAGGTCCAGATGCGCCAGCGTCCGCGAGGTGGCGTCGATGCGGCCCTCGCGTAGCCCGGCGATGAGGTGCAGGCGGCCTCGCGGGGACTCCAGTTCCTGGCCGGTGGCCACGTAGGTGGGGCAGGAGGGCAGGCAGAAGCCGCAGTGGATGCAGTTCGCCAGGTCCTCCGCGGAGGGGATATCCGGGCCGCTGAAGGCACCGATTCGCAAGCCCGTCATGCGTCCCCTCCGGCCCTCGCGGGCTCAGGCCAGCGGCCGCGGTTGAGGATCCTGGAAGGGTCGAAGCGGTCGCGCAGCGCCGCCACCAGTACCCCGTCACCCGCGCCACCGGCGCCCACGGCCCGGCGCACTGCCACCGGAGCGGACTCCACCTGGAGGAACCCACCGCGTGCTTCGGCCTGCGCCCGCAGCCCGGCAATGACCGTGGCATCGAGGGCATCGGCATGGCAGATGACGGCCCCGGACGCGAGGTGCCCCCACGCCAGGGCACCCGCCGCACGTCCTGCCTCGATGAACTCGGCGATGGCAGAGGGCGGCACGCCCATGCGCAGGACGGTGGCCGCCTGCTCGCCCTGGAGGCGCCGAAGGTATGCCCACGCCTCTGGTGGCGCCTCCTGGAACGCTCCCAATGCGACGAGTTCCGCAGCGGAGCGCTCGACCGAGGCGTTCGACCCCGCGAGGTCCACCAGCACCGCCGTCGCCGAGGGCAGCCCGACGTGCGCAGCCGGCTCCGGCGCCAGGAGGGTGATCGCGCGCGTGCTCAACGAGGCGTCCCAGGCGCGCTGGGCCAGGCGGGCGGCGTCCGCGAGCGAGTCCGCGCGCGCAGCCATGGTGCGGGTGGATACCGGCAGGGGCGCGACCTTGAACGTCGCCTCCACGATCACGCCGAAGGCGCCCAGCGCCCCGGTGTGCATGCGGTGCAGGTCGTATCCCGTGACGTTCTTCACCACGCGCCCGCCGGACTTCACGAGCGCCCCGGACGGCTGCGCCGCCTCGATGCCGAGGACAAGGTCGCGCGCAGCGGGGAAGTGTCCGCGCCAGGCGCCGGAGCGGGCGGTGGCCAGCATGCCGCCGATGCTCACCGAGTCGTCCGGGGACGGGTCGATCGGCAGGTGCTGGCCGTGCGCGCCCAGTTCTGCCTGCAGCGCGCCCAGTGTCATGCCGGCCTCCACCGTGACGGTGAGGTCGTCCGGGACGTACTCCACCACGCGGGACAGCCCTCTGAGGTCAAGCGCCACGTCATATGCCTGGAGCGGCGCGCCCAGGGCGAGCGCCGTGCGCCCAGCCTGTGGCACCACCACCAGGCCGGCGCCCGTGGCAGCGCCCAGGAGCGCGGCAACCTCCGCCCGGCCCTCGGGGGCGAAGGCGGCGCGCGGCGTGACCCCCTCCACCGGGTAGTCCTGCGGATCGCGCTCCCAGCGGCCGTCCAGCGCCTGCCGGAGCGGGCCGAGCGCTGGGTCCGAGGTGGCGCGCGAGGTCATACGTACGTCCCGGGCTGCAGGCGGCGGGAGACCTCCGAGGCGTGTCCGGACGCGCAGCCGTGTCCGCCGGGGAGCATCTTGCAGGGGTTGAAGCGGTCAGCGCCGCCGAACGCATCCCGGACGGCCCGCTGCGCGTCCAGGTCCTGCTCGTTGAAGACCCACTCCATGTAGGAACGCTTCTCCAGCCCCACGCCGTGCTCGCCCGTGATGGAGCCGCCGGCGTCCACGCAGGCCCGCATGATCTCCTCGGCCAGTGCCAGCACGCGCTCGGTGGCTCCGGGCTCGGTGGGGTCGAACATGATGTTGGGGTGCAGGTTGCCGTCGCCGGCGTGGAAGACGTTGGCGCAGCGGAAGCCGTACTCGCGCGAGAGGTCCAGCACCCGACCCATCACCTGCGGCAGTTTCGTACGAGGCACCACGCCGTCCAGCAGGTAGAACGCGGGCGCTGCCCCGCCAATCGCGCCAATGGCGGCCTTGCGGCCCTCCCACAGGCGCTCGCGCTCGGACGCCTCCTCGGCGGAACGCACCTCGCGCGCGCCGGCGGCGAGGCAGGCAGCCTCCACCACCTCCGCGTCCAGCGCCACGCCCTCCGCCACGCCCTCCACCTCGATGAGCAGGGCGGCGCCGGCGTCCAGCGGGTAGCCGGCCTGGATCCGCGGCTCCACGATGCGGATGATCTCCTGGTCCAGCATCTCCATGGCCACGGGGATCACGCCCCGCCGGATGGTGTCAGACACGGCGTTGGAGGCGGCCTCCACGGTCTCGAAGATCGCCAGGAGGGTGCGCACTGCGGGCTGCTGGCGCACCAGGCGGAGCGTGGCCTCCGTGACGATGCCCAGGGTGCCCTCCGACCCGACGAAGAGGCCCCGGAGGTCCACGCCGGGCGCATCCGGGACGCGCGAGCCCAGGCGGGTGATGCGCCCGTCCGGCAGCACCACCTCCAGGGCCAGGACGTGGTTCACGGTGGAGCCGTGCGCCAGCGTGTGCGGGCCCCCGGAGTTGTTCGCGATGTTCCCGCCAATGGTGCAGACGCGCTGCGAGGAGGGGTCGGGGGCATAGACCAGGCCCAGCGGTGCGAGCGCCTCCTGCAGGTGCAGGTTGATCACGCCTGGCTGGACCACTGCCACGCGGTCCCCGGCGTGCACCTCCAGGATGCGGTTCATCCGCGTCAGCACCACCAGCACGCCGCCTCGCACGGGGACGGCGCCCCCAGAGAGGCCCGTACCGGAACCCCGAGGGACCACCGGGACGTCATGGGCCAGCGCGATGCGCACGCAGGCCGCCACCTGCTCCGTGGTGCCGGGGAAGACGACCACGTCCGGCAGGGCGCGCTCGATAGTGGCGTCGTACTCGTAGGCGATGAGGTCTTCTGGAGCGTCCAGGACATTCCGCGGGCCCAGGGCCGCCCGCAGGTCACGGACGAGGCTGCTCGTGCCGCGCCCCTGCGCGGGCGGGGAAGTGGTCGCCATAGATGCCTGTCCTCTGGCGGCGAGTGTAGCATCGGCGTCCGCGACGCCCTCCCGGGTGTCCGGCCGGTAGCGGTGTGAGGGGACGGGCGTGGACGTAAACGGCAAGGTGGCGGTGGTCACGGGGTCCTCGGCGGGCGTGGGCCGCGCCACGGCGGAACTCCTGGCGAGCCTGGGCGCGAAGGTGGTGGTGAACTACGCGCACTCCCAGGCGGACGCGGACGAGGTGGTGGAGGCGATCCACGCCGCCGGCGGCACGGCCCACGCCTTCCAGGCGGACGTCCGCAACGACGTGGAGTGCCAGGCGCTGATCCAGAGCGCGGTGGACACCTACGGCGCGCTGCACATCCTGGTGAACAACGCCGGGATGACGCACTTCATCCCGCACGAGCGGTTCGACCTGGTAACGGACGAAGTCTGGGCGGACACCTTCCAGGTCAACGTGCAGGGCACCTTCAACTGCACCCGCGCCGCCGCCCCGCACATGCAGCAGGCCGGCGAGGGCGCGATCGTCAACGTCGCCTCCATCGCCGGGGTGCGCGGGGTCGGCTCGTCCATCCCCTACGCGGCCTCCAAGGCGGCGGTGATCAACATGACGAAGTCAACGGCGCGGGTGCTGGGCCCGGAGATCCGGGTGAACTGCATCGCCCCGGGCTTCATCGACACGCGCTGGCTGCGCGGGGGGCTGGGCGAGCGCTACGACCGCGCCAAGGAGGCCACGGCGGAGCGCACCCCGCTGAAGGCCGTAGCCACGCCGGAGACCTGCGCGGACGCGATCCTGGCGTTCATCCAACTCAACACCTTCGTCACCGGGCAGACCGTGATCGTGGATGGCGGATCCAGCCTGTGACGGACGCGGCCGGGGGCGATACCCCGGACGGCGCCCGGGCGGGCGACCCCTCGGATCCCCCGATCGACCTCGATGCGGTGCGGGCCGGGCTCGAGGAGGCCGTGGAGGAGGCGTGCGAGGCGATCCGCGCCGTGCTGCGCCAGCAGACCGTGCGGGTGGGCCACAAGCCCGGCGAGGGCCCGGTCACCGAGGCGGACTACGCCGCAGACGACGTCCTGCACCGCCGCCTGCTGCCGCTGATCCCGGGGGCGCACTGGCTCTCGGAGGAGTCGGCGGCGGACAAGCCGCTGCTCGCGAACGAGCCCACGTGGGTGGTGGACCCGCTGGACGGTACGCGCGAGTTCCTGCGGGGGCTGCCGGAGTTTGGCGTCTCCGTCGGCCTCTTCCTGGGCGACGAACTGGTGCTGGGCGGCGTGGGGCTGCCCGTGCAGGGCGAGGTCTACTCCGGCCTGACCTGGGGCGACCGCCGCGAGGCGCGCCGGGACGGCGTCCCTCTCCCGATGCTGCCGAACGACGGCGTGGTGCGCCGTGTGGTGGTCTCGCGCTGGGACTACGAGCAGCGCCGCATCCAGTTCGCCCTGCCGTACGAGGCGTACCCGCTGGGCTCCGCCGTCCTGAAGTTGGTGCATGCCGCCACCCGGGACGCGGACATCTACTTCTCCACCGGCCCGCGCTCCATCTGGGACGTGGCCGGCGGCGCGGGCGTCCTCCAGGGCGTAGGCGGCGTGCTGATGATGGTGAACGGCGAGCCGCTCCCCCTCTCCCCGCAGGAGATCGGCGTGCCGCCCTACGTGGCCGGCGCCCCCGCGGACTGCCTCGCGCTGGTGAAGCGCCTGGGCCTGGACGAGTTGTAGGGCCCCGTGCGTCCCTGCGGGTACGGACCAGCCTGGCGGTTACATTTTGGTTAAATCCCGTCGCGCCAGGCGGCGGCCCTGATAGCCTGCACGTACATCTAGCGCCGACCGCCCGGCCATCACTTTGAGAGCCTCAAAACACGATGGACCCTACCGGTTCCCCGTCGGCGCGCCCTGACGCCTCAACTCCTGAACCCGCCACCGAACCCATCCCCTCGGGGGAGGCCCCGGGCCTCCGCCCCCGCGAACCCCTGACGGCAAAGGGTGTCCGCCGTTCCCCCGTGGTGGTCGGCACGGTCGACCGCGACCTGCGGTACACGTGGGTCTTCAACCCCCGCCCGCACTTTCCGGTGGAGGAGGCACTCGGCCGCCGCGACGACGAGATTGCGCCCCCGAGCGTCGGCCTGGATCGGCTCATGGCCCTGAAGCGGGACGTCCTCGCCACCGGGGTGGCGCGCGACGAGACCATCGACTTCGAGCTGGGCGACGCCATGCGTACCTACGAGATCGCGGCGACGCCCGTGTTCGACACGACCGGCGAGGTCTCCGGCGTCACCACGGTGTCCGTCGATGTCTCGGAACTCCAGGGGTTGGTGCGCAGCCAGCAGGAACTGATGGCCATGGTGGCCCACGACCTGCGCAACCCCGTCTCCATCGTGCGGAGCCGCGCGCAACTGATGCTGAGGCGCTCCGAGTTCGACGCGGAGGCCCTGCGCGACATCGTCCAGCAAAGCGACCGGATGGCGCGCATGACCGAGGACCTGCTGGACACTGCCGTGATCGTGGGGGGCAGCGTGGCTCTACAGCGAGAGCAGGTGGACCTGGCTGATCTGGCTCGAGGGGTGCTGGCGCACTTCGCCGCATTCACCGACCTGCACACACTGGATTTCGCGGTCGTCGGTCCCGTAGTAGGCGAGTGGGACCGCGCCCGGGTGGAGCAGGTGTTGGAGAACCTGGTCGGGAACGCCGTCAAGTACTCCCCGGGCGGCGGAGCCGTCCGGGTGGACATCCAAGGGAGCGACGAGGACGTCCAGGTGTCCGTCAGCGACCAGGGCCTGGGGATCGACGCGCAGGATCTGCCGAAGGTGTTCGATTGCTTCGGCCGCGCCCAGGCCGTCCGGAACGCGGGCCTGCCCGGGCTCGGACTCGGACTCTGCATCTGCAAGGGGCTCGTGGAGGCGCACGGTGGCCGCATCTCCGCTGTGAGCGAGGGCACGGGCCGGGGTAGCACCTTCTCGTTCTCTCTGCCGCGCCGTGAACCGCTGGTCGGTCCGCTCCTCAACGCCGGCACGGACGCAGCCGGGTAGGGCTTACGCGCACGCCTCGCGGGTGGCGTGAAACATCTCCTCCGTGCGCACCTGGATGACGTACGGGTCGTGGAGGCCGTTTGTGAGGTAGGCGGCGGCGATGCCCGTCTCCGGGTCTCCCCAGGAGATCGCGCATTGCTGGCCGCTGTGTCCGAAGACGCCCGAGGTGTCGAAGGGCGGCCAGATGCCGCCCACGTGGAACCCAAGGCCGTACGAGGCCGGTAGGTTGCTGGTGCGGTCGAACGGCGTCTCCACCTGCACGCGGGTGGCCTCCGCCACCGTCTCCGCGGAGAGCAGCCGCGTCCCCCGGAACTCGCCGCCACCGAGCATCGAGGCGTAGAAGCGCGCGAGCGCCTCCGCTGTGCCGATGCCATTCGCGGCGGGCAGTTGGCCCCGCAGTGTGGAGGGCAGCGTGAAGCGCCGGACGATGTCGCTGGTGCGGCGCTCCGTGCCCTCCGGGTCGGCCATGGTGACCTCGCTCATCGCCTCCGGCAGGCAGATGTCGTCCGGGTCGTCGGTGCCCAGGGAGGCGGCCATGCCCAGCGGCTCGAAGATCTCCTGGCGCAGGAAGTCGCGGGGCGTCCGGCCGTCCACGCGCCGGATGACCTCGCCCAGCGCGAAGCCGTAGGTCACCGGGTGGTAGCCGGTATCCGTGCCCGGTTCCCACTCCGCCGGGAGCGCGGCGGTGGCCGCTGCCACGGCATCCCAGTCATCGATGCGCTCCCAGTCGAAGGAGGCGGGGAAGACGGGGAAGCCCCCCTGGTGGGTGAGGACGTGGCGGATGGTGCAGCGCTCCTTGCCGCCCTGCGCGAACTCCGGCCATACCTCGGCGATCGGGGCGTCGAGGTCGAGCACTCCCCGCTCTGCGAGCATCAGCACAGCGACCGCCGTCACCGGCTTGGTGGCCGAGAACCAGAGCATCCGCCTGCCAGTGGCGGTGCCGAGCGAGAGGTCCAACTCCAGTGTGCCGTGGCGGTAGACCGCCACCTGCGCGCCGGTGTGCCAGCCGCGCTCCAGGTGCTCCCGCGCGACCGCCTCGATGCGAGCGCGGCCCTGGGCGGTCAGTCCACTCATGGCGTCCCCGCTACTCCTCCATGGAGAGGACGATCTTGCCGAAGTTGGCGTTGGACTCCATCAGCGCGTGCGCCTCGGAGGCCTGCTCCAGCGGGAAGACGCGGTCCACCACCGGGCGGATGGTCTCGTCGGTGAACATCGGGAGGATGCGCTGGATGAAGGACTGCACCAGGGTGGCCTTCTCCTCCAGCGGTCGGGAGCGCAGCAGCGTGCCGTGGATGGTGGCGCGCTTCGCCTGCAGCGCGCCCACGGCCATGCGTTCCACCGTGCCGCCGCCCATGCTGCCCACGATCACCATGCGCCCCTTGAGGGCCAGCGAGGCGAGGTTCTTGTCCCAGTAGGGCGCGCCAATGACGTCCAGGATGACGTCCACGCCGGCACCGCCGGTCTGCTCCTTGATCACCTCCGCGAAGTCCTCCTCGCGGTAGTTGATGCCCACGTCCAAGCCCAGTTCCGTGGCCCGGTCGATCTTCTCCTGTGACCCGGCGGTGCCAAAGATGCGGCAACTCTGGGCGGCCGCCATCTGGATGCCGGCGGTGCCCACGCCGGATCCGGCCGCATGGAGCAGCACCGACTCGCCGATGGCCAGCCCGCACTGCAGGAAGAGTGCGTCATATGCCGTCAGGAACGCTTCCGGAATGCTGGCGGCCTCCTGAAAGGTGAGGTTGGCGGGGACGGGCATCAGCATGCGCTCGTGCACCACCACGCGCGTGGCGTAGCCCTGGCCGCCCAGCAGGGCCATCACGCGGTCCCCCCGCTGCCAGTCGTAGACGCGCTCGCCCACGGCCTCCACCACGCCTGCCATCTCCAGGCCGGGGATGTCGTCCCGCAGACCGCGAGGCCCGCGGTAGTTCCCCCGACGCTGGAGCAGGTCCGCGCGGTTCAGCGCGCTGGCCTTCACCGCGACCAGTACGTCCTCCGGCCCGGGTACCGGATCCGGCACCTCCTGGACCTGCAGGACCTCCGGGCCACCGGGTGTGGTGATGACCGCTGCGCGCATTGCCCCTCCGACCGTTCCTTCGACTTGTAGGCCCTCGCACATGCCCCGTGCGGGAGACGACCTCCGGGGCCGCTGCCCGACTATAGGGGAGGCGGTGCCCAAGGGCAGACGGCCTGCAGGGCCGTGGCCCGCCGCATGAGGGTGCGTGGCAAGGCTGCTAGCATCGAGCAGGGTCGGTGCGGGATCGCCACGCCCGGGCCGGAGCGCACGTCTCATCCGAAGGGCGGAAGCATGGTCCAGGCCTCCAGACTGCGGGACGAACTCCGCCTCTCCGTCCAGGACGTGACCGCCACCGTGGACGATGGGTGGCTGGCCTTCGAGACCACCGCGGACGTCCCCCTGCTGGACGCCGTCTTCGGCCAGGAGCGCGCCGTCCGTGCCATCGAGTTCGCGCTGGGTATGGACTCGCGCGGCTACAACCTCTACGCGGCGGGTCCGGACGGCTTCGGCAAGTCGACCATCGTCAGCGCGTTCCTGCGCCGGCGCTCCGTGGCCTCGCCCCCGCCCTCGGACTGGGTGTACGTCTACAACTTCGAGGATCCCGACCGCCCGATCGCCGTCCCCATGGAGCCCGGTACGGCCCACGCCTTTGCCTCCGCCGTGCGACACGCCGTGGAGAGCGCGGCCCGCGACATCGTGGCGGCGTTCGAGTCGGACTCGTACGCGCGGATGCGCCAGGAGTTGGCGGACCGGCTGGAGCAGCAGCGGGGGGAGCAGATCGCCGCGCTCCAGGCACGCGCCGCGGAACTGGGGTTCGCGCTGCAGATCGGGCCGAACGGCATCGCCTCCGCGCCGCTGGTGGGCGGCAAGCCCGCCACGGAGGAGTCCTTCAACGCGCTGACTGACGAGGAGCGCGAGCAGATCGCGACCAACCGCCGGACGCTGGAGAAGGAACTCCAGGAGGCCATGCTGGTGCTGCGCGCCCGGGAGCGCGAGGTCCAGGAGGCCGCGGAGCGCCTGGACGAGCAGACGGCGGCGTATGCCGTGGGCCACCTGTTCGAGCGCCTGCTGGAGGAGCACGGCGCCGACCAGGAGGTGCGCCAGTTCCTGGAGGCAGTCCGCGACCACCTGGCGGAAAACCGCGACCAGTTCCGCCCCGCCCAGCAGCCGATGATTCCCGGCCTGCCGGTGCCCCAGCGCGACCCCACCCGAATCTACGAGGTCAATGTCTTCGTCTCCAACGATCCCCAGCAGGGGGCGCCCGTGGTCTTCGAGACCAACCCCACCTACTACAACCTCATCGGGCGGATCGAGTACCAGGGCACGCTGGGCTCAGCCGTCACGGACCACACGCTGATCCGGGCCGGGGCGCTGGCGCGGGCCAACGGCGGCTACCTGGTGATCCGCGTGCGTGACCTTCTGACCAACCTCGCATCGCTGGAGGCGCTGAAGCGATCGCTGCTCTCCGGTACGCTGCAGGTGGAGAACCTGTCCGAGAACTACCAATTGGTGCCCACCACGGGCCTGCGCCCGGAGCCGATTCCGCTGGCCGCCAAGGTCATCCTGGTGGGCGAGTCCATCCTTTACAGCCTGCTCTACCGCCATGACCCGGACTTCCGCGAACTCTTCCGGGTGAAGGCGGACTTCGAGACGGAGTACGAGCGCAACCGGGAGACGGCCAACGGCCTGGCCTCCGTGACGCGGGCGGAAGTGGAGCGGGCCGGCCTGCTCCCGTTCACCCGCGCCGCCATCTGCCGGATGGTGGAGCACTCCTCGCGGATGGTGGAGGACAAGCGCCGCCTCTCCGCCAACATCGCTGGCTACCTGGACGTGGTGCGGCAGGCGGACTACTGGGCGCGCCACCAGGGCGACTCCCAGGTGCATGAGCGCCACGTCCTGCGCGCCCTGGACGAGCGCGTCTACCGCTCTTCGCTGATCGCGGACCGCGTCCTGGAGGCCATGGAGGACGGCACCATCCACGTGGAGACCCAGGGCGAGCGGGTGGGGCAGATCAACGCCCTGTCCGTGTACGACCTGGGTGACATTGCCTTCGGCCGGCCCTCGCGGGTGACGTGTGTGACGTCCGCCGGCCGCGGCAGCATCGTGATGGTGGAGCGCGAGAGCGAGATGGCCGGGCGCATCCACAACAAGGGCTTCCTCATCCTGCGGGGCTTCCTGGCCCACACCTTCGGGCAGGACCGCGCCTCGCTCTTCCACGCCAGCCTGACCTTCGAGCAGTTGTACGGAGACATCGACGGCGACTCGGCCTCCTCCACGGAGTTGTACGCGCTGCTCTCCTCGCTCGCCGACCTCCCCATCGACCAGCGCATCGCAGTCACCGGCTCCGTAGACCAGCTGGGCAGGGTGCAGCCCATTGGCGGCGCGACCGCCAAGATCGAGGGCTTCTTCGAGGTCTGCCGCATCCGGGGCCTGACAGGCGACCAGGGGGTGATGATCCCCCGCGCCAACGTGGACAACGTGATCCTCTCGGAGCGCGTGGCGAAGGCGGTGGCGGACGGCCAGTTCCACGTCTGGGCCGTGGACACCATCGAGGAGGGCATTGAGATCCTCACGGGCGTCTCGGCCGGCCGCGAGCGGACGGACGGGCGCTACGCGGAGGGCACGGTCTACCGGATGGTGGAGGACCGACTGGCGGAGTTCGCCACGCAGCTGCAGCGCGGCGCCTTCACGCCCTCCACGGAGGGCCACGTGCCGATGCCCCAGCGGGGGCCGTACCCCACGCCGCCGGGCATCCCGCCCAGCCCGCCGCCCGAGCCGCCAATCATCGTCTAGCGTCTGCCTATCCACCCGTCCTGGCCTACCGCCCGGTCGAGGAGTGCGCGTGACTGCATCAGAGTCCTTGCCGGCAGAGCCACGGCTTCAGCGCAGCGTGGGTCTCCTCGGCGCGTCCATGTCCGGCATCGGCATCGTGCTCGGGGCCGGGATCTACGTACTCGTGGGGGAGGCAGCAGGCGAGACCGGGAACAGCGTGTGGGCGGCGTTCCTGCTAGGCGCGTTCTTGGCCGCGGCTACGGGCCTCTCCTACGCGGAACTGACGTCCTTCATCCCGGAAGCCGGAGCGGCTGCCGCATACGCGGAGGAGGCCTTTGGCCCACGCGTGGGCTTTGTGACGGGGTGGATGGACGTCACCGTGAACGTCATTGCCGCACCGGCCGTCGCGCTGGGCTTTGGCGGGTACTTCGCCGACTTGATCGGCGGCGACCGCCTCGTGGTGGCGGTGGGCGTCCTGCTCGTATGCGCCTTCATCGTTGCCATGGGTGTGGGCGGCACCGTGAAACTTGCCTCCTTATTCGCACTGATCGAGGCGACGGGGCTTGCCGTGGTGGTCTTCGTGGGTGTGCCCTTCCTGGGCGACGTGGACCTGCTGGCACTGGACCATGGCTGGGCCGGCCTACTGGCTGCGGCCGCCCTGGTGTTCTTTGCCTACGAGGGCTTCGAGGAGATCGCGACGCTCTCGGAGGAGGTGCACGACCCCACGCGCAACATCCCCCGCGCGCTGCTGCTGGCCATCATGGTGACCACGGTGCTGTACGTCGCGGTCGCCGCGGCTGCGGTGTCCGTGCTGGGAGCGGGGCCCCTCTCGGAGGCCGCGGCGCCGCTCGCGCGGGTGGTGGAGGTGGCCGGCGGCGAGCGCCTGGGGGACGCCGTGGCCGTGATGGCGCTCTTCGCCACGTTCAACACCGTGCTGTTGATCCTCGCGACCGGGCCCCGGGCGATGTACGGGATGGCCAACCGCCGGATCCTTCCGGCCGTCATCGGCAAGGTGTGGCCCGCCCGTCGGACCCCGCTCGTCGCCATTGCCATTGCCACGGCGCTGGCCGTGGCGTTTGGGCTGACCGGGGACGTGGGCTACGTGGCCCAGGTGACGAACTTTGCCGTGTTTACCCTCTTCGTGGCAGTCAACGCCTCGGTCATCCGGCTGCGCTTCACACAACCGGCCCGTGCTCGTCCGTTCCGCCTGCGCCCGGCTGTGCGAGGGGTGCCGTTGATCCCCGTAGCCGGACTCGGCGGTGCATTGCTGCTCGCTGGGTTCATGGACCGCGACGCCTTCGTGACCGGGCTGGCCGCGCTCGCCCTGGGTGTCGCGGCCTCGTTCCTGTTCGTGCGGCGCGGGCGTGGGCTGGGACAGGCATGAGCCGCGCGGACCTGCCGGTACTGACGGTGGACATGGACGGCGTGTTCTGCTCGCCCTACTTCGGGTGGAACGTGGGTATCAGTCGTACGTTCCTGGATCCAGAGGCGGACGCGCCGCTCGCCAGCGTGCCGCCGCGGTGGCTGGGCACGCCGCTGGACCACCTGCGCTTCAACGTCCGCCGCCCGCTGGCCGGGTCGCGGGAGGCGCTCACCCGCCTGCGGGAGGTGCGCCGGCTGGTGGTGGTCACCGGGCGCCGGACCTACCCGCGATGGTGGCTCCGCCGCCACGGCCTGGAGGCGCTGTTCGACCGGGTGATGGTGAACACCACCTCGCTCAAGAGCCCGCACTACAAACTCGAGGCGCTCTCGCTCGTGGACGCGGCAGAACACATCGATGACGACCCGCGCACCGCGCAACTGCTTGCGCAGCGTTCGCGAGCGCGCATCTTCCTGCGGGAATGGCCCACCACTCGAGGGGTGGCGCTCGACCCGAGGGTGGAGCGGGTGCGTGACCTCTCGGAACTCGCGGACCGCCTGGGCGCGCCGCCGGCAGCGACGGCGCGCGGCTAGACGCTCCTCGCGACCCGCGCGTACCTTCGGCCTCTCGTGAGTAGCACCCGCCCCTTTGACACATCCTCGGCCGCTGTAAAGGCGGGGTCCGCCTTCGGTGGCGGGCCGCCGCCGCCCTCCGGGCGGCACGGCACGTTCGCCTCGCTGCGCTACCGGGACTTCCGTCTGCTGTGGGCCGGGCAGGCGAGCCACGCCGCCGCGCTCTGGATGGAGCAGATCGCCCGCCCCTGGCTCGTGCTGGAGATGACCAACGACAACGCCGCCCACGTGGGCGGAGTGGTGGCGATGCGCACGATCCCGCAGTTGTTGTTCGGCCTGCTCGCGGGCGTCGTGGCGGACCAGTTCGACCGCAAGACCATCCTGCTCACCACCAAGGTGGGCGTCCTCACGGTGAACGTCGCCTTCGTGGTGCTGCTGGTCACGGGGCTGATGGAACTCTGGATGATCTACGCCACCGCGCTCATCCGCGGCACGTTCATGGCCTTCGACCAGCCGGCGCGCCAATCGATGATCGCCAGCATCGTCCCGCAGCCGATCCTGACGAATGCCGTGGCGCTGATGTCATCCACGCAGAACATCATGCGGATGGCGGGGGTCCTCGGCGCGGGCGCGATCATCGCCCTCATGGGGGTCGAGGGCGCGTTCATCGTGCTGACGTGCATCTACGTGGGCGCGGTGGTGTCCACGGCGCTGCTGCGAGTCCCCACGAACCGCGTGGCCGGCCGGGAGACCACGGTCTCCGGCATCCTCGAGAGCCTGAAGGAGGGCATGCGCTACGCCATCCGGGTGCCGGTGGTGCGCGGCGTGCTGGTGATGTCCCTCATCTTTTTCGTGTTCGGGCAGTCCTACCTGCAGGTATTCGCCCCGCTCTTCGCCAAGTCCGTGCTGGACATCGGGCCGCTGGGCTTCTCCGCGCTGGTCGCCACCAGCACCATCGGCGCGCTGACGGGGACGCTGCTGATCGCATCGCGCTACCCGAAGCGGCTGGGGCTGATCCTGCCCCTGGCCGTGACGCTGATGGGCGTGGCGCTGGTCCTGTTCTCGCTGACGACGTACCTGCCCGGGGCGGTAGGCATCGTGGTGCCGTTCGCCGTGATCCCGCTGGTGGGGCTGATGCAGACGGCGTACTTCTCGCTCTCCAACGCCGCGCTGCTGTCGGCTGCGCCAGAGGACATGCGAGGGCGCGTGGTCAGCCTGCTCTCCCTGGACCGGGCGTTCGTCTCCGCGGGCGCGTCCGCGGGCGGCTTCCTGGCGGCGGCATACGGCGTGCAGATGGCGCAACTGACTTACGGGGCGCTCCTGGCCGTGCTGGGACTGCTGGTGGTTATCTTCGGCCGCCAGATCCGCTCGTACGTGGCGCCCTGACGCCCTGACGCACTGACGCCCCGACGCACTGCCGGCGGGACGCGGTACGCTGGAAGCATGACATCCCTCAACCTCGAGATCCCCTCGCCCGCCCCGCGCTGGCGTCGCCTCGGGCTCGCCGCCGTGCTGGTGGCGGCCGTGGCGTGGGCCTTCGCGTGGGGCGCGCACGGTCACGAACTGCTCCGCAAGGCGGACCTGTCCTCCGCCACCGTAGACCGCACCATCGTGGTGGACGCCTCCACGGGCACCCTGGACCTGGCGGGCATCGAGGTTGCGCCCGGCGAGGTGGTGGAGTTCGTGCTGGCCGGGTCGGCCGGATCGCCTCACTCGTTCGTCCTGACGGGCGCGTCGCCGGGCTCGGAGATGGACGAGTTGGTGGCGGCCAACGGCGACACGGTCATCCGCCTCCGCGTCCCTCCGGACGGCGGCTTCTCCTTCACCTGTGTCATCCCCGGACACGAGGGCCTGCACGGCAGCCTGGTCGTGGGCCCGGGCGAGTAGCGGTACCCTCGCAGCGCCGGCACCGGGCCGGCGGTGCCGCCCCGGGGGGAACATCCGTGACGAACGAGCCGCAGTTCCCCGCGCAGTTCTTCCGGCGCGAGGACATGTCGTCCGACCGCTTCTTCTACGAGGTCTCTCGACTGGTCACGCACATTGACGACGCGACCATCCAGGCGCTCACGGACCTGTACCGGGAGAGCGTGCCGCCCGGCTCTCGCGTCCTGGACCTGATGTCCTCCTGGATGTCCCACCTGCCGCCGGAGCGGGAGTACGCCCGTGTCTCCGGGCTGGGGATGAACCAGGAAGAGTTGCAGCACAACCCGCAACTGACGGACCTGGTGGTCCATGACCTGAACGCCAACCCCACGCTTCCGTACAAGGGCGGCGCCTTCGATGTGGCGCTCTGCGCCGTCTCCGTGCAGTACCTCACCCAGCCGGTGGAGGTCTTCCGGGAGGTGGGGCGCGTGCTGGTGCCCGGCGGGACGTTCCTGGTGACCTTCTCGCACCGGATGTTCCCCACCAAGGCCGTGGAGGTCTGGCGCCAACTGGGGCCGGAGGACCGCGTGCGGCTGGTGGCGTCCTACTTCGGCATGGCCGGTAACTTTGGCGAGCCGCTGTTCATCGACCGCTCTCCACCCGACGCGGACCCGCTCTGGTGCGTAGTTGCGCAGCGTTCCCAGGACGCGCCGTAGGCGCCGGACGCGCGCCCCAAGGGGCCCGTGGAAAATTTTGATCGCGTGGACGCGCGATCGCCCCCCGCACAAGATTCCGTTGCTGTCTAATACGCATCAGCGAGTGCATCCAGGGCCCGGACGCTCGTCACCCATGGGTTCCGGTACCGCGCGTAACCCGCGACGGGCCGGAGTAGTCAAAGGAACATCCTTGGCTGCAACGAAGAAGCCTGCGGCAAAGCCTGCGGCGAAGCCGGCTGCCAAGCCGGCCGCTAAGCCGGCTCCCAAGAAGAAGTAACACTTCCTCTCGGCAGAAGCCGATCAGAATGAAGGACCCCCGGGACGCCGGGGGTTCTTCATTTTCTGGGACGCACGAGACGCAGGCGCTAGCGTCGCCGGCGGCGCTCACGGCGGCGGCGGACGTGGTCAGGACGGGTGGTCGTGGCCTGCACCTGCTCGGGGCCCCGCTCGTCCTGGTCGCGCGCCCCTCGCGCAGGACGCCGCTTCCCGAGGCCCTGCGTCACCACCATCATGACGCGACTGATGAGTCGCAGCATGAAGAACGTGAAGAAGAAGAACATGGCGGCGGTGACGGCCAGCACCATGGGGTCGCGTTCGTCCTGCAGGTACTGGATGCCGGTGAACACCAGCGTGGCGAAGGCGGTGTAGATCGCGTTGGCGCGGGCGCTTTGCACGGATCCTCCGTCAGTGATGCCCGCCACCCTGGCGAGCCGTCGCCCATCCTACCGGAGCCGGCAGTCGGTGGCTGGCCAGGGGCGCGGGGCCCATCGTCTACAATCGCGGGGCGGATGAGTACCAACGCGGGGGATGACCCTGCCAGACATGCCGGCGCAGTCCGATGATGGTGCTGATCGTCATCATCGTGCTGATCGCGCTGAACGCCCTCTACGTCGCGGGGGAGTTCGCGGCAGTCTCCACCCGCCGTACCCGCGTCCGGCAGTTGGCGGAGGGCGGCAACCGCCAGGCGCGGTGGCTCCTCGGCGTCATTGAGAGCGGCGTGGGGCTGGACCGGTACGTGGCCGGCTGCCAGGTGGGCATCACGCTCTCCAGCCTGCTCCTGGGCGCATACGGCCAGGCGGCGCTCACTCCAACCCTTGCAGATGCGCTCCAGGACATTGGCGACATGGGCCGGGCGACGGCTGTCGGAAGCGCCGCCACCGCGGTGCTAATCACGCTGACGGCCACGCAGGTGGTGGTGGGTGAGTTGCTGCCCAAGTCCGTCGCCCTGCAGTTCCCGACGACCGTGGCCGTGTACACGTCGCTGCCCATGCGGCTGTCGCTCTGGGTGTTCCGGCCGCTGATCGCTGTCCTGAACGGCAGCGGTATCGCCATCCTGCGCTTGCTCCGGGCGCCGGCCGCGGGTCACCGTCACATCCACTCGCCAGGAGAGATCTCGCTGCTCATCGCAGAGAGCCGCGACGGAGGCCTCCTCTCCGCGGACGAACAGGAGCAGTTCGAACGCGCCCTGCGCCTGAGCGTGCTCCCCGTCCGCCGGATCATGGTGCCGCGGCTGGACATCGTCTCCGTCGACGCGGCCGCCACGCTCATCGAGGTGCAGGCGCAACTCGTCCGGTCCGGGTACACCCGCCTCCCGGTCTACCAGGGCTCGCCGGACGAACTCGTGGGCGTGATCCACGCGAAGGACGTGGCGCGCGAGGTCATGGCGGGGCGCGGGCATGCGCGGACGGCCGACCTGATGCGGCGGATCGCCAGTGTCCCCGAGTCCATGCGCTGCGAGCGGCTGGTGGGCGAACTCCGGCGCCAGCGGTCGGAGCAGGCGGTGGTGGTGGACGAGCACGGCGGGGTGACCGGCCTGGTGACCCTGGAGGACCTCCTCGTGGAGGTCCTGGGGGATCCCGAGGCCATTCGGGGGGCGGAGGCGCACCCGGTGCGGCTGTCGGACGGCCGCCTGCGTCTGCCGGGCCGCATGCGGGTGGACGAGGCGGACGAGTGGTTGGGCGTGCTCTGGGAGGGCGAGAGCGACACCCTGAGCGGGATCATCTCCGAGCGGCTGGGCCACGTACCGCAGGCCGGCGAGTCGCTGGAGATCTCCGGCGTGGGCGTGGAGGTCGAGCAGGTGGACGGGGTGGTGGTGGCGTCGCTGCTGGTGCGGCCGGCTCGGGTGTCCGAGGAGGTGGAGCGGTGAGCGCCCTGGTGCCGGCAGCGATCGTTGCGCTCCTGATCGGGCTCAACGGCCTCTTCGTCGCCGCGGAGTTCGCCATCGTGGGCGCGCCACGCGCCACGCTAGAGCGCCGGGCAGCGGAGGGGCATCGCGGGGCACGCCTGGTGACGGGCGTCCTCCGGGATCCGCGCTCGCAGGACCGGTACATCGCCACTGCGCAACTCGGCATCACGTTCGCCACGCTGGGCCTCGGCATGTACGGCGAGCACCAGATGGCGCACTGGATCGCGGACCGCATTGACGCGTGGGAGGGCGTTCCCACCTGGCTCGCTGCCCACACGCTGTCCACCGTCCTGGCCATCACGGCCATGACCTACCTCCACGTGGTGCTGGGAGAGATGGTCCCGAAGTCCCTGGCCCTACAGCACGCGGAGGGCACGGCGCTGCGCGTCACCCCGCCCATGCTCTGGATACGCCGCCTCATGTACCCGCTGGTGCTGGGGCTGAACGCCGTGGGGAACGGGCTGCTTCGTCTGTTCGGGATCGACCGGTCGCAGGGGAGCCAGGAGCAGTTCTACTCGCCGGAGGAACTGGAACTCGTGGTGGAGGAGAGCCTGGAGGGCGGGCTCATCGAGCGCGGCTCCGGCCGCATCCTGCGCGAACTGTTCGACCTGGGCAGCCTGAGCGCGGAGGACGTCATGACGCCGCGCGTCCAGGTGGACGGGCTGCGCCTCGGCGCCGCCCCCGGCGAGGTGGCGGCCGTGGTAGCGGAGCACCTGCACACGCGCTACCCGGTCTACGGGGACGACCTGGACGACATCCGCGGCGTGGTGCACGTGCGGGACCTGGCCACCTGTGTCAGCCGAGGCGTGCCCGTGACGGAGAATGTCATCCGCGCGGCGCCGTTCGTACCCGGGTCTACGCCGCTGTCCCACGTGGTCACGCGCATGCGCGACCAGTGGGTGCAGTTCGCGGTGGTCCTGGACGAGCACGGCGGCACCGCCGGCATCATCACGCCGGACGACGTGAGCAACGAGATCCTGGGCCGCGTACCCGAGTCGGAGGCTCCCGCTGAGATGTTCCGGGATGCCGCGGGGACGCTGCATGTGGCGGGCACGGTGCGACTGGACGAACTGGGGGAGTACCTGGGGGTCTCGCTGGAGCACCCGGACGTGGACACCATCAGCGGCCTGGTGCTCGCGCTGCTGGAGCGCCCACCGCAGGTTGGCGACACCGTGGAGTTCGAGGAGATCCGGCTGCGCGTCACGCTCGTGGACGGCAGAGGCGTGGCGGAGGCGGTGGTCACCCGCTTGCCCGCCCCCGAGGGGAGCGAGGAGGTCTGAGGCGAGCCTCAGTCCCCCAGTTCCAGCGCGAGCCAGTCCGAGAGCCCGGCGATGAACGCATCCCGCCGCGCGCCCTGCGTCCCCACGAAGCCCTCGATGATCCGCTCCTTCAGGGGCTGCGGGTCCTCGTCCTCGGGGACGTGGAAGATCTCGATGGGGTCGCAGGCGATCCGCTGGTCCACGCCCGCCTCGAAGGACAGGTTGGCGGGCATCTCCAGCCGGCGGGCGCGGGAGGGCCAGGTGCAGTCCACGGTCATCCACTGGTCCCCGGTGGGGTCGTACTGCACGCGCAGGAAGGTGTGCACGTCCGGCACTGGCGCCAGTCGCACCTCGGTGGCCAGGTGGGGCGGCAGCCACTTCGAGTTCTCCGGCGTGAACTCGTGCGTGGCCAGGATGACCGTCGAGGGCATCCCCAGTTCCCGCAGCAGTTCGCGCAGGAGGTAGTGCTTCCCGGAGCAGGTGCCGCGCCACTCGCCCAGGATCGTCTCGGGCTGGCGGTCGGTGGCGCGTCGGTAGGGCATGTCGCGCACCAGGCGGAATGCCACGGCCGGCGTGATCCGCTCGCCCGGGTCCAGCAGGCCGCGGCGGTCCGCCTCCTGCTGCAGCAGCGGCACCAGTGGCATCAGCGTTCCCCTTCCGTCGCGCTTCCGGGCAGCGCCGCCTCCCGGGCCCCCAGCGCGAGGCGGACGGCGCGAAGTTCATCCGCACTCTCCAGCAGCGCCTCCGCCTCTTCCAGGGTCACCCACCGGGTCACCGCGACCTCCCACGAGGCCGGGGCCGCCGGCTCCTCCGTGGGCGCGTCCGTGGCCAGCCGGAATGCCAGGCTCAGCCCTCGAGGGCGGAAGCGCCCGTTCCAGTGCTCGAACGTGCAGAGGTAGCCCTCAAGCGTCACGGGGAGGGCCAGTTCCTCCTCCACCTCGCGCAGGAGTCCGTCCTCCGGCAGCTCGCCTCGGTGCAGCCACCCGCCGGGCAGCCCCCAGGGCGCCGAGGGCCGCGTGCGGTGGAAGGCGAGCAGCACGCGCCCGTCCCGCCCCACGATGACGCCGCAGGCTCCCACCGGCTGCCGCGTGGCCAGCAGCCCGGCCGCCACCTCCGCGAGGGCGCGCAGCAGAGGCACGCGTCGCGCCCAGCTGAGGAGCGGCGGGCGGTGGGGCCACAGGCGCCGCAGCACCAGATGCTCCGCCTACGGCCCGGCGAGGCGCATGTTGCCTCGGCCCTGGTCGGCGGCGACTTCGATGAGGCGGGCGACCTGCCCGAGGTGCTGCGCGTCGTGGTAGGCGGCGTGGTTCAGCACCTGGGCCACGTTGACCTCGCCCGCCACGGAGTGCGTACCCGTCCGCGCGAGGGCCGCCGCGTCCAGCGAGGCGTACCAGGGGACGTCCGCGTTGCGCTCGGAGGCCAGGATCTCCACCAGCGCGCCGGTGGGCTCGTCCATCAGGCCGGTGGCCACCAGCGACTCCCACTCGTCCACGCTGGGGAGCAGCGGGCGGTCCTCCGCCACCATCTTCCGCACGCGCCCCACCTGCCGGCGGTGCGAGTCCACCAGGTGGACCACCACGGTGTGGACGCTCCATTCCCCCGCTCCGCTCTCGGGCGGCGGCGTGGCGCGAAGCACCTCATCCGGCAGCCGCGCCAATAGGCGCACCGCGTCCGGCGTCGCGGCGAGCGTGGGCAGGGTGACCGGCGTCAGAGTGGTGGCGATGTCCATGCGAGCCCCCTCAAGTCCCCCCCGCTGGTCCCCGGCGCCAGGTCACGGAGCGTAGTGGACGACCGCCCAGCCGTGCGCGATGGCGTCGTGCGCCAGGGCCAGGACCTGGCTGCTGGTGGTCTCGTCCACGAAGAACTCGGTACACGCCTCGCAGATGTCGGCTGGGACGTCGCGGACCACCACCTGGGCGCCGTCCGCCTGGAAGCCCAGGTTCGTCACCCCGGTGCGCGTCTCTCCATTGCCGCAGGAGGTGCATCGCATGGCTTAGCGCTCCTCGATCCCAACGTAGGGCCTCGGTGGGGGGCCGGCGTAGAGGGTGAGGGGGCGGATCAGGATGTTGTGCTCCTGCTGCTCCACCACGCTCACGCACCAGCCGGGCGTGCGACCGACCGCGAAGATGGGGACGAAGAGGTCCTCCGGGATGCCGTGCAGGTAGTAGACCACGCCCGCGTAGAAGTCCACGTTTACGTTCACGCCCAGCCGCGCGTACGGCTTCATGGCGTCCACCACGGCTTCGAGGATCGCGTACCACTTCGGCTGGCCCATCTCCTCGGACAGGCGCTTCACGCCGGCGCGCATGTGGCGGGCGCGCGGGTCCTCCGTGCGGTACACGCGGTGGCCGAAGCCCATCACCGGTTGGCGTGCCTCGCGCACGCGCTTCACGTAGGCGGCTGCGTTCTCCGGCTCGCCGATCTCCTGCGCCATGCGCATCACGTTTTCGGCCGCGCCGCCATGCGCGGGCCCGCTGAGGGCGGCCACCGCGGAGGTCACGGCCGCGTGCAGGTTGGCGTCCGTCCCCGCCACCACGCGCGCCGTGAAGGTGGAGGCGTTGGCGCCGTGTTCCGCGTGCAGGATCAGGTCCAGGTCCATCAGGCGCGCCGCGTCCTCCGAGGGCCGTTCGCCCGTCAGGAGCCACAGGAAGTTGGCGGCGTGGCCCAGGGTAGGGTCGGACTCCAGCGGCTCCATGCCGGAGCGGATGCGGTGGTGGGCGGCGACCAGCAGGGGCACCTGGCTGGTGAGACGGACCGACTTCCGCACCGTCGCCTCGCGAGAGTTGTCCGCCACGTCCGGGTCGCTCGCCCCCAGTGCGGAGACGGCGGTGCGCAGCACCTCCATAGGGTGCGCGTCTCGGATGCTCCGGATCACCTCCAGCGCCGAGGGCGGCACGGAGCGCGCCGCCACGAGGTCGTCCGACCACTCCCGCAGTTGCGCCGCTGTGGGGAGTTCGCCGTGGAACAGGAGGTAGGAGGTCTCCTCGAAGGTGGAGTGCTCTGCCAGGTCATGGATGGAGTAGCCGCGGTAGCGGAGTTCGCCCGCGCGGCCGTCGATGTCGCAGACCGCGGAGCGGTCGAAGTAGACGCCCTGGAGGCCCCGGTGGATCTTCACGTCGTCCGCGGCCGGAGTCGTCGCGTTCGGCGTGTCAGCCATCGGTGCCTCCTCGTGGGGTGTCGCTAGTTCGCCTCGACCGCTGCGGCCAGTCGGCTCCGTGCATTGTCCACGATGCTGCCAGCGTTTCGCTGCACCAGGTCCGAGTTCAATTCCATGAGCACCAGGCTGCTGACAGCGGGCCCCTCCGCCCACATGTGCAGTTCCAGGTGCAGCGCGATGGGGATGATCACCGCCAGCGCCTCCAGGTCCACCGCTATCCCCACGCCGCCCTCGGCCGTGTACTCCGGCTCGTGGACCTCCAGGCCCGAGAGGACGATGCCCTCCTCGCTCTCCAGGCTCTCGCGGAAGGCGTCCTCGAAGCAGGCGCGCATGCCGTCCGCGCTGAAGACCGCCTGCAGGCGGTTGAACGCCTCGTCGATCTCCACCTGCTCGTCCGGGACGAATACGTTGCTCACTACGTTGCGCACCACCAGCGACTCTCCACCGGTGGTAAAGGACCGCTCCAGGTCCGCCAGCGGCGGGACATCCTCCTGGTTCAGGTCCTCCAGGAGTGCCGCCACGGCCTGACAGGAGGGCGTGTTCGCGAACAGGTCGTCCGGGTCCTGCAGGGCCTCGGCGCCCGCGCCCTCCGACTCCTCCGCGTCGGCAAGCAGGTTGTCCGTCTCCTCGACGGCCCACGAGCCCGCCGGCAGGTCCTCCTGCATGAGGACGCCCGCCGCCACGATGGCCGCCGCCTGCTCCGGCGTCACCGGGTCGCTGCCTCCGCTACAGGCGAGGGCCAGTGCGGCCACGGCGCACGCCAGCGGTGTCACGGCGCGGCGGACGGCGAGCGAGTGGAGCATGGATGGCCCTCTTTCCGTGCCTGGAGGGTGCGTTACACCGACCGTAAGCGCACCCGGCACCGGGACGCCCTCGATCGTTACGCCGGTGTCACCCGCCGGCATCCCGGGAATCGACGCCGCAACGGGGATGCCCTCACCGTTCGAGGCATCCGGCCCGTACGGGCCGGCGACGAAGGAGGCCAAAGTGTTCGAGGCAGGACAGGTCTACACGTGCAGCAACTGCGGCGCCGAGATCCAGGTCACGCGCTCCGCCAACATGGAGCAGGGCGGGGACGAAAGCCCCGTCTGCTGCTGCGGCCAGGCGATGCAGCACGCCGGCGCCAGCGCCCAGGGCGCACAACCGCAGCGCCACGCCCAGGGGCCGACTGCGTAGGCGGCCGCCTCGCCCGAACCTAGTCCTCCTCGAGGGTGCTCGTATCGCCCTCGGGGAGGCCGAGTTCACGGGCCTTCAGCAGGCGGCGCATGATCTTGCCGGAGCGCGTCTTCGGCAGGATGTCAATGACCGCGATCTCGCGAGGCGCTACCGCCGGGCCCAGGCGGTCGCGGCAGTGGCGGTTGAGTTCTCGCATCAGTTCCGGCGTCTCGCTGAAGCCCTCGTTGAGGGTCACGAACGCCTTCACCACCTCCATGGCCACGTCGTCCGGCTTGCCGATGACCCCCGCCTCCGCCACGGCATCGTGCTCGATGAGCACGGACTCCACCTCGAAGGGGGAGACCAGGTGGCCGGCCGTGTTGATGACGTCGTCGTCGCGGCCGACGAACCAGATGTAGCCGTCCTCGTCCTTCTTCGCCCGGTCGCCGGTGTAGTACCAGCCGAGTTTGAAGCGCGAGTCGTACCGCTCCTGGTCGTTCCAGTAGGTGCGGAACATGGAGGGCCAGGGGTGGCGCACCACCAGCGCGCCCTCCACCATCGGCTCCTCGATCTCCTGGCCCTCGTCGTCCACCACGGCCACGTGGACGCCCGGGAACGGGCGGCCCATGGAGCCGGGACGGACGGGCTGCGAAGGGTAGTTGGCGCACATGATCGCGCCGGTCTCCGTCTGCCACCAGTTGTCGTGGATGGGCTGGTCGAAGACGCGGTTGCCCCAGACCACCGCCTCCGGGTTCAGCGGCTCGCCCACGGAGCCGATGAAGCGCAGGCTGCTGAGATCGAACTGGGCCGGCAGGCTCTCGCCGGCCTTCATCAGCAGGCGGATGGCCGTGGGCGCGGTGTACCAGACGGTGACGCCGTGCTTCTGGATGAGGTCGTACCAGCGACGCGCGCCGAAGCCGCCCTCGTCGATCAGGCTGGTCACGCCGTTGGAGAACGGCGCGAACATCCCGTAGGAGGTGCCTGTGACCCAGCCGGGGTCGGCGGTGCACCAGTAGATGTCGTCCGCCTGCAGGTCCAGGGCGTACTTCCCGGTGGCGTACTGCCCCACGATGGCGCTGTGGACGTGCGCGGCGCCCTTCGGCAGGCCCGTGGTGCCGCTGGTGAAGTGCATCACGGACCAGTCCTCCGGCCCCGTGCGCTCGATCTCGAACTCCTCCGAGGCGGGCCCCACGATCGACTGGTAGTCGATGTCCTCGTCCGCCACGGGCTTGCCCTCCCGGTGCGCCATGACGATGACGTGGCGAAGCGAGGGCAACTCGCTGCGGATGGCGTTGACCTTTGGGAGCAGTTTCGGCGTGGTGATGATCACGGAGCCCTCGGCGCGGGCGACGCGCTCCTTGATGGGCTCCGGGCCGAACGCGGAGAACAGCGGCGCCATGATCGCGCCTGCCTTCAGGATGCCGAAGCAGGAGAAGTACAACTCCGGGATGCGATCGGAGAGGATGAAGACGCGCTCGCCCTTCTGGATGCCCAGGCCCTTCAGGGCGTTGGCCACCTTGTTGGACTGTGCCTTCATCTGCGCGTAGGTGTAGGTCTCCACCTGGTTGTCCGCGCTGTTCCAGATGATCGCGACCTTGTCCGCGTTCGCGCCGTTGGCGTGGCGATCGATGCACTCGTGGGCCTTGTTCACGAGCCCGCCGGGGCGCTCCAGTTCCGCCCATGCCTGGTCCCACGACCAGGACTCGCGCATGGCGGCCCAGTCCGTCAGGTTCGGCGCCTTCTTCAGCGCGGAGACGTCACGGGCAATCTCCGGGTAGCCCTCGATCATGCGGTACCCCCATTCGGCTTCAAGCGACGGGAGTATAGCGCCGGGCCGGAGGGCTCCGATTGGGCTAGGGACGGAGGCGGTAGACGTGCCCATCCAAGCGTGGATTCGCCTCGTCGGTGGTCACCTCCTGTGTGATGAGGAGCAGCGAGCCGTCGTCGGAGAGCACCGGGATGCCGCCGATGAGGGAGTGCGGCTCAGCCACTCTCAGCCTGGAGCCGTCGCGAGTGTCCAGGATCTCGGCCGGATGGATGACGGCACGATCCTGAGCCCCTTCCCCCGCAGCCATCACTTCCATGCATGCGGCGAGGAACAGACGTCCGTCGCGGAGGACGGTCCACGAGCCGGGGATGAGCCGCAGAATGCACCCCGGGCGAAGGCGCTGTTCCTCGACCGCCCCCGAGGATGCGTCAACGAGGGCCATGCCCTCCGCCGCTCGGAGCGAAGGGAGTGCCGGCAGCGTCCACTCCTCTTCAGGGTTTCGAGCCTGGACGGCTTGCTGAAGCGCCTCACTGTACCCGCGCTTCGAGGACTCCTCGATGCCCCCGAGGACCGCGAACCGTCCGTCGCCGAGTCCCGCGACCGCGAGGTCGACGCCCAGGCTGGCTGGCATGTCCAGCCAGTCACCCACGGCGTCGTCGGGTGAGATCACGAGCAGTCCCTGGGGGCCAACGAACGCCGCGTGGCCGTCGTCGGAGCGGGCGGCGCTGAAACTCCCGTCGTCTAGCACCTCGGAGGGCACCCGGACGAACGTCCGGAGGTTGACGGCTGTATCCGTACTCGGGTCATACCGGGAGATGACCAGTTGGCCGTCGTCGCTGCGCCCTGGAGCGTTTCGCTCCGAGAGCACCAGCGCCCCGCCACGACCGTCGCTCACCAGCGCGAGCACCCTACTCCCGAGGTTGACCCGCGCGGCGGAGAACTCGCCCGTTGCGCTGTCAAAGATCTGCAGTACTGCACTGCTGGTGCTCTGCCCCAGGCCGGCCCCGCCACCGACGAGCGCGCGACCACCCTCAAGAGGAACGATTGCGTGGCCGACCCGCGGAAACAGCATGTCCCCGACGGGCTCCCACTCGTTTGCAGCGGGGTCGTAGAGCCAGGCCTCGCGGGAGTTGCCGAGGTCGTCAACCGCGAACTGGTAGCCACCGGTGGCAAGCACGCGTCCGGTGTCGAGCATCGTCGCCGCACCACCGTTAGGGTTCCATGGTGCCGCACCGAGGTCCTCCAGGGCGTCCGGCGCCACGAGGCGTCCCGGCTCCTCCTGGGCCGCGCCGCCGTTCCCCCACGCCACCACCACGACCACCGCCACCACCACCACGGCCGCCACGGCCCCACCGCCGAGGAGCACCGGCAGCAGAGGAAGCGCGAACAGCGCTCGGAGGCGGGTGCGCCAGCCGTAGTGCTCGCGGTACCAGGCGCCCACGTCCTCGCGGCGTGCGAGGCCGAGGCGGCCGAGGAGTTCCGAGACGTGGTACTTCGCGCCGTCCAGCGAGATGCCCAGGGCGTCCGCGATCTCGCGGTTGCTCTTGTCCTCCGCGATGAGCCGGGCCACCTCGCGCTGCCGGTCGGTGACGGGCTCGGTGCGATCGGTGCGGGCGGCGGGCGCGTCCATGGGCGCGAGCGTAGCCAGCGCCTCCGCGCGGTGCACTACCCGGCTTGTGAAACGGTGCGCGCCGAGCGCGAGCGCGCAACGGTGCGCGCCGAGCGCGAGCGCGCGTCAGGGCAGGTACTGGAGCGGGTCCTGGAATACGCCCTCGCGGCGGACCTCGAAATGGAGGTGCGGCTCCGGCGTGCGGCCAGTCATCCCCACCCAGCCAATGGTGTCGCCCGCGTCCACGAAGGCTCCGAGGGCCACCGCGAAGTCGTTGAGGTGGGCGTACAGCGTCTCGTACCCGTCGCCGTGGTCGACGATGACGTGGTAGCCGTAGTCGCAGCAGGGGTTCCCGCTGGCATAGGTGACGGTCCCGGCACGAGAGGCCACTACGGTCGTGCCCCACTCCGTGGCCAGGTCGATCCCTTGCGGGTGGTTCGGCCCCCAGGCGTTGAGGATGCTGCCCTCGACGGGCCATATCCACCCACTCGCCACGATGCTCCCCGCTCCCGGCCGCGAGGGCGGCGCGGCCTGGAGCGGTACTTTTCGGCCGCCAGGGACGAGCACCAGCATGCCCGGCCGCAGGCGGTTCGGGTCACCGTCCAGCCCGTTCGCCTCGAACTCCAGGAGGGCGCGCCAGTCCGCGTCGAACCGTCCTGCGATGCTGGTCACGGTGTCACCCGGGCGCACGGAGGCGATGATCCCGGGGACCGGCGGGACCTGGAGGAGCAGTCCGGGCCGAAGGTCCGCATCGCTCCCGACCTCGATGTTGTTCCAGATGATGTGGTCCCGCTGGACGGCGAACCGCGCCGCGATGCCGTCGAGGGTGTCTCCGGCCTGGACCTCGTACTCGTAGAACAGGGGGATCCGTTCCCCCGGTGTGGTCACGGCCGCTGTTGGGGTCACCTCCGGCTGGGGCGTCGCCTCCGGCACTTCGGTGACCACCGCGAGAGCCGTCGCCGTCGCCGTGGCGGTGGCAGTCGTCGGCGGTGTCTCCGCGCGTCCGCCACCGAGGGCGATGGCCACGGCGGCCACCGGCACGGCCAGTCCCAGCACCGCGCCGAGCGGCCAGCGCGCGCGCAGCCGTCCCCACCGCCGGCGCACTACCGCGACGGGCCCCACGTTCTGGCGGTACCACGCCGCGACGTCCTCGCGCCGCTGCACGCCCAGCCGGCCGAGGAGTTCCGAGACGTGGTACTTGGCCCCGGCCAGCGAGATCCCCAGCGCTTCCGCGATCTCCGGGTTTGAGCGGCCCTCCGCGACCAGGCGGGCGACCTCACGCTGCCGATCCGTGATCTGCTCGATGGCGTCCCGCTGCATGCGCGGAGCATGCCCGACCGTGGGCGGGGATGCACTAGCCGATCAAATGTTCGTCAGACTCACTCCGAAGGCGGTTCGTACCCCAGCAGCGCCAGGATCGGGTCGGCCTCCTCGGAGGTGGCGGGCCTCGGGCGGTTCTCGTCCACGTCGATGCGGGCGGGGCGGAGTTCCAGGGCGGGCGGCTTGCCGGTCTCGAAGGTCACGAGGGCGACCACGGACTGGAACGGGCCCTCGCCCAGGACCTCCAGGTCCTCCGCGTCCAGGTCGAAGACGAAGTTGCCCAGCGAGTGGAGGATGAGTCCGCCGCCGTACTCCTCCACCTCCTGCAGGACGTGCGGGTGCGTGCCCACCACCAGGTCCGCCCCGGCACCGATGGCGGCGTGGGCGAGTTCGCGCTGGCGTGCGGTGACCTGGTGGGTGTACTCCGTGCCGGCGTGCAGCGTGACCACCACGAAGTCCACGTCCGGCCGCTCCCGCATCCGCCGCACGTCCTCCTGGACCGCCTCCACGGACGCGCGCGCCACGCCGCCCTTCTCCCCCTCCGCCCAGATCACCTCGCCGATGTCGTCGTAGCCGAGGTAGGCGATGGTGGGGGTGCCGGGCGCCTTGCCCACGACGCCCGCGCGCGCCTCCGCCTCCGTGCGTCCCGCCCCGAACCAGCCGATGCGGTGCGCGTCCAGCGTCTCCAGCGTCCGCTCTAGGCCGGCCAGTCCGTAGTCCGTGGCGTGGTTGTTGCTCAGGCTCACCGCCCAGAACGGGGAGAGGCCGCCGGCCAGCGCCGGATCGAGGGCAAACTGGTACTGCTTGTCCAGCGGCTCGCCCACGTCCGTGACCGCGCCCTCCAGGTTCGCCACCACCACGTCCGCCCCGGCGAACAACTCCGCCGTCCGCGCCAGGGGGTAGTCCACGCCGATCTCCGCCATGGCCGCCTCCACGTCGCGCTCGAGCATCACGTCACCCACGAACGCGACGGTGATGCGCTCGTCCTCCTCGTCCGGCTCGTGGGTGGGCGCGGGTGTAGCGGTGGCGGTGGTCGCCGGCGTGGGTGTGGGCGAGGGGAACGTGACGCCCTCGGTGCGCAGCGCGCCGTCCCCGCCGCACCCGGCCAGGAAGGAGGCGAGCGAGATGGCCAGGTAGACGAAAACTCCCCGCCGTCGCCGGCCCGGGGACCCGAGGCGGGCGTTGCTGCTCACTCCGCTGGGGGCATCAGGATGAGCACGGCCTGGCCCCGCACGCACTCTTTGCCCTGCGCGCTCAGCGTGGTCGAGACGACCACCTTCCGCCCACTGATCTCGTCCACCCGGCCGCGCAGCGTCAGCGGGACCCCGACCGGCGTTGGCGCCGCAAAGTCCACCTTCAGCGACGCCGTCACGAACCGCGGCAAGTCACCCTGGCCCGGCTCCTGCCCGTCCTCGCGCGCGCGGGCGGCACTGGCGGTGGCGGTGCTGTGGCAGTCGATCAGGGAGGCGAGGATGCCGCCGTAGAGGTTTCCCGGGACGCCGCCGGTCAGGTGCTCCCCCGGGGTGAACACGGTCAGGCTGACCGCATCGTCCTCGGGATCCCAGGTGGTCCGGACCCGGAGGCCGCGCTCATTCAGGCGCCCGCACCCGTAGCAGTGTGAGTTCGCGTCCGAGTAGAGGTCCTGGAAGGCGGCTGGCTCTGTCATCCCTCTCCCACCAATTCCAGGCCCGTGGGGCCAACCCTGGGGGCGTACGGCGACCCCGGCCTCGCCTACCCCTTCATCCCCGCTGCTGCGTCAAAGGTAGCGCGGATGCTGGTCCGCATCATGGCGTCCACCTGGTCCGAGGTGACGCCGTGGTCCAGGAGCCACGGGATCTCGTGGTTGGGGACCAGCGTCCAGAGGTCCGGGCGGCGCTCCGGGTTCCAGCGCGCCCAGAAGCCCGCCGGCTGCGCGTCGTGGCCCAGGCACGTCTGCTCCGCGTACCCCGCCTGTGCGAGGGCCAGCGCCACGCCGGCGCGGGGCTCCACGTACTCCGGTGTGGTCAGGAAGAAGCGGTCGAGGCCAATGGTGGCCCCGCGCTTCGCCAGGCCCGTGAGGTACTCCATGTCGTCCGTGTCGTTGGAGTGGCCGATGGTGACGGCGCGGAGGTCCAGCCCCTCGTCCTCGAAGATGTCGAGCAGGGGGATGCCGACCTTGTCGGCTGCCAGCGTGTGGCAGGAGATGGGCACGCCGGTGGCCCTGGCCGCGCGGGCGGCGCCGCGCGCCACCTTCTCCAGCACCGAACGCGGCGACCAGCGGCCACCGTCCGAGAGCCGTGCTTCCAGGTCCCACGCGAGTTTGATGATGCCCGCGCGCGGGCCCGTTCCGTCGATGCCGTCCTCGATCTCGCGGACAAAGCGCTCCGCGATCTCGTCCTCCGTCCACCCGAAGTAGATCGGAGCCACCCAGCGGTAGACGCCCGTGGCGCAGACGATGTTGACGTTGTGCTCCTCGTGGCGGCCGGCCACTGCCTCGAAGAGCCACGCCTGGCGGCCGAGGTCGAATGGCGTGAGGTCGATGATGCTCTGGATGCCGGCGGCGTGCGCGCGGGCCAGGCCCTCCACGCAGCGGTCCACCATCTCCTGACGGCGCTCCGGGGTGTCCATGAGGCCGGGGATGCGCTCCGCGCCCGCAGTGCTGGTGCTGAGGTGCTCGTGCGAGAGCGTCCAGCCCAGGTCCGCGCTGTCCAGGGGGCCTCGGATGGTGTTCACGGTAGCCATGGGGATCCTCCTGCTCAGCGCTCGCGCTCGACGCGCACCGGCGCGTCCGCCTGGGATGGCTCGGGGAGGGCGATCATGCCGCGCAGGACGTGCAGCGCCGCCTGCGCCCAGCGCGCCACGTTCTCCGCGTCCACGGCCCGATCCACGGTGTCCTGCGGCGAGTGGAAGTATCGATGGCTGCCGAGGAATGTGACATAACGCGCTCCAGCGGCGTGAATGTTGCGCGCCTCGCCCGTGCCGGGTGTGCCTGTCTCGAGGTACTGGACCGGCGCGGCGTCCTGGCAGCGGAAGGCGTCGTGGGCCTCGTGCATGAGGGCCGCAAGCGTCTCGTCGCTGGCGCCCGAGCGCGGCTCCGGGTAGCGCGCGCCGATCGAGGCGCCCAAGTGGAGGAACGCCACCGCCTGGCGGGGCAGGGCGCGCCGGGCGTGCAGATACGCCTCCAGGCCCTGGTGGTTGATCTCGTGCCCGCCGGACGCGACGAAGTGCACCGTGCGAGCCGGGCGCTCCGCTGCCAACGTCTCCGCGAGCGCGAGCCACGTGGCGATGCCACCCCCGCGTTCCGCAGCGCACGTGAACCAGCCGGACTTGGGCGTCATTACCACCACCGGCGCGGCGTCCGGGTCCGTCCCCGGCACCGTGGCCACCACGTTGGTCGCCCGCGACTTCAGACGCTCGCCGTCGATCTCCAGCGTGCCCTCCACGCCGCCAAGGACGAGCGAGGAGGCGAGGGCGCGGACGTCACGCGCGGCCACCTGGAGCACGGGCAGCGAGAACGGCGTGCGGATGTGCTCCGCGTTGCGGAGGATGACCTGGCCCTCCGGGTCGCCGGACGGCACCACCACGCCCACCACGCCCTGCTCCGCCAGCGCCTCGTAGTGCGCGCGGGCGTTGGGCGTCACCCAGCGGCGGTCGCCGCGGAGCGCGGACGTGGCCACCACGATCTTGCCGAAGGGGTCCTCGTCCGTGTCCTCGCACAGTTCGCCCTCGATGCCGCCGTAGGGCGTGAAGCCCCCGTCGTACATGGGGACGCCGTCGATGGCGCCGTCCGGCCACACCAGGCGGGCGGTGCGGAACTCCGTGCGAGGGAACTCGAAGGGCTCCAGCGCGGCCTCCACGCCGGCGGCGGTGAGTGTGTCGCGGAGCCAGGCGCTGGTGCGGTCGTCCCCCTCCCGGCCCGTGCGATGGATGCCGAACGACTCGAAGGCGCGGATGCGCGACTCGATGACCTCCGGCGTGAAGCCGGAGCCGGGATGAGAGGCTGGGTCAGCCAGGATGCCCTCCTTGGCATGCGTGTTGAGGAGCGTGCCGCGGGCCGGACGGCGGCACGGGAGAAGTAAGCCGGAGCGGTGTATCCCGTCAACTCTCCGCCCGGGCGGCAACGGTTGGGGAAGTCCCCGAACGGGCGGGCCCGCGCACCGTTAGAATGGCTGTCACACCAGCAGCGAGGGGGCCGGCTCTGACCGCTCATACCGCAGCGTCTCACGTGGGCCGGCGCCCACGTGGGCGCGGCCTGGGACTCATGGCGTCGCTCGGGGCCTTGGCCCTGGGCTGGCTGCTCGTGGTCGCGCCCGCCGCTGCGGACGGCCCCGGCCCCGACCCGCATGACCCCGCCGGCCTGCCCCCCGGCTGGATGCTCTTCGATGGTGGCGCGCTGCTCGCCCCGGAGGACTACGCGGGCACAGGCTCCATGCCGGTGGAACTCGCGCTGGACTACTTCACCACCGGCTCGCCGGCGGTGCGCTGGGAGACCTCGATCGTCCCGACCGTGGCGATCTGCACCCGCCAGGCGGGGCGTCCCGCCTGGGTCACGGCGGAGCAGTTCCAGGAGGCCGTCCACCACGGCGTGGGGGTCTGGAACCAGGCGGGTGCGAAGGTGGGGTTCGCCTACTCGGGCGACTGCGCCGGCACCGGCTCCTGGCGCTTCAGCAACAACATCAACGAGATCGGCTGGGACGACAGTCGCAACGCCGTTCGTTCACCGGCGGCGGCCGTCACGCAGGGCTCCTGGAAAATAGGCCTGGGCGCGCGCCCCTTCGCGGAGACGGACATCATCTTCGACCATCTCCTGGACGTGCCGGAGGCGTGCTTCAGGAGCACCATGGCGCACGAACTGGGTCACGCCCTGGGCCTGGGCCACTCCACTACCTTCGGCGACCTGATGTACCCCTCGTTCAACTCGTCGGACGTATCCACCTGCCCCTCGGGAGCGGCGACCGCGGAGATGGCGGTGGTGCAGGGCCTGTACGGGGTCAACAACCCGCCGAGGTTCGCTCCGCAGGACCAGCAGAGCGCTGCCGTGGGATCGCAGGTGACGCTGAGGGTGCCCGCGACGGATCCTGACGGGGACTCGCTGACCTACGGCTGGACCCAGACGGCAGGCCCCTCCGTCAGCCTGAACCCCTCCGGCTCCACGCTCTCCTTCACGGCCCCGAAGGCAGAGGGCCAGGTGCTGGCCTTCCAGGTGGAGGCGCTGGACCGCTACCTGCACCGCGCCACCACCAGCATCCAGGTGATGCTTACCGGCGTGAGCGCCCCGCCCGCCGGGACACCGTCGCTCGCGTCCATCCTCCCCGGCCCGTCCGGGCGGATGGCGCTGGAGTGGGACACGCTATCCGGCGCCGCGGAGTTCGAGTTCTGCACCACGCCGACAGGAGGCAGCCAGGCCTCCTGTGATCGCCTGGCGTCTCCCGTGGGCGAGGTCACCTGGGACACGGTGCTCACCGGCCCCGTGACGGACGCGCGGCGGCTGTTCACCACCGGGACGCGGGAGACCGCCCTGCGCGCCTGCAACGTGGAGGGCTGCTCGCCGCTGGGCGTTGGCCCCCACGCCGGCGGGCTGCGCTGGACGGCCTACGACGTGGACTACGACTACTTCGCGATGGCCTTCGACGTGCCGGGCACCAGCGTGCGCTTCACCATCATTGGCGTGGCGAACCTGGGTGGCCCCGCCCGCAAGTTCTCGCTCTACTCGGGGTCCGCTGCGGATCCCCAGGCCACGCGCGTGCAGAACTGCGGCAACGTGGCGGTGGGCCAGGTGTGCATCGGCATGCTCGCGCCCAGCGACGGCGGGCACGCCTCGTTCGCCTCGGTAGTCTCCGAGCGCACCGGAACGCCCGTGCTGGAGCACCGCATCCGCATCCGCTGACATTGTGACACGGGGCGAGGCCCGTCGAGGGCCTCCGGAGCGCCGAGGACTCCCGCTAGGGCTCGCGGACCCGTCCTACCTCGTGGGAGGGGACGGGCGGAGGACCGGGCGGCGTGTCGCCAAAGGCCATGAAGTCATACAGGTAGAGCAGCGAGAACCAGAGCGCCTTGGCCCAGCGGTAGCCCAGCAGCGTGCCGAGCAACGCCGCCACCACGACCGTCCACGCCGGGTCCAGCCCGGCGTCGCGCATGGGGCGGTAGGCGATCTCCACGAAGGCCAGCACCAGCGCGACCAGCGCGCCGATGCCATAGCCGATGGCGAGGGCGCCGATCCACGCGCCAGCGGAGGTCTCGTACCGCAGGTTGCAGTTCGCACAGCGGTCGTGCATGGCGATGAAGCCGGAGAACATGGAGGTCTGCCCGCACTCCGGGCAGAGTCCCCTGACTCCGGTCCGCCACAGCGTCCTGAGGTACGGGCGTCCAGCCATGCATCGAGTGTAGGCCGGGTGGAACGGAGCAGGGAGGCTCCTCGTCCCTCCGCGACGGGACCCAAGGTCCCGCGTTTTCCATACAGGGGTCGTTCCTATACTGGGAGTATCCACCTGGCCCCAGGCGTGCAGCGGATGGCGGATCGGTGACCGAACAGAGCGCCCTGGAGATCGTCGCGCGCATCGCCTCGCTGCCGCGATCCCCGGCGTTCCAGTCCATGGCCCTCACGCCGGACTTCCAGCCGCTCCGTCTGCTGTCTGACCCCGCGTCCGCGGGTGTCTCCGCCTCGTACGAGCGCCCGGACCGCGGCCTCGCGCTCGTGGGCCTGGGGGTGGCTGCACGGGTGGAGGTGGCCCCCGGGCGCGGGCCGGCCTCGATCCATGACGACGCCCGCCGCCTGCTGGACCAGCCGCAGGCGGGCGACGCGCCCGGACTGCGCGCTCGCCTGCTGGGGGGGTTCCGCTTCAATCCGCACGTGGCCATGCAGGAGCCCTGGGAGGCCTTCGGCGCCGGCTGGCTCGCGTTGCCACGCGTGCTGTTCGTCCTGGACGGCGAGGCCGCGGGCGTGGTGATCGCCCCCGGGGTGGACCCGGCGGAGGCTGCTCGTGCGGCGGAGGTCTGCCTGGGCCGCGTGGACGCGACCAACGGCACCACCCTGCAGGTGGAGCGGCCGATGAACCGCGGCCGCTGGCTCGAGTCCGTGGCGCAGATCGCGGCGCAGGTGCGCGAGGGCGTGTACGAGAAGGCCGTGCTGGCGTCCACCCAGCGGCTGGTGGCGGACCATGCCATCTCCGTGGGCGCCGCGCTTGGCCGGCTGCGCGAGAACTACCCCAACTGCCACCTTTTCACCTTCAGCAGCGGTGAGGAGGGCTCGACCTCCACGTTCTTGGGGGCAAGCCCGGAGCTGCTGGTGAGCCTGGCGGACGGTCGAGTGCAGGCGTTGGGCCTGGCCGGGTCGCTGCGCCGCGGCGAGACGCCGGAGGAGGACGAGCGGCTGGGTGAGCAGTTGCTTGCCAGCGCGAAGGATCGCATCGAGCACGAGACGGTGGTGCGCGCCATCCGCGAGCGGCTGTCCCCCGCCACGGACGAACTGCACGCCCCCAACGCGCCGCGCCTGCGGAAACTCCGCAACATCCAGCACCTGTCCACGGAGATCACCGGGCGCGTGCGCCCCGGGGTGGACGTCCTGGACCTGGTGCAGCGCGTCCACCCCACGCCCGCCGTGTGCGGCTGGCCCATGGAGATCGCACGCGACGTCATCGACGCCCACGAGGACTTCGACCGCGGCTGGTACGCGGGGCCCGTGGGCTGGATGGACGCCACCGGGGACGGGGAGTTCGCCGTGGCGCTGCGGTCCGCCGTCGTCCGCGGGGATCGCGCGTGGCTCTTCGCCGGCAACGGGATCATGGGCGACTCCGATCCCGAGTCCGAACTGGCGGAGGTCCAACTGAAGTTCCGCCCGCTGGGCGAGGCGCTCGGCGCCTGACCAGCTCCGGCCGAAACGCGCCCGTCCAGATCGCTCCTGTGCGGCCCTGAGCGTACGATTCGCTCATGAGCCTGCCCGCGGACCGGTACGTGCGTGCCCTGCTCGAGTCCCTCTACCAGGGCGGCGTCCGCCACGTGGTGATCGCTCCCGGCTCCCGCAACACGCCGCTCACCACCGCCCTGACCGCCGCCGGCTCACCCTTTCGGACGTGGCTCCACCTGGACGAGCGCTCCGCCGCCTACTTCGCGCTCGGCCTGGCGAGGCAACTCGGCGCGCCGGTGGCGGTGACCTGCACCTCCGGCACCGCAGCCGCGAACTTCCTCTCCGCCGCGGTCGAGGCGCGTCTCTCCCGCGTGCCGCTGGTGCTCCTGACGGCGGACCGGCCGCCGGAGGCGCGGGACGTGGGCGCAGCCCAGACCGTGGACCAGGTGGGCATGTTCGGCTCCCACGTGAAGTGGGCGGCCGACCTCCCCGTGGCCGAAGAGGGCGCGCTTGCCGAACTCACGCGCTACGCGCGTTCCGCGGGCGCACGGGCCGCCGCCGTCGCCGTCGAGGCGCCCGCCGGCCCCGTCCACCTGAACGTCCCCTTCCGCGAACCGCTCATTGCCCCCGGCGACGCCCCTTTCGAGGGCTTCGACTCGCCGGCGGCACGGCTCGCCTCCGAACCGCTGGCGCCCGGCGCCGGAGCGGTGCAGCGCCTCGCCGCGATGCTGCCGGGCCGTCGAGGGCTGATCGTGTGCGGACCGGAGCACCAGGGGCTGCCGGCCGCGGAGGTCGCCGCGCTGGCGGCGGTCCTCGGGTGGCCGGTGGTGGCGGACCCGCTGTCCGGCCTGCGGGCAGGGCCGCACGATCGCAGCCAGGTGGTGGACTGCGTGGACGCACTGGCGCGGGTGCCGGCATTCGCGGAGGCTGCCGTGCCTGACGTGGTGCTGCGCTTCGGCGCGGCCATGACGGCGAAACCGTTCAACACGTGGCTCGCGCAGCACCCGGAGGTCCACCGCATCGTGGTGGACCCGGCCACGCCCGGGACTGGCGGCTGGCGCGACCCTGACCTGCAGGCGGACGAGTCGATCGCCGCGGACCCCGGAGCGTTCTGCCGCGCCCTCACGGGCGCCCTCGCCGGCGACGGCGCGCCAGACCGCGCGTGGCTCGGCCTCTGGACCACGGCCAACGCCGCCGCCCGCGAGGCGATGCGCGCCGCCATCGATGCCATGGACGAGCCGTTCGAGGGCCGCGCGGTGCTGGACCTGGCGGAGGCGCTGCCGGACGGCAGCACGCTCGTAGCGGGCAACTCCATGCCGGTGCGCGACATCGACTCCTTCTTCTTCAGCACAGAGAAGCGCATCCGCATCGTGGGCACGCGCGGCGCGTCCGGCATCGATGGCGTGGTCTCCACCGCCGTGGGCGCGGCCGCCGCCGGCGAAGGCCCGGTGGCGCTGCTCATCGGCGACCTGTCGTTCCTGCACGACCTCAATGGCCTGTGGCCGGTCGGGCGGTACGGGCTGGACCTGACCGTCCTGCTGGTGAACAACAACGGCGGCGGCATCTTCTCCTTCCTCCCGCAGCGCGCCGCCACACCCGCCCGCTTCGACGCCTGGTGGGGCACGCCCCACGGGCTTGACCTGGCGCCCGCCGTGGCGCTGCATCGAGGGCGCCACCAGGTGCTGGGGGACGCCTCGGAGGCCGCGCGTATCGGTGCGGCGCTGGGGCAGCCGGGGCTGGACGTGCTGGAGTTGCGCACGGACCGGGAGCGGAACGTGGCGCTGCACCGCCAGGCCTGGGACCGCGCGGCGGAGGCCGTCACGGACGCCCTGGCCGCGGTGAGCGCGTAGGAGCCGGCGTGGGGCACGTCACCGTCGATGGCCTGGACTACTTCGTGGACCGCTACGGGCAGGGCCCGCCGGTCATGCTCCTCCACGGCTTCACCGGCTCCCGCAGCACCTGGTACGACCTGGTCCGCCTGCTGGAGGAGGAGTTCACCACCTACTCCATCGACCTCATCGGCCACGGCCGCACCGCCTCGCCGGCCTCCGTGGAGCGCTACCGCATGGACCGCGCCGTGGACGACCTGGTGGAGGTCATGCGCGCGCTGGGGCACGAGCGCGCCACGTGGCTGGGCTACTCGCTGGGCGGGCGCACGGCGCTGCAACTGGCCGCACGCCACCCGGAGGCTGTCTCCGCATTGGTGCTGGAGGGCGCGAGCCCCGGCCTCGCCTCGGAGGCGGAGCGACAGGCGCGCATCGAGGGCGACGAGGGCCTCGCACGGATGATCGAGGAGCAGGGGCTCGAGGCGTTCGTGGAGTACTGGGGCTCCATCCCGCTGTGGGCCAGCCAGGAGACGCACCTGTCCGGGCCGCAGCGCGAGGCGCTCCGTCAGCAGCGGATGGCGCAGCGGGGCGTCGGCCTGGCGAACTCGCTGCGCGGCATGGGTACCGGTTCGCAGCAGTGGGTGGGGGAGCGTCTGTCCGAAATCCGCGTGCCCGTTCTGCTGACGGCGGGTAGTCTGGATGTGAAGTACGTGGAGATCGCCCGGGGGATGGCGGCAGCATTCCCGGAGGCAACCCTGCGGATCATCGAGGACGCCGGACACGCGGCGCACCTTGAGCAGCCTCAGGCGTTCAACTCCACGGTGCTGGACTTCCTGCGCAGCGTTCGGCCCGCTCTGGTCGGGTAGGGCCGGGCGAGTGGGCCTGGTCGAGCGGTCCGCGTAACCCCAGACGGAAACCAAGGCGGAATGCCAGTGTCACAGGCCGCAGTCCACCCACCCGTCCTTCCTCCGCCCGGCAGCCTGCGCGCGTGGATCCTGGCGATCCGCCCGCCCACGCTGACGGCGGCCATCGTCCCCGTGGCGGTGGGCACGGGCGTGGCCTTCCGGGATGGACACAGGGAGTGGCTCGCCGCGCTCGCGGCCCTGGTGGGCGCGCTGGCGCTGCAGGTGGCCGCCAACTTCGCCAACGACCTCTCCGACTATAGGCGGGGTGCGGACAACGAGTCTCGCCTGGGCCCGCCGCGGGCCACCCAACTGGGGCTGCTGACGCAGCGCCAGGTGACCGGCGCGATCTTCGCGGCGTTCGGCCTCGCGACGCTCGTGGGCCTTTACCTCGTGTACGTGGGGGGCTGGCCGATCATCGCCATCGGGCTGGCCTCCATGCTCGCGGCCGTGACGTACACCGGCGGCCCGTGGCCCTTCGGCTACCGAGGGCTGGGCGAGGTCTTTGTCTTCATCTTCTTCGGCGTGGTGGCGGTGGCCGGGACCTACTACGTGCAGTCCGGCGGCGTGAGCGGCCACGTGATCGCCGCCTCCATCCCGGTCTCCCTGACCGTCACCGCCATCCTGGTCGTCAACAACGTCCGCGACATCGATACGGATCGCCTGGCCGGGAAGTTCACGCTGGCCGTCTACCTCGGCCGCCGTCTCGCCCGCACTGAGTTCGTGGTGGTGGTGGCCGGCGCCTACCTGGCTGCCGCATCGCTGTGGGTACTCGGCGGCTTCTCTGGCTGGGTGCTGCTCTCCTGGCTGTCCGTGCCCGCCGCCTTCGTTCCAGTGGGGGCGGTGATGGCGAGGACGGATGGGCCGTCCCTGAACCAGGCACTGCGTTCCACAGCGCGCCTGCATCTGCTCTTTGGCATCCTGCTCGCCGTCGGCGTCTCGGTATGAGCGCCCCGACGCCCATCGCGCTCCGCTGGCGGCCGTTCCGGGTGCAGATGCGCCACCGCTTCCAGGCCGCCCACGGCGCGCTGGACGACCGCGAGGGCGTCCTGATCACGCTGCGCGATGCCGAGGGCCGGACCGGTATTGGCGAGGCGTCCCCGATGTCCTCGCTGGGGCAGGGCTGCGCCGCCGACGTCCTGGCCCTGCTGGAGCAGCACGGTGCTGCCCTGCTGGACGCGGATGCCGCGAGCGCCCTCGATGGCCCGGGCGCGAACGCCCTGCGGTGCGCGCTGGACGTCGCGACGCTGGACCTACGCGCGCAGGCTGCCGGCCGCCCGGTGGCAGCGCTGCTCGCGGAGGCGCCGCCCGCACCGTGGGTCATGGCGAACGCGGTCATCGGCGGCGGCACCGCCTACGAGGTTGCCCGCTACGGCCGCGAGGCGGTGGACGCGGGCTATGCGGTGCTGAAGGTGAAGGTGGGCGTCTCCTCCGTCAGCGAGGACCACCGCCGCCTCTCCGCGCTCCGCGAGGCCTGCCCGGAGGCGGTGATCCGCCTGGACGCGAACGGCGCGTGGGACGAGGCGACGGCCCTGGAGGCGATCAGCGCGTTCTCGCCGCTGGGCATCGAACTGCTAGAGCAGCCCGTCCCGGCTGCGGACGTGGCGGCGCTCGCGCGGGTGCGTGAACGTGCACCGATGCGCATCGCCGCCGACGAGGCGGTGGGCGACCCCGAGGCGCTCGAGGCGATCCTGCAGCAGCGCGCCGCCGACCTGCTGGTGCTGAAGCCGATGATCCTCGGCGGCCTGACCGCGTCCGTGGCTATCGCCGCGCGCGCCGCGGAGCGGGGCATCGGGGCGTTCGTCACCACCACGTTCGACTCGTCCCTAGGGACGGCGGCAGCGCTGCACCTGGCCGCCTCGCTGCCCGCGGACGCTGCCCACGGCCTGGGCACCGGCGAGCACCTGGCCACGGACGTCCTGCCAACCACGATCCTCCCGGAGCGCGGCCGCCTCACATTGCCCGCCGCGGCCGGCCTCGGCGTGACGCTGGACGAGGACGCGCTGGAGGCAGTGGCCACCGCGCCCTGGCGGACGGCCGAGCGCTAACGATGGTTGCCCCGGGCACGGCACGGACCGTCTCCGTGGACATCCGCGACTGGGTCGCCGAGCGCGCCCGCACCCATCCCGAGCACACCGCCATCGAGTGCGCCTCCGAGCGCTTGGTCTACGCCGACCTCGACCGTCGCGCTGGCCTGGCTGCGGCAGGACTCCGAGAGCGCGGGGTGGCCGGCGGGCCGGTGGGGGTGCTGGCCGGTAACGGCGTGCCCATGGCCGTGCTCGCGCACGCGGTGCCTCGTGCGAGTGGGCTGTTCATGCCGCTCAACGCGCGCCTCTCCGCCGCCGAGATAGCGTTCCAGTTGGAGGACTCCGGCGCGCGCGTCCTCCTCGCGACCGGCGAGTACGCCTCGGCGGCGCGGGAGGCGGCGCAGGGCCTGCCGGTGGAGGTGCTGGATGCGGACGGCGATGGCTGGTGGGGCGGCTCACCCCTCGAAGGGGCGAGCGCCATCGAGGCATCCACGCCGCACAGCGTTATCTACACCTCCGGCACCACGGGGCGGCCCAAGGGGGCGGTGCTGACGCACGGAAACTTCTACTGGAGCGCCGTGGCGTCCGCCGCCAACCTCGGGGTGGAGGAGGGCGACCGCTGGCTGGCGTGCATGCCACTGTTCCACGTCGGCGGGCTGTCCATCCTCCTGCGCTCGGCCATCTACGGCACCACCGCCGTGATCCATGACCGCTTCGACGAGGCGCGCGTAAACCACGCCCTGCGCCACGAGGGCATCACGCTGCTCTCCGTGGTCGCCACGATGCTCACGCGCATGTTCGAGGTGGATGCCGCCCCCTACCCGGCGACCGTGCGCTCGGTACTCCTCGGCGGCGGCCCCGCCCCGCGCCTGCTGCTGGAGGCGGCGGAACGTCGAGGGCTGCCGGTGCTTCAGACTTACGGCCTCACGGAGACGGCCTCGCAGGTTGCCACGCTGGCGCCGGAAGACGCGATCCGCAAACTCGGCTCGGCCGGGTTGCCGCTGCTGTCCTCCACCGTGCGCATCGAGGTGGACGATGGCGAGGGGGACGGGCGCGAGGCGGAGCCGGGCGAGGTGGGCGAGATCCTGGTGGCCGGCCCCACGGTCTGCTCGGGCTACCTCGGACCGCCGGACGCCACCGCCGAGGCGATCCGGGACGGCTGGCTGCACACCGGCGACCTGGGCTACGTGGACGCCGAGGGATACCTGTACGTCGCCGACCGCCGGGATGACCTCATCGTCTCCGGCGGGGAGAACGTCTACCCGGCGGAGGTGGAGTCCGTGATCCTCGCGGTTCCGGGCGTCGCGGAGTGTGCAGTGGTTGGGCTGCCCGACGAGCGCTGGGGCCACCTGGTCGCCGCTGTCGTCGTCGGTGATGTTGACCTCGAGGCGCTGGAAGGCGCGCTCCGCGGCTCGCTGGCAGGCTACAAGGTTCCTCGCCGCTTCGAGGTGTGGGCGGAGCCGCTGCCGCGCACGGCCTCCGGGAAGTTGCAGCGCCACCTGGTCCGGCAGCGCCTGCTGGGCTGACCCGTTTCCTCCGCTGTGGGCGCCCGGCAAGGTCGGCCCTCTCCGCTCGCCCGGAACCCGTCGAAGGGGCCCGCCGAGGGCGGGACGGAGATGGTCCGGTCACGGCACGGTGTCAGACCGGCGGCGGCGTCGCCGTGCAGGCGGTCCAGCCCTGCGCCAGCATCCGACGCGCGAACTGCGCTCCCGGGCAGTGGTTCAGCACCGCCCGATCCCGGAAGTCCCCGTAGTAGCGCGTGAAGATGTCGCGGTCGTCCGCCAGCGCGGCCAGGCCGTCGCGGTACGCCTCGACCTCGCCGGAGCGCGGGGTGTAGTCGTCGGTCACGCTGGGAGCGCTCCAGAGCACCGCCTCCAGCACGGCGCGGACGGAGTCGATGCCCACGCGCACCTCCACCAGGCGGTCGTCCGGCACGTCCAGGCGCTCGCCCAGTTCGCGCAGCATCCCGTGCATCGCGGCGTGCCATGCATCCACGCGAGGCGTGTCCGCCGGCAGGTCGTGCGCCGCGCGCTCATAGGCGGCCACCACCGCCTCCTCCTGGAAGATCTGCGGCAACTGGTCTAGCAACTCGTGCAGGCGGGCCGCGAAGCCCGGGGGGAACTTGGAGACCAGCACCTGTTCGTCCGTGACGCGCACCGCGCGGCGGAAGCCCTCCACGCCCAGCACGTCATGGATCCAGGCCACCAGTGCCTGCTCGAACTCCGCATCGGTCTCGGTCTGCGTCTCGGCCATGGCGCGAGTATCCGCCCGAGGCGCGCGGGCGGCCACCGGGACTCCGCGGCCAGCGTGCGTGGCATACTGCCCCGGGCCACGTGGGAACCCCCTCGGAGGTGGGCATGGCGATCCGCAGGATGCAGGTGGGCGACGTCGAGATCGTCTCGGTGCCGGACGGCGCCGCGGAGTTGACCGGCTGGCCCACGCGGTCCGCCTCCAAGCCCGTGGACTGGGGCCCGTACCACCAGGCGTTCCCGGAGGACTTCCACGGCCCTGAGCACCACTGGAAGATCCACAACGGCTGCTACCTGGTGCGCACGGCGGGCAAGACGTTCCTGGTGGACCTCGGCGTGGGCGTCGGCCCATACCCGCGCTACTCCGGCATGCGCGGCTCCCTGCCGTCCTCGCTGGCCGAGGCCGGCGTCGCCCCTGAGGACATCGACGAGGTCTTCCTGACCCACTCGCACCCGGACCACGTCGGCTGGGCGGTGGACGAGGAGGCGGGCCGCCCTCGCTTCCCCCGCGCGCGCTACCGGCTGCACCAGGCGGACTGGGACGAGTTCACCGGGCGGGACCCGGTGCCACCGTTCGTGAACCGCTTCGTCCGCCCCCTCCGCGACGCCGGCGTGCTGGACCTGCTGGAAGGCGAGTCGACACTCTCGCCGCACCTCACGGCCATCGAGACCCCGGGTCACACGCCGGGCCACATGAGCCTGCTCATCGCCTCGGCGGGCGAGAAGGCGATCATCACCGGGGACGCCCTGACCAGCCCTGTCTCCATCTCCCGCCCGGAGATCCCCTTCGCCTCCGACTTCGACATGGACCAGGCCATCGAGACCCGCCACTGGCTGCTGGACCGCATCGAGGCGGAGGGCATGCGCGTGGTGGCGGGCCACCTCGCGGAGCCCGGCTTCGGTGAGGTGGTGCGGTTGGAGGGCGGGCGCTGGTGGCGGGCGCTGTAGGGGAGGCCGTGGGGCGGACGGGGTAATTCCCACGCGGGTCTGCCTAGACTCGTGCCATGAGCAGCAGACGCGGCCGCCCTGCCTACCCGGACGTGCTCACCCCCGCCGAGTGGCGGGTGGTGGAGGGCATCCGCCAGGGCCAGACCAACGGACAGATCGCGGACTCCCTGGGCGTCAGCGTGAACACCGTCCGCTACCACGTCTCCAACATCCTCTCCAAGACCGGGCTCGCCGACCGAGGCGCGCTCGCGGACTGGGGAGGGCGTCCGCGCCGCTTCCGGATGGCCTGGCCGCTGCCGCTGTCGTGGCTCGTCGCCTCGGGTGGGGCGGTCGTGGTCGGTGTGCTGGTGACCTGGGCGATCGGGTCGCTCTGGAGCATCGGGGAGGCGGACGCCCGGACGGTCGCGGGCTTCGATACGCGCACGTTCTCTGCCGAGTACCTCGCATACGACGCCGACCTGCTTGATCGGTCCGGCCTGACGGACGCGGGCCTGCTGCTGGAGAACGCCGACGGCGCGCCCTTCGAGGTCATGTACCGGCCGGGCTGGGCGGGCGTCCGGGCGGAATCGGTGACCTGGGTGACGGACGCGGAGGTCCCCGGGGGAACCTGGGGGTACGGGACGCTCGGGTGGAGCAGTGTGTACGCCGCCGGGTTCACAAAGGAGTTGGATGGCCACCGGATCTACGTGAGCGTCCGCCACGTGAACCGCTTCGAGGACTTCAGGCCCGACCGGGACCTCGTGCAGTTCGGCGGACCCGGCCAGATCGCGTTCCTGCCATACGAAGGCGTCACGCTCGTGCGCGTGGACGTGACCGATGCCGACCGCCGCCTCTATCCCAGCGTGTTGGATCAGGACGGCCACCTCTGGGTCGCCCTGGACTCGCCGATCAGCGATGACGAGGTGGTCGCGTATGACACCGGCGAGGCGCTGGACATCTCCGGGATGACCCTCCTCGCGAGGCGTCCCCCACTACGAGGGATACACGCGGGCCACGGTGTTCTGTCGTGAGGACGGCGTCTGCGATGTCACCGCTGCGGTACCGAGCGGCGCCATCCATGCCCCTGTCGGCGGCCTTGTCGAGTGCTCCGACCTCCCGGGAGATCCCGGAACTGATCGCCCTGCGGATCACCTCGGATGACCTCGTGCTGGAGATGCGGCCGGTGATGCGGCACGGCCCGTGGCGGGACGAGGACTGCGAGGGGTTCCCTCGCACCGTCGCTGCTGGCGAGGTGCTGCCGTTCTTCGACCCGTATTGGAACCTGCGGGCATGGGACGGGGAGGGGCGGCGGTTGGACGTGGCCCAGAGCCGAGGGCGGACGCTCTACCTGGGTGACGCACGTCCCTCGGTTACGTGCCCGCCCTGCGTGCCGGGGAGTGGAGCGCTAGGTCGTCTACGTAGCCCCGGTGGCCCCGTTCGCGCTTGCGCCGTTCGAACCGTTCGAGGTAGCACTGCCGGCGTAGGCCATCTTGTAGAGGCGGGCGTAGACGCCGTCGTGGTCCAGCAACTGCTGGTGCGTGCCCTGCTCCACGATGCGGCCCTGGTCCAGTACCACAATCACGTCCGCGTCCCGGATGGTGGAGAGGCGGTGGGCGATCACGAAGGAGGTGCGCCCCCGGAGCAACTCCGCCAGCGCGCGCTGGATGATCTGCTCCGTCTGCGTGTCCACGTTCGCCGTGGCCTCGTCCAGGACGAGGATACGAGGGTCCGCGATCAGCGCGCGGGCGAACGAGATCAACTGGCGCTGACCGATGCTCAGGTTGTGCGCGCGCTCCGCCAGCACCGTGTTGTAGCCGTCCGGCAGGCGCTCGATGAAGTCGTCCGCGCCCAGGATGCGGCAGGTGCGCTGGATCTCCTCCTCGGTCGCGTCCAACTTCCCGTAGCGGATGTTGTCCGCGATGGTGCCGGAGAAGAGGAACGGCTCCTGCAGGACGATGCCCATCTGCTCCCGCAGATCCGCCTGGCGGATGTCCCGCACGTCCACGCCATCGATCTTCAGTGAGCCGTGGGTGACGTCATAGAAGCGGCTGATGAGGTTGATCATCGTGCTCTTGCCGGCGCCGGTCTGACCCACGAAGGCCACGGCCTGCCCGGGCTCCACGTGCAGGTCGATGTTCCGGAGGACCGGGCGGCCCTCCACGTACTCGAAGGTCACGTCCTCGAAGTCCACGCGGCCCTGGATGCGGATGGCCTGCGCCGCGGGGGCGTCCACCACGTCCGGCTCCGTGTCCAGCACCTCGATGATGCGCTGGCCGCCGGCCATGGCGCGCTGGATCTGCGTGTACTGCATGACCAGGGCACGGATGGGCTCGAAGAAGCGCTGCACGTAGAGCACGAAGGCCAGCACCACCTCGAACGGGATCTGCCCCTGCGCCAGGCGGATGCCGCCGAACACGACGACGATCACGGTGGAGAGCGCGACCGCGCCCTCCACCATGGGCATCACGATGGCGCTCAGGCGACCGGCGTCCACGGTGGCGTTGAAGTTCTGGCGGTTGACCTCGTCAAAGCGCTTCGCGTTCTCGTCCTCGCGGCCCAGGGACTGGATGACGCGCACACCGGAGACGTTCTCGTTGATCGTGGTGTTCACGCCGGAGATCGCCTGGCGCACCTGTACGAATGCGACGCGCGCGTGCTTCTGCCAGATCAGCATTCCCGTGAGCAGCAGCGGCACCGAGACCATGGTCGCGAGGGTCAGCAGCACGTCCTGCGAGAGCAGGATGGCGAGCACGATGGCCACGGAGATGACCTCCGCGAGGATCTGGAGGCTGCCGGTGGTGAGCAGTTCCTGGAGGGACTGTACGTCGCCCGTGACACGGGACATTACGCGCCCCACCTCGTGCCGGTCCATGAACGAGAGGGACAGGCGCTGGATGTGCACGAACATGTCTGTCCGGAGTTGGAGCAGCATGCGGTGGCCGATGTAGCCGGTCTGGGTCAACTGGAGGTACTGGAACGCCCAGCCGGCGACCACGAGTGCCCCGAGCCACACGCCCCAGTACATCACCTCGTCCATGTCGGCCCGGCCGGCGGCGCCCACCACCCAGGACATGAGCAGGGGCTGGAAGGAGTTCACCACCGCGAAGCCAACCACGCTGATGAGCGCCAGCACGGCCCGGAACTTGTAGGGCAGGACGTACGAACCCAGGCGGCGGATGACCTCGCCGTCGTAGACCTTGCCCAGGTCGTCGTCAGTCCAACCGTCGCTGCCGCGGAGGCCGCGCCGCATCTCGTTGGGGCCGGGAGCCAGCCGGGCGCCACCGCCCCAGCCTCCGCCCATGCCTCCGCCGCCGCCGAACATCGACATCAGCGGTCTCCCTGTCCGAGGACGGGCGGGGGCGAGGTGCGGCCCTGGTTGCCCTGCTGCACCTGCACAAACGCCTCCTCCTGGTCCTTCAGTTCCAGGTCATAGATGCGCTTGTAGATGCCCTCCTGGTGGATGAGGTCCTCGTGGCGGCCGCGCTGCACGATCTTGCCGCGGTCCAGCACCAGCACCTGGTCCGCGTTGCGGACGGTGCGCAGGCGCTGCGCGATCACGAAGGTGGTGCGGCCCTTCATCAGGTCCTGCAGTGCCTGCTGGATGAGGTACTCCGTCTCCATGTCCACGCTGGAGGTGGAGTCGTCCAGGATGAGGATGGCGGGGTCCAGTAGCAGCGTGCGGGCAATGGAGATGCGCTGCTTCTGGCCACCGGAGAGCGTGACGCCGCGCTCGCCCACCCAGGTCCCGTAACCGTCCGGCAGGGTCATGATGAAGTCGTGGATGCGCGCAACCTTCGCCGCCTGCTCCACTTCCTCGTCCGTGGCCTCCAGGCGGCCGTAGCGGATGTTCTCCCGGATCGTGTCGATGAACAGGAAGACGTCCTGCTGGACGATGCCGATCGAGTCGCGGAGCGAGGCGATGGTGACCTCGCGCAGGTCCTCTCCGTCGATGGTGATGCGGCCGCCGGTCACGTCGTAGAAGCGCGGCATCAGGTTCACGAGCGAGGACTTCCCGGAGCCGGTGGGGCCGACCAGGGCGACCACCTCGCCGGGCTGAGCCTCCAGCGAGACGCCGTCCAGCACCTTCGCGCTCCGCCCGTAGGCGAACGCGACGTCCTCGAAGCGCACGTGGCCCTGCACGCGTCCCAGGACGCGCGCGCCGGGCTTCTCCTGGACCGCGCTCTCCGCGTCGATGACCTCGAAGATGCGCTCTCCCGCGGATGAGGTGCGGGAGAAGATGTTGACCATGAACCCCAGCATGCGCACGGGCGGCTGCAGCAACTGGATGTAGACCATGAAGGCGAGCAACTCGCCCGGCGTGAGCCGCCCGCCGATGATCTCGCGCGCCCCCACCACCGCCGTGACGACCAGGGCCGCGGAGTTCAGTGACGTCATCAGCGGGTTGTTGAACGCCTGGATGCGGTTGGTCTTGTAGGAGGTCTCGAAGAGGGCATACGTGTCGCGGTGGAACTTCTCCTGCTCGTGCTCCTCGCGGTTGAACGCCTTGACCACGCGTACGCCGGACAGTGCCTCCTGCAGCACGTTGCTCATCCGCCCCTGGGCGTCCTGCACCTCTGTCCACAGCGGGCGCAGGCGGCGACTGACGATGATCGAGATCACGGCGATGACGGGCATGAAAGACCACGCCGCCAGGGCCAGCGTGATGTTGGAGCGCGCCATCAGGACCAGCGTCACCACCAGCAGCACCAGCAGGTAGAGCAGGCGGACCACGCCCATGTTGATGAACATGCGCACGGCTTCCACGTCCTGCGTGGCGCGCGACATGATCTGCCCGATCTGCGCCTCGTCGTGGTAGGCGAAGGAGAGGCGCTGGAGCCGCTCGTACATCGTGTTGCGCAGTCGGTAGGCGACCGACTGGCCGAGCAGTTCACCCATGTACTGCTGCCCGTACCCGAACGCGGCACGGATGGCGGCGGTGGCCGCCAGTGCGGCGGCCGCCAGGAGCAGCGGCCTGAGGTGAAGCACGCCGTCCTGCTGCTGGCCAAGCGCGCGGTCCGCCGCGTATCCCGTGATGGTGGGGAGGGCGAGCGCGAAGACGCCCGCGCCCAGGGTCATGGAGACCGTGAGGAGGAACTGGCCGCGATAGTGCCAGCCATACCCCAGCAGCCGCAGCAGCACGTTGTTGTTCATTGGCCCCCAGGCCCCCTGACGGTGCGCCCGAGGCGGGAATACCCTGACCCTCACGCACACGTCACGGTTACGTGTCTCATCCTGCCGCCTCGGACGCCCGGGCGCAAGTGAGAGTTGATGGGAGCCGGACGTCGCAGACCGACGGGCCGGCCACTGACAGGCAGGCGGATCCGACTACCGGCGAGAACTCCCGCGGAGCCGCGGATCAAGGATGTCACGGAGCGAGTCACCGAACATGTTGAAACCGAACACGGACAGCGCAATCGCCACGCCCGGCCAGATGGCCAGTCCCGGCTGGCGCCGGAAGTAGTCGCGCCCGTCCACGCTCAACATCTGGCCCCAGGAGGACTCCCCCGCCGGGCCCAGGCCCAGGAAGGACAGGCTTGCCTCCGCCAGGATCGCCCCCGGCAGGGCCACCGTGGCGCTGATGAGGATCAGCGGGAACACGTTCGGCAGGACATGCTGCAGCATGGCGCGCATCGAGTTCGCGCCGGCCGCCTCCGCCGCCTCGATGAAGGGGCGGCTCCGGACCTCCAGCACCACGGAGCGGATCAGGCGCGTGGCGGGGGCGATCCGCAGGAACGCTAGCGCGAAGAGCAGCGCCATGATCATGTTTGCGCCCTCGATGCGGCGGACGATGCCGGCGAAGGTGATCAGGATCACCAGGTCTGGCATCGCGATCAGCGCATCCACGAAGCGCTGCATGACGGTGTCCACCCACCCGCCGAGGTAGGCGGACAGCAGCCCGAACGCCGTGGCGAGCGTGGATGAGATCAGCACCGCCCCAAAGGCGATGATCAGGGACAGCCGGGCGCCGTAGATCAGGCGGGAGAGCACGTCGTGCCCCACCTGGTCCGTACCCAGCAGGTGGGCCGCCGATGGGCCCTCCAGCCGGGCGCGCAGGTCGATGGCATCCGGGTCATAGGGCGCGATCAGCGGCGCGAAGATGGCCAGGATCACGAAGCCGAGCACCAGCAGTCCGCCCACGAAGCCGATGGGCTGCTGCCGGGCAAAACGGCCCGTGGCTCGCAGGCTGGTCTCCAGGCGGCCGCGTTCCCGCTGGTGCGGAGCCGTGACGGTGGTTGGCAGTGCTGTCATGGGGCCCTCCTACCGGTACCGGATCCGCGGGTCCAGGAACGTGTACGAGACGTCCACGACCAGGTTCGCCAGCACGATCAGCATCGCGAAGATGAGGTTGGTGGCCTGGATCACCGGGTAGTCCAGTTGCTGCGTGGAGCGCACCAGGTAGAGGCCCATGCCCGGCAGCACGAAGATCGCCTCGAACAGCACGGAGCCCGCGATGAGCCCGGGCAGTGTGAGGCCGATCAGCGTGACGATGGGCACCAGGGAGTTCCGCATGGCGTGGCGGAGCAGGACGGTGCGCTCCGTCAGGCCCTTGGCCCGGGCCGTGCGGATGTAGTCCTGCCGCAACACCTCCAGCATCTGCGTGCGCATGATGCGGAGCAGCCCGCCGGAGGGCGTGAGGCCGATCAGCAGCGCCGGCAGCAGGATGATCTTGAAGTGCTTGATCGGATCGTCCACCAGGTGGGCGTACTCGATGGGTGGCGCCCACCGGAACCACAGCGACCCGAAGGTGATGATGAGGATCGCGATCCAGAACGAGGGCACTGAGTTGGATGCGATGGCGTACACGCGGAGCACCCAGTCCGGCCAGCGGTCCTGGAGCAGCGCCGCCACGGCCCCCATGGGCACGGCCAGGAAGACCGCGGACGCCAGCCCAATCAGTCCCAGTTCAATGGAGACCGGTACCCGCCGCTGCATCTCGTTCATGATCGGGCGACCGTTGATCAGCGACTCGCCCAGGTCGCCGCGCGCCAGGTCCGCCAGCCAGTCCGTGTACTGGAGCGCCACGTGGCGGTCCAGGCCGAACTCGCTGCGGAGTTGCTCCTCCAGCGCGGAGTCGCCGGCCGCGTACTCCGCCACCATCAGGTCCACCACGTCTCCGTAGACGATCGGGACCACCACCCTCAGGCCCACGAACACGATGACCGTGACCAGCCAGATGGTGACCAGGCCGAAGACAGCGCGGCGCAGGATGTAACGCCCCATGGACGTGCCTTTCCGGGATGACCTGCCAGGGACCGCCGCGGCGGCATGCCGCCGCGGTCCCTGGCAGGGGAGGCTCTAGCGGTCCAGCCACCACTCCGTGACGGCCGTCTGCTCCGGCATCTCCAGGTAGTCCCGGAAGGTCCCGATGTTCTTCACCCACGGCCAGTAGAGGCCGAACGCGGGGACCGCGCCCGGCCACGGCGAGGGGATGTCCGGCATCCGCAGCGCGTTCTGCCGTTGCCAGTCCTTCACCAGCGACACGGTCTCCTCGAAGTCGAGCGACTGGATCGCCCGCTCGATGAGCGCGTCCGACTCCACCTGGCCCTCCACCGTGGTGGGGTCGCCGCCGAAGGCGACCTTCTGGCGCGCGCCGGCGGAGTGGTAGTAGTCGTTCAGGTGCTGGACCGGGACCGGGAACGTCGTGGTCGCCCCCCACGCGATGCCCTCGAAGTCGCCCTTCCCGAAGTAGAAGCCGGTCAGGTACTCCGTCTGGTAGTCCGGCTGGCGCAGGTTCAACTTCAGCAGGCCGGTCTCCTGCAGCATCCCGCGGTACGCCTCGCCCACGCGAGGGAAGACCGTGCCGTAGTGCGGCGTGGCGATGTAGGAGAACGGCAACTCCAGCGGGCCGGAGATGCCGGCAGCGGTCAGGAGGCTCTCCGCCTCGTCCGGGTCGTACGCGAAGGCAGCGGCGCCCTCACCCAACTCCGTGCCCTGCGGGTCCAGCCAGTACGCGTCATACCCGGCGGCGATGCCGATGCCGTGCCAGCGGGACTCCACCGGCCAGCCCTCGTCCTCGAACTCCTTCGTGTTGTTGAAGGTCTCGATGATCAGGTCGCGGTCGATGAGCATGGAGACGGCGCGCCGCACGCGCTCATCGCGGAACGGGGACCCCTCGCGGAGGCCGAAGTACAACTTGTAGTTCGCCGTGCCGAACTCCCCGCGGAAGACGTCCAGTTCGGGGATGTCCTTCTTGGTGGCGACCACGTCCTCCTGGCTGACCACCCCTCCGTAGATGTTCTCGGAGCGGAACTGGGCCAGCCGCTGGGCGTACTCGCTGATGATGGGCGCGTCGATGCCGTCCAGGAACGGCCGGCCCGCCTTCCAGTAGTTCGGGTTCTTGCGGAACTCGTAGCGGACGCTGGGCTCGTAGCGGGTCAGCATCCACGGGCCGGCGCCGCGCATGTCCGCGCGCGGGTCGAATCCGCCGTCCGACTCGCGGGGCATTATCTGGAGCCATCGCGTGTAGGCCAGCGCCTGGAGCAGGGGCCCGTACGGGAAGGCGGTTTTCACCTCCACCGTGTGGTCGTCCAGCGCGGTCATGCTCTGGATGGGTGCTGCGGGGTTCTGGACGTTGGCCAGGCTGCGCCGGGAGATCGAGGCGGACTCGAACTTGTTCCAGGAGAAGACCACGTCTTCCGCGTCCAGCGGGCGGGAGGAGGTGGGCTCGCGCTCGTCCCACTTCACGTCTCTCCGTAGGTGGAGCAACAGCGTGGTGGGATCCGCCTGCTCGTAGTCCTCCACGATCTGGCCCTGCACCGCGCCGGTCGGGGCGTCCACTACGCCGGGGATGAACTCGAACAGCATCGGGTAGGCGTAGCGCGCGATGAACTGCGACGTGAACGAGGTGCCGCCCAGCGCGTCGAACGACTCCGCGTCCGAGGTGCGAGAGGACGGGAGGATGCCGCCCGCCTTCGCCTGGCCCGAGGTGTCTACGCGGGGGGTGAGGATGCCGGCCTGCTCGGCCGCCTGGTTCTCCGCCGCCTGGTCACGGGTGGCCGTGGCGGTGGGGCTGCTGCCCCCGCCGCCGGGGGCGGGCGTGGGGTCATCGTCTGATCCGCATCCGATGAGAGCCGCCCCCGCGAGGCCGAAGGCCCCCATGGCTCCACCGCGGATGGCGGCTCGCCGGCTCAGTCGTCTCCTGCTCCAGTAGTTCGGTTCCATGAAACATCCCTCCGTGAGACTGCTGGTGCGGTAGTCCCCTCTCCCACCTCATCAACGTTCGTTATCGCGCGAGATAACGTTATCCCGGTCACCCTGTCAACGACTGAACCTGGACGTGAAACACACTTGACGTAATAGGCGTCGGATACGAGATTCGACATTCGCTCGGGGAACCCCGGCGTACGGGTGCGGAGGTTGCGTGACCGACACTTACCTGGACTTGCACGTCCACTCCACGGACGGTTCAGACGACGCTGGCGGCAGCGTGGAGGGCTACCTGAAATGGGTGGTCGCGAAGCGCGCCCAGGGCTACCGCCTGGACGGCTTCGTCCTCACCGAGCACCGCCGCTACGAGGTGGACCCGGAGCGCGACCGCGCCTACGCGGAGCTGGCCGCCCGCTACGACGTGCGGCTGCTGCGGGGTGTGGAGGTGGAGACGGACATCGGCCATGTGCTGGTGTTTGGCGTGACGCCTGAGTTCCTGGGGCGGTTCAACCTGGCGGACGTGGGCCTGCCGTACGCGGAGGTGTTCCGCGCGGCCTGGGAGACGGGTGGCGTGGGGGTGGGCGCCCACGCCGGCCGCCCGCGCATCGGCGTGGTGGACCACTACGAGGAACGCGCGGTGGACCTCTCGCCGCTACGCCTGGTGGAGACCCTCAACGGCGGCAGCAGCGACTTCGAGAACGCGCGTGGCCACGACCTGGCGCTGGCCCACGGTCTGCGCGAGGTGGGCTCATCCGACTCCCACTTCGTGAGCGCCCTGGGCCGGTGCATGACGCGCTTCGAGGGCGACATCCGCACCATGGACGACCTGGTCGCCGCGCTGCGCGACCCGGCCGCGGGGTTCGTCCCGGTGCGGCTGGAGGAGACGAAGCCCGGCGCGGAGATCCGTGAGCGCCCCACGGTGGCCTCGCTCATCCCCTCCACCAGCCGCCAGGGCGAACTGGGCGGCGACGCGCTGGTGTACGACCGATCCGTGGTGGGCCGAGAGGTGCACGTGGGCCGGCTGGAGGTCACACCGGAGTCCGTCCAGGCGTTCTGCGAGGCGCTGGACGAGCGCAACCCGCTCTACACGGACGAGGAGTTCGCGCGGGAGCACGGCCCGTACGGCGGGCTGGTGGCGCCGCCGGGCATCCTGCAGACGGCCCAACTGGGCCAGCCACCGGACCCCAAGGTGGAGTTCGGCAACAACACCTTCATGGCCGGTTCCCGCCAGGAGTACTTCCTGCCGATCCGCCCGGGCGACGTCATCGACGCTTACGCGCAGATCAAGGAGGTCTACGAGAAGACGGGCCGCAGCGGCCGCATGGCCTTCGTGGTGCGGCGCACGCGATACATGAACCAGCACGGCGAGGACGTGGCCGCGACGGAGACTTCCATGGTGTTCCGGCAGACTCGCCCCGTGGCCGATACCCCCGCGGGCGAAGGTGGTGAGGCGTGAACGACACGGAGGCCCTGCAGGACCAGCGCTATTTCGAGGACGTGGAGGTGGGCTCGGAGTTCGAGGAGTTCCAGCAGCCCACCACGGAGCATGTGAAGGCCTTCATGTCTTCCAGCATGCCGTCCGGCGGGGGCGGCGGTTCAGACCGTGGCCGCGGCCGCTTCAGCGACGCCGGCGAGGCCCGGCGCCAGGGTCTGGAGCGCCCCATCGTCCCCGGCACCATGTCCACGGCCATGATCACGCGCATCGTCACGGACTGGATGGGCCCGCTGGGGCGCATCGTGTCGCTCGATGTCTCGTTTCGCCGCCCGGTGCTGCACGGCGACCGCCTGCGCTGCCTGGCCGTGGTGACGGACACCGGCGGCGACGGTGAGCCGGGCATCGACGGCCTGGAGGACGCCGCCCCCGGCATCGTCCGGCTGGACGTGACGCTGGAGAACGATCGAGGCGAGCAGCCGGTGCAGGGCACCGCGGAGGTGGAGTTGCCCCGCCGGATGTAGGCCCGGCGCTCCCCGGGCGGTGTCACGGCACGCGGTACGCTCCGCGGATGGACTGGCTCGTCGATCCCTTCGGCCCCGGCGCACTGGACTGGGGGCAGCACCTGGAGTGGGCGCTGCTCCCGCTGCGCCTAGTCCTGGGCTTCATCATGTTCGACAGCGGCCGCGGCAAGTGGGCGCGCGGCATCTCCGGCACCGGCGAGTGGTTCCGTGGCCTCGGATTCCCGGCGCCGCAGGCCCTCGCCCGCTTCGTTGCCACGGTGGAGGTGGTGGGCGGTACGCTGATCTTCGTCGGCTTCATCGTCCACTACGCGGCGCTGTTCGTCGCCGTGAACATGACCGCGGCGGCGTTGACGCAGAAGTTCCGGCTGCGCGCGCCGTTCCAGGGCGGAGATGTGCAGGGCTACGAACTGGACGTCCTGCTGGTGGCCGGCGCACTCACGCTCGCCATCGGCGGAGCGGGACCGGCCTCGCTGGACGCGCTGCTGCGCTAGCGACTGTCCGGGGGCGCCTGCCGCACCCACACGTACTCCGGGCCGTCCTCGTCACCCTCGATCTCACCCACGCGAGTGAAGCCGCAACGGCCCAACACCGCCTGCGATGCGACGTTGCCCACCGCGGTGGTCGCCATCACGGCGGTCACGCCCTCCGACGCTGCCCAGTCCACCAGCCCCATCACGGCCTCGCTGGCGTATCCGCGGCGCCGGTACGCCTCCAAGATCGTGTAGCCGATCTCCACGCCACCGGGAGCCCACGCCTCCGTGGAGGGGGCGCCCGGAGGGAGGTGGCAGCCCGCGTGGCCGATCATCTCGCCCGTGTCGCGCAGGATCACGGCACGCGCCAGCCAGGGGAGCGCTGCCTCGTCCTGGGAGCGGTTCGCCCACAGCGCCACGGGCGCGTCGTCCGGCCAGTCCTCGGGGAGGGCGGCACCCAGGAGCGTGGTCGCCCTCGCACGGTCGCCCGTGACCGTCGCGCGCAGGAAGTCGAGCGTCATGGGACGCAGTTCCAGGCGGACCGTGAAGATCGGATTGGCGGCTACGGGGTGCCTTCTGCGCCCAGCGGTTCCTCGCGGCGAGCAACGCCCAGGCGCTCCATCACCTTCTCGAACGTCGAGTAGTCCTGCGCGCCGACGATGGCGTACTGGTCGTTCAGGATGAACGTCGGGATGCCCTGCACGCCGATGGCGTACGAGTGCTCGATGCCGCGGTCCACGGCCTCCACGTACGTGCCCTCCGCCAGCGCGGTGCGCATCGCATCGCCGTCCAGGCCGGAGGCGGCGGCGTGCTTCACCAGCACCTCCGGATCCATGAGGTCCTCGAAGTCCGTGAAGTACGCCTTGAAGAGGGCCCGGTGGTACTCGATGACCGTGCGGGTGTCGCCGTTCTGGTGGGCGAACTCGGAGGCCTGGAGCGCCAGGTGGGTGTGGGGTGTGAACTCGCGGCCGCGCCGGAACTCGATGCCCACGGCCTCGCCGCGCAGTTCCAGGTCAGACTTCGGCGCGTCCGGTGATGACTGTGGCTTTCGAGGGCGGCCCTCCGGCGGGACGGTGGGGTCGAGGAAGAACGGCGCCCAGTCCAGCGTGATGTCGTACTCGCGCCAGAGGCGGTCGATGGTCTGAAGCCCCACGTAGCACCAGGGGCAGATGAAGTCCGAGACCACGGTGACCTTGAGGCCGGTGGCGGTGTTGGCGATGTCCTGGATGGAAGTCATGCCGACATTGTAGGTTCCGAGGCCAGCCTCCCCGCCTGCTTGCGGCTGATGTGCCCGGCCTCCGCCAGCCAGCGCACCGTGTCGCCCAGCGTCTCGTCCGGGTCGCGCGGCGCGAAGCCGAGGGCGTCCCGGGCGGCGCTGCTGTCCACCGTGGGCAGCGTGGTGATCTCCCGCACTGCTGCGCCACGCAGCGGGAGCGACCACGGCAGCACCGGCTGCACCAGGTCCGCCAGGGTCGCGGACGCCGAAGCCATGGCATTGGGAACGCGGACGCTCGGGAGCCGCCGGCCGGTGAGCATAGCCAGCCTCCTCAACAGGCTCTGCGCGGTCTCGTGGAAGCCCGAGACCGTGTAGGAGCCGGGTGCTGCCCCCTCCACGCCATTTGTGATCGCGACGGCAAGGTCGCGCACGTCCACGAGCGGAATCGAGGTGGAGCGTGGGAGCAGGGGGAGCATGCCCTTCAGGCCCCACCGGACCTGCTCGTTGATCTCGCTGAGGTACGGGTCCACCGGGCCGGTCACCCCGGAGGGGAGGATGCACACGATGGGCGCGCCTTCTGTCCGGAGGCGCCGGGCCACGGCCTCGCCGCCCATCTTGGAGCGGGTGTAGTCGTCCACGCCCTTGCCCAGGGGGCTGTCCCCGGTGACGGGCTGCACCTCCGCCGGGACGAGCGCGGCGATGCTGGAGACGTACACGATGTGCTGCAGGCCGCGGCGGGCGGCCTCGCCCAGGACGAGTTCGGCCATGGCCAGGTTGGTCCGCCGGATCGCGGCGGCGTCGCGCGTGTCCAGGGAGAAGACGGCGGCGCCGTGCAGCAGGGCGTCGCAGCCCTCGAGGAGCCGCGCGACCGCCTGCGGGTCGGTGGCGTCGCCTACCACCAGGTCGGTCGGCGGCGTGACCCCGAGCGGGGCGAGGTTGCCGGCGCGCGCGGCGTCGCGGACCAGCAGGCGCACCTCGTGGCCGGCCTGCAACAGGCGGGCGGTGGCGTGCGAGCCCACGAAGCCGGTGCCACCGGTGACGGCGATCTTCATGGCGGTGTTCCTCCGTCCAGGGGGCCGGACTGCGCGAGGCAGGGTAGCGCGTCTCAATACGCATGTGGTTGATTCAGTGGTCAGACGGGGCCTTCGCCGGCGGGGCTACACTCTCGCCGCCGGGCGCCCGTCGAGGCTGCCCGACGCAAGGTGAGGAGCAACCGCCACATGGCATACCCGGACTTCGAGAACCTGATGATTGACCGCGTGGGTACCGATGACCGCATCGCGCGGATCACGCTCAACCGCCCCGAGAAGATGAACGCACTCTCCCAGGAGTTGCTCTTCGAGTTGCGCGAGGCGCTGGAGGTGCTGGAAGCGGATCACACCGCGCGCGTGATCATCGTCCGCGGGGCAGGGCGCACCTTCTCCGCCGGCTACGACCTCACGCCGCCCCAACGCACCGGTGCGGACGCGGTGGTACGGCAGTTCCGCACCCAGGACGAGGACGGCCGCCGCCTGTGGCAGGGCGTCCGCGCCGGGATGCAGCGCATCACCAACATCCACATGTACTTCTGGAACCTGCAGAAGGTGACCATCGCCCAGGTGCACGGCTACGCCATTGCCGGCGGCTGCGAACTCTCGATGATGGCGGACCTGGTGGTCTGCGCGGAGGACGCCAAGTTCGGGCACCCCGGCCTGCGCTTCGCCGGTACGCGCACCTCCATGATCCTGCCGCTGCTGATCCCCATGCGGAAGGCCAAGGAACTCTTCTACACGGGCGACAACATCACCGGGACCGAGGCAGCGGACATGGGCCTGGTGAACCGCGCCGTGCCGCTGGACCGGCTGGAGGAGGAGACCATCGCGCTGGCGGACCGCATCGCGATCCTGCCGGCGGACCACCTGGCGATGCTCAAGGTCCACATGAACCGCTTCCACGAGAACATGGGCATCTACTCCAGCGTCCACTCCAGCACGGACCTGGACGCGGCCGGCACGTTCACCTCGCAGTCCTACCAGTGGAGCGACCACATGCGCTCGGGCGGCCTGAAGGAAGCGCTGGCCTGGCGCGACGGCCCCTACCAGGACTACCGCTCCGCCACGGACCGCTAGGCCGTGGCGCTCGTCCCGGTCACCGAGTTCGACGGCCCCGCACTGTCGTTCGACCTCGAGGGTGTCGAGGTGGGCGTGGCCGAGTACGCCGAGGGCCCCACGGGCTGCACCGTCCTGCGCTTCCCGGACGGCGCGGCCATGGCGGTGGACGTCCGGGGCGGCTCGGTGGGGGTGATCGGCGCGGAGAACCGCTTCACGCACGCGATCTGTCTCACCGGGGGCTCGCTGCCCGGGCTGGAGGCCGTGGCCGGGGTGAGTTCCGCGCTGCACGAAGGCATCCGGGGCCCGTTGCGCTGGGGCGGTGAGTCGCCGTTCCGCCTGGTCTCCGGCGCCGTGATCTACGACTACGGCCGACGCGACAACGCTGTTTCGCCGGACCATGCCCTGGGCCGGGCCGCTGCATCATCCACCAGGACGGGGTGGTTCCCGCAGGGAGAGCGCGGCGCCGGCGTGTCCGCTGCGGTGGGGAAGTTCCTCTACGGTGATCCGGGCGCGGAACCGGGGGGCCAGGGCGCCGCGTTCCGGCAGGTGGACGAGACGCGCGTGCTCGTCTGCACCGTGGTCAACGCCGTAGGCGCCGTCCTGGACCGGCAGGGGAGCCCCGTCCGCGGCAACCGCTCGCCCTCGGACGGTCGGCGGCTGCGCATGGCGGACGCCATCCGGGAGGGCGCGCGCCCCGGCCCGCCCAGGCGCGACACCAACACGACGCTCACCGTGGTGGTCACGGACGCCACGCTCTCCGGCGACGCCCTGCAGCAGGTGGCCCGGCTAGTGCACACCTCGATGGGGCGTGCGATCGACCCGTTCCACACGAGCACGGACGGCGACGTCCTGTTTGCCGTCTCCACGGGGCGTCTCGCCTCCACGCTCTCGCCGGACGCGCTGGGCGTGGTGGCGTCTGATGTCGCGTGGGACGCGGTGCTGCGGGCGGTGGGTGCGCCCGGCTGAACGGCGTATCTTGCATCCGCTCGTACGAACGACCCACGAGGAGCCGACCATGACCACGACCCAACTCATCGACACCGGTACCGACGAACTGCTGGCCGAGCGCGACGGCGCGATCCTCACGATCACGCTCAACCGCCCTGAGCGCCTGAACGCCATCAGCGGCCCCATGCTCACGGCCTTTGCGCGGCAACTGCGCGCCGCGAACAAGGATCCCGAGATCCGCGTGGTCATCGTCACCGGGGCCGGGCGCGGTTTCTGTTCCGGACTGGACCTGGTGGACCGCTCGGCGGCGCAGGGCCAGCAGGCGGAAAGCCCGCCGTTCTCGCTGATCGACCTGGACGAGTCGCCGCCGACCGCCCTGTACCACATGGACAAGCCGGTGATCTGCGCGCTGAACGGCGCCGCCGCCGGCTATGGCATGGACCTGGCGCTGCTGTGCGACATCCGCATCGCGTCGGAGCACGCCAAGATGGCGGCCGTGGTGGTGAAGCGGAACGTGGTGCCGGAGAGCGGCGGGACGTGGCTCTTGCCGCGCCTGGTCGGCTACGCGAAGGCCGCCGAGATCTTCTTCCGCGGCCAGGTGCTAAGCGCGCAGGAGTCGCTGGAGATTGGCCTGGTCAACGCCGTGGTGCCCGCGGAGGACCTGATGGACACCGCCCGCGCCTGGGCGGAGGAGATCGCAGCCAACGCCCCGGCCGCCGTGCAGGTCACCAAGCGCATGATGCGGCTGGGCGAGCACGAGACCTTCGAGGCCACCGTGGACCACGTGATGATGCACTTCCGGACGCTCTCCCGAATGGACGACTTCCGGGAGGGCGTGCGCTCGTTCCTGGAGCAGCAGCCGCCGACATTCCGGGGGCGGTGAGCCCCTCCGTCGGGGACGCGGAAGCACGAGAGGCCGCCCAGGGGCGGCCTCTATCGTCGCGTGCGGAGCGTCGCGTTATCTGAAGAGCTTCTTCGCGCTCTCGTTCCGCTCCTTGCGGTCGGCCGTCTGTGCGTCCGACTTGGCCTTGCGCCCAGCGCCACCGGGCAACTTGGACAGGATCGTGTTCAGGAGACCCATGGGGACACCTCGCCTCTTCTGCACTGCTGTGCACTCTCACGGTACGCCTGCGCGGAGGCCCCGTGTGGCATTTCCGGAGTCCGGGACGCCAATAATGTTTCAGCCCGCTGTGGTAGCGTCCGCCTCCTTCACGCTGGTGATCCGCGGAGCGGGAGCCATCTATGACTGAACCCAAGTCACCCGTCCTCTTGAGCGAGCGCCGGGGGGACGTCCTGCTCCTGACCCTGAACCGCCCGGAGCGGCACAATGCCCTGAACGCCGCGCTCAACCATGCGCTAGGCGCTGCTGTAGCCGGGGCTGCCGAGGAAGGCGCGAAGGTCATCGTGCTGACGGGCGCCGGCGAGAAGTCGTTCTGCTCCGGCGGCGACATGAGCGAGATGTCCGGCCTGGAGCAGGGGGCCACGCCGCTGCCACCGCCGGCGGAGCGCAAGAACGGCACCGCCGAGGTCTCCGCTACGCCCCTGCCGGTCATCGCAGCGATCAACGGCTACTGCTACGGCGGCGGCCTCCGACTGGCCGTGGCCTGCGACATCCGCCTCGCCAGCGACACGGCCACCTTCCGCATCCCCGGCGCCGAGTACGGGCTGGTGGTGGCGGCGGCCATGCTGCCGCGCCTGGTGGGGGCGTCCCGCGCCAAGGACTGGATCTTCACGGCCCGCACGTTCGACGCCGCGGAAGCGCTGGAAGCCGGCCTCGTCAGCCGCGTGCTGCCTCGGGAGGATGTGCTGGCTGCGGCGCTGGAGATGGCGGAGGTGATCGCCGGGCACTCGGCGGCGGCGGTGCAGGCCTCCAAGCGCGTGGTGGACCTGGCGACGCTCAGCGAGGAGGCGCGCGCGGAGGAGGAGGCGATCAATCGCCGCCTGCGCGGCAGCCCGGAGCAGACGAAGCGCTTCCGCGACGCCACGCGACGGGTCACGGGGCGCTAGGTCGGGCCGGATCATTGCCGCGCCGGGGGGCGCGGAGTGGAGGGACAGATGGGCGGGCCACTCGAGGGCATCACGGTGCTGGACTTCACCTGGGCGCTGGCGGGGCCGTACGGCTCCATGGTGCTCACGGACCTGGGGGCGGAGGTCTGGAAGATCGAGACCGTGCACCAGAACGAGCGCCGCCGCGGCAACGGGCCCTGGGTCCATGACGTGAGCACCTACTTCTTCTCCGTGAACCGCGGCAAGAAGAGCCTGATGCTGGATCTGAAGGCGCCCGAGGCGCGCGAGGTGGTCCACCGCCTAGTGCGGGAGGCGGACGTCCTCACCGAGAACTTCTCCCCCGGCACCATGGAGCGCCTGGGCTTCGGCTACGAGGCGCTCCGCGAGGTGAACCCGGGGCTCATCTACGCCTCCACGTCAGGCTTCGGCCAGACCGGCCCGTATCGGGACCGCGGCGCGGTGGACATCATCGTGCAGGGGATGGGCGGCCTGATGAGCACCACCGGCCACGAGAGCGACCCGCTGCCCTCACGCGCCGGCTACTCCATCGGCGACATGGCGGGCGGGCTCTTCACGGCGGTGGGCGTGCTCTCCGCGCTGGTGGAACGCGGGAAGAGCGGTCTGGGGCAGCACGTGGACATCGGCATGCTGGACTGCCAGGTGGCCCTGATGGAGAACCCGATCATCCGCTACTTCGCCACCGGCGAGGTGCAGAAGCGCGCCGGCCTCCGCCACCCGCTGTCCACCCCGCACCAGGCGTTCCCGGCGAGCGACGGCTGGGTGGTGGTGGCTGGGGTGAAGGACAACAACTGGCAGTTGTTCTGCGGCATGATCGGCGCGGACGCGTTGGCCGTGGACGAGCGGTTCACCGAGAACGCCGGTCGCACCCGTCACTACGGCGTGCTGGAGCCACTGCTCTTCGAGGCGTTCCGCAAGCGCACGAAGCAGGAGTGGCTGGACATCCTGGGCGATGACTTCCTGGTGGGGCCGCTCAACACCATCGCGGACACGGCGCAGGACCCGCAGGTCCTGGCACGGGAGATGATCGTGGAGTTGCCGACCTGGACCGGAGGGACGCTGAAGGTCTCCAACTCACCGGTGAAACTTTCACGCACCCCCGGCGGCGCCACCCGCGGCGCCGCGCGTCCCGGCGAGCACAGCACCGAGGTGCTCGAGAAGGCCGGGTTCACGCCGGAGGAGGTCGAGCGCCTGGTGCAGGCCGGCGTCGTCGGCACGGGGCCCGTCCAGTGAGCGCCCGCGACCATCTCCGCGAGCCCCTGGGCGACGTGATGTTCTCCATGCGCGCGATCCGGCGCTTCAAGCCGGACCCCGTGTCTGACGAGGACATCCGCACGCTGCTGGAGGCCGCCATCCAGGGGCCGTCGCCCAGCAACCGCCAGGCGTGGCACTTCCTGGTGGTGCGGGACGCGGAGCAGCGGCGGAAGTTCGGGGAGATCTACCGCCGCGCCTGGTGGGCGAAGCGAAAAGACGCGGGTATCAACGGCCCGGAGGACATCCCCGAGGCGGACCGGGTGGCGCGGTCAGCCATGCGACTGGCGGACGACTTCGGCGCCGTGCCGGCTGTGATCCTCGTGTGCGCGACCACGCCGACGGTGCTGGACATGACGGGCGCAATCCCGGCCACTCAGAACCTGCTGCTGGCCGCGCGTGCGCTGGGCCTGGGCGCCACGATCACGAACCTCCACCCCAGCGTGGAGCAGGAGGTCCGTGACCTGTTCGCCATGCCGGAGGGCGCGCGCGTGGTCTACGCCGTTCCGGTGGGCTACCCACGCGGAAAGTTTGGCCCGGTGACCCGGAAGCCCCTCGAAGACGTGGCCTCGCGGGACCGATGGGGCGAGCCCTTGTAGCCCGGCCGCTGTAGGCCGGGTACGACGACTGAGGGGACGCCAGCAAGCGTCCCCTCAGTTGTCCGGCGCGTTGCTACTTGAAGGCCTTGTTGATCGTCTCGTTGGTTGTCTTCTGGGTGGCGTTCTTCGCCTTGCGCTTCGCGTCGCGTCCCAACTTCGACATGATCGAGTCCAGAATACCCATGTGTGTCCCTCGCTACTGCTGCACGTGCGGCGTGTGCAATTGCACGGTACACCCCGCGTCGAACGCGCATGGTAGGGAGTTCACGTGGATCGCAATCGCGACGGTACGGGGGCTGCTACAGCGACGCGTAGACCGCCTTCGCGAGTGCCTGCCCTCGCTGGTCGTTGGCGCCAGAGGCGCCGGCGGCCGGGGCCATGAGGCTCATGGCGTATCCGAAGGAGATGTGGCGCACGGGGTCCGCGAAGCCCATGGAGCCGCCCATCCCGCCGTGCCCGAAGGTCTCCGGCGGCCGCGAGTCCAGTTCGCTGGAGGGCAGCATGAACCCCAGGGAGCGCCGCACGGGGACGCCCAGGCAGCGGTCGGGCCCCTCGTACTCCACGCGCGCTGACCGCTCCACGGACTCGGGCGACATCAGCCGGGTACCGAACGCCTCGCCGCCGTTGGCCATCGCAGCGTACACCCGGGCCAGGCCACGGGCGTTCCCCTGGCCGTTGGCGGCAGGGATCTCCGCCCGCTTCCACTCGGGGCTCGCCGGGCTGGCCGACCACTTCGGCAGGCCCAGGATGCCGCTCCGCGAGGCAATCGGGTCGCGCACCGCGCCCAGGTTGCCGGCCGGCGGGGTGGCAGGCGTGTCCTCGTCACGGGCTCGGAAGACGCGGGCCACGCGGTCATGCTCCGAGTCCGGCAGGCCGATGTAGAAGTCCCGGTCTGCTCCCAGCGGCTTCGCCACCTCGTCTCGGAAGTACTGGCCGAAGGACTCCACGCCGGCTGCCCGCCGCACCACCTCGCCCACCAGCCAGCCCCAGGTGACGGCGTGGTAGCCGCACTCCGTGCCGGGCGTCCACTGCGGCGCCGTCTCCGCCAGGCGGCGGCAGACCTCGTGCCAGTCGAGGGCGACGCCGTCCGGGTGGTCGCCGTCGAAGTCCACCAGGCCCACCTGGTGGGTGAAGAGCCACTTCACCGGCACGTCCTGCTTGCCGGCCTGCGCGAACTCCGGCCAGTACCGGGCTACGGGGGCCTCGAAGTCCAGCAAGCCGCGGTCGGCTGCCACGTGTCCGGCCACGGTGGCCATGCCCTTGGTGGATGACCAGACGTTGACCAGCGTGTCCTGCTCCCAGGGCTCGGTGCGCTGGATGTCCTTCCAGCCGCCCCACAGGTCCACCACCACCTGGCCGTCCACGGTGACGCACACGGATGCGCCGTTGTCACCGCGCTGCTCGAAGTTCTGGGCAACTGCATCGGCAACGGCTCGGAACTTCGGGTCGCACTCGCCGTGGATCTCAACGGGGGGCATGGGGCTTCCTTCCGGCAGGCTCGGTCTCGCTCGCGTCTAGTCGAACATGAGGACGGAGCGGGCGACCTCGCCCTCCTTCATCGCGCGCAGCCGGTCGTTCACGTCTTCCAGGCGTGCGCGGGCGGTGATCATCTGGTCCAGTTGCAGCAGGCCGCGCTGGTAGAACTCGATGTAGCGAGGCATGTCCACCTTGAAGTGGTTGGACCCCATGTTGGAGCCCTGGATCTTCTTCTCGCCCAGGAAGGCCGCGCCGGGCAGCTCGATCTTCTGCCCTACCGGGATCATGCCGATGATGGTGGCCGTGCCGCCGGGGCGGATGGCCTCGAAGGCCTGCTCCGCCGCCACCTTCAGGCCGATCGCCTCGAAGGCGTAGTCCACGCCGCCGCCGCTGATCTCCCGGATCTTGGCGATGGGGTCGCCGGAGGACGCGTCCACCGAGTGCGTCGCACCCAGTTCACGGGCGGTGGCGAGCTTGTGCTCCACCATGTCCACGGCAATGATGCGGCGCGCACCGGCGATGCGTGCGCCCTGGATGGCCGCCAGCCCCACGCCGCCGCAGCCGAAGACAGCCACCGTGGAGCCCGGCTCCACCTTCGCCGTCTTCAGCACCGCGCCCACACCGGTGGTGACGCCGCAGCCGATGAGGGCGGCACGGTCCAGGGGCATGTCGTCCCCGATCTTCACCAGGCCGTTCTCGTGGATCAGCATGCGCTCCGCGTAGGAGGCCACGCGGAACCCCTGCGTGACCGGCTCGCCGTTCCAGGAGATCGCGGGCGCCTGGTTGGCGGAGCGCTGCGGCTTGTTGGTGCAGAGGTGCGTCTGGCCCTCCAGGCAGCGCTCGCACTTCCCGCAGAAGGTGGAGAGACAGGCGATGACGTGGTCGCCGGGGGCGAACTCCGTGACCAGCGGCCCCACCGCCTCGACCACGCCGGCGGCCTCGTGGCCCAGCACGGCGGGCGTCTTCATCATGTAGTAGCCGTCCACGAAGTGCAGGTCGCTGTGGCACACGCCGGACGCCACCGTGCGCACCAGCACCTCGTATCCCTCCGGGTCAGCGAGGTCCACCTGCTCGATGGTCAGAGGCTCGTTCGCCGCGTGGAACACCGCGGCCTTCATCGCCACCATGTGCATCCTCCTGTCGCCGGGTACGCCGGCTGGTCCATTGAGCCGGGTGCGCCGGAACAGCGCGGATCGTATGCCTGCGGGCAAGCGTCTCCGGTGGAGGGCGTCCTGCGCGAGGCCCCTGGATCCGCGAAGTCGGGAAGAGCGTTCGGGGAGGCCGTGTTATCGTCCGGCCCGTGACCACTATCGAGCCGGCGCCCGCCCTGATCACGACCCCGGAGGACGTGTCAGGTATCGCCCACGCGATCCGCGAGGCCGGCCGCTTCGCCCTGGACCTGGAGTTCATGACGGAGGGCCGCTACGTAGCGGAACTCTCGCTGGTGCAGGTCGGCTGGGGCGATCCGGACACCCCGCACGTCCGCGCCATTGACCCGCTGCAGGTGGACGCGCGCCCCATTGCGGACCTGGTGGCGGATCCGAGCGTGGAGACCGTGATCCACTCCGCGCAGGCGGACCTGGCGCTGATGGGCGCGGTCTTCGGCGTGCGTGGTCGGGGCATCGTGGACTCCCAGATCGCGGCGGCCTTCCTCGGCATGGGCGACCAGATCGGCTACGCGGCGCTGGCGGAGCGCATGGCCGGCGTGCACCTGGACAAGGGCTCGCAGTTCACCGAGTGGTCCCGCCGCCCGCTGACGGACGACCAGATCCGCTACGCGCTGGACGATGTCCGCTACCTGCTGGCGGCGTGGGACCAGTTGCGCGCGGACCTGGTGGCGCGCGACCGCCTGGGCTGGGCGCTGGACGAGTGCGACCGCCTGGCGGAGACCTGGGCCGAGCGCATCCCGCCGGAGGAGATGTACCGCCGCATCCGCGGCTGGAACAGCCTGCGCCGCCGCGGGCAGGGCGCCCTCCGCGCGCTGGCCGCCTGGCGGGAGGAGGAGGCGTTGCGCGCCAACCGCCCGCCCTCCTGGATCCTGAACGACCGCACCATGCTGGAGGTCGCCCGCCGGCCCCCGGCCGACCTCCAGGAACTCCGCGCCGTGCGCGGCCTGGGCGAGGGCACTGCCCAGCGCTACGGACGCGCGATCCTGGACGCGGTGCACACCGGCGCGGAGAACCCGCCACCGGAGGAGGCTGCACCGCCGCGCGTGCCGAACCTGGGCCAGTCCTGGCCGGCGATTCTCAGCGGCATCGTGCAGGCCCGCTGCCGCGAGGCGGCCATCGCCCCGCGCTTCGTCGCCACCCGCCGCGACATCGACGAACTCATCGCATGGTGGCTCGTCGGCGACCACGACCAGGAGCCGGCCATCCCCCTCCTGGAGGGCTGGCGCCGCGACCTGGTGGGTGCGGACCTGCTGGAGTGGCTCCAGGGCAAGACCGCCGTGGTCGTGGACCCTGACTCCGAGGCGGGGCTGACGATCCAGCGGTAGCGGCGCTACTGTGCCGCCGACCGATACGCCGTGTTCAGCACCCCCAGCAGCGCCTCAGAAATCTCGCGCGTCGTGTTTCCCTGACGAATGCCTACTCCTGCCACCCGCTCGACCTCGGCAATGAGCTCGGGGCAGTGCCGCTCGAACACGCTTCTCCAGAACGAGATCGAGCCGCCCCCGCTGTCGAGCCAAATGGTGACTAAACCCACCTTCTCTGCCGGGAGGCGGGGCAGCAGGGTCAAGCGCCCGTCGGCACCGTGGTAGGTGGCAAGCGACACGACCCTTTCATCCTCCAGAGCCTGCGCCCACTCGTAGAGTGCGAGGAGCACCTGCTGATGACTGGCGGGCGCGCGATCTATTGCCTGTCGGAAGTCGTCTCCGCTCTCGGCCAGGTACCCGCGCTCGGCTGTTCTGCCAGGGTGTGAAGTAGCCGCACGAATGCTGCTGGTATCGGGCGCTACGCGTTGCGGCAGGATCACGCGAGAACCATTGACCTCGTACGACGCGACGGTGACTAGATCGATCGTGAGCCGATCGGAGACGGCCTCAAGGTAGGCGGTGAGTCGTACCAGTTCTGCCGGTGCGTCGTCCAGGACGAAGACGACTCTGAACGCCCCTTCGCTGAGATTCCCCTCAAGCGCCTGGGTGAACGCCTCGTCGTCGACCGCACCCTCCTGGTCGACGGATCGTGCCGCCTCCAGGAGGGAGGAAAAGCCCCGCTGGTCCAGGTGCTTTCGAAGGAGCGTCGACTCCAGGGTTCCGAGGTCCGAGCCGTGCAGGTATGCGGCATAGGCGAGGGCCTGGGCGACGACTGCTCGCCGAGCCTCCGCGTTGCGGGCGAGCTTGACCTCGATTACCGCGAGTCTCCCGGAGGTCTCCACCGCCAGCAGGTCCGCGTAGCCGTTCCCCAACTGGACTTCACTGCCCACGACTGCGAGCTGCGGGCTGCCCGCAAGCGGGAGGACCTCGGGAGCGGACTCCACTAGGCGATGCAGCGCCGCCTCGTCGGTGAACCCCGAAGGAGCCAGGAGTTCCCATCCACCACCAGCGGTGTTTCGCCAAATTCCAGTCATGAGCCTCGACCTCGGCGTGTCACAGGTGCCGGCCCCGTGGCCGGTCTCTGTTGCTACTTACCGCTTCTTCGCCCAGGCGATTCGCTCGTCCAGGGTGCGCTCTACCTCGATCTCCAGCGGCGTGAAACCGTGAGACTGCCAGAACGGGGCGCCCGAGGGGTTCTGCGTGGCGTAGTGCAGGTTCAGCCACTCGAGGCCCTGCCCGCGTCCCCAGTCCAGCGTGTGCTGGAGCAGCGCCGTGCCCACGCCGCTGCCCTGCGCCTCCGGCTCCACGATCGCCTGGTAGAGGTAGAGCGAGTTGTCCGGCTGGCTTATGGGGTTGCCGAAGCCGCCCCGGCGCAGCACGAAGTGCATCGCCAGCGGCTGGCCGTCACGGGTGGCGATGAAGATCGGGTTCTGGTCGCCCTCCAGGGCCGCGCGTTGGAACGCTTCCACGGCGGTGGCCACGTCTCGGCCGAGGTGGGGCCAGAAGATGGGGGAGTCGCGGTGGTGCAGGGACTCCAGTTCGTCGAAGTGGCGGACCAGCGGGAGTTCCTCCACGTTCGCCTCGTGCACCTTGATGCCCGACGCGGCGGCGCCCTCCACGGCCGAGGTGGCGCGGGTCGCGAAGGCCGAGCGCGCGCCGAAGCCGAGCAGGAACCACGCCTCCCGCGCCGCCACATCCGAGGCGCGCAGCGCCACCTGGTGCGAGAAGAAGCCGTCAGCGGCCCAGTGGTCCGCGGCCACCTGGTAGAGGGCCCGGTACGTCGGCTCCGCGGGCTCGCCCTCGGCGAGCGCGTGGCCGGTGATGGGGACGGAGATGCCGTGGGGCGGCGCGTACTGCGCGCCGAAGGAGTCCGGGGCCGGCATCGAGCGCGTCCCGGCCAGGTAGCCCACCACCGCGCCGTCCCGCTCCGCCACCCAGGTGTCCGGCCGCGACTCCAGCACGGCGTCCAGCGCGCGTGTGCAGGCCTCGATGGCCTCGAAGCGCTGCGGCAGGCAGGGCAGGATGCGGCGCGCGGCTGCGTGCGCTCCGGCGAGGAGCGCCACGCACGCCTGGAGGTCGGCGGGCTCGAAGGGACGGACGGTGGGCGGTCGCATGCGAGTGCCTGCTGCTAATCGAACTCTGCTACTTGAATTGCGGGATGACTTCCTTCGCGAACAGTTCCGCCGGCTCGCGGGTGTCCCGCCCGAAGAACTCGATGTTGAACATGGTGCAGCCGGCATCGATGTGCTTCTGGATGCGCTCGGCCACCTGGCCGGGCGTGCCGGAGAGGGCCAACTCGCCCTTCGGGTTCCCCATGTGGCCACCGAAGATCTTCTGCGCGGTCTCCAGCATGGGGCCCACGGTGGCATCGTCCTTCGCGATGGTGACCAGGCACTGCTGGGCGACCTTGACCTCGGCGGGGTCGCGGCCCACGACGTCGCAGTGTTCGCGCAGGACCTCCACCTTGTGGGCAATGTTGTCCTGGTGGCCGGCGAGGTTGTTCCAGATGTCCGCGTGCCGCGCGGCGATGCGCATGGTGACCTTCTCGCCCGAGCCGCCGATCAGCAGGCGAGGCTGCCTCTCTGGCTTGGGCTGCGTGACCACGTTCTGCGTCTGGAAGTGCTTGCCCTCGAAGGTGACGGCGTCCTCCTCGCCCCACATCCGGCGGAGGAGTTCCACGCCTTCCCGCAGTTGCTGCAGGCGCTCCTTCGTGGGCTTGAAGGGCACCCCGAAGTCCGTGAACTCGCGCGGCATCCAGCCGGCTCCGAGGCCGGGGATGATGCGCCCGCCGGAGATGTGGTCCAGCGTGGCAATGGTCTTGCCCAGGTGCGCCGGGTTCCGCATCCCCAGCGGCGTCACCAGCGTGCCGATGGACACCCGGGAGGTGATGGCGGCCAGCGCGCCCACCAGGCTCCAGGCCTCCAGCATCGGGATCTGGGGCGACGTGGGCCCGTAGAGGTGGTCGTTCACCCAGAGCGAGTCGTAGCCCATGGCCTCGAACTCGGTGGCGGCCGTACGGGCCTCCTCCCAGGAGCGCTTGATCTGGGGCACCATGGTGCCGAAGTGCACGTCTGCCATCGCGGGCCTCCTCCGGGCGGTCTGTGAGCGGGCGCATCCTAGCGCATCCGGGTGGCCGCACGGGACAGGCCGGCGGGGTGAGGTACGAGGGCGCGCGTGGGCGTACACTCCTGCGGTGAGCCCGCCAGCCGCCCGCGGAAATGTCATTGTCCGCCAGTTCCCGGCGCTGGGTTTCCGTGACTACCGGCTGCTCTTCACCAACTCCGTCTTTGTCGCTGCCGCCAACTGGGCGCTGATCCTGGCGCGCGGCTGGCTGGTGTACGAACTCACGGAATCCTCCACCGCCGTGGGCATGGTCACCTTCGCCGGCATGGCGCCGTACATCTTCGCGGCCCCGCTGGCGGGGGCCATGGCGGACCGCATGGACCGACGCCTGCTGGCGTTGCGCGCGGCCTACGTCAGCATCGCCGCCAACGCGGTGCTGGCAGCGGTGACGTTCGCCGGCGTCGTCGAGGTGTGGCACGTGGTGGTGCTGGCGCTGCTGGGCGGCATCTCCCGCGCCGCGCAGCAGCCCACCGCGAACGCGATGACCCCCAGCCTGGTCCCGGACGAGTACCTGCTGAACGCGGTTGCCCTGCAGAGCATCTCCGTGCACGGCTCCCGGATCATCGGGCCGCTGATCGGGGCGGTGCTGCTGGAGACCATCGGCGCCGGTTCCGTCTTCGCCATCTCCGCGGTGGCCATGGTGGGCGGCTCCTGGGCGCTGTACCGCATCGACTACCGCTCCGCGCTCCCCGAGGTCAGCCGGCGGATGCGTGACGGCCTGCTCAAGGACGTGCGCGACGGCGTGGAGTACGTCTTCACGGAGCGTCGCATCGCCCTGGTGGTGATCCTGGTGATCTTCCACTGCGGCCTGACCATGGCGTTCGACTCCATGATGCCCGCGCTCTCCACGGAGGTCGGCGGCGGCGAGCGGACGTACTCCGCCATCCTGATGGGCCTCGGGGCCGGGGCCGTCACCGGCACGGTGCTGATCTCCCGGCTGGGGCCGAACGCCTCGCAGGGCCGCGCGCTCCTGATCGCCGGGTTTGGCTCAGGCGGCGCGATGGTGGTGCTGGGGACGGCGCAGATCCCGGAGGTGGTGGTGCTGGGCGCGTTCCTGGCCGGCGCCACGCAGGCCGGGTACATGTCGCTCTCCCAGGTGCTGGTGCTGGGGGTGACGCCGGACTACATCCGAGGGCGCGTGATGGCGACCTTCGTGATGCTCGCCGCCGGCCACATGGCGTTCATCAACCTCGGTTTCGGCGCCACGGCGGACATCACGGGCGTCCGCCCGCTGCTGGTCATCCCGGGCATCCTCTGGGCAGCGGCCTTCCTGGGCGCCCTGCTCGCCATCCCGGACCTCCGCATCCTGGTCCGCACCGGCCGCTTCCGCGACCAGCCCGCGCCTGCAGCCGCCGAGGCCGCCGGCGGGTAGCCGCGGCCACGGCGGTTGCTCGAGGGCCCTCGATGCCGGCGTGCGCGGTCTCTCCGGCCGTCAGTCCAGTGCGCGCAGGTCGTGCTGGGTCAGGAAGGCCCAGACGGCGCAGCCGGTGAGGATGACGCCGGAGAGCGCCAGGTAGCGGTCCGCGCCGATCAGTTCCGCGCCGATGCCGCCCAGCAGCGCCCCCAGCGGGATCAGGCCGGCGATCGAGAGCCCGTAGATGCTCATCACGCGCCCCATCATGGCGTTGGGCGTGTTCGCCTGGATGAGTGTCTGGTTCATGTTGATGAAGATGCCGCCGCCCAGGCCCCAGATCACCATCACGGCCGCCGTGAAGGCGTACCAGGGCGAGAGGCCCATCAGGCTGACGGCCGGCCCGGCGATGAGCATGTTCGTGACGAAGATGTTGCCCTTGCCGTGCAGTTCCTGCCGCGTGGCCAGGAAGATCGACATGGCGAACATGCCGATCGAGGTGAATGCGAGCAGCAGCCCGTTCAGCGTGGGCCCCACGCCCAGTTTCGTGCGAGCGATCTCCGGGATCAGCGTGAACGTGGGGCCGAGCATGAACAGCCCCGAGAACACGGAGATGATCACCAGGCCGCGCAGCGCCGGGTCGTCGAAGACGAAGCGCATGCCCTCGCGGGCGGCGTCCCGCATCTTCGGTCGGACGGCGGGTTGCGCGGCCCGCTCCAGCCGCACGCCGAGCATGAAGGCCACGGCCACCAGGTAGAGGGCGCCCTGGAGCGCGAACGCGCCGCCGAAGTCGAACAGCGAGATCGCGAGGCCGCCCAGCGTGGCGCCGAAGAACTGCGCCAGGTTCTGGCCCATCGTCCGTAGGACGATGCCGTTCATCAGCCGCTCCGGCGGCACGATCATCTGGACGATGGCGGTGAGCGGTGGTTGCACGGCGGCGGTGGCGAAGCCCACCAGCAGGGCTGTGCCCAGCGCGTACCAGGCGTTGATCACGCCGGTCCAGTTGAGGACCGCCACAGCGAACAGCACGGACGCGCCCGCGATGTTGGCGATCACCACCATCTTGCGGCGGTCCATGCGGTCCGCCCACACACCGGCGGGGATGGTGATGAAGAACGCGGGGATGCCCAGCGCGAACCCCACCACGCCGCCCAGGCCGGCACGGTCCGTCAGTTCCAGCACCAGCAGCACGAAGGCGAAGCGCTGCGCGCCGAACACCAGGAAGTAGAAGAACGTGGCCGCCCAGTAGTTCCGGAAGGAGGCGTTCCGGAACAGCGTCATCACTCCCGGCGGCTTCTCCGCCGGATCAGTGCTCCCCGGCGAGGGGGAAGAAGTCGCGTGACTGCCGGGCATCGAGCCCGGGGCCGGCGTGGGGGCGGTCTGCGCCATGCTTGGCCTCGATGCCCGCGGGGCGGCCCCCGCGCGGGTCACTACGAAGTTTGAAGTCGCAGCATCATAGCCCAGCGCATCGCGTCCGTGATTGGTGAGATCAGGTCGAGATCGTCAGGAACGCGCGTACACCACCTGGCCGTCCACCAGCGTCATGTCCACGGGCAGGTCTCGGAGTTCCGTCACCGGCACGCGCGCAATGTCCTCCGAGAGCACCACGAGGTCCGCGAGTTTGCCCGGCTCCAGGCTGCCCTTCTTCGCCTCGTCGAAGGAGGCGTAGGCGGCATTGATGGTCTGCATGCGGATGGCGGTGGTGAGGTCCACCCGCTCGTCCGGGCCGCAGACGTCACCGGCCCGGGTGGCCCGCGTGATCGCCTGCTCGATCTGGAAGAGCGGCCGGTAGTCCGTGACCGGAGAGTCTGAGGATGCCGCCACCACCACGCCGCGCTGCAGGAGTGACTTCACCGGGAACATCACGTCCGCGCGGTGGCGCCCGTAGTTCTTGATGTAGCCGTCCCCGAACTCCCAGAAGAATGCCGGCTGCATCACCGGCACGATGCCGAAGTCCACGATGCGGTCCTGCAGGTCCGGCGGCGTGATGCCGCAGTGCTCGATGCGGTGGCGCAGGCCCTCGCGAGGGTAGTCACGCTGGGCGTGTTCCATGGCCGTCAGCGTCTGCTCAATGGCCTTGTCGCCCACGGCGTGCACGGTGCACTGCCAGCCGCCGCGGTGCGCCCGGCCGATGAGGTTGTCCAGGTCGCTCTGCTGCCAGTAGGCGATGCCGGAGTCCTCCGGGTCCACGTCGTACGGCTCGCGCGTGGCGGCGGTGGGCCCGGAGGACGAGCCGTCCGTCACCACCTTGAACGCGCCGATGCGCAGGTGGTCGTTCCCGAAGCCGGTGCGCACGCCGGTGTTGAGGATCGGCACGTGCGGGTGGTCCAGCGCGTTCACCATGAACGAGGCGTAGATCCGCACCTGCAGTTCGCCGCGGTCCAGCAGGTCCGTGGCGAGGTTCAGGGTGTCGCTGGTCATACCCCCGGCGTCCTGCAGGCTGGTGCAGCCCGCCGCCAGGTCCGCGTGGTTCGCCAGCCCTAGCCAGCGCCGGTACTCCTCGCGCGTGGGCTCGGAGGGCCCCCGCAGCGGGGCGAGGGCGCGCTCGTAGGCCACGCCGATGATGTTGCCGTCCATGTCACGGTCGAAGCGGCCGCCGTCCATGTCCGGCGCCTTGGGGCCCAGGCCCGCCATCTCCATGGCCTTCGTGTTGAAGGAGATGATGTGGCCGCAGGTGCGGGTGAAGATCACCGGGTGGTCTGGCGCGACGGCGTCCCAGTCCATCTTGTTCGGGTGGCGGCCCTCCGCCAGGTAGTCCTGGTTGTAGCCGCGCCCCCGGATCCAGGAGCCGGCGGGCTGCGCCGCGACGCGACGGCGCACCTCGTCCTGCAGGGCGCTGATGCTGTCCATGCCCGGCGCCTTGCAGTCGATGGACTCCTGCGCCCCACCCAGCCAGGAGAAGTGCTGGTGCGCGTCGATGAAGCCAGGGAGCAGCGAGCGCCCTCGCAGGTCCACGCGCTGCGTCTCCGGGCCAGCGGTGGCGTTCACGTCCGCGGTGGAGCCTACGGCCAGGATGCGGCCGTCAGAGACGGCCACCGCCTCCGCGATGGTGTTCCGCTGGTCCACCGTGTGCACCGGCCCGCCGCTGAAGATGATGTCCGCCCGGTCACCCGACATGCACCGCTCCGATCCTGCACGCTGACGCTGACGTGAACGGGGGTTGCGCCCCCCGCCGATACTAGCGCCGGGTCAGCGGGCTCGCGCCCGTCGCACCCGCCACGCGCCGAGGGGACGCAGCCACCAGGTTGCGCGGCGCCCAGGGGGAGGGGGAGGCGATGGCCCGCGCCATCGACGGGGCGGCCATCGACTGGCCCGCCCTGCACCGCGAAGCGCTCGCGATCTTCAAGGAGTACCTGCGCATCGACACGTCCAACCCGCCCGGGCGGGAAGCGCCGGCAGCGCGCTACCTGGGCGGCTTGCTGGAGGCAGAGGGCATCCAGACCCGCTACTTCGAGACCGCGCCTGAGCGCGAGATCCTGTACGCGCTCATTCCGGGGGACGGCAGCAAGCGCGCCTTCATGCTCTGCAACCACACGGACGTGGTGCCCGTGGAGCCCGCCTACTGGACCAAGGACGCCTTCGCCGGGGTGGAGGAGGGGAACCGCGTCTACGGCCGCGGCGCCGTGGACATGAAGGGCTTCGGCGTCATGCAACTCATGGCGTTCCTGCTGGTCCAGCGCAGCGGCCTGCGCCTGAAGCGCGACCTGATCTTCTGCGCCGTCCCGGACGAGGAGGCCCTGGGCACCTACGGAATGAAGTGGCTCTGCGACCACCACCCGGAACTGGTGGACTGCGTCGAGTACGAGATGAACGAGGGCGGCTCAGGTTCCTCCGAGTTCCAGGGCAAGGCGCGCCAGGTCTTCGCGGTGGCCACCAACGAGAAGCAGGTCTGCTGGCTGCGCCTCACCGCGGTGGGTACGCCCGGCCACGGCAGCATCCCGCACCCGGTGGAGGAAAACTCCGCGGTGCGCCTGGCGTGCGCGGTGCAGCGACTGGCGGAGTGGGAGCGCCCGCTGACGTTCGTGCCGGAGACGGAGGCGTGGGTCGCTCGGCTGGCCGATGCCGGCCTGATGCCCGGCCTGGATGACCGCCCGCAACTGGAGCACGCCATCCTCGCCTCCCCGCCGCTGCGGGCGATGTTCACGAACACCCTGAACGTCACGATGCTGGAGTCCGGCATCAAGGCGAACGTCATCCCCGCCAAGAGTGCGGCCATCGTGGACTGTCGCTTGCTGCCCGGGCAGTCCCGGGACGAGTGGCGGCAGGCCGTGGCCGACCGCATCGACGACGACCGCGTCACCGTGGAGTTCCATGAGCAGATCCTGGGCGACGTGGAACCGCAGCCGGTGGCGTGGGACACCGAGTTCTACCGGGTGATCGAGCAGGTGATCACGGATGCCGTGGAGGACGCTGTCGTGGTGCCCTCGATGACCGTGGGGGGGACGGACAACCGCTTCCTGCGCGCCCGCGGCATCCCCGCCTACGGCTTCGCCCCGTGCGTCCTGAGCACGGAGGAGCGCGCCGGCTTCCACGGGAACGACGAATACCTGACCGTGGAGAACCTGCAGATGGGCTGCGAACTCACCTACGAGATCGTCCGCCGCATGTGCACCTAGCCCGAGGCCGCTACTGCCGCTCGTACGTCCCCATCAGGCGGTTCATGCCCAGCGTGTGCGGCTCGATGCGCTGTAGCAGTTCCCAGTGCGCGAGCCCGGGCTCCAGGTCCAGTTCCTGGTCCAGCGCGAAGAGCCAGAAGAAGTAGTGGTGCACACCGTGGCCATTCGGAGGCATGGGGCCGTTCCACTGCTGCTTGCCGAAGTCCGTCCGGCCGTTCGTGTAGGCGGTGACGCCCTCCGGCAGTGACCGCACGTCGCCCGGGATGTTGTAGAGCACCCAGTGCACGAAGCCGTAGGAGCCGGGCGACACCAGCGGCGCGTCCGGATCATGGCAGATCAGCGCGAAGCCGCGCGTGCCCTCCGGCGGATCGGTCCACTCCAGCGCCGGCGATAGGTCTTCGCCCTCGCCGGTGAACTTCGGCGGGATCGGCCCGTGCGCCATGAAGGCGGGGCTCGTCAGTTGCATGGATGTGGGGGCGAAACCCATGGTGGACCTCCTCGGTACGCCCTCGCAGGCTACACGGTGAGAAAGCGGCTAGCCGCCCTGGTACTCCAGGTCCTGACGGCGGAAGGACCAGAACGTCAGCGCCAGGAAGAAGGCTGCCCAGGCCAGCAGCACAGTGACGGAGTGCGCTACGTCCGGCCGCTCAAACACACCGGCAAACGCTCCTTCCTGCCCCAGGAGGCCGCTCAACGGCCCCTCGCCAGATACGGCCAGCGCGTCCCCGTTGTGGTCCAGCATGAAGCGCGGGATCTCCTCCAGCCACCCTCCGGCCAGCACCATGAGCCCACCAATGATCCCTTCCAGGAAGGCGACGCCCAGGGCGAGCGCGATCCCCGCGGTGGGCGACTTCCCGATGACGCCAAAGAGGAAGGCGAGGTGCAGATAGGGAGACGTGGCCACCAGCACCTTCCCGAATGAACCCGCCGAGTCGCCAAGGTAGGCCGCGTCCACGAAGGACAGGTCGAACTCGCCGGCCGAGATCGTGATCACGGCGCTGGTGGCGAGCATCACCGCCATGGCGACCAGCATCCCCGCAAGGATCGTGACCCAGAGCGCGATCAACTTGGCGAGCAGCACGCGTCCCCGACGTGGCTCAGCGGCGGTCAGCGTGCGCATGGTGTTCCAGGTGTACTCGGCGCCCACGTTCGCGCCGACCACCACCACCCCCGCGACGAAGCCGAACAGGTAGAGCATCAGGACGGCAAATGGGATTGTCTCCTCCAGGTACAGGGCGGACCGCAGTTCCTGGACGCCCTCTCCGCCGGCCGCGCCCGCCTGGGCAAGCACGTCCGACGCCATCCACAGCAGCACGTAGACAAGGATGAGCAGCGAAAGCGACACCGCGAGCACCACCTGGTTGAGGCGACGCCGCAGCACCTTCTCGATCTCCAGGGCGATGAGCGTGGTCACTGGCCCACCCCCGAACCCTCCGTGAGTCTGAGGAACACGGACTCCAGCGTGGATATCGCGGGCTGGATCTCGCTGGCAATGATCCCGGCATCAACCAATGTGCGGTTGATGGCGCCGCCGCCGCCGGGGGTGTCCACCAGGAGGACGTCACCCTCCTGGGTCACGGCCAGCGTCCCCGGACCACCTCGGAGCGCTTCCATGGCAGCGGGGACGTCGGCGGGCGGGACGCGTACCTGCCAGTGCTGGTCGCCGCCCCGCAGGTCCCGGACCGATCCGTGCGCGATGATCGCGCCGGACTGCATGATTGCCACGGAGGAGCAGACCTGCTGCACCTCCGTCAGCAGATGGCTGGCGAGCATCACGGTGGTGCCCTCCTCAGCGAGCCGAGGGAGCAGTTCGCGCATCTCCCGCGTGCCTGCGGGGTCCAGCCCGCTGGTGGGCTCGTCCAGTACCACCAGTCGCGGGCGGTGCATCAGCGCCGCTGCGACTCCCAGGCGCTGCCGCATCCCCTGCGAGTACGCGCCGAACTGGCGGCCACCGGCCTGCCCCATGTCCACCAGGGCCAGCACTTCCTCCACGCGCGCGGCCGGCAGGCGGCGCAGCCGGGCGAGCATCTCCAGGTTCCGGCGGCCGGAGAGGTACGGATAGAACGCGCTCCCCTCCACGAGGCCGCCCACGGAAGCGAGGGCCTCCCGCTCCTGGCCGGGGATCTGGTGCCCGTCGATGGTGACCGTGCCGGCGGTGGGCCGGATGAAGCCCATGATCATGTTCAGCGTGGTGGACTTCCCACAACCGTTCGGCCCCAGGAGCCCCAGCACTTCGCCTGCCGCCACTTCCAGCCCGATGCCAGCGACCGCGGCTAGGCCGTCGTACCACTTGGTCAGGCCGCGCAGCACGAGGACGGGGGGTTGCTGGCCGGACGGAGGGTGCGGTGCTGCCAGCGTGCTCGTCACCGCGCCACCCTACACGGCGAAGTGTGAGGGGCGGGTGAGGCCAGCGTGCGGGCGCGGCGTCACTGCTGACTCCCCTGGACGGCGCCGGACGCGGGGTTGAGGGCGCGCATGAGCGCGGTGAGCAGCGTGAGGTAGGGAACGGGCACCCCCAGCGCGTCCGCGCGGCGGAGCGGCTCGCCGAAGATCGCCTCAACCTCCAGCGGGCGCCCCTCGACGAAGTCGATCATCGTGCTCGGCCGGTACGCCGCCATCGCCTCCGTGGCCCGCAGCATCGAGGGGATCGACTCCCCGCCGTCGAGGCGTACCGAGGAGCCGTGCGCGCGCAGGTCCGCATTCGCGATGGCGACCACCTCGCGCATGGTGGCCTCCGCGGCGGCGCGGAGGCCAGGGTCGCCCATGATGCGGTCCGTGGTGATTCCGCCTGCGGTGACGGCCAGGCCGTTGAAGGGCACGTTCCAGAGCAACTTGTTCCAGCGCGCGGCCAGGAGGCTCGGCGCCGTCTGCACGGTGACCTTCGCGCCGTCCCACAGGGCGCGGGCGTCCTCCAGCGCGGCAGGGTCATCGAGGTGGTGCGCCAGCGTGACCGCGCCGTAGTCGATGTGGTGCACCACGCCCGGCTCCAGGCGGTTGATGCAGGTGAAGGCCAGCCCGCCGAAGATCCGCTCCGCCCCGAACCAGCCGGCGAACGTCTCCTCCAGCCCCAGGCCGTTCATCAGCAGCAGGACCCGCGTGCCCTCGCCCATGCAGGGCGCGAGCAGGGCGCGGGCGTCCTCCACGGCGGTGGCCTTCAGCGCGCAGACCACCCAGTCCACCGGGCCGATCTCCTCCGGGGCGCGGTGCGCCAGGGGAGTAGCGAGCCGGAAGTCGCCGTCCTTGCTGCGCACCTCCAGGCCACGCTCTCGCACCGCCTCGTAGTCGCTGCGCATCAGGAAGTGCACCTCGTGGCCGGCCTCCGCCAGCCGGGCGCCGTAGTAGCACCCCACGGCGCCCGCGCCGATGACCGCGACGCGCCGAGGGCTCTCCGTCACGACCCTGCCGCCTCTGGTCGGATGGTGAGCACCACCTTGCCGGTGGCGCGGCGGTCCAGGAGCAGGCGCAGCGCGCGGGCGTAGTCCTCCAGCGGTAGGGTCTGCGAGACCAGGGGGTGGAGGCGACCCTGCGCGTACCACTCCAGCAGTTCCCGCATGGACTCCTGCACCAGTTCCGGCCGGTGCGTCCGCACCTGGCCCAGGCTCAGACCCATGGCGGCGGCGTCCTTCACCAGCAAGTGGTTCGCCGGGATCTGCGGGATGGCGCCGCTCGCGAAGCCGATCACCAGGATGCGCCCGCCGGGATTGATGCAGCGCAGCGACGCCGCGAAGGCGTCCCCGCCCACCGGGTCGTAGACCACGTCCGCGCCGCCGGTCAGCGCCAGGACGCGCTCGCGTATGTCCTCGGTGGCGTAGTTCACCAGGTGGTCCGCGCCGTGTTCGCGGGCCACTTCCAGTTTCTCTGCTGACGAGGCCGTGGCGATGACCGTGGCGCCCAGCGCCTTGCCCACCTCCACTGCCGTCAGGCCCACGCCGCCCGACGCGCCGTGGACCAACAGCACCTCGCCCGCCTCCAGCCGCGCGCGGTGGCGCAGGGCCAGGTGCGAGGTCACGTACACCACCGGGAAGGCGGCGGCCGTCGCCCAGTCCATGGCGTCCGGGATGCGCGTCACGTCCGAGGCGCGCGCCACCGCCTCCTCCGCGTAGCCACCGCCGGCCTCCAGCATCGCCAGCACGCGGTCGCCCTCGCGGAAGCCCTCCACGCCCGGGGCTACCTCGGCGACGGTGCCGGAGACCTCCATGCCGGGCGCGAAGGGGAAGGGCGGCTTCTCCTGGTACTCGCCCTTGATGATGAGTGTGTCCGCGAAGTTCACGCCGCAGGCCTGCACGGCGATGCGCACGGAGCCTTCAGGCAGCGTGGGCGCCGCGGTCTCCTCCAGGCGGAGGTCGTCCACGTCTCCCCAGGCGTGGCAGAGGACGGCGCGCATGGTTGCTCCCCCTCCGTCGTCTACGGGTAACGCCCGCCGTCGCGATCGCCCGGGCGGTAGTCCGCGCGGCGGTAGAAGGCGATGACCTCGCGCTCCTCGTCCTCCACGCGCTTCGCGGCTGCTGCGACCTCCGGGGCGATGTCGTGCGGGATGTGGATGGCGCCGTGCTGGTCCATGGCCAGCAGGTCGCCGGAGTGGACCGTGAGGCCGCCTACCGTCACCGGCCCGCCGATCTCCACCATGTGGACGTAGGCGTGCGACACCAGCACGGACTTCGAGAGCGCCTGGAACCCTATCCCACGCATCTCGTCCAGGTCGCGCACGCCGCCGTCCGTGATCACGCCCAGGCAGCCCAGCGCCTTGTGTCGCGTGGCGTTGACCTCGCCCCAGTACGAGCCGACCGCCGGCTGGTCCATGTCCTGGATCACCACGATGCGCGGCCCCGGGACGGTCAGCAGATGGTCCACCCACGCCTCGCGGTCCACGGTCTCGGGGTCTTCGGCCGGGGGAATGCTGGCGCGGATCTTCGCCGTCACGGCGTAGCCCACGCCCACGCCCAGTTCGGGGAAGCGGCACTGGACCTCAGAGGACATAAAACCCGTGGCACGCGAGCGGACGTTGAACGTCTCGATGGCGTTGGCGATCGCCGGCGTGGGCCACGCGGCCAGCGCAGCGAGTTGCTCCTCACTCAACGGCGCGGTCGGGCGGTGGTCTGGCAGGGAAGTGGGCAGGGCAGTCCTCCTTCGGCGGGGGCCTTCGGTGGGCCGTCGCGCGGCCATGCTACCGGATAGGACGAGGGACCCTGCCTCGGCAGCGCCTTCGTCGCGGGGATTCCTGGCGAGGGGTGTTGACGAGACGGCGTGGTGGTGTCATAGTGACGTCACAACGAGGCATACGAACGTGATGCCCGCTCCCGAAGGGCGACTCTCATGCGATTCGAGACCTACTACTCCAAGATCCTGCGCGGTCGCCGCAGCGCCCCGCCCACGCGCCAGGAGGCGCAGCGCGACTTTGACGCGCAGCTCCGCGAGGTCCGCCGCACCCTGGGCCGCTTCGCGTGACGTCCGCCTCGCTGCACCCGGGCGCGGTGGCGCTCGGGGCGGGCGCGCTGCGCGTGGACGGGGTGACGAAGGTCTACCCCGGTGGCGTCCGCGCCAACGACGAGGTGGACCTGCGCGTGGAGCCCGGCGAGGTCTACGGCCTGCTGGGGCCGAACGGCGCGGGTAAGACCACGCTGGTCAGCCAGGTGGTGGGCCTGCTTCGGCCGACCAGCGGCGAGATCCACCTGGGCGAGTTCGACCTGGTGGCGGACCCGGGGGTGGCGCGCCAGTTGTGCGCGTACCTCCCCCAGGCGCAGTTGCCCATCGAGTCGCTCCGCGCATGGGAGGCCGCTGAACTGGCGGGCCGCATCCATGGCGGCCGCCCGGACGACGTCCGCCGCCGCGTGGGCGAACTCTTCGACGCGCTTCGCATCCGGCCGTGGGAGCGCACCATGGGCGCCTCGCTCTCCGGCGGCGTGAAGCGGCTGGTGGGCTTCGTGATGACGGCGGCGGTGCCGCGCCCCGTGGTGATCCTGGACGAGCCCACCAACGACGTGGACCCACTCCGCCGCCGCCTGCTCTGGCAGGAGATCCGCGCGCTGGCGGCGGGTGGATCAGCGGTGCTGCTGGTGACCCACAACGTACTGGAAGCCGAGCGAGCCGTGGACCGGCTGGCGGTCGTGGACGGCGGTCGCGTCATTGCGCAGGGGACACCCTCCTCTCTCAAGGCCGCGGACCGCGGGCGTCTCCGGCTCGAGGTTGTCCTGGAGCCGGGCTCGGCGGACCCGGACCTGCCCGCCTTCGCGGTCGATCCGGTGCGGGCGGGCCGCCGCGATCGACTGGGTGGGCGGTCTGGTCCGGGCCGGGATCGCTGAGGAATACGAGATCGGCGCGTCCTCGCTGGAGGACACGTACGTGCGCCTGGTGGGCGCGGAGGGCGCCACGCACGGCCCGGACGGCCAAGACGGCCCGGGTGCGGACGGCGGATCCGGAGGTGGAGCATGACCGGGAGCGCGCTCGCGGCGGCGCCGGCGCCGCCGGCCCTTGCCATCAACATCCGCGGGGGGCCGCGCTACTGGCTGCAGTCCTACCTGCTGATGATCCGCTGGGAGGTGCTCAGCCTGCGGCTGTTCCTGCCCGTGATGGCGGCCGTCCAGTTTCTCATCGGCGGCGGCATCGTGGTGGGGTTCGGCTTCCTCTTCGAGGAGATCAGCGTGGCGCAGGCTACCTACCTGGCGGTGGGCGGCGCGGTGATGCCGTTGCTGACGCTGGGGCTAGTGATGGTCCCGCAGCAGGTGGCGGAGCACAAACTGATGGGGACGTACGCGTTCCTGTTCTCGCTGCCGGTGCCGCGCATGGCCATGTACTTCGCCGGCCTGACCGTGTTCTCGATCATCGCGCTGCCGCCGGCTGCCGCCGCCCTGGGCGTGGCCGCATGGCGGTACAACCTCTCCCTGGACATCAGCGCGATGGCGATCCCGGCGGCGCTGCTGGTGGTGGCGGTGGCCTCCGCGGTGGGGTACGCCGTGGGACACGCGGTCCCGCAGCCGCGGATCGTCAACCTCATCACGCAGTTGATGATCTTCGTGGTCACGATCTTCTCGCCCATCAACTTCCCGACGGAACGGTTCCCGGAATGGTTGCAGGTGCTGCACCACGTCCTGCCCATGGAGCACGCGGCCGTCGTCATGCGCTCCACGCTGGCGCAGGGCCTGGTCTCCGGTGACACCTGGCCGTCCTGGGCGATCCTCGCGGGGTGGGCTGCCGCCTCCATGATGGTGACGTACCGGGTGATCACGCGCCGCGGGTAGCCCCCGAGCCCCGGGACGTTCTCCGAGCGGCACCGGGTGTCTGACTGCTGCCGTCCCGGCCGGGTGGGGTTACTAGACGTAAGGGATGCGCGTATCATCGAGGCATGACCGCGCAGCCTCCCACGTCCCGCGCCGCCCACGCGACCGAGGGCGCTTCCGCACCTGCGGACGGCGCCATGAGCGCGTTCTGCCCCCGCTTCCACCACGCCGTGGAACTGGTGGGACGCCGCTGGACCGGCGCGATCCTTCGCGCCATGCTCTCCGGCCGCGTGCGCTTCTCCGACCTGGCCGCCACCGTCCCGGGCCTCAGCGACCGGCTGCTCTCCGAGCGCCTCAAGGAACTCGTCGCGGAGGGCCTCATCGAGCGCACCGTGGGTGACGACGGCGGCCGCGTGGAGTACCACCTGACCGAGAAGGGCCGCGAGTTGGCGCCCGTCATCGAGTCCCTCTCCTCATGGGCTGAGTCCTGGATTCCCCTGGACGAGGGCCCTCCAGAGGCGTCTTCCGCCTCTGCCGGTCGTTGATGCGGCGCCCGGGTCAGGGGCGGAACATCCCGCTCAGGCCCGCGTTGTCGTAGGGTTGTCCCGTCCCCGGGGCATGACGGGAGTTCCCATGGCGATGACCTCTGAAGGCGTCGACATCCGCAATCGCAAGTCCGAGCAGTCTGACCGCACCCGCGCCGCGCTTGTACGCGTCGCCCGGCACCTGTTCGCGGAGCGTGGCTATGCCGGCACCTCCACGGAGGAGGTGGTCCAGCAGGCGGGCGTGACCCGCGGCGCGCTGTACCACCACTTCCGCGACAAGAACGACCTGTTCGAGGCCGTGTTCCTGGAGATCCAGGACGAGGCCCGCGCCCGCATCCGCGGCGCCGCGGAGACGCGGCAGGCGCCGTGGGAGCGGTTCCGCGCCGGCTTCGACGAGTACCTCAACCACTCCATGGACCCCACCATCCAGCGCATCGCGCTCATCGACGCTCCGGCGGTGCTCGGCTGGGAGCGGTGGCGGGAACTGGACTACACGCTGGACCTGCTCCAGAACGCGCTGCGCGGCCTGCAGGAGGTGGGCGCCATCGCCGCCGAGCACCCCACGGACGAACTCGCGCATCTGCTGCGCGGCGTGGCCAACGAGGCGTCCCAGATGATCGCCTCTGCTGCTGACGCGCCGGCCGAACGCCGCCGCGTGGGCGACGCCCTGGCCGCGATCCTTGAGGGCCTGCGGGTCTCCTGACTGGCCGGGCTGGGCCAGCCCTCACCTGTTGACCCTCACCCCCAGGCATTACGATGCCCCGGGCCGCCCTGGGCGGCGCGGAAGGAGTCCTGCATGCGACGCATCCTGAAGGTCCTGGCGGTCGTGGTCGCGTTCCAGGCCGCGCTGTACGTGGCTGGCCTACTCGCGAAGGCCGTCCTGCGGCGGCAGGCGCCCGGCGCCCCGGACCCGCTGGCGGACGAGTTCGACCTGCTCAACATCATGGAGGGCACGGACTTCGCCTCTCGTGCCACGGCCCTGCGCGCCGGTACGGTGAAGAACGCCATGGGCGGCGTGGAACTGGACCTGACCGGGGCCACGCTGGCACCGGGCGGCGCCTACCTGCAGGTGCTCACGGTCATGGGCGGCACGGAGGTCACCGTCCCGCGCGGCTGGCGCGTGATCGTCCGAGGAAGCGCCATGGCCGGCGCGCATGACCTGGACGTGACGCCAGAGGACGACCTGGACGAGAACTCGCCCACGCTCACCATCGACGCCACCACGGTGGCCGGTGGGCTGGAGGTCAGCGCCGCCCCCTCGCCCGTCCCGGCCTGAGCCTGCGCTCTCCCGCGCGGGCTACTTCTTGAGGGCAACCTCGAAGGCCTTGGGGCCCCGGAAGAACGGGGTGTCCCACCACTCGATCTCGTCCTCCGGGGTGAGGGCGGAGAACTCCGACCAGCGGTCCAGCACGCCGTTGATGGCGCGTCCAGCCTCCAGCCGGGCGAGGTTCGCGCCCAGGCAGTAGTGGATGCCGTAGCCGAAGGCCAGGTGGTCTCGCGTGCCGGTCTGGCCGGCGAAGCGGTCCACGCGGAACTCGTCCGGCGCCTCGAACTTCGCGGGGTCGTGGTTGGCCGCGGCGTAGAGGATGAGCAGGGCGTCGCCCGCCTTCACCTGCACGCCGCCCACCTCCGCGTCCACCAGCGCCCGGCGGTAGAACCCCTGGATGGGGGACTCCCAGCGCAGCGCCTCCTCCATCATGGGGCCGATGAGGCTGCGGTCCGCCCGCACCTTGCGCTGCAGGTCCAGGTCTTCCGAGAGCGCGCGCATGGTGTGGTTGATGAGGTTGGTGGTGGTCTCGTTGCCAGCGACCAGGAGCAGCACCAGGAACGCGATCAGTTCGTTGTCTGAAAGGTGCTCGCCGTCCACCTCCGCCTGCACCAGGCGAGTGATCAGGTCGTCGCGCGGGTTGGCCTTGCGGTCCTGGATCTGCATGTAGAAGTACATGAAGAGGCTGGGTTCAGCCTCGCCGGCGGCCACGCGCCGGCCGTACTCCTCCATCTCCGCGCGCACTTCCTCGTCCGAGCGGTTCGTGCGAGTGCTCTCCGGCGCCTGCTCGCCCACGGCCTCCGCGGCCGCCTCCAGCGTGTCGTACCCGTGCTCCGGCACCCGGCCGATGCTCTGGACGATCAGGTTGGACCAGTGCTTGAACTGCGCGTGCATGTGCGGCGGGATGCCGATGATCTCCGAGATCATCTGGACGGGGAGCGGGTAGGCCAGGTCGCCCACCACCTCCATGCGGCCGTCCGTGCGCCGCGCCACGGCGTCCAGCAGTTCGGTGATGTACTCGCGGATGCGGGGCTCCCACGCCTCCTCGATGGTGCGCGGGGTGAAGGCCTTGGAGACCAGCGAGCGCAGTTTGCGGTGGTCCGGCTCGTCCCGGTTGATCATGCTCGGGAACTCCGGGTGCTCGATCTGCGGGCCCCCGAAGACGGAGTTCTTGGAGGAGAAGCGCGCGGAGTCATCCAGGACGGCCTTCGCCTCGTTGTAGGACGTGACCAGCCAGGCACGGACCTCGTCACTCCACACGAGCGGCGCGTCGCTCCGCCACTGGTCGTAGTGCGGGTAAGGGCACTCCTTCATTTCCGGCGAGAACGGGTCGGTCTGGTAGGTAGTCATGCCGCTGCCTCCGAGGGCCACGCTGGGGCTCACGCCGCGTCGAGAGACACGGCGATACATACAGGCTGTACGGACGTGATCCTACAACACCCGTCGTGCCCTCGTGCGGCGCGTGGCGTGTGCGATCGTGCCGGCGATCCGGCATGATGGCCCGCATGTCAGACACCACCAACCCTCAGGCCGCCCCCTTCGACTACGCCTCTGTCACCGCGGACGCGGTGCAGCGCGGCACGGAGGACGCCATCGCCCGCTCGGATGCGGTGCTGGCGCAGATCGTCGCCGTGCCGTCGGGCGGGCGGACCTGGGCGAACACCATGCAGCCGCTGGACCAGGTGGCGAACATCCTGGGCCAGGCGGATGGCACGTGGGGCTTCATGGCCTACGTCCACCCGGACGAGGACCTGCGCGCCGTGGCCCTGGAGAACGAACAGCGGCTGGAGACCTACTCGACCGGCCTGGGCTTCCGTGAGGATCTCTACCGGGCCGTCCGCGAGGTCGCGGAGACCCCGGAGGCCGCCGCGCTGCAAGGCGCGGAGGCACGCCTGCTGGAGCGCACGCTGCGCGACTACCGTCGCAACGGCTTCGACCTCCCCGCGGAGCAGCGTGCGCGCGTGCAGGAGTTGAAGGAGCGCCTGGTCCGCCTGGGGGTTCAGTTCCGCCGCAACATCGACGAGTACGAGGACTTCCTGCTGCTCACGCGGGAGGAACTGGCCGGCATGCCGGACTCCTACGTGGAGCGCCTGCAGGTGGTGGAGACCAACCTGGGCCCGCGCCACCGTGTCTCCCTGGACTACCCGGAGATGTACCCCTTCCTGGAGGGTGCGGAGAGCGAGGACCTGCGCAAGGCGCTCTTCCTCAAGAACCACAACAAGGCCGCGGACGTGAACATGGACCTCCTGCACGAGGCCATCGCCATCCGCGACGAGATCGCCTCGATCCTCGGGTACGCCTCGTGGGCGGCGTACGTGGTCGAGGTGAAGATGGCGAAGACGCCGGAGGCGGCGCAGGACTTTCTGGTGGACCTGGAGCGCCGCGTACGCGTGAAGGCGAACCGGGACATCGAAGAGTTGCGCGACTCCAAGCGCCGCCACCTGGGCGACCCGGAGGCCGCGCTGCAGATCTGGGACTGGCGCTACTACCAGAAGCGCGTCCAGCAAGAACAGTTCGAGGTGGACCAGTTCGCCGTGGCGGAGTACTTCCCGCTGGAGGCGACGCTGGACGGCATGTTCCAGGTCTACCAGCAGTTGGTAGGCGTGCGCTTCGTCCCCGTTCAGGACACCCGGGCGTGGCACCCGGACGTCCACCTCTACCGTGTGGAGGACGCGCAGGACGGCCACCACATCGGCCACTTCTACATGGACCTCCACCCGCGCACCGGCAAGTACGGCCACGCCGCCGCCTTCACACTCCGGCCGGGCCGCCGCACCGAGGACGGCTCCTACCAGGGCGCCGTGTCCTCGATCGTCGCGAACTTCACCAAGCCGGGGCCCGGTTCACCCAGCCTGCTCCGCCACTCCGAGGTGGAGACGCTGTTCCACGAGTTCGGCCACATCCTGCACCAGGTGATGACGCGTTCGCCCTACGTGCGCTTCAGCGGCACGGCCGTGGAGCGTGACTTCGTGGAGGCGCCCAGCCAGATGCTGGAGCACTGGGTTTGGCGGCCGGACATCCTCCGAGGCTTCGCGCGCCACGTCCAGACGGGCGAGCCGCTGCCGGAGGACCTGCTCGCGCGCATGATGGCGGCGAAGAACGTGGGCAGTGGCGTCCACTACCTGCGCCAGATCTACTTTGCGCGCCTGGACCTCGCCTACCACGGCCCCGGCCGAGAGAAGGACACGGACGGGCTGGCGCAGGAACTGCACCCGATCACGGGGTTCGACTTCGTCCCCGGGACGCACTTCCAGGCGGGCTTCGGCCACCTGTTCGGTTACGACGCGGGCTACTACGGCTACCTCTGGTCGCAGGTCTTCGGCGACGACATGTACACGCGCTTCGAGGAGGATCCCCAGGCCGGCCTCCAGTACCGCAGCCTCATCCTTGAGGCGGGCGGCACGCGCGACGGCGACGAGATGCTGCGCGACTTCCTGGGCCGGGAGCCCCGGAACGAGGCGTTCCTGCGCGAGATCGGCCTCGAGGTCTAGCACGGCGTCCGGCCGGCGCAGAGACCCCCACCCCCCCTCAAGGGGGGAGGGGGCCAGAGAGAAGGCCGCTCACTCTGAGGCCGCCCTACCCGCTCACCCTGAGCCTGTCGAAGGGCGACCGCGGGTAGCCGCGGAGTGGCGTGCGGCTACTTCACCTCAAGCGTGGCGAGCAGGCGGCGGGTGGTGGCGGAGATGTCAGCCACCGCGGCCTCAAAGACCTCCGCGTTGTGGGCGGCCGGCTTCTGGAACCCGCTGACCTTGCGGACGAACTGCAGCGCCGCGGCCTCGACCTCCTCGGGTGTGGGCGGGGCGTCCTCGCTGCCCTTGGTGGGGCGCAGGCGCTTGATCGAGCGGCACATGTGCGGACCTCCGGGCTAGTGCGCGGCTACGGAAAGGGCCAGGTGGACAGGTTAGTCCACCCGCACCCGCAGGGTGTCCAGCCCTCGCAGCACCACGTTAGGGCGGAACCTCGCCTCGCCTGCGGCGCGCAAGTTGGGCCACCGCTCCAGCATGCGGGGGAAGAGCATCTGCGCCTCCAGCCGTGCGAGGGGCGCGCCCACGCAGTAGTGGATGCCGCGGCCGAAGGACACGTGGCCCTTGTCGCCGCGGGAGAGGTCGAACTCGCCGGGGCGGTCCCACTCCTGTGGGTCGTGGTTGGACGCCCCCTGCAGCAGCACCACCTGCGAGCCGGCCTTGATCCGCTTGCCGCCGATCTCCACGTCCACCAGCGTCCGCCGCCCGTTGATCTGTACCGGGCTGTCGAAGCGCAGCATCTCCTCCACGGCCACGTCCACCTGCTCCGGGTGCTCGCGCAGCCAGCGCATCTGGTCCGGGTGCCGCAGCAGCGCCAGCGTGCCGTTGCCGATGAGGTTCGTGGTGGTCTCATTGCCGGCGACCAGCAGCAGCACCAGCGTGGCGATCAGTTCCTCGTGTGTGAGTCTGTCGCCGGCGTCCTCCGCCTGGGTCAGGGAGGTGATGAGGTCGTCCCGCGGTTCCGCGCGGCGCTCGTCGATGATGGCGCTGAAGTACTCGCCCAGTTCCTCGCGGGCACGCTGGGCGCGCTCCAGTTCGGCGCGCGTCAGCGAGGGCTCCAGCGTCTTGGCGATGGCGTCCGACCACTCCTTGAACTTCGGCAGGTCCACGGGCGGCACGCCCAGGATCTCCGCGATCACCACCACCGGCAGCGGGACGGCGATCGCCTGCATCAGGTCGAACTCGGCGGACTCGCCGATCTGCGCGAACAGGTCGTCGATGACTGCCTGGATGCGGTCGCGCCAGCCGGCGATGGCCCGCGGGGTGAACGCCTGCGTCACCAGTGACCGCATGCGCGTGTGATCCGGCGGGTCGAGGTTGAGCATGCTCGGCGTGACGTGCTCCAGCGCCTCGAGCGCCTCCGGGTTGGCGCCGCGTCGAGGGTCGTTGGAGAAGCGCTGGTGGTCGCGCAGGACGGCGTCCACGTCCTCGTGCCGCGAGACCACCCAGCCGCGCACCAGTTCCGAGTAGTGGACGGGATCCTTCTCGCGCAGGCGTTCGAAGAGCGGGACGGGATTGTCACGCCACTCGGCGGAGAGCGGGTTGAAGGTCACGCCGCTCTGCACGCGCTCCTTGGCCAGGAGGCCCTTCACCACCACGGGCCGCACCGCCCGCGCCACCGTCTGCTTCACTCCCATGGCTCCGCCTCCGTCCTCCTCGGCACCCCTGGTGCCTCGAGGAGAAACGTTCACGCCGCGAGAAAGACATGCAGATTGTACGGCGCGCGGGCGCCCTCGCGCGTGCGGCCCGCCCGTACACTGGCCCCTCGCCCGCCGCGGTGAGCGGGCCGGAGCGCCGTCCGGAGGCCGCCATGCGCGTGGGGATCTCGATGTCCAGTTCGCACCGAGTGGACGATGCCGGGGAGGGCGCTCGCTGGATGGTGGAGCGCGCGGCGGCCGCGCGGGATGCGGACCTGGACTCGCTGTTCGTGGGCGACCACCACGTCACGGGGCCCGGGAAGTACTACCAGAACGTCCCGATGATGGGCCGCATCCTGGCCGAGTGGCGGGGGCGGCCGGCCGGCTGCCTCTTCCTGCTTCCGCTCTGGCACCCCGTGCTCCTGGCGGAGCAGATCGGCACGCTGGCCAGCATCCATGACGGCAAGTTCATCATGCAGTGCGCGGTGGGCCCCGCGGACGTGCAGTTCTCTGGCATGGGCGTCGACCCGCGCTACCGCCCCTCGATGTTCGAGGAGTCCCTGGACCTGATGCGCCGCCTGTGGGCCGGCGAGACCGTGAGCGGCTCGCGGCGCTTCGACTTCACGGACGCGCGCATCGCCCCGCTGCCGACCGAGGGCGTCGAGGTGTGGATCGGCGGCGAGGTGGATGCCGCGCTGGAGCGCGCCGCGCGCCTCGGCGACGGCTGGCTCGCCGCGCCCGGCGTCTCCCTGGAGGAGGCCGCGGGCATGGCCACGCGCTTCCTGCAGCACCGCGCCGTGCTGGACGAGCCCGCGGTGGTCGCCTTCCGTCGAGACGTCTACATCGGCGAGTCGGACGAGGAAGCGGAGCGCGTGGCCGGCCCCATCGTGGAGCGCGGCTACCGCGGCTTCGCGCCGGGCGTGGCGATCTACGGCTCCGCGGAGACCGTCGCCCGCCGCCTGCGCGCCTTTGCCGGCCACGGCTTCTCGGAGGTGCTCATCCGCAACCTGGTGCCGGACCAGGCGCTGACGCTGAAGAGCATCGAGCGCGCCGGCCGCGTGCGGGAGTTGCTGGCGGACGCCTGACCCGCCTCGACGCCCTCGGCGCGTCGAGGGCACTCGCGGGCGCTATGCTGCCGCCGGAGCGCGCGGACGTGGGGCGCGTCGGTGCTGGAGGAGGTCCTGGGATGGCGTACGAACAACTGACGCTGGAGCGGCACGGGCACGTGGCGGTGGTCACCCTCAACCGGCCGGAGACGCTGAACGCGCTCAACCGCGACCTGCAGGAGGAGACGCGCGCCGCCTGCGCCGAGGTGGAGGGCGACGACGACCTACGCGTGATGATCGTCACCGGCACCGGCCGCGGCTTCTCCGCCGGCGCGGACCTCTCCGGCGGCCGCCGTCCCGCACCAGACGAGGTGCCCCCGCAGGAGCAGCGCCTGGACACCCTCACCTGGGTGGGCAAGCAGGCCGTGGCCTTCTACCGCATGAGCAAGCCGACCATCGCCGCGGTGAACGGCGTGGCCGCGGGGGCCGGCATGAGCCTGGCGCTGGCCTGTGACCTGCGCGTCGGCACGCCCCGCTCGCGCTTCAAGACGGTCTTCGCGGAGCGCTCGCTCTCGCCGGACTCCGGCATGTCCTGGTTCCTCCCGCGCATCGTCGGCTACTCGCGGGCGATGGACCTCATCGCCACCAGCCGCAGCGTGGACGCGGACGAGGCGTACCGCATCGGCCTGCTGGACCGCCTGGTGCCGGAGGAGGAGTTGCTGGACGCCTCCCTGGAGGTCGCGAATCAGATGGCGGCACTGCCGCCCATGGCGATCCGCTCAGGCAAGCGCGTGGTGCAGTGGAACCTGACCGTGGACCTGGAGACCGCACTCCGCAACGAACTCCACGGCCTGGACTACGCCCGCAAGGCCCCCCACGACGTCGCCGAGTCCCGCGCGTCCTGGGTGGAGAAGCGCGCCCCGGAGTTCACAGGGAGGTAGGTCAGTCGTCGAACGGCGGTCGCTCCAGCCCTTCCTCGAATACCCCCGCGACCGAAAGGCCGTTGGCGCAACCCGAATACCAGAAGTCTGTGGTCGCAAACGCCAGGCGTCCGTCCTCCAGGAGGGGGAGACGGTCGTCACCGTTGCGCAGAGGCTGCCAGGGCACGCCCGACGCAAGCGGCACTCCGACCTTCGTGGGTGTGGGGCTGAGTAGCCTGACGAACCGATGCACGCTGGGCTCGCGGAGGTCGGTGACCTCGCCGGCCGTCGAGACCGCGAATGACCCTATGCCGATGTGGTCCGCGTCAAGCCAGCGCTCCCCGGAGCAGCCCCAGCCCTGCGATGCTGAATCGACGAAGGCCGAACTGCGAGTCGCGAACCGCCACAGCAATTCGCCCTGGCCGCCGAACATGTAGGCGAGGTCAGCCCCGTCCACTGACTGCGCGTTGACGTAGAGGTGCGCGTCGTCCGGCGACCAGCGTGGGTTTCCGTGAAATCCTCCTGCCTGTTCCCAGAGCAGCACTCCGCCTCGGTCAACAACGCGGACTCGATCCGCTGATACGACCGCAAGGCGATTGCTGTCGTGCGACCATCTCAGGGAAATCGATGTGCCGGCCGGAACGTCGAATCGGTTCACCTGTCCGCTCGGGCTCATTGCTGGGTAGGAGGCTGTAGTACCCCCTCGCGCGGTGATGCCGACAAGGGCACGATCGTCTTCGATGCTCTGGCCGAAGGCTACGGCCGATCCGTCAGGAGACCAGGCCGCTACTACCGGTCGGGCGGGGGCCGCGCGCCATCCGCCCAAGCCTGCAGGTGCCCCGCTCGGCGCATAAACCTGGTAGAGAAAGCCATCGTCGCTGGCCACGAATCCGGCGTCCCCGGGCCCGAACGCGATTGGCAGATGCCTCCCGCCCATGGCGTGAGTGCTCTCCGTCCTGGTGTCGAGGAGAAACCGCGTTACTCCGTCTGACCAGACGATGTAGTCCCCGCTCGGCGGTACCCCGAACTCGCCCTGGTGGTTCGGGAACACCCAGGCGGTGGCCGCCATTGTTGGGAGGTCCACGAAGACCACGGCCGGCCAGACGTCGATCGCCTCGCCCGGCGCGAAGTCGACGCGGTACGGGCTCCCACTGGCCGCGCGGGGAGCGGCCGCCACCGGCGTCTCCTCCGTCGCCGCTGGCACCGGCGAACTGGCGGCGCCACCTGCCGCCCCGCCCCGCCCGCCATCGAGGGCAACCCACACCATCGCGACGAGCGCGAGCACGGCGGCAGAGGGCGCCGCGATCCGCAGCCACGGAGCGGCGAGGCCGAACCGTCCGAGTGCCCTCGATGTCACGGGGGCAGGCTCGCCGTCCCACGCTGCCAGGGCATGACGGTCTGGCAGGTCGAGTTTGCCGAGCATGCTGGAGACGTGTGTGCGGACGGTGTTCACGCTGACACCCAGGTCAGCGGCAATCTCCGCGTTCTGCCGGCCCTCGCGGACACCCTCCAGGACGCGCCACTCGGCGGGGGTGAGGATGTCGGGATGCGGTGGGCGGCCACGGCCGCGGCGGGTGAACCAGTCCATGGGCCGAGGCTACCCCGGCCGGCCCCGATTTACCTCGTCCGTGGCTCCGTGCCCGCCTCCGACCACCCGAGGACGCGCAGGGCGCGCAGGGTGGTCCAGCGGCTGGGCTGGCGCGCGGGCTCCATGCGGAAGTATGTCTCGCCGGGGTAGGACGGTGCGGGCCCCCAGCGGCCGTCGCGGCGCTGCTGGGAGCGCAGGAGGTCGATGGCGTCCTGCAGGCGTCGGTCGCGCTCGGCGCCGGCGTCGCGGAAGTACTCCAGGCCGCGCAGGAAGTCGTGGTGCCAGTGCGGGGGGAAGTGCGGGCGCGTCATGCGCTCGTCCACGACCTTGCCGGTGCGGTGCGCGCGGTAGAGGTGGTGCTGGAGGAAGAACTCCCGCCCGTCGGCCTGCATCCGGCGCGCCTCCGAGGCGCGGTCGGGGAAGAGCCGCTCGTACTCCAGGAGGCCCTCCAGCACCGAGATCGTCGTGTGGAACGAGGAGTGCTCGCGCGCGCCTCGGATCCAGCGGCAGTTCCAGCCGCCGTCCGGCAACTGTGCCGCCGCCAGGTGCTCCACCATCCCGTGCAGCCGCTCGTCCTGCAGCCCGAAGTACGCGCAGATCGCCAGCGCCATCCCGGTCTCGCAGAGTTCGCTCGGGCGCCTCGTGCTGTTCGTGTAGTAGATGCCGCCGTCCGGCTGGACGCCGTGGTCCATTAGCAGGGTGGCGCCCCGGCGCGCCTGCTCGTCGGATGGGGCTAGACCCGTCAGGCGGAGCAGCAGCAGCGTGTAGTGTGTCGAGACCCACTTGGGTGAGTAGATGCCGCGCCAGCGACCGTCCGGGCGCTGCTCCGCGAGGAGACGTGCACCCCATCCTTCGGTCGCGACCTTCGCCCGCTCGCGCCGGATGCTCGCCGCGCCCACCTGCGTGAGGTCGCGGAGCGCCTGCCAGCGGATAGCCGAGTCGCCCTCCAGCAGCCAGTCGAGCACGTCCGGCTCGACGAGGCCCTCCAGGGCGGGGGCTACTCGCGGACCCACCGGTCGCGCCAGCCCTCGTCGGGCTGCTCCATCGCGAACGGCCATGGCTCGCCGTAGGTATCGAGGCTGGCGTGCTTCTTCACGGGCCGTCGCCCCACGGGCCCGATCTTGTCCTCCGGCCAGCCGATGGGCAGGAGCGCGTGCAGCGTGACGTCGTCCGGCACGCCCAGGAGGGGCTTCAGCGTGGCGTCATGCCCTCGATGGAACGCCGTCACCACGGAGCCGAGGCCCAGGCCGCGGCAGGCGAGCAGCGCGTTCTGCACGGCGGGGTAGATCGTGCCCGCGGCCTGCGCCGGCCCGCAGACGAAGAGGTGTACCGGCACCTCCGCGATGTGCCGCGCCAGGTGGTCCGTGGAGCGCACCACCAGCCGCATCTGCCGCGGCAGCCGGTCGATGGCGCTCGGGTCGTCCACGTACTGCTTGCCGTAGGAGGTCCACGTCTGCCAGTAGGCCTCGGCAATTGCCCTGCGCTTCGCCTCGTCACGCACGACCAGGAAGTGCCACACCTGCTGGTTGCTCCCCGCGGGCGCGCGGATGGCGGCGTCGATGACCTGGAACAAGACGTCGTCCGGCACGTCGTCCGGCTTGAAGCGGCGGAGGGCGCGTGTGGAGTACAGGGCCTCGAACAGGCCGGTCTCGGCAGGGGACTTCAGTTCCATGGGCCGCTCCTCCTGGTGCGGGACGCCGTCCGCACGACCGTGCGCGGAGGCTGCGAGCCGGTATCCTACCAGTCTTCGTGGAGGGGCCCGCTCAGGACCGACGGTTGGCTAGGACGCGGCCTGCACCTGGTACTGGAGTTCGTACAGCCGCGCGTAGATGCCGCCCAGTGCGATCAGTTCCTCGTGGGAGCCGTCCTCCACCAGTTCGCCCAGGTGGAGCACCAGGATGCGGTCCACGGCGCGGATGGTGTTCAGGCGGTGGGCGATGATGATTGCCGTGCGCCCCGCCATCACGCGGTCCAGGCCGCGCTGGATGATCTCCTCCGTCTCCGGGTCGATGCTGGCGGTCGCCTCGTCCATCACGAGCACGATCGAGGGGTTGAACGCGGCCACGCGGGCCAGGGCGATCAACTGCTTCTGGCCGGTGGACAGGTTGGCCCCGCGCTCCGCCAGCACGGTCTGGTAGCCGTCCGGCAGCCGCTCGATGAACGAGTGTGCGCCCACCGCCTCCGCCGCCAGCCGGATCTGCTCCGTGCTGATGGAGGGGTCACGCAGGCGGATGTTCTCCTCCACGGTGTCGGAGACCACCCAGGGGTCCTGCAGCATGACGCCCACATGCCGGCGCAACCAGCGCTGGCGCAGTTCCCGGATGGGGACGCCGTCCACGCGGATCTCGCCCTGCTGCAGGTCGTAGAAGCGCGAGAGCAGCGCCATCATGGTGGACTTGCCGGCGCCCGTGGCGCCCACGATGGCCACCTTCTGGCCGGCGGGAATGGTGAAGTCCAGGTCCTTCAGTACCCAGTTGCCGGGGTTGTAGGCGAAGTGGACGTGGTCAAAGCGGATGTCGCCCTTCACGTCCTCCAGTTCGCGGGCGTCCTCCGCATCCAGTACCTCCTCCGGCTCGTCCAGCACGCCGAAGATGCGCTCCGCGGAGGCCATGGCGCCCTGGAGCATGGTGTAGCGCTCGGAGAGTTCGCGGATGGGCCAGAAGAAGCGCTGCATGAACTGGATGAACGCGAAGAGCGTCCCCACCGTGAGCGACTCGTCCAGCGAGCGGGCGCCGCCCACCCAGAGGATCGCCGTGAGGCTCACGGAGTTGAAGATGACCACCGTGGGCTCGAACACCGCGTACCAGAACAGCACCCGCATGTTCGCCTCGAAGGCGCCGCGGTTGCGCAGGTCGAAGTACTCCATGTTCCGCCGCTGGCGGTTGAACAACTGGATGATGGAGACGCCCGTGATCAGTTCGTTCAGGTAGGCGTTGATCCGGGCCATCCACATGCGCTGGTCACGGAAGGCCTGCCGCTGCGCCGCCGCGAAGATTCGGACCAGGTAGACCAGCGGCACCAGGAACGCCGTCATGATCAGCGCGAGGCGCCAGTCCAGGTAGTAGAGCGCCACGATGATGGCGCCCACCATCAGGACGTTGGTGAGGATCTGCACCACGCCCTGCGAGATCACCATCTCGATCTGCTGGACGTCGCCGGTGAGCCGCGTGACCAGCCGGCCCACGGGGTTGCGGTCGAAGAAGGCAACGGACATGCGCTGGATGTGGGTGAACAACTGCATCCGCAGGTCCACCATGAACCGCTGCCCCACCCACCACATCAGGTACATCTGCGCGAACCGCAGCACGAAGATGCCGATCAGCGCCCCGAGGAACACCAGCGAAAGCGTGCCGAGTTGGTCCGTGCGGCCCTGGAGGATCTGCTCGTCAATGGCGTAGCGGACCAGCAGGGTGGGGACGAGTTCCAGCCCCGCCACGGCGAACATCATCAGCAGCGACAGCGCCACCTGGAGCCGGTACGGCTTCAGGTAGGAGAGCAGGCGGCTCGCGATACGGGTGTCGTAGACCTTCCCGATCGCGTCTTCTTCCTCGTAGAAACTCACGCGCTGCTCCCGTTCGTCGGCTCGCGCCCGTCCGCGTCCTGCACGAGGCGGGCGTCCACGTCCTCCGAGCGCTTCTCCAGCGCGAGTTGCTCCCGGTAGATGCGCGCGTACACACGGTCCAGGGCGATCAGTTCGGCGTGCGTGCCCTGCTCCACGATCGCGCCGCCCTCCAGCACCACGATGCGGTCGGCGGAGCGCAGCGTGCTGGTGCGGTGGGCGATCAGGATGGTGGTGCGCCCGCGCATGTACTCCCGCAGGCGGCGGAGGATCTCCTCCTCCGTGTGCGTGTCCACGTGCGACAGCGCGTCGTCAAGGATGAGGATCGGCGGGTCCTTCAGCAGCGCCCGGGCGATGGCCGCGCGCTGCTTCTGCCCGCCGGAGAGCGTGATGCCGCGCTCGCCGATCACCGTGTCCAGGCCCTGCGTCAGTTGGACCAGGTCGTTCGACAACTGGGAGATGACCAGCGCGCCCTGGTAGTCCTCGTCGCTGGCGTCCTGCCGGCCGTAGGAGACGTTTTCGCGCAGCGACTCGGAGAACAGGAAGGACTCCTGGGGCACGAAGCCGATCTGCTGGCGCAGGTCGTCCAGGCGGAACTGGCGCACGTCCACGCCGTCCACGGTCACGGTGCCCTCCTGCGGGTCCATGAGGCGCGGCACGAGGTTGGCGAGCGTGGTCTTCCCCTGCCCCGTCGCCCCCACGATCGCCACGGTGCTGCCCGCCTGGATGCGCAGGTTGATGTGTCGCAGGACCGGCTCCGCCTCCCCGAAGCGGACCGTGACGCCCTGGAACTCCACGTCCCCCCGGGCGCGCTCCAGTGCCAGCGGCCCGTTGTCGATGGCCGGGACCGTCCGGAAGACCTCGTTGATGCGGCGGATGGCGACCACGCCCAGCTGCGCGGACGCCACGATCCACCCGACCGCCATCAGTTGCGAGGAGAGGATGGAGAGCACGAACACGAACATGGCGAAGTCGCCGGTGGAGATGTTGCCGTTCACCACGTCATGGCCGCCGAACCACAGCACCAGCAGCGTGCCGCCCTGCGTGAGCACGATCATGGACGGCAGCAGGCCGGCCTCGTACTTGCCCAGGCGCATGGAGCGCCGGCGCATCTCCTCGTTCTCCCGGGAGAACGTGCGCATCTCCGCTTCTTCCTGGGCGTAGGCCTTGATGGCGCGGATGCCGGAGATGTTCTCCTGCGAACGTTCGGTCAGCTCCGCGATCTGATCCTGCACCTCGAAGAAGCGCTTCTCGATGTTGGTCTCGAAATACGCCATCAGCACGATCACGACGGGCAGATAGGCGAAGGCGATCAGCGTGAGGCGGATGTCGATCAGGAACATGACCACGAAGCCCGCGATGAGCACCACGGCGGAGCGGCTGATGTCCACAACGGTGGGGCCCAGGAAGTCGCGGACGGCCTGCAGGTCGTTGGTGAGGCGGGACATCAGGTCCCCCGTGCGCGCCTGCACGTAGAAGCCCTGGTCCAGCCGGAGCAGGTGGTTCGTGAGGTCCTCGCGCAGCGCGTACTCGATGCGGCGGGCGCTGCCGGACACCACGCGGCGCGAGAAGTAGCGCATGCCGCTCTCCGCCAGTGCCACGCCCATGATGATCGCGCCGTAGCGGAGGAGGTCCGCCGCGTCCACGTCCAGCGTCCCCGCGACGCCGGCCTCGATGTCGTCGATGGCGAGTTTGACGATGTAGGGGGGCAGCAGCGCGAGCACGGTGGCGCCGAGCAGCGCGAGGAACCCGGCGATGTAGGGCACCCGGTGCTTCTTCAGGTAGTACAGGATGCGGTCGCCGCCGGACCCGACGACTCGCGCGAACGAGCCGTCAGCCGACAGTTCTGCCGTGGTCACAGGGCCCCCCCGCCCACGCACCCCGGGCACGCCGCGACCCGAAGGGTCCCCCGGCGGCGTGGAGGGCACGGTTACGACGTGCGTTCTATCGTCGGGGCCATGTGGCGTCTGGGCAATCAGGTTCCGGCGCTCCGGCCCGGAAACGGGCGGTTCGCAGCCTTTACCCTCCCGCCTGGGCCGGGAGAAGATGCCGACATGGCCGAAACGGACGCAGCGTCCCAGCAGACAATGCCGCACCCCCCCGGAGAGGTTGCCAGCGTGCGCGCGGCGGACGCGCGCTTCGTGGAGGGTGCTGCGGACGTGCTGGGCGTGTACGCCAACCCTTCGCACTGGTGGCAGAACGCCTCCTTTGCCCTGCCACTGCTGATCGCGGTGGTGTCGCTGGGCGTGGGGCTGCTCTTCGGCGTCACGGAGGCGCTGGGGTTCGGCCTCTTCTGCGCCGTGGTCACGCTGATCATGGTGCCGGTGGTGCTCCTCACCTGGCGCGGGACGGCCACGGCCATCGTCCTGACGCGGGAGGGCGCCACCGCGCTGCACGAGGGCAAGCCGATCCACGAGTTGCGCTGGGCGGACCTGCGCCGCATCGAGCGGGTGGAGTACCTGGGCAACAGCCGCTTCAAACTGGTCCACGGCGAGGACGAGCGGTTCATGGTGGTGGAGAGTGAGATCCAGGGCGGCGAGGCGCTGGTGGACCAGGCGTTCGCCATCTCCGGCGTGCCGCGTCAGTCGCCGCAGCCGGGGGCGCAGGGATGACCGCCGTCGACCCCGGCACGCTGGCCCTCGAAGCGCTGGAGGCGACCGGCGAACCATTCGAGGTCATCGAGTGCGATCCGGACCTGGCGGACACCGCCGTCTTCTGCGAGCGCTACGGCATCCCGCTGGACCGCTCCGCCAACTGCATCGTCATTGGCTCTCGCACGGAGCCGCGCCAGTTCTGCGCCTGCCTGGTGCTGTCGTCCAACCGCCTGGACGTGAACGGGACGGTGCGTCGGCTGATGGGCGTCCGCAAGGTCTCCTTTGCCACGGCGGAGGACACCGCGGCGCTGACCGGCATGATCATCGGGGGCGTGACGCCCTTCGGGTTGCCCGCGGACCTGCCGTCCTACATAGACCAGCGGGTCATGGACCTGGAATGGGTGGTGGTGGGCGGCGGTTCGCGCTCGCAGAAGTTCAAGGTGCCACCGGCCGCGCTGGCGGCGCTCCCCAACGCACAGCTGGTAGACGGCCTCTCGCTCTAGCGGACCGTCACCCCCGAGGGGCACGGCGTTCGCCGCGTGCGTCCTCCAGCAGCGCGTTGGCCGCTTGCACCGCCACCCGCCGCTCGCGGGCAGCCTCCAGGCGGTGCGCCGCCGGGTAGGCGGCTGCCCACACGCGCAGGCCGAGCCAGAGCGCGGCGACCAGCCCCGCGGAGAGCCCCAGCCACAACACTCCCCACCAGCCGACCATGGCCAGCAGCGCATCCCCCTCGGCTGCCAGGGAGACGCCCCCGGAGCGGCTCACCGCGACCCAGCCGAGGAGGACCGTGGCCGTGACGGTGCCTGTCACCGCGCCCAGCCCCACCGCGAGTTGGACGCCCGGCCAGAAGCCGAGCAACTCGTCCCGCCGTCGGGAGGGCCCGCTCATCAGGGTGAAGCCGAGGCGGACGCCGCCGCCGGTGCCAGAGGCTCGAGGCCGAACGCCTCCGCGATGAGGTCGTAGGAGCGCAGGCGGTCCGCGAAGTCGTGCGTGATCGTGACGAGCACGAGGTCGTCCACCTCGAACTGCGAGGCCACCTGCTCCAGCCGCGCCTTCACCTGCGCCGGGTCGCCGATGGCGGAGCGCGGGCGGCTGTACTCGACGTAGGCGAGCTCCGGCTCGGAGTAGTCGAATGCGAGCGCCGTCTCCGGGGAGGGCACGCCCGAGCCGCGACGGAAGCGCCAGCAGTAGCGGCTCCAGGAGAGGCGCACCGCCTCCTCCTCCGTGGCGGCGCAGAGCGCGGACACGGCCACCGAGCCTCGAGGCGTCTCGCACCACTGCGAGGGCCGGAACCGGTGGCGGTAGAGCGCCATCGCCCGCTCGCCGGCCTCCTGGTTGATGAACTGGGCGAAGCAGAATGGCAGGCCCAGTTCCGCGGCCAGCACGGCGCTCTCCAGAGACGAGCCCAGGCACCAGACCTGCGGGACGCCCTCGATGGTGGGGGTGGCGCGGACGTCCGAGAACGGGTGGTCGTTCGGCATCGCGTCGGCCAGGTACAAGACCAGGTCCTCCACCTGCTGGGGGTAGTACTCCAGCCCCAACGCGCCCGGCCCATGCTCCAGCGCCTGCGCGTGCCGCTGGCTGGATCCGGGTGCGCGGCCGATGCCCAGGTCGATGCGGCCGGGGTAGAGGGCCTCCAGCGTCTTGAACTGCTCGGCGACCTTCAGCGGGCTGTAGTGGCTCAGCATCACGCCGCCGGAGCCCACGCGGATGCGCTGGGTCTGCGCGGCGACCTGCCCAATGAGGATCTCCGGGGCGGAGGAGGCCAACCCGGGCGTGCCGTGGTGCTCCGCGATCCAGAAGCGCTCGTAGCCCAGGCATTCCACGTGCTGCGCCAGCGCGACGGTCTCCCGCAGCGCCTGCGCGGCGGTGCCGCCTTCGCGGATAGGGGATTGGTCCAGGACGCTCAGTCTCACGCAGACCTCCAGGGGCGCCGCGCACGCGCCGCCCTCGATGGTACCCGCCCGCACCGCGCTATCGTGGGAGGTGAAGGGGGCAGAGCAAGGAGATGGCCGTGGACCCGCGAGAAGCCCGCAAGATCCAGCGCACCGACGAGGACATCACGAAGGACGCCATGCACGAGATGCCGTACGGCATCTACGTCATCGGCACCACGGCCCAGGACCGCCCCAACGCGATGATCGCGGACTGGGTGATGCAGGTCTCGTTCTCGCCCCGGCTCGTGGCCGTGGCCTTCGAGCGCGACTCGTCCTCACTGGCGCGCATCCATCAGCACGGCTGGTTCACGGTGAACCTGCTGGCCCAGGAGGGGAACGGCATGGCGCTCGCGCGCTCGTTCGTGCAGCCCTCGAACGCCGCGAAGGTGAAGGGCCGTAGCGAGGCGGCGGCGGCGCAGTACCACGACAAGTTGCAGGGCGTGGACTATCGCCTCTCGGAGCGGGCCGCCGGCTGTCCGATCCTGGAGGACGCGCTGCTGTACCTGGAATGCCAGGCGGACCAGTTCGTGGAGGTCGGGGACCACGTGCTGGTCACCGGGCGCGTCTTGTTTGGCGATGTCCAGCAGTCCGGGGAGCCCCTGACCTCCACGTTCACTGGCTGGACGTACAGCGGGTAGCGGTGCGAAACATCCACAATCTATGCACCTTGTAATCTGACAGCGTTCCTGTAATCGATTTCAGAGCCACTGCCTCCCAAATCGTCAGGGAAAGTGGGCGAATAATCGAATATCATCGCGTCCGCTGGGATCTTGCTGACCTGCTCTAGTCCGGCTTGCTAGGCGGCCCCGCGGGCGTGCATTCCGCGCTCCGGGTGCTGGACGTCACCCAGCAGTGTCAGTACCAGCGCTCGTCGGCGAGGAGCGCCGCGCTTAGCACGCTGGGGTGCGGCGCCGGCGCTCCTCGTTGCGGGTCTGCCCGCGGACCATCCCGCCGACCTCTCGTCCCCACAGCCTGTATCCTTCCGCCGCGCTGCGGACGGGCAGCGCGCGCGAGGGGGGCAGCATGGGCCAGGTCGAGCGCGGGGCGTGGACACTCACCGGCGCCCGCACATGGGATGGCACCTCCGACGCGCTGGCTGCGGGCGACCTCCACGTCGCAGCGGGCCTGCTGATGGACGACGTCACTCCCGGTGCGCAGCCCCTTGCCCTGGACGGCCTCACCGTCCTCCCGGGCCTCATCGAGGCGCACGCCCACCTCTGCTTCAACGGCGGCGCTGACTGGCGCGCCGTGTACGACGGCGACGCGCCGACCGCGATGGCGCTGCGCATGGCGGGCCACGCGCGGCGAATGCTGGACGCCGGCATCACCACCGTCCGTGACCTCGGTGCGCCGACGCCCCTTGCCATCGAGGTGCGCGAGGCGGCGCGGGCTGGCCTCGTGGTCGCGCCGGACCTACTGGTGGCTGGCGCACCGATCACGATCACGGGTGGGCACTGCTGGTTCATGCACGGCGAGGCGGACGGGGTAGAGGGCGTGCGTGTCGCCGTGCGTCAGCGACATAAGGCGGGCGTCGACTGGATCAAGGTCATGGCCTCCGGCGGCAACATGACGCCCGGCTCGGACCCCATGCGCGCGCAGTACAGCGTGGAGGAACTCCGGGCGGTGGTGGAGGAGGCGCACCGCCATGACCTCCGCGTCACCGCCCACGCGCACGGCGTGGAGGGCATCCGCGTGGCCGTGAAGGCAGGCGTGGACGGCCTGGAGCACTGCTCCTTCCAGGCGCCGCAGGGGAGCGTGAAGGACGACGCCGTGATCGAGGCGATCGCCCGGCAGGGCATCGTGGTCTCGCCCACCATCGTCGGCAGCCTCGCGGCCGCGGAGGGCACCCCGCGCTGGGCGCTGCGGGCGGAGTTGACGCGCGCGCTGTTCCAGGCAGGCTGCCGCGTGGTGATGTCCACCGACTGTGGCATCCCCGGCACGCCGCACGAGGGCCTGGCGACAAGCATGGGGACGCTCCAGCGCCTCTCCGGCCTGAGCGCGCTGGAGGTGCTGCGCCTGGCCACCAGCACCAGCGCGGACCTGCTGGGGCTCGCCGACCGCGGCGTCCTGCAGGCGGGCAAGCGTGCCGACCTCGTAGCCGTCGAGGGCGACCCCACCCAGGACCTGGGGGCGCTCCAGCGGGTGCGGATGGTGATGCGGGCGGGCGAGGTGGTCTACCGGGACGGGGTGTAGCGGCGGGGCGGATCCTAGCGGGCCGAGATCTCGCGGATGGAGCCCTCCAGCGCGTCCGAGGCGCGGCGGACGGTCGCGGCATCCGGGGAGACCAGTTGCTGCACGGCCAGGCCGTAGGCCAGCGCCAGTAGCGGCTCCGCGATGAGCGCCGGGTCCAGGTCCGACCGCAGTTCACCGCGCTCGATGCCCACGGCCACCAGGTCTTCCACCTCGCGGCGCTGCGCCTCCATGCGGGTGCGCTGGCGCTCGCGGAGGTCCGCGTCGCGGGCGGCCTGGGCGGTGACCTCCACCCAGAAGCGCCACCAGGCGCGCCGGTCGTCGTCTTCCAGGATGAATCCGCGGAACAGGCCGTGGAGGCGGGCGAGCCCGCCGCCGCCTTCGCCCTCGACCGGCGCGGAGGGAGCGGCATCCAGCGCGGCCAGGATCAGCCCGCGCTTGTTGGCGAAGTGGTAGTTGATGGTGCCGGTGCTCATGCCCGCGGCCTGGGCCACCTGGCGCATGGTCATGCCGTCCACGCCGTGCTCGCCAATCAGGCGGGCCACGGCGCGCAGGACCTCCGCGCGTGTCTCCACCGCGTCCGGCAGCGGGTCAGGGGGCGTCACCAGAATCCGACCTTGTAGAACAGTCCCTTGTGCTCGAAGCCCTTGGGCCCGGCCTTCTTCACCCGCTGGAGGTGCTTCGCGCAGAACTGGAGCGTCAGGCGCTCGCGGTCGTCCGGGTCATGCACCCACCGCGAGACGGCCACCTCCTGGAGGGGGCGCGCCGTGCAGAACTCGCAGCGCTCGATGGCCATGGCCGCATCGTAGCGCGTGGCGGCGGTAGGCTCTCCGCTCAGCGCGTCCGCATGGTCCGAGGCCCCCATGCTCACTGACCCCTGGTTCTTCGTCGCCGCCGTGCCGGCCTTGCTGATCATCGGGATTAGCAAGGGGGGCTTTGGCGGAGGGCTGGGCGTGGTGGGCGTGCCGATGATGGCGCTGGTGATCTCACCCACGCAGGCCGCGGCGATCCTCCTGCCGGTGCTCTGCCTCATGGACCTGGTGGGCCTGTACTCGTATCGCGGCGACTGGGACCGCTCGCTGATGCGCGTGCTCGCACCCGGCGCGGTGGCCGGCATCGTGCTGGGTGCGTTCACCTTCGCGATCACCAGCGAGGACGCGGTGCGACTGATCGTGGGCGGCATCGCGGTGGGTTTCACGGTCTGGCAGTGGGGCGTGCGCCGGCTGGTGGAGGAGCGCCGGGCGCAGCCGAGCGTGATCGCAGGGTCGTTCTGGGCGGGCGTGTCCGGGTACACCTCGTTCATCGCGCACGCGGGCGGGCCGCCGGTGTCCGTGTACCTGCTGCCGCTGCGGCTCAACAAGACGACGTTCGTGGGCACCACGGTGGTCTACTTCACCGTGGTGAACTACGCGAAGTTGATCCCGTACGGGCTCCTGGGCCAGTTCGATGCCACGAACCTGGCGACCTCCGCCGTGCTCCTGCCGCTGGCGCCGCTGGGCGTGTGGCTGGGGGTGGTGCTGCACCGCCGCATGCAGGAGGGCGCGCTGTACGCAGTGGTCTATGCGGCGCTGTTGGTCACGGGGCTGAAGTTGCTCTGGGACGGCTCGGCGCTCTTCCGCTGAGGGCGGCACGGCATGGCGGGGGGAGACGCAGCAGCCGCCCCTTGGGGCGGCTGTGTGGGCGCTCAGGCGCCGTGCTGGTGGTGGACGGTCAGGCGGTCTGCTTCTTCATCCCAGAGCGCAGGACCCAGCCGCTGCCAGCCACGTTGGAGAATTCCTTCTCCGCGCCACAGTGCTTGCAGGTGCCGCGGGTGGTCTGGCCACCTGGTGCCGGGAGCACCCAGTGGTGAGCGTCACACGAAACAGTCCTCGACTTTGAAGCCATATCCCCCCCGCGCTCTAGAGTGATGACCGCGCCGCAACTGTGTCCCCGAAGGGCTGTCCCCGCAACGGCGCGGCCTCACGATAACAGATTCCCGGGCGGGATGTAACGGAAACGTGAGGGTTAGATTGAAGTTGTCCCGGCTGAGGGCTTGATCCGCCCGCCCGCGGCCGATTTCAGCGCGTGCTTGAGCACCGGCGCCAGGTCACCGCGGGGCTCCACCATCACCTGCTCCAACCCGAGCCACTCAGCCATCGTCACGAGTTCCGCGGCGAGCGCATCCGCCACCTCCGCCGGGTCTCGTCCCGCCTCCACGTGCGCGGCGCGCACCAGCAGGCGGCCGCCCTGGCGGTCCGCCTTGAGGTCCACGCGGCCCACCAGCGCATCGCCCAGCAGGAGGGGGAGGACGTAGTAGCCGAACTGGCGCTTCGGCTCCGGCACGTAGATCTCGATGCGGTAGTGGAAGTCGAACAGGCGCTCGGTCCGGCTCCGCTCCCAGACCACCGGGTCGAACGGCGAGAGCAGCGCCCGCGCCTCCACGCGGCGAGGGATGCGCGCCTCCGGGTGGAGGTACGCCGGCTCGCGCCAGCCCTCCACCGTGACCTGCTGGAGGGCGCCCGCGTCCACGAGTTCCGCGATGCGCTTCTTCGCGGTGGGCACGTTCACGCGGTAGTAGTCAGCCAGGTCACGGGCCGTGCCAATGCCATGGTGGCGGGCCGCCAGCAGCAGCAGTTCGCGATGCGCCTCCTCCTCGTCCGGGTAGGGGGCGGCGAGCACTTGAGGCGGGAACACCCGCTCCGGCAGGTCGTACAGGCGGGCGAAGTTGCGCCGGCGGCCCACGGCGAGGCGGCCGCGGGCGTAGAGCGCCTCCAGCGCGACCTTCGCCTCGCTCCAGTTCCACCAGCCGATCTGCGAGCCGCTGTCGTTGACCTCGCCCACCTGCAGGGCGCCCTCAGCGCGCACGCGCTCCAGGATCTCGTCCACGAACTCGCGCTTGCTGCGGAAGAAGTCGTGATGCCAGGCCCAGTGCTTGCTCCGTCCGTTCTCCATGCGATGCCGCATGAGCGGGAGACGCTCCACGGGCAGCAGCGAGGCCTCGTGCGCCCAGTATTCGAACATGCGGCCGCTGCCCCACGTGTAGCGGTCCAGCGCGGCGCGGTCGTACGGGCCCAGGCGGGAGTAGAAGGGCATGTAGTGGGCGCGCACCAGCACGTTCACGGAGTCGATCTGGGCCAGGCCGGTACGGTCCAGGACGCGCTGGAAGTGTCGAGCGGTGACCCGTCCGCCTGGCCGAGCGTCAGTGAACCCCTGCGCTCCCAGGGCGATGCGGCGGGCCTGCGCGACGGAGAGGTCAGCGGCCTTCGGGCTCACGCCGGCTCCCACGAAACGACGCCGATCCACGGACGCATGGAGGGCAGGGCCACCCCCTCCGCTGTCCCGTACCAGTCATCCACCAGCGCCCGCATGCGGTGGTCCTTCTCGGACCCCTCAGACAGCCACAGCAGCCGTCGCGCGGCGGCGTACGCCTCCTCCGCGGGGCGCGGGCGCTCCGTGCGCTCGCCGCTGCCGGCGGTGCGGACCTCTGTTCGGCGGCCGCGCGCGCCCAGCAGCGCAACAAACTCGCGCAGCGAGGGCAGCGTGGCCATGGGCTCGCCGTGGACGGCCTTGAAGAGGCGCGCCAACTGCGCGCCGCGCGCGCGGCACCCAAAGATCGCGATGCAGGTGCGGCGGGTGTGCGCCTCCATGGCGTCCAGGAACGGCGCGATCTCAGCGATGTCGTACATCGAGTGCGCCGCCAGGCTGACGTCCACCGTCTCGGTCCAGCCCTCCGCGGGCCAGTACGCGTCCACCACCTCGATGTTGGTCGCGCCCGCCTCCCGCGCGGAGGCGGCGAGCGTCACGCGCATGGACTCCGAGGGCTCCACGGCGATCACGCGCCGGACGGTCGCGGCCAGCGGCACGGCGAACCGCCCGCCCCCGGCGCCGATGTCGAGCCAGGTGTCGTCCGGCTGGGCGAAGGCCCGGACGATGGGCCACTCCACCGAGTCGCGGCGGGCGGGTGAGAACGAGGCGGCGACGGGCGCGTAGAAGTCCTCGCCCTCGCGGCGCTCGCGGATGCGCTCCACCTGCTCGCGGTCGGCGTCAGTCAGGCGTCGCCACTCGGCGAGGGCGGCTTCTTCGTCGGGGCGGAGGGCGCTCTGGTCCACGGCGGGATGATAGCCGCCGGTCAAGGCGTTCAGAGGGGGAGCGTGGCACCCACCTCGCGGAGGGCGGACCGCCGGGCGCGGTAGTCCGGCATCAGGCGCTCCACCTCTGCCCAGAACGAGGGGCGGTGGTGCGGGCGGACCAGGTGCGCCAGTTCATGCACCACCACGTAGTCCAGCAGCCGCGGTTCCAGCATCACCAGTCGCCAGTTGAAGCGCAGCGTGCGGTCCGGCGAGCACGACCCCCAGCGCCGCCGCTGGTCCCGCACCAGCACGCGCGATGGGCCGTAGCCGGCCAGCGCCTGCCACTGCTGCACGCGGTCTCGGATCACGTCCACGGCATGCTCGCGGTACCAGGCGCGCAGGGCGTCTTGCATCTCCACGGGACGGTCCGCCTCCGCCATGCGTGCGGGCACCGCTAGCCGCAGGCCCAGCAGGTTCATGGACACCTGTACGTCTCGGCCCGGGTGCGGCACCACCTCCAGCGGCAGGCGGCGCCCCAGGTAGGGCAGCGAGTCGGCGTCATGGAAGGTGGGTGTGACGCCGGGCAGGCGGCGGGTGCGGTGCTTCTGGATCCAGGGGATGCGCGAGCGGACGAACTCCGCGATCTCCGCGGTGGGGGTCCGCAGCGGTGCGGCCACGCGAACGCCGTCCGCCTCCAGCGTCAGTTCGATGGTCCGGCGGCGACGGGCGGAACGCACTACACGGAACGCCACGACGATGCCGTCGCGCTCCACCATGCCGTGCTCGGTCCGCTCCAGTGCGCGGTGTGCTGGCCGCATGCGGGCCTCCACAGTCCGGCTCCTGACCCCGCCGATAGAGTAGCCCACGACGATTCACACAGCTGTGCGGGGCCTGGCACGGCGCGCGGTCCGTGGCGCCTCGGGAGTTCCCAGGGCTAGGGCGTGCGGCGGTTGGCGACGGCGCAGAGAGTGGCGCGGCCGACCGCGCCCTGCAGGTCGTACAGCACGCACTCGCCGATGGCGACGCCCTCCGCAGAGTGGTGCGCCGCCGTCTCGATGCCCGTCCACTCGCTGGTGGAGTCCCGGTACAGGTAAACGGTGACGTCCGCGTTCACGAAGTTCAGCCCTCGCGAGCCGCCGTTCGCGAAGGGGTTGGTGAAGTCAGCAGTCTGAGCCAGCCGCACCAGCGAGGAGGGCTCGATCCCGGCCACCAGTTCGTGCGTCTCCCGGATCCAGGCGCGCTTCTGGGCCACGGCGTTGAAGTCGCCCTCGATGCGGCGGGTCTCCCACATCGGCGTGGGGCGGTCCCGGAGCGCGGGGTGGGGGGCCTCGTCTGCCAGCGTGTCCGGGTGGGGGACGGACCAGTCCGTCGGCGACCAGATCTCGCCCTCCGGCTGCACGGCGCGGCGCAGGAAGACCACGTTCCCGCGCGCGATCTCCGTGCCGTCTTCCGCCACCATGGACGCGTCCACCACGCGGATGCGGTTGCCGTTCCGCACCACGCGAGTGGGGACGCGCATCGGCTTCATCGGCGCCACGCGGAACATGTCCACGGTCAGCCGCACCGCCTGGAACGCCGGGTCTCCGTGCGCCACCTCGATCTGGTGGGCGATGAGCCCGGCGATCACGCGGCCGTGCATGGACTGCGGGTCCCACGGCCCGCGCGTGCGCGGGGTGGGGTGGAAGAGGTCGCCGTCCTGCTCGAAGAAGAAGTCGCCTTCAGCCATGGCGAGGATGCTACGGGCGACCGTGACCACGGGGAAGCACAGCGCGTACCTCTGTCGCCACGTCGAGGGCGTTCTGGAGCAGGGTTTCCCCGCCCTCCAGCGCGCTTGCCCCGGGGCCGATGATCCACTCATGCCGCACATCGAGGAGTCGCCCCCGCATGAGGTGCATCCCGCCGTCCGCGGCTGGTGGCCGCAGCCCTCCACCGGCGTACTCGCGATCGTCGGTGCATCGCTGTGGACCAGCGGATTCTTCCTGCTGGCCGCCGCCGGCGGCGGCTACGGGCCGGACGTGCTGGCGCTGATCTTTGCCGGTGCGGCGCTCCTGGCCGTCCCCGTGCTGCTGCTCGCCAGCCTGGTCGCGGCCTCCGAGGGCGTGGTGGGGCGGGCGTGGGCGTCCGGGTTCGGCTCCCTCACGCGTCAGCAGCGCCGTCCCCGGGGCGTGGCCGTGCGCGGAGTGCGCTACGCGGGCTTCCTGTGGCTCGCCAACGGCGGCGCGCTCTGGTTCGCGACGCTGGCCAGCAGATTCTGACGGTGGCCGCGCAGATTCTCTGAACCATCCCGAAATCTGTTGATTCCTGCTCTCGCTCGTGAGCAGATTCGTGAGGACTATGTTGCCGCCGCCATGCGGCGAAACGAGTCCGGGCGCGACCCATGCGCGCACCCACATCAGCAGCGGGAGAACCTCTTGAAGCAATTCCGACCGTTCGGTGCCCTCGCCGCGCTGGCCCTCGCTGGCGCACTGACCGCGGGCGTCGCCTGCTCTGACGACAGCGACACCCCGACGCCCACTGCCACCGCTACCGCCACGTCGACCGCCACGCAGGCGGCTACGGCCAGCGCCGAGGCGACCGCGACCACGGCCGTTGCCGAGGAGGCGTACCCGCGCGAGGTCACGGACATGCTCGGGCGCTCCGTGACGGTGGAGGCGCAGCCGGAGGTGATCGTCGCGCTCAGCCCAACCGCCGCGGAAGTGGTCGCCGCCCTGGGCTTCCAGGTCGCCGGGCGCACCTCCAGCACGAACTACCCGCCGGAGGTCGCGGCCGCGGCGGACATCGGCTCGGCGTACCAGCCGAGCGTGGAAGCCGTCCTGGCGTTGCAGCCGGACCTGTTGGTCGCGGACTCCTGGATCCACGCGAACCCCCAGGCCCGTGGTCTGATCGAGGGCATCGGCATCCCGGTGATCTTCGTGGGCGCTGAGACGGTGGCGGACGTGGCCACCGCCTACGAGGTGGCCGGACAGGCGCTCAACGCGGAGGCGGAGGCGGCCACGCTGATCGCGGAGGTGGACGCGGCGCTGGCGGCGGCGAAGGACGCCATGCCGGAGGGCCTGACCGCCGTGGCGATGATCGCGGACCAGGACCGCACGCTCTACGCCGCGAAGGCGGACTCCTGGGTTGGCGACCTGCTCACGGAACTCGGTGTGGAGAACCCCGCCGCCACGCAGCAGGACGCTGCCCCGTTCCCGGGCTACACCGCCGTGCCGGCGGAGCGCCTGATCCAGTGGGACCCGGACTTTATCCTGACCATCACCCCGGCGCCGGAGCCGGCCCCGCGGCTGTCTGCGATGATCCCGATGATTCCGCCCTTTGCTGGCCTGTCCGCCGTCACGGGGGACGGGGTGAAGGAACTCGACGTCCAGATCTTCCTGCAGTCACCGGGCCCGCGAGTGATCGAGGCCCTGGACACGCTGGTGTCTATCTTCAGCGGGGAGTAATCACCGGAAGCAGCCGATTGCGAGGAGCCGCGTACCCGTCATGGGGCCGGCCCGACACGAATGACCGAGAGCGCGACCACGAGCGCCACCATGACCGGGGCCGGCGAGAGCCGGCCCCGGTCATGGCGTGCGCGTCGCCTGCGGCGCTTCCTCGCCTGGTCCGCCGCGGCGGCGGGGCTGCTACTGGTGGTGGGGCTGCTTAGCCTGACGCTGGGCGCGATCACCATTGGCCCCGTGGACGCTCTCGGTGGCCTGCTCCCGTCCGACTCCTTCGCGCGCACGGTGGTCTGGCAGATCCGCCTGCCCCGCTTCCTGGACGGGATCATGGTGGGCGCCTCGCTGGCGGTGGCGGGTGCGCTCCTGCAGGTCGTGACGCGGAACCCGCTCGCCGACCCCACGATCCTGGGTGTCTCGCCCGCGGCCGGCCTGGCGGTGGCGGTGGGGCTGGTGGCCGTGCCGACCATCGGGCAGCAATCGCTGACGATGGTCGCGATCCTCGGTGGCCTGGTGGGGGCGGGTGTGCTGCTGGCCCTCGCGTGGCAGGGGGCGGTGACGGCCATCCGACTGACGCTGGCGGGCGTTGCGATCTCCGCGTTCTTCGGCGCCGTGATCGTCGGCCTGCTCTCCTCCTCTCGCACGTTCCTGCAGTTGAGCCTGGGGTTCCTGGCGGGCGGGCTGTACGGCTCGGACTGGCGGGACGCGCAGGCGATCGCCCCGGTGGTCCTGCCCGCGCTGCTGGTGGCGTTCGCGCTGGGGTCGAGGTTGAACGCGCTGGCGCTGGGCGACGAGATGGCGGCAGGCCTGGGTGTGCTCACGGACCGCACCAGGGTGTTCGTCCTCGGGATCGTGGGCCTGCTCGCCGGCGCGGCGGTGGCGGTGGCGGGACTCGTGTCCTTCGTGGGCCTGGTCAGCCCGCACGTCGCCCGCTCCTTCGTGGGGGACGACCACCGCTTCCTGGTGCCGGCCTCCGCCCTCACCGGGGCGATCCTGGTGACCTCCGCGGACCTGATTGCGCGCCTGGTGATCCGCCCGGCGGAGATCCCCATGGGCATCCTCACGGCCGCGGTGGGAGCGCCCTTCCTGCTGTACCTGGTGCGGTTCCGCCGGTGAGCCCCCGAGTGAGCGTCCGATGAACCTGCGCGCCGAGGGCATCTCGCTCTCCTACCGCGGCCGCGAGGTGGTGCACGACGTCTCGCTGTCCGTGGCCGCCGGGGAGTTCGCAGCCATCGTGGGGCCGAATGCCAGCGGCAAGAGCACGCTGCTCCGAGGGCTGGCACGGGTGATGCGCCCGGACCGCGGACGGGTCTTCCTGGGCGACGACGACATCTGGGCGCTGGGCGCCCGCGAGGTCGCTCGACGCCTGGCGATCCTGCCGCAGATGCAGCAACTGGACATCGACCTGGTGGTGGAGGAACTCGTGTGGCGTGGCCGCACCCCGCACCACCGCTTCCTGCGCCCGGCGACTCCCGAGGACTCCGCTGCCGTGGAGCGCGCGATTGCCGCCACGAACCTGGACGCGTTGCGGGAGCGTCCGCTGCGCGCGCTCTCCGGCGGGGAGCGCCAACGCGCGTGGCTGGCCCTGGCGCTGGCGCAGGAGCCGCGGGTGCTGCTGCTGGACGAGCCCACGACGTTCCTGGACCTGCGCCACCAGGTGGAACTGATGGACGTGCTGCGCACCCTCAACCAGCGGGGCCTCACGGTGGTGGCCGTGCTGCACGACCTGGCGCTGGCCAGCCGCTACGCGCAGCGCGTGATCGGCATCCACGACGGCCGCGTCGCCTTCCAGGGGCCGCCGGAGCAGGTGATGACGGAGGTGGTGCTGGAGCAGGTCTTCGGCATCCCCATGACCATGGTCACGGACCCTCGCACCGGCCGCCTGGTGCCCATGCCGTCGTAGGGTCGTCCTAGGCGGGTGCGCCCGGCCCGCCGCCTGGAGTGGGGCCGGCGCCGGGGGGCGCCTTCGGCTGGTCCCACAGGCCGTGTGAGTGTCCCGCCGTCCCGGCGCCGTGCGAGTGCCCCCGGTGCGACCACCCGCCCGGCTGCGGCCGAGCCGCCTTCTGCGCCGTCGCGGGATCCTGCGCCACGCCGCCCAGGGCCAGTGGTGTGAAGACGCGCCGCGCCTCCGCGCCGCAGGCGGGACAGTGGGCAGGCTCGCGCATGGCGGAGATCTTCCGGGAGACCTCGAACTCCGCGCCGCACGCGTCACAGTGGAAGGGGTAGATGGGGATGGCGGGTGCCCCTCGTCCGGTTGCCGGGGTACCGTGGAGCATCCCCGCTACTGCGAACATTCGCAGGAAGCACTCGGCGGGGCAAGCCCGCCGGCCAAGAGAGGCGCAGCGTATGGCCCACGTCATGGTGATCGCGGACAAGGACATCCCGTGGGAGCGCACGCGCGAGTTGCGCGACCTCTGCCAGACGTTCGCTGCCTTCCTGGGCGAGCCCGTAGAGTTCGCCTACGTGCGCCCGGAACTCGCGGACCTGGCGCGCCTCTCCGTGGCCCCCATGACCGGCGACGACCCCATCGAGGTACTCCAGCCCGTGCGCGTCCAGACCCAGGGGATGGCCGCGGCGGACATGGTTGTGGACGCAGACGGGCGCCCGGACTGGAGCGCGATGTGGGAGTCCTTCTGCGAACTGGCGTACTTCGGTGGCCCACCCCATCGCGGCCCGGACAGCGTGGTGCGTCCGCCTTCCCGGCTGGCTGATATCCCGGCGCCCGTCGCTGGCGAGTTTGACCCCGTGGCCGAGATCCGCCGCGGAATCTACATGACCACGGGGCTGTTCTCGGAGCCCTCCGATGAGCCGGGGTGGCTGGCAATCACCTGTCGCTCCCGGCAGCAGGCGGCGTGGATGTGCGCCTGCGTGATCCTGGAGAACGTGGACGCGCGCCTGGACGAGGAGGACCGCCTGCTGGTTCCCGCTAGCGCGGACTTCACCCTGAAGGACCAGGTGAAGAGCGTCATCACGGTGGTGGCCAAGGTGGCCCACTACTGGCAGATGCACGCACTGGTCTACGGCCTGGACGACGGTGCCGCCGAGGACGCGGCGGGCGCGTGACGCCGGCGGTGGAAGCGGCGAAGGCGGCGGGCATCGCCTACGAGGTCGTGCAGTACGAGCACGACCCGGCAGCGGAGTCCTACGGCCTGGAGGCGGCTGAGACGCTGGGCGTGGCGCCGGAGCGCGTGTTCAAGACCCTGCTGGCAAAGGTGGACGGCCGCACCCTCGCGGTCGGGATCGTGCCGGTGGCGCAGCGCCTGGACCTGAAGGCGTTGGCCGCGGCGGCAGGCGGGCGCAAGGCGGAGATGGCAGACCCGGCGGAGGCGCAGCGCGCCACCGGCTACGTGGTGGGCGGCATCAGCCCGCTGGGCCAGAAGCGCCGCCTGGTGACCGTGCTGGACGAGTCCGCACTGGCCCACGACACGATCTACGTGAGCGGCGGACGGCGAGGGCTGGAGATCGTGTTGGCCCCCGCGGACCTGCTCCGCCTGACGGACGGCGGAGCAGCGCCCATCGCGCGGTAGCAGGCCCCAAGCCTGGCCTAGTCGCCGTCCTCGCCTCGAGGCCCCCGGCTGGCCAGCGCGAACGCGCCGCCGGCCAGCACGAACGAGGCGAGGGCGATCGCGCCCGCGCGCACGGGGTCCAGCGTGGCCATCAGGGCGATGCCGCCGAAGAGCAGTCCCACGGTGAGCCCAGCCTGCAGGAAGACGCGCACCCGCTCAGGCGTTCGCGGCGGTGGCGGGGACCGCGGACGGGGCCGCCCGCACCGCGCCCAGTGGGATGCGCACGTCCACGCTGGTACCACCTCGAGGGCGCGACTCCACCGAGAATGCGGCCCCCACGGACTCCGCGCGCTCGCGCATGCTCACCAGGCCCAGCCCAGCGCCGGCGGCGTCCTCCGGGTGGAACCCGGGGCCAGAGTCGGTGACCCGCAGTTGCAGGTGGTCACCCTGCTCGTGCAGGTCTACCCGGATGTGGCCGTCCTGCGTGTGCTTCAGGGCGTTGGCCAGCGCCTCCTGCAGGATGCGGAAGACGGCGATCGAGCGCTCGGCGTCCAGCGGGGCGAGCGTCTGCTGGCCCGCGTAGACCACCTCGCGGCCGGTCCGCTGGGCGGCCTCGCGGCACTGGCGCTCGACCGCCGCTGCCAGGCCGAGTTCGGCCAGCAGGGGTGGGTGAAGGGCGCGCACCACGGCGCGGATGTCATCCGACGCGTCGCGGATGGCCTCCATGGCAGCGGAGACGCGCTCCGGTTCCACGGCGGCGCCCTCTGCCGCAGAGCGCGCGGCGGCATCCAGTTGCATGAAGGTCAGCGTGAGCGCCTGGAGCGGGCCGTCGTGCAGGTCCTTGGCTACCGCACGGCGGGTCTCTTCCTCCGCGTGCATGAGGCGGTGGGCCAGGCGGCGCTGCTGTCGCGCGCGGCTGCGCACCTCGGCGGCCAGCGCGTCCTGTGATCGCGCGGCGTCCTGCGCGTCATCCAACAGCCGGGACAGCATGAGGTAGAGCGCCGCCCCCGTGACCGCCACGAACCCCAGGCCCTTCAGGGTCTGCGCGAGCATTGCCTGGCCGTCAGGGATCACGAGGCCCAGCAGCCAGTCACTGCCGACGATCCAGGCCGATCCGGCCAGGGCGTAGACCCCGGCCACGAACGCGGCCGGCCGCAAGCGGCCCATGCGGGCCGGTTCCGTGCCGGACTGTAGGTTGGTCTCCGTGCGAATCATCGCCAAGCCATTCCTGCTCGACTGAGATCGATGACACGTAGCCGCCTGGCTGGGACTATAACAGCGCGAACGTGTCGAGTAGGTGTCGCGTGTTACGCGCGGGGAGATCGTTCGCACAGCCGTAATCATTGAGGGCAGGCGAGCGCGCCGCCTTTTGAGGACGCTTTCCGCGCTCCGCGAGGCCTGAAGTTGCGCGTCCCGGCGCCGGGGTGTTCACTCAGCCCTCGTGGTGTTCGGGGAAGCCGGTGCGATTCCGGCGCTGTCCCGCAACTGTAACCGCGTCGAGGGCGCCCTCGGGGTGGAAGCCAGAGTACCGGCCCGCGTGTTTGTCGAACCTGCGAGGACAGGCGACGGCAACGCGAGCCGGACGGCTGATCCCCGCCCCGCCCGCCGAGCCTTCACACCTGCCCCCTCGCACCAGGAGGGGGCTTCTTGTTGCCTCCTCCCGTGCAGGAGGTACCTGGAATGACCGTGTCACTCAGCCGTTGGCGAGCAGGACTCGCCCCGGGGCTCGTCGTCGCCGCGCTGCTGCTCGTAGCCTGCAGTGGGGACAGCGCCACGCCCACCCCCAGCGCAGCGGGCGCTTCGCCTACCGCCACCAGCCCAGCCACCGGCCCGGCAACGAGCACGCCGACGGCGCCCGCGATCGTCGAGGCCGTGGACTCCGGAGGCGCCACGCTGACCCTCGAGGATCCGGCGCAGCGGATCGTCTCGCACTCCCCCGGGGCCACGGAGATCCTGTTCGCCCTGGGGGCCGGTGCGCAGGTGGTGGCCGCCGACGAGTTCTCGGACTACCCGGCGGAGGCCGCGGCGCTGCCGAAGGTGGCGTACACCTCGCCTGACCCGGAGCAGGACCTGGCCCATGACCCGGACCTGGTGATCCTCGCGGGGAACCAGCAGCAGAGCGTGGCCCAGTTCCGCACCGTGGGCCTGCCGGTCTTCTACCTGGAGGAGCCCACCGACCTGGAGGGCGTGGTGGAGAGCATCCGCACGCTGGGCGTCCTGGCAGGCAGGGAGGCGGAGGCGGCCACGTTGGCCGCAGACATGGAGGAGCGCCTGGACGCCGCGCGGGCGGCCGTGGCGGACGTAGAGGCGGGGCCTCGCGTCTTCTACGAACTGGACTCCACGCTGTACACGGTGAGCCCGGACACCTTCATTGGTTCAGCGCTCGCGCTGTTGAAGGCGCAGAACATCGCGGAAGGCGCCACGTCCGTGTATCCGCAACTTTCAGCGGAGGCGGTGGTGGCTGCCGATCCCGAGGTGATCCTGCTGGCCGACCACGCGTTCGGCGTGAGCATCGAGTCCGTGGGCGAGCGGCCCGGCTGGTCGGATATCGCCGCGGTCCGTGACGGCCGGATCTTCCCGGTGGACCAGGACATCCTCTCCCGTCCCGGCCCTCGCATCGTGGACGGCATCGAGTCGCTCGCGGTGATGCTGTACCCGGACCGTTTCGAGGACTGAGGCAGCAAGGGAGGCGGCGCCCGAGTTCACCACGGCGCCGCCTCTGCCCGCATCGCATATCACGCAGGGAATCCTCGACGCGGCGCCCGCAGATTTGGCACCGTTTGCCGCGGACGAGAACGCCGCTAGAGTGGGCGACGGCGGGGGGTTCCGGAGCAGGCGTTTGTCCGCACGTACCCTTGCCCTTGTCGCGTCCGCGATCGCCCTGGCCGGGGCGCTCTCACTGACCCTCTCGGTGACGCAGGTCCGTCATGTCTCCGCGCAGGAGGCGGCTCCCGGTGCGCGCATCGTGGAGGTCGCCCATCAGTCGCTGCACCAGTGGGAAGGCCAGTGCTTTCCCTGGGTCAAGCGAGTGGTGGAAGCCGCTACCGGTAACCGCATGGGATTTGGCTACCGGGACGGCTACCTGTCCGGTGGCGCCGTCGAGGTGCCATTCGACTCCGTACAGCCCGGCGACATCGTGCAGATCGCGGACGACGCGAACAGCGGCCCCGGCGCGTCCTATCCCGGCCTCCACACCTCGATCGTGGTGGAGCGGCTGGCGAACGGCCTGCTCACGGTCATTGACTCCAACTCGCAGTGGGACGGCATCGTCCGCGTGCGCGAGAACTACGACGCCCTGGGCGCCGCCGCCCGCTATCCCAACCTCAACGTGCGCGCGTATCGCTTCGGGGCCACCTCACAGGCCCCGGCGCCGCCGCCCACGCAGGAGGGCACGCAGGCTCAGACGCTCACCCCCGGCGGGCAGGCGCGCGTGGCCGGCGAGGGCGAGTGCCTCCGCCTCCGCGCGACGCCCGGCACCGGCGGCTTCATCGTCCGCTGTCTGCCGGACACCTCGATCGTGCAGGTGCTGGAGGGCAGCATCTTCGCGGACGGGTTCACGTGGCAGTACGTCCAGGCGGGGACTGACGTGGGCTGGGTGGCCAGCGAGTTCCTCGTGCCGCTCTCCTCCACGCCGCCGCCGGCCACCCCCACACCTGCTCCGACACCCTCCCCTACGCCTTCGCCGACACCATCACCGACCCCCGCCCCGATCTCCAGCACCACGGGCACGCTCACGGGATCGCTGCCCACGAGCGGCGGGCCCGGCATCCTGCTGTGGTCCGGAGGCTCCATGGAGTCGCTCATCGTCTCGGCCAGCGGGGGCGGCTGCTCGGTGCTCTCCGCCTGGGTGACGGTGGACGGGCGCTTCCTCGGCTACACCGCCGGCGCACCAGCGTTCGTCAACGCGCAGTGGCGCGAGCGCTATCCAGGCGACCTGCCCGCCCAGCCGCTGATCCTGATCTGCGGCGGTGGGGGCACCAGCGCACCGCCGGCGACCACGCCGGACCCGGGCGGGTCGCCCAGCACGCCGCAGGACGGCTCACCCCCGGGCCCCGCGGGCAACGAGGACTGACCCGCTTGTCGGGACGCTAGCCCTGTAGGGCGGCCTCTACCTGGTCAAGGTGGTTGCCGTCGTGTCGAGGGCCGCCCATCACCAGCAGGTCCGCCACGCTCGCCTCGCCGGGGCGGAAGCCCAGCGGGATCACGCGCTCCAGGAGCGCCTCGTCCAGCGCCTGCACGGCCTGCACCGCGGCCTGGTGGCCGTCCCGGATCTCGTCCAGGATCGCCTCCACCGGGCGGTCGCTCCGCTCCGCCACCTGCCCGGCATTGATCTCGTCGATGCTGCCCGGGGCCGGGGCCGGCGTGCCGCCGGAGGCCGCCTCCACCCGCGCGAGCACGCGCACCACGCCGTTGCTGCGCGCGGCCAGGTGGCTCAGGGCGTCCCGGACGCGCCAGGCGCCCTCCGGCAGCGGCGCCTCGGGCTGCTCCAGGATGCGGGGGCGGAGCGCCTGCAGGCGCTCGTCCACGGTGCGGACGGCGGCGATGAAGTCTTCTCGGCTGGTCATGCGGGTCTCCTGTGGGTGGGCGGTGCCGCGCATGGTACGACGTGCCGGGCGGCGTACACTGCCGCCGTCCCGTCCCCGAGTGAATGGCCCCCCGAGCGGGTGGGACGTGCGACGGAGTGGAGCAGCACCATGACCAGCGCCCTGCACGGCGTCCGCGTGATCGACTTCGGCCAGTACCTCGCCGGCCCGCTGGCGGCCCAGTTGCTCTGCGACCAGGGCGCCGAGGTGATCCGCGTCGATCCGCCCGGGGGACCGCGCTGGCAGACGCCCGCGAACGCCGCGATGAACCGCGGCAAGCAGTCGATCGTCCTGGACCTGAAGGACGCGGCGGACGTGGCGACGGCGCGGGCGCTGATCGCCTCCGCGGACGTGGTGATCGAGAACTTCCGGCCCGGGGTGATGGACCGCCTGGGGCTGGGCGCCGCCGCCATGACGGAGGCGAACCCGCGGCTGGTCTACTGCTCGCTGCCGGGGTTCTCCTCGGACGACCCGCGCGCCGATACCGCCGCCTGGGAGGGCGTAGTGGGCGCCGCCTCCGGCCTCTACCGGCGGAACCGCGTGGCTGCGGAGGCGGGCGCGCCCGTCTACACGGCGCTGCCGCTGCCCTCCGCCTACGCCGCCATCCAGTGCGCCGTGGCCGTGGGCATGGCTCTGGGCGCGCGGGAGCGGGACGGCGTGGGCCAGCGCATCGAGGTGCCGCTGTTCGACGCGATGTACGGGGCCGTGGGGTACAACGGCTACTCCGCCACCAACGTGGCGGACCGCACTCCCGGCGCGGCCATGAGCCTGACCACGCAGTTCGAGTGCGCGGACGGCGAGTGGATCATGTTCCACACCGGCAACGGCCGCACGGAACAGGTGCTGACCGCCGCCGGGGTAGCCGACTGGATTGCAGCGGGCTACACGGACCGCGCCCGCCTGGCGCAGGAACCGGCACTCGCCCGAGAGATGCAGGAGCGAGCGTGCGCACTCTTCAAGACGCGCCCCGCCGCCGAGTGGGAGGCGCTGGTCAACGAGGCCGGCGGCGAGTGCGCTGTCTGCCGCCCCTCCGCGGAGTGGATGACCCATCCCCACGCCCAGGGCTCCGGCACCATCGTTGAGGTGGAGGACCCCGCGCTGGGCAGGACGCTCCAGCCGGGCATCCCCGCGCGCCTCTCGCTCACCCCGCCCGCCGTGCAGGGCCCCGCGCACCCGCTGGACGCCGACCGCGAGGCCATCCTCGCCGCGCTCGCCGCGACCCCCTCGGCTGCCACGGTGGCTGGCGGCGCGGCGGAGGGCGCGATGCGTGCGGCGCTCGACGGCGTGCGCGTGCTGGACCTGTGCATTGTGCTGGCCGGCCCCACCTGCGGGCGCACGCTCGCCGAGTACGGCGCGGACGTCATCAAGATCGAGGCGCCGGACCGCGCGCCCATGGGCGCCTTCCACGGCGACGTCAACCGCGCCAAGCGCAGCATCATCCTGGACCTGAAGACGCCGGAGGGCCTGGAGACGTTCTGGACGCTGGTGGACTCCGCGGACGTGGTGGTGCAGAACTTCCGCCAGGGCGTCGCGGAGCGCCTGGGCGTGGGGTACGAGCAGGTGCGCGCCCGGAAGCCGGACATCGTCTACGCCTCGCTGAACTGCTACGGGCACGTCGGGCCCTTCGCGGGGCGGGCAGGACACGAGCAGATCGCGCAGGCGGCCACGGGGATGCAGGACCGCTACCGGCTACCGGACGGGATGCCCCAGACGCAGCGCTACGCCGTGAACGACTATGGGACCGGCTACCTGGGTGCCTTTGGCGTCAGCCTCGCGCTGCTGCATCGACGCAAGACCGGGCAGGGGCAGCACGTGGACGCCGCCCTGGCGTACACGGCCACCTTCATCCAGTCGCCCTTCCTGCTGGACTACGCCGGGAAGACGTGGGACGAGCCCCGCGGGCAGGAGCAGGTGGGTAGCAGCCCACTGCACCGCGCGTACGAGGCGGCCGACGGCTGGTTCTTCCTGGGTGCGCCGGACACCTCGGCGCTCGCGTCCGTGCCGGGCCTCGAGGGCGTGCGCGACCTCCAGGGTCACGCGCTGTCGGATGCGCTGGAGGCGCGGTTCCGGGAGGCGGATCTTGCCACGTGGGTGGAGCGGCTGGCGGCTGCGGGCGTGGGTGCGCACCACGTGGTGAACTCCACGGAGGAGTTGATGCAGTCGCCGTACGCCCGTGCGCGCGGCCTGTCGGTGACGACAGAGCACCCTCAGTGGGGCACCGTCACCAGCACCGGCCCGGCGCCGCGGCTCTCGCGGACGCCGGTGCGCGCCGGGCAGCCCGCGCCGCCGGTGGGCGCGCACAGTCGCGAGGTGCTCGCGGAGGTCGGCCTCGGGGCGCAGGCAGATGCCTTCATCGCTGCGGGCGGGGTGCTGGAGGCCCAGGCTGTCGGGACGCCGCTGGGGTAGCGCCTAGTCCAGGCGGCGGTAGGACGGCAGGAAGAGCGTCACCACCAGGGCGACCACCAGCAGGCCCAGCGCCACCAGCGCGAACGCCCACTGGGCGCCCAGCGCCACCGCCACCAGCGCGATGGCGAACGTGCCGAAGGACTCCAGGCCCATCTCCATCATCATGATGCTGCTGATGCGGCCGCGGTAGGCGTCGTCCACGTGGGTCTGGATCAGGATCTGGCTGAGGGACTGGCGGCCCGCCTGCCCCACGCCCAGCACCACCACGATCCCGAGGCTCAGCCACACGTTCTCGGACCAGGCGAAGGCCAGCAGCGCCACGGCGAAGAGGACGATGCTCCAGATGAGCAGGCGTCCACGCTTCCGGTCCGGGAGCGACGCCACCACCAGCGAGCCCAGCAGCGCGCCCACGCCCGTGAACGCCAGCAGCAGCCCCAGAAGGAAGGCGGACTCGCTGTCGTCCGCGGCCAGCACCTCCGCCACGAAGCCGGGGAGGAGGCGCTGGTAGGGCATGGAGAACAGCACGACGAAGAGGTGCACCAGGAGCAGCATCGCCAGGATCCGCTGGTGGCGGAGGTAGCGGAACGCCTCCGCGATGTCCCGCAGTCCGCCGCGGCCGCCGCCGTGCCCGCTGCGCGGTGCGACCGGCGGTGCGACCGGCGGTGCGACCTCGGCGGGCACCCCGCCCGGCGAGGGCGGCGCCACCGGGTTCAGGGGGACGCGGAACATCGCCAGCACCGCAAGCAGGTACAGCGCCGCCATCAGGGCGTAGACCCAGGACGCCCCCACGAGCGCGATCAGCCCGCCGGCGAGGGCCGGCGCCAGCAGTCGGGTGGAGTTCATGCCCGTGGCGTTCAGGCCGATCGCGTTCGTGAGGCGTTCGAACCCGACGATCGAGGGGATCATGGCCTGTCGGGCCGGCATGGTGAACGCCATTGAGACGCCCTGCAGGAACGCGGCGATCACCAGGTGGTTGAATGTCAGCAGCCCCGTGAAGAGCATCACGGCGACCCACGCGGTCAGCAGGAACGACGCGAACTGCCCGGCTTGCATGACATAACGACGACTCGCGCGGTCGGCCACGACACCGCCGGAGAGCGCGAAGACCAGGCGGGGGATCGAGTTCGCCAGGGCCACGCCGCCCAGTGCGGCGAACGAACCGGTGATCTGGTAGGCCAGGTACCCGCGGACGACCTGCTGCATCTGCATGGCCGACCAGTTGCCCAGCATCGAGAGCATGTACCAGCGGAAGGCCGGGACATCCAGGATCGCGTCGAACGTGCGCAGCCGGCGTGCGGGAGGGATGCCCGGTTCGAGGTCAGGCGCAGCGAGCGAAGGTTCGGTGGGTGCGGCCGGGTCAGGTCGTTCGGCAGCGGACAATGAGGTCCCCGGACAGCGCGCCAACGTTGACGGTCACGGAAAGGTAAAGGCTGCTCCCGGTAGGTGCGAGGGCCCGACCTAGCCGTCGATCAGCAGCCGCGCCACCGCCGCGAACTCACGCACCAGCGCTTCCTCGCCGGCTCGCCGCTCGTCGGACGAACGTGAGCGCAGCACGGCGGACGGGTGCACCGTCGCCATGACGTAGGGCGCCAGCCCCGTGTCCTCCAGGATCGTCCCCCGCTGCTTCGTGACCCGGAACGACTTCCCGAGGAGTGCCTGCGCCGCCGTGGCTCCCAGGCACACGAGTACCCGTGGCTGTACCACCTCGATTTCTGCAGCGAGCCAGGGGCCGCAGGCGTCGATCTCATCCTGGCGCGGGCGCTGGTGGATGCGGCGCTTGCCGCGCGCCTCCCACTTGAAGTGCTTCACGGCGTTGGTGACGTACGCCTGGTCTCGCGGGATGCCGGCTCCCTCCAACACGCGGTCGAGCAACAGCCCCGCAGGCCCCACGAAGGGACGGCCCTCGATGTCCTCGCGGTCGCCGGGCTGCTCGCCCACGAGCAGCAGCGGGGCGTCTCGGGCGCCCTCGCCGAACACGGCCTGCGTGCCGCGCCGCCAGAGGTCGCACCCGCGGCAGGCCTGCGCTGCGTCGGCCATCGCCTCTAGTGAGCGCTCGCCAGGGAGGTACGCCTCCGCCGCGCCGGCTGCGAGGTCGGTAGGCGGATCCATGGACGCATGCGCGCGAGTGGCCACAGCCGGAGGGTCGTCGCCCGCTTCCGGCGCACGCATTGGCGCGTGGCGCCAGCGCCTCGCAATGGCGTGACAGGTGGGATCGGCGGCATTGCAAGGCTCCGCATGCGCGGAGGCCTTTCGCGGCAAGTGGGATGTAGCGGGTGCGCTCCTAGCGTCAGGAGCAGGGAAGGACGGAGGCGGACGCCATGGAGCACTACGAATGGGCGGAGGCGAACCTGGAGGGGCGCGTGGACCCGGAGGTGTCCACCCCGCATGACCTGCAGCGCGCCGGCGTCCATGTCTACTTCGCACCGCACATCGAGGCAGATCGCAAGGTGGTGAACCTGGGCACTGGCGAGGTGGAGCAGTTCTTCGCCGACGAAGGCCGCCCGCAGGAAGGCTACTACGCGGACTTCGACAGCCTGGAGCAGTTCTGCCGCCGGAACGGGCTCCCGTTCCAGGAGGTGGATGCCCGCGCCATCCTGCTGGCCACCGTCTCCTCGAACGGCGCGGGCGACCCGCGGAACAAGGAGGGCTACTAATGGTCACGGAAGGCCTGCACGTGGACGCCGTGCGCATCGAGGCGGGCGCGACCGTCCTGGACGGTGAACTCGCGCTGCCGTCGCACCCCTCGGGGGTCGTGGTCCTCGCCCGCGCCACGGAGCCGGACGGGGATGGGGCGGACCGCATCGCGCACTGGTTCGCGGAGGTGGGGCTGGGGACGCTCCAGGTGGACCTGCTGTCCCCGGACGAGCGAGCGGACGGCGGCACGGAGCCGGCGCCCGGGGATCCCGCCGCGATGACTGCTCGCTGGCTGGGCGTGGTGGACTGGCTGACCCAGGACGACCGCACCACGGACCGGCCGGTGGGCCTGTTCGGCGTGGGCCCCGCGGCGTCGGCAGCCCTCGCGGCCGCCGGGCAGCGGGCGGAGCGCGTCAGCGCGGTGGTGACCGCGGGCGGGCGGCCGCAAGAGGCCGGCGACATGCTCCGCCACGTCGCGGCCCCCACGCTGCTCATCGCGGCGGAGGACGAGCCGGCGAAGGACGGCGAGGAGCCGGGAAGCGTGCAAGCGCTCTCCGGGCTGACCACCCTGAGCCGCCGCGAGACCGTGCCCGTGTCCGTCGAGGAAGACGCCACGGCGCTGGAGGAGGCCGCCTCCATCGCGCGCGACTGGTTCGCGCCCTACCTCGCGGCTCCCGAGTCGAACTTCGAGGAGCCCGAACTGGGCGAGGACGAGATCGTGCGCCGGAAGGGCTGAGGCCGGACGAAGAAAAGGGGCCGGCCGACAGATAAGGAAGGGACACATGCCAAAGAAGAAGAGCGAACTCCCCGGCACGCTGAAGCGTTCCCCGGAGCACGCGCAGGACATCTTCATAGAGACGCACGAGTCCGCGCTGGACACCTACGACGGCGACGAGGAGCGCGCTCACCGCGCGGCGTACGCAGCGGTGAAGCACTCCTACAAGAAGAAGGGCGACCGCTGGGTGGAGAAGGACCGCAAGGGGCCGTCTGACCGCCAGGCGGCGCGCGGCCCCAACACCAGCCCTCGCTCCTACGGCGACAAGCCAGCGAAGACGGCGGGCGGCAAGGTGGAGGGCGAGGAGCGCACGCGAGACGAGTTGTACGAGCGGGCGCGCAAACTGGACATCCCGGGGCGCAGCCGCATGAACAAGGAGGAACTGGCGGTCGCCATCCACGAGCACGAGTAGCGCGCCCGCACGGCGCCCGATATCGTCCGCCCCGGTGTCGTACCAGCGGCACGAGGCAGGACGAGAGGGACGCTACATGGGCAGCAGTGCGGAGCCGGAGCGGCGCTTCCTGTCCTCGCAGCGCCTCAAGATCGCCTACTGGGACTGGGGCAACCAGGGTGCGCCGCCGCTGGTGCTGGTCCACGGCGGCCGCGACCACGCCCGCTCCTGGGACCGCATCGCCGCCGCGCTGCGGGAGGACTATCACATCGTCGCCCCGGATCTCCGAGGGCACGGCGACTCTGACTGGTCCGTGGGGTCGAGTTACAGCCTGCCGGACAATGCCCTGGACATCGTGCGGGTGATCGAGGAGGCGGCGGGATCGCCTGCGCGGGTGATGGCGCACTCCTTCGGTGGTTCCATCTGCCTGCTGGCGGCTGGCACCTATCCGGAGCACTTCAGCGCGCTGGCGGTCATCGAGGGCACGCACTCGCTGAATCCTCGCGAGGAGATGGGGCCGCGCTGGGTGCGGGCCTGGGGGGACAACCTCCGCAAGTTCGAGCGGCAGAACACCCGCGTCTACCCGGACCTGGCCGCCGCCGAGGAGCGTCTGCGGGACGCGAACCCGAGGCTCCCGGCGGACTTCGTGCCGCACCTGGCGCAGTGGGCTACCCGTCCCGTGGAGGGCGGCTACGCCTGGAAGCACGACCAGTACATGAACGCCCGGACGTCCATGGAGGTTCGGCGCGACGAGTTGCCGCGGTTCTGGGAGGCGGTGGAGTGCCCCGTCCTGCTGATCTTTGCAGACGAGACGCGCGTGAATCAGCGCCGCGATGCGGAGCAACTCTTCAAGGACGCACGCACCGTGATCATCAATGACGCGGAACACTGGGTGCACCACGACCAGCCGGAGGCGGTGCTCGCAGCGGTGCGGCCGTTCTTCGCCGGGGTGGGTGGCTGAGGCCGGCCTACGCGGGCAGCGGTGGGGCTCCCGAGGGCGGCTCCACCTCGAAGGCGTTGAGGGCGGCTGCCACCACGCCGTAGTACCCAACCAGTCCGGTCAGGTCCACCACGCCCTGCTCGCCGAACCGGCGCACGGCGTCCTGGAAGACGTCCTCGGGCACCCGGTGGCCCCCGCCGAGCAGCGCGCGCACGTACCGCACCACCGTGGCCTCGTCCTCCTCCAGCGCGGCGAGGGCGCCCCGGCTGCCGATGACCTCGATGGTCGCGTCCGGGACGCCGGCCTCGCGGCCGAGGCGGACGTGGCTGCCCCACATCAGGTCCGCGTCCCACTCGCGGGCGGCGGCCAGGATCGCCGTCTCGGTCAGCCGAGGGCTGAGCGCGGCGTTCCAGCGCACGTACTCGCCCAGCGCCGCCACGCGCTCCGCCAGTTCGGGGCTATGGAGCAGTACCCCGTAGGGCCCGGACACCGCGCCCTGCCGGAGGGCCGCCACGCGGTCGTAGGCCTCGCGCAGGTGCTCTGGCACCTGGCTGCGGTCGGTCAGGTTCGGCAGGCGGGGCATCTTAGAACCCTGCTTCCTTGTCGATCGCGCCCTCCAGCGGTTCGCCGGCGCGGTAGTGGGCGATGTTGCGGCAGAAACGGTCCAGGTTGCGCTGCAGCCGGAACTGGCTCGCGCCGGCCGTGTGGGGCGTCATCACGAGGTTCGGGGTGGTCCAGAGCGCGTGGTCCGCCGGCAGAGGCTCCTGGTGCGCCACGTCCAGGCCGGCGCCCCCCAGGTGGCCGGAGGCAACCGCCCGCACCAGGGCGTCCGAGTCCACGGTCTCGCCGCGGGTGACGTTCACGAAGTAGGCGCCGCGCCTCATCCGGGCGAAGGCACGCTCGTCGAAGAGGCGGAAGGTGGCGCGCGTGTACGGCAGCCCGGACATCACCACGTCCGAGCGCTCCAGCAACTCGTCCAGCCGGTCCGCGGGCCAGACCTCCCGCACCTCGTCCGAGGGCGGCACTGGCTGGACGTCCGTGGCGATGCAGCGCATCCCGAACGCATCGGCCCGCCGCGCGATGGCGCGTCCCGTACCTCCGAAGCCCACGATGCCCATCGTGAGGCCCTCGAGTTCCACCTCCTCGCGGCGGTACTCCACGCGGTGATCCCAGGACGCCGGGCCGTCCAGCACGGAGCGCGCGATGCGGCGCGTGATCGCGAACAGCAGCCCGAAGGCCGTCTCCGCCAGGTGGCTGCCCACCAGGCCCTTGTCCCCGGAGAGCAGCACGGGGGAGGCCAGCATCTCGTCGAAGAGGTAGAAGTCCGCGCCGGCGGTGGTGGCGTGCACCCAGCGCAGCCGCGGGGCGGCCGCCAGCAGGCGGGCATCGATGCGGCCCAGGAGCACCTCGGCCTCCGCGATCGCCTCCAGCGCCTCGCCCGGGCTCTCCGCCACCACGATCGTGGCGTCCTCGCCGGCGGCCTCGCGGATCTGCGCGATCAACGCCGGGGACGCCTCCGGCATCTGGAGGCTGGGGATGAGCAGGATGTTGAGCGGAACGTCCGGTCTGTGCTGCATGCGCGGGAGCATACCCACCCCCGGGGACCGGTGCGCAGAGGCACAGGTACGCAGCCGTGGGCGGAGGCCGTAGAGTAGCGCCGCTGGCCGGCCTTCCAGCGGAGCGGGACGCGGCCGCGAGGAGGACTGACGTGGACTGGAACGACTCCCCGGAGCAGGCGGCGTTCCGCGCCCAGGTGCTGGACGTGATCGACCGTGAACTGCCGGAGCGCTACCGCGAGCGCCAGGGCCCGGACGAGCGCCAGTGGGAGTTTGACCGCAAGTCGCCGGACCCGGCCGCGCGGGAGGCCTCGCACGCGTGGCTGCAGGCGCTGGCCGCGCGCCGCTGGGTGGCGCCCCAGTGGCCGGAGGAGTACGGCGGCGGCGGGCTCTCGCCCATGGAGCAGTTCATCCTGAACCAGGAGATGGCGCGCGCCGGTGCCCCCGGCGTGGGCGGCTCCGGTATGCGGATGCTGGGCCCCACCCTCATCGTCCACGGCAGCGACGAGCAGAAGGCGCGCTACCTGCCGGCGATCCTCAGCGGCGAGACCGTGTGGGCGCAGGGCTACTCGGAGCCGGGGGCGGGCTCGGACCTCGCGTCGCTCCAGACCGCCGCCGTGCGGGACGGCGACGACTACGTGGTGAACGGCCAGAAGATCTGGACCTCCGGCGCCCACGCGGCGGATGCCATCTTCGCGCTCGTCCGGACGGATCCGAGCGCACCCAAGCACCGAGGCATCTCGTTCCTCCTGATCGAGGACATCAGAACGCCGGGGCTGAGCGTCCGCCCGCTCATCGACATGGGTGAGCACCACTACTTCAACGAGACGTTCTTCGAGGACGTGCGCGTCCCCGTCCGCAACCTGGTGGGGGAGGAGAACCGCGGCTGGTACGTGGGCATGACCCTGCTGGACTTCGAGCGCTCCAACATCACGGCGGCCGTGGGCGCGCGCCGGATGATCAGCGGGCTCATCGATGCGCTGGGGCAGGACGAGTCCGGCGTGCGCCCTACCGCCCGCCTGGAGATCGCGGACCGCTACGTGGAGACGGAGGTGATGTTCCAGTTCTCCTTCCGCATCATCTCCATGCAGGACCGCGGCCAGATCCCCAACCACGAGGCGTCCACGAGCAAGTTGTTCGCCAGCGAACTCAGCCAGCGGCTGGCGCTCACTGCCACGCACGCCTTCGGCCTGCGCGCCAACCGCTGGGCGGACGGCTCCAGCGCCGGCCACTACACGGACGCCTACGTCCGAGCCGTGCCCGCGACCATCCGAGGCGGGACGTCAGAGGTGCAGCGCAACGTCATCGCCACGCGCGGCCTGGGCCTCCCGCGTGGCTAGCGGCAGGGCTGACGGTGGCGTCCCGGAGCCTGGCGGGCCACTGCGCGGCATCCGCGTGCTGGAGTTCTCCCAGATCATCGCCGGGCCCGTGGCGGGCATCCACCTGTCGGACCTGGGCGCGGACGTGGTGAAGGTGGAGCCGCTGGAGGGCGAGGACCGCCGCAACAGCGGCGCTGTGGTCCCCAACGAGGGCAAGTACTTCCAGTCGCTCAACCGCGGAAAGCGCAGCCTCACGCTGGACCTGGCGCACCGCGACGCCGGCAAAGTGCTGGAGCGGCTGGTCCCGCATTTCGACGTGGTGGTGAGCAACTACCGCTTCGGCGTGGCGGAGCGGCTGGGGATCGACTACGCCTCGCTGTGCCGGTACCGGCCGGACGTCATCAGCGCCACCATCACGGGCTTCGGGGACCGCGGGCCGCACGCGCGGCGGGCGGGCTCGGACATCGTGGCGCAGGCGTACTCCGGAATGATGGCAGCAGAGGCGAAGGTGGACGAGCGCGGCGCGCCCATGTGGCTGCAGGCGACGCCCTTCATCGACCGCGCCTCCGGCATCGCCGCCGCTATGGCGATCTGCGCCGCGCTCTTCGAGCGCGAGCGGACCGGCCGAGGTCAGGAGATCCACCTCTCCCTGCTGCAGACCAGCCTGGACCTGATGTCCAACCGCGTGATGCGCGAGCCCGTCCACGACGCCACGCTGCGCGACCCCATGGTCGCGCGGGTCGAGGAGCATCGCACCGCCGGCGCCACCTACCGCGAACTGCTCTCCCTGCTCTCCCTGCGCGAGGAGCGCAACCGCCTGACCTCTCACCGGCTCTACTACACCGGCTACGAGACGAAGGAGGGCGCCCTGGTGCTGGGCGCCGTCACCCAGCGCACGCGCGACACGCTGCGCCGCCTGCTGGAGATGCATGACAGCACGGACGATCCCTCGTTCGATGCGGCGGCGCCAGACTCGGACGCGCGGGTGGAGGCGTGGAAGGCGGAGATCCAGGAGCGCCTGATGGCCCGCACGGCCGCCGAGTGGGAGGCGCTCTTCGTGCAGGCCGGCGTCCCCGCCTCCACCGTGCAGTTCGCGGAGGAGATGTCGGACGACGAGCAGGTGGAGGCCATGGGCATGATGTGGCCGCTGGAGCATCCCATCACCGGCCCGCAGCGCGTGGTGGGCCCGCTGGCCCGGATGTCCGTTACCCCCACGGGGGCGCGGCTCCCAGCCCCGCCCCTGGGCGCCCACTCGCGCGAGGTCCTGCTGGAGTGCGGCTTCAGTGCGGAAGAGGTGGCCGCGCTGGAGGCGGACGCCGCGATCTCCCACGGCGCCTAGCGCAACCCAAGCGCGTGATGGCCGCTTGAGGCCGCCGCGACCTCGTCCCCTACGCTGTTCCGGGCCGGTTTCGGTCGCGCGGAGTTCCTGCTCCGAGTCAGCGAGGGAGGCACGGATGCGTGTCATGGGCGTCATGCGAGGCGCGATGGGGCGATCTGCCCTGCAGTTCCAGCAGTTCCTGCTCCGTGGCGGGGTGTTCGAGTTCATGGTGGCGTTCGCGATCGCCGGGGCGTTCGCCACGCTGGTGCGGGACTTCGTCGCCCTCATCCTGACGCCGCTGCTGGCGGCGGCGCTCCGCGAACCGGACTTCGCAGACCTGAGCATCAGCGTGGGGCAGGGTGCGCTCCGCTACGGACAGTGGCTGAACTCGCTGATCACGTTCGTGCTGATCGTGGCGGCCGTCTATGCGGTGGTGGTCGGGGCGAACGCCCTGACGTCGCGCGCCACGCATGCCCGTCCGGTGGACCCGTCCCTGCGGAACTGCCCGGAATGCCTGACGGAGATTCCTCGCAAGGCGCGTCGCTGCCGCTACTGCACCAGCGAGGTCACGCCCTACCGCACGCCCGAACGCGGCGTACCTGCTCACTGAGGGTTACGGCGGTCCTGCTGCTAGCGGCCCTTACGCCCGAAGGCGCCCAGGAAGGGCGAGCCTGCGCCCAGCAGGAAACCGAAGTCGTACCAGTTTCCGGCCCGCGCGGTGTTGTAGAAGGGGAACTCGCCCCACGCACCGAACGCGTGGACCAGCACCACCACCCACGCCGTGAGCCCGTTCCACGCACCCCACAGCACGTCCTGCCACCACATGTGCTCTGCCCCTCTCGGCGCCCCGCGATCCGGAGGCTACTCCTACCGTGCTGGTCGCGCGCGGGCGGCCGCGATGCTTCCGACAGGCCACGACGCCCTCCGTTACTGCCCCCTGCGCGCCGTCCGCCAGACTCGCCGGTGCGTGCGTCCGCCGAGCGTGCCCGAAGGGGCAGCGTGGGCGGACAGCACAGTAGTGGAGGTGAGCGATGGGACGGCAGTCAGCACGAGGCCCGCGAGGCACCACGGCAAAGTCGCCGGCGAAGACCCCCGGTAGGTCGCAGGGACGCTCCACCGCGAGTTCGCGCGGCGCGTCCGGCAAGGGGTCAACCGCGGAAATGACCAAGCTCTCGTCCACGGGGAGCAAGTCCGCGCAGCGAGGTGGACGCGCGACCGAGGGCCAGGAGGAGACGCGCGACCGCCTCTACCAGCGCGCAGCCGAACTGGGGATCAACGGCCGCAGCCGCATGACCAAGTCCGAACTCCAGGAAGCGATCAGCGGCCACGAGCGCTCGGGCGCCGGCGGACGCTCGCGGAGCCGCCGGTAGCGCCCACGGTGTCCCGGCGCGCCTACGGCGCCACCTCCGTATAGGCGCTCAACTCCTCCGTGAGGGGGATCAGGATAACGCGCCCGTCGCGGACGTCCGCGACGGCGCGGGTGGTGAGCCAGGTGTCAGGGCGCATCGGCCGGTCCACCTTGAAGCGGTCCTCCACCACGGCCTTTACTTTGCCCAGCAGTTCCCCGCCGCGCGTGTAGACCGGGAGGCCCACCGCAAGTCCCTCCGGGTTCGGTCCGTAGTTGCCCATGGGTGCCTCCTCCTCGAAGCGGGTAGAGGCTACGGGCCGCGCCGTTGCGCGCCTGCTCATGGGTGCCCGGCTGGCGTAGCGGAGGGCTCGCAGCGGAGCCCGGGAGGGGCGCGGATGCGTCAGGGCGTGTCGGCGGCTCCAACGGCCGGGCCCGCCTCGGTGGGGGCGTCCGCCGCGCCGTCCGTGCCCGAGTCCGGCTCGCCCTCGGGGAAGGTGGAGCCCACCCACTTGGCGACCAGCACGTCGCGCGCCAGGTAGTCGCCGTAGCCGGTGGCGTCGTAGACGATCTCGCCGCCGCAGGTGTAGAGCGTGATCCAATCCTCGAACTCCGGGCGGTCAGAGGGCCACAGCACCTCCCGCATCGGCATCTCGTCCACCCCGTAGCGCGTGACGCGGGCCACCTGGTAGCGGCGGCGCTCGCCGTCCGCCATGTCCAGGAAGATCTCGTCGCCGACGCGCGCCTGGTGCAGGAGGTAGAACGGCCCCTGGAGGTGGTTCCAGGTCTCGTGCGCGGAGAAGACCGCGTTGCCCTCCACGCCCGGCGTGCCGAACTTCCACGTCTCGTCGGAGGCGTACCAGCCCACCGAGTGGTTCCCGTCCTCGTCCGGCGACTGCATCCGCCCGTCCACGATGCCCAGGTCCTCCACGTAGTGGTCCAGGCCCAGCGCCGGCGACACGATGCGACGGATGCCCGCGGAGTTGCCGGGCTCAACGCGCTCGCTGGGCGGCGGCAGCGGGAACCCTACCGACGAGGGGTTGGCGAGCCCCGCGGACTCGCCCAGTGGGATCTCCTCCGCCGGGGAGGGCCGGAGCGGTTCAGGCGTGGGGGTCGGCGTGGGCGACGGAGTCGGGGAAGGCGTGGGGCTCGGCGTGGGCGTGGCGGTGGCGGGCGTAGCCACCAGCGCCGGCTCCTCCGCCCCCGCCCAGGCGGATGAGAGGGCTACCCCGGTCACCCCGACCACGAGGACCAGCACCCCGAGCGCCCCCACTCGCGCCCAGACGTTGAGCGCGCGGAACTGCGAGAGGATTCCCGAAAGCCAGGAGGCGCGTGGCATCGCCAGTCCCCAACGGCAGTCCAGCCCCGGGCGGAGCCGGGCGCGATTAACCAGAGTGCGAGGGACATCCGCCCGTGACGGCGGCGGTGCCCAACCGTGCGACTCACGCTACGTCCAGCGGGCGGAGGGCTCAATATCCTATGACGGAAAGGTCTCTATTCTCGCGCTATGCGTGACGGAGGCATGCCTCTCTTGCGTCCCGTGAAGCCGCTAGAAGAGGCGGCGGAGCAGGTTGACCAGCACCGTGAGCACCACGGATGCCAGCAGCATGGACACCAGCGGGACATAGACGCGCACGTTGCCGTCACCCAGCCGGATGTCCCCGGGGAGCCGCCCGAACCAGCCGAGCGCCCCCACGGCGACGAGCAGCCCCACGACCACTGCCACCGCACCCCCGAGGGCGATCGCCAGGCCGGCGTTTCTCGCGTCCATGGGTGTCGGTGGCCTTCGAGGCGAGTTCAGGCGCTGTGGATGCGCGCCTTCACGTGGACCCAGTACTCCTGCGGCCAGGAGCGGAGCGCGTGGACCTCTTTGACGTGGGCGGTGGCCTGCTCGAGCACCTCGTCCACCGTCTCGCCCGTGACCTCGAAGTAACAGGTCTGGACCACGTTGTCGCCGCCCCGTTCGACCAGGAGCGCCTCTACGCGCTCGCGGAGCGGCGGGGGCATGCTCATGCTCACGTCCTGGCAGGTCAATCGCATCATTGCCGCGCTCCTCTCGTGGATCGGCCCGATGATAGGTGATACCCCGGCCGCCGAGGCTGCCCTCCGCGGGGCCTCATGCTATAAGTCCGGCTACCCACTCCAGGGCAGAGCGTCCGACCCAGGGGGCCAACCGTGACCGCCGGCCGCCTCTTCTCGCGCGACGAACTGCTGGACGGGCGCCTGGACCGGAACCGGCGCGCCCGCAAGTTGGTGAACGCACTGGAGAGCCGCGTCCGCTACATGCGGCAGGAGACGCGCCGTGCACTGGGCGCGTACTTCAGCGGCTCATTCCAGGACTACTCCCGCAGCCTGGACCGCGACTACCTCGCCTCCGTCCGCGCCCGCGCCACCGCGGACGACGTGCTGGCGCCGGAGGACTTCGAGCGCTGCGTCTCCCAGTGGAGCGCGCTGGTACCGGAGGATCCGCATCTCCGTGCCGCGCTGTTACGAGGGCTCACCCGCCGCTTCTCCCTCACGCGCAAACGGTCGCCTCGCTCGCTGGCGGCCCTGGGCGCGGACGACCCCGCCGTCCGAGAGGCGTACGAGCGCGACAACGGGGAGAGCCCGGACGTAGCAACCAGCCCAGCCGTGGAGGCCGGATCGCCCGGTTCCCGGCCGGCGCCTGTCGCGTCGGTCGTCGGCGGGCTGACGGCAGAGGCGGAGCAGATGGCGGAGTGGGTCACGCTGCCGGGCGGGGCCGTGCTCTTCGAGCCGGGCGAGGCCGCGGACTGGCTCTACATCCTGGTGAGCGGCCGGGTGAGGGTGCGCCAGCCGGAGGATTCGGGGATGGCCGCTGAAGCGGAGGTCACCCGTGGCCAGGTTGTCGGCGAACTGGAGGTGCTCACCGGGGATCCCCGCTCCTCCTCCGCGCACGCCGCCCGGGACTCCGAACTGATTGCGCTACCTCGAGAGGGCGTACTCGAACTCGCTCGCCGGCATCCGGAGGTCATGCTGCGGATCAACCGCGAACTGGCGGGACGGGTGGGCGCGCGGCGCCGCCGGACGGATCGCGCTGTCTCCCTTACCGTCGCGCTGGTGGCGCTGGACCCGGGCGTGCCTCTGCACTCGGTCGCGGAGACACTTCGGGAAGCCCTGGGGGGCATCGGTGGCGTAGCCCACCTGTTCAGCCGCGAGGTGCAGGGCCGCTTCCCGGAAGCCTGGGACCGCCGCGACGAGGACGACGCGGAACTCCTGGCCTGGCTCAGCGAAGAGGAGTCGCGCCACCGCTTCGTACTGTACGAGGCGGACCCCGACCCCACGCGCTGGACGGAGCGCTGCATCCGCCAGGCGGACCGGGTGCTGCTGGTGGCGAGCGCCGCCTCCCACCCCGGCCCGCGCCAGATCGAGGCGCACCTCTCCGACCGCGCCGTCCGCCCGGCCACTGACCTGCTGCTACTCCAGGACGGGAAGGCAGCGCCGCCGCGGCTGCCGTGGCTGTCTGAGCGCCAGGTGCGGATCCACGAGTGCCTGCGCCCGGGCGACGAGGCCGGCTTCGACCGCCTGGCCCGGCGGCTCAGTGGCACCGCGGTGGGCCTGGTCCTGGGAGGTGGGGGAGGCCGAGGCTGCGCCCACCTGGGCATCCTGCTGGCGATGCAGGAGCGGGGCCTGCCGGTGGACGTGGTGGGCGGCACCAGCATCGGCGCACTCGTGGGTGGGGGCGCGGCCCTGGGACGGGACGCCTACCAGATCCGCGCGCAACTGCTCAGTACGGCCCGCTCGCGACGGACGTACATCGATCCCACGCTGCCATTTTCGGCGTTCCTGGCAGGCGGGAAACTGAGCCGCGTGCTGATGGAGCAGTTCGGCTCGCACCGCATCGAGGATCTGCCGCTGCCGTACTTCTGCGTCTCCAGCAACCTGACGCGTGCGGACCAGGTGGTCCACGAGCGCGGGGAGTTGTGGCGCGCCGTGCGCGCCAGCGCCGCCATCCCCGGCGTGTTCCCGCCCATGCTGGACGAAGAGGGGCAGTTGCTCGTGGACGGCGGGCTGCTAAACGGCCTGCCGGTGGACGTCATGCGCGCTCGGGAAGACGTGGGAACGGTGATCGGCGTGAACGTCAGCCTCGCACGTGCGGCGATGCGGGACTTCAACTTCGGCGAGAGCATCTCCGGCTGGCGCGCCCTTAGGGACCGCGTCCTTCGGCGCACCCAGGGCATGCAGGCGCCTACGCTCATCGACCTGATCATGCGCTCCACGGAGTTGCGTACGGCCTCCGGCTTCCAGGCGGAAGAGGCGCGCCGCCTGGCGGACGTGCTGATCGAGCCGCCCGTGGCCGGCATCCCCACGCTGGACTTCCGTCGCATCGACGACCTCATGGCCCTCGGCCACCAGGAGGCCACCACGGTGCTGGACGCGTGGCTCGCGGAGGAGCCCGCGTTGCTTCAGCAGTTGCGTCGTGATCCGGCGGTGGGCGTGCTCGCACCGTGACCTGACATCGGGTGCGCAGCGGCGTGGCCGGTGGGGTACTCTCACCGCGCGTCCCCGTGGGCACAGTTGGGCTCTAAAGGAGACTCGATGCGCGCCAGGGCTGGGGGCCCGGACGTGTCCGGGCTGGCGGGGTGGTTTGCCCGTGCCTCCGGGCCGGCGCTGCTGGCCGTTACCGCCCTCCTCTATTTCGCGGTAGCGCAGTTCGTCCTGCTGCTCAATGACCCGCTGAACGTGGGAGCGGTCTTCTGGCCGGCTGCCGGCGTCACCGTGGCGATCCTGCTGCTCAGCCCCACCCGCAGGTGGGCCTGGCCACTCGCCGGGATCGTGGTGGCGGAGGTGGTGGTGGACGTTTCCCGCGGCTACCCCACCATGGCGATCCCTTGGTGGACGGCCGGCAACGTCCTGGACCCGCTCGTGGGTGCCTGGCTCGTGCGGCGCTTCGCGTCCCCTCGAGGCGAGTTGTTGCCCCTCAAGAACCTGTTCGCCTTCATCGCCCTCGCGGTGATCGTTGCGCCGCTCATCGGCGCCTCGGTGGGCTCGGTGGGCACCGTGGCTCATGGGGACCTGGGCTGGTCGCAGGTGTGGCCGAAGTACGTGGTGGGCGACGCGCTGGGCGTGCTGGTGGTGGCGCCCGTGCTGCTGACGCTCCGCGAGCCGCCCTTCCGTCGAGGCTTCATGGAGTGGCTCGCCGTCGGCGGCGGTCTGGTCGCGACTTCGTTTGCGATCCTGCGGAACTGGCCCGGGTCACTGGAACTGGTGTCGCCGTACTTCATCATCCCGTTCCTGATCTGGGCGGCGCTGCGCTTCGGGATCAGTGGCAGCGCCTGGTTCATCTTCTTCGTCGCCCAGGTCATGAATGTGATCACGGCGTACGGGGAGGGCGCGTTCGTGGACCTGGCGGCTTCACCCGCGGAAGCGGTGACGCTCTTGCAGATCTTCCTGCTGATCGCCGCGTCCTCCACGTTCATCCTGGCCGCGCTCGCGAACCAGTTGGCGGACCGCGACCAGGTTCAGCGCCTCCTGCATGACCTGGCGGACTCGATGCCCCAGTTGGTCTGGGTGGCGAACGCGGACGGCCGCGTGGAGTACTACAACCGCCGGGGCCAGACGTACTCCGGGCTGGGCAACCCGAACGTCCCGCCCATTCGATGGCGCCCCAGCCTGCACCCGGACGACCTGGAGGACACGCGCGCGGCCTGGCGGGCGGCCGTGCAGACGGGCGCGGTCTACGAGTGCGAACACCGCGTCCGCCTGGTGGACGGCTCCTATCGCTGGCACCTCAGCCGCGCGGAACGCGTGGAGACCATGGAAGGCGTGCAGTGGTACGGCACGTCCACGGACATCCATGACCTGAAGACGGCGGACGAACTGAAGGACCAGTTCATTGCCATCGCCTCCCACGAACTGCGCAACCCGGTAGGGGCTATCCATGGGCTGGCGCAGCAGTTGCAGCGCGCCCGGAGTCGAGGCCGGCTGACCACGGAGCGGCTGGATGCGTACGTGGGGTCGCTGCTGGGGAGCACCACCTACCTTGCGCGCCTCACGCGCGACCTGATGGACGTCTCCCGTCTGCAGCGCGGGGCGATGCCACTCCAGCAGGAGGCCACGGACCTCGACAGCCTGATTGCGGCCACTGTGTCCTCGGAGGACTGGCCATCCGGGTGGGTGCGGTACGTGTCCCCCGGCGACCTGGGAACCGTGTACGTGGACCCCGCGCGGCTTCGGCAGGTGCTTTCCAACCTGATCGACAACGCCCTGAAGTATTCCCCGGAGTCCGAGCCCGTGACCGTGCAGGCGCGCACGGAGGGCGACGGCGTGCTGATCGAGGTGGTGGACCGGGGCATCGGCCTGCCGCCGGACTCGTTGGATCGGATATTCGAGCCTTTCGGCCGTGCGGAGAACACCGGATCGATCCCAGGACTGGGGATGGGGCTGTACGTTGCGCGGGAGATCTCCGAGCGCCACGGCGGCTACTTGAGGGCGACCAGCCCCGGCGAGGGGCAGGGCACCACGCTGCACCTCTGGTTGCCGGCGCGGCCCCCGGAGCAAGCCGGGTGACCGGCCCGGGCGACGCTCGACGTCACGAGCGCGGCGTGGTGAAGATGGGGCAGACGCGCACAACCCGGGCGACTGCCTGCTGAGGAGTGTTCCATGAGCGACGAAGTGCCGGTGCGGATCGAACGCTACGGGGACCGAGGAGAGATTGTCCTGGACCGCCCCGACCGGCGGAACTCTCTCACCGGCCCGCTGGCGGTCGCGCTGCGCGAGGCCATCGAGGAGTTGTCCGCCGACGATGCCGTGAAGGTGATCCTCATCCGTGGCGAGGGCGGCACCTTCTGCGCCGGCCTGGACCTGAAGCACTTCCGCGCCGATCCGCCGCCCGAATGGGTGGCGCGCTTCTCCGATCTGTGGGCGGACGTTCACACGGCGCTCTTCGCCTGCCCCAAGCCCACGGTGGGCGCTCTGGAGCAGGCCGCGATTGCCGCGGGCTCCGCGCTGGCACTGGCCTGCGACTTCCTGGTGGTAGGCGAGACCGCGCGCCTGCACGCGGCCGAGGCGCAGATCGGCATGAACGCGCCTGTGAACCTGGTGTGGGCGGACTGGAAGTGGGGGCCGGGCATGGCCACGCGGCTCGTCCTCGCAGGCCATCCGCACACGGGCGAGGAACTGGTGCGCATGGGCCTGGCGGTGGCGTCCGTCCCGGACGCTTCCACCGTGGAGGAGGCCCGCGCCTTCGCGGACCGCCTCGCGGAGAACAGCGGCCCGGCGATGCGCGCGATCAAGCAGACGATCCGCGACCTGGGCGGCGTGGAGGACTTCCGCGCCCGGCTGCGCTCCGCTCAGGGAGGGCAGCGGCGGGGGCCGTAGCTCGGGGCTCCCGCTAGGAGGTCATCCCCGCCAGCCCCACCAGGGCGCGGCCGTGTTCGATCTCACCCATGTGGCGCAGGCCGTGCTGGTAGACGAAGCACTCCAGCACTTCCAGTTTGCGGACGGGGCCGTCCCCCACCACCAGCGCGCAGTAGATCTGGCGCATGTTCTCCGGCAGTTGCGGGATGACCACTTCCTCCAGCAACTCCCGGTCGGCGCGCGCCAGCGCCTCCTCGGTGCGCTCGATCACGCGTGACTGGTACTCCCGGTAGGCGTCCCAGTCCTGGACGCGGATCTGCTCCATCTCCTCCACGGTCTCCTCGCGGCCGCCCTTGTCGATGTTCACGCCGATTCGCCCCGCCCAGTCCTCCGAGCCCCACAGCCGGGGCAGGCCCATGATCTGCCGGGAGACGGAGGCGTCCTGGATCTTCATGAAGTGGAGGAACGAGAACGCGATGGGCAGGACGCCCGCGCGCTCATGATGGTTCACGTGCTCCACGGTCAGGTCTTCCGCGGCCCACTGGTAGAGCGTGTTCATGGCGCGGATGCGGTTCCGCAGCGAGTCCAGCCACATGTCGTCAGACATCAACGTTCCTCCCCTAGTCGCCCGTCCACTGCGGCTTGCGGCGCTCCACGAACGCGCGCGGGCCCTCGCGGGCGTCATTGCTTGCCCGACGACGGCGCTCCAGTTCGGTCTCGGTCCCGGCGACATCCGGGAGGGCGGCGTGCAGACCGAGCATGGCGGCCTGCTTGGTCGCCTGCACGGACAGTGGCGCGCACTCCAGGATGTCCGCTACCCAGCGCCCGACGGCCTCGTCCAGGTCAGCGTAGGGCACCACCTCGTTCACCAGTCCCAGTTCGTACGCCCGCTGCGCGGAGAACCGTCGCCCGGTGAGGAGGTAGCCCATGGCCGCCTTCAGGGGCGCCTGGCGGGGGAGGCGGTGGATGCCCAGCGAGCCGGCCACCAGGCCGCGTCGGGGCTCCGGCAGGCCGAACTCTGCGTGCTCCGCGGCTACGATGATGTCGCACGCGAGCGCCATCTCGAAGCCGCCGCCGAGCGCGAAGCCGTTGACGCGTGCGATCACCGGCTTCCACAGGTCAAAGCGATGCGTCAGGCCACCACCGCCCGTGGGCGGTCGCCGCTGGCCGGCTGCGGTGTCCGCCGCGAGCGCCTTCAGGTCACGCCCGGCGCTGAAGGCGCGCTCGCCCTCGCCGGTGAGCACGGCTACGCGGAGGTCCGGGTCGGCGTCGAAGTCGTCCCAGATGCTGGACAGCTCGAAGTGCGTGCCGCTGTTGAGGGCGTTCAGGACCTCTGGACGATCGATGGTGACGTAGGCGACGTGACCCCGCTTCTCATACCGACAGAACTGCAGGTCCATCTCGCCCTCCGTGCGCTCAGGCGCTGGCTACCTCGGCGCCCGCCAGCGCCGCCAGGTCGTCCGCCACGCGCCTCGCGTGCTCCGCGCCGCCGTGGAAGATCTCACGGAAGACCTCCTCCACGCTCACCACGCTGTCGATGAGCGCCGCCACCTGGCCCATCTGGATGCGCTTGTTCTCGCCGAGCACGCGCTCTGCGAACTCCGGCTTGGAGATGCGCGGGCGGATGCGGCCCTCCGCGGAGGTGGTGGAGGTGTCCTCCGCTGCCACGATCAACTGCGCGTAGTGCTCCGGGAACTCCGCCTCCTGCGTGGCGACCAGGCGCGTGCCCAGTTGGATGCCGTCCGCGCCCAGCGCCGCGGCGGCCACGTAGCCAAAGCGGTCCGCAATGGCGCCGGCGGCCACCAGCGGCATGTCCGGCAGCGCTCGGCGGATGGCGGGGATGAGGATCATCATCGCCACCTCGCTCTCGCCCCGGTAGCCGCCGGACTCGATCGGCTCGGCGATCACCACGTCCACGCCGGCGGCCTGCGCCTTGCGGGCGTGGTAGACGGTGGGGACCACGTGCGCCACCAGGCAGCCGGCCGCGTGCAGGTGCTCCGTCCACGCCCCCGGCGAGCCCGCGGAGGTGACCACCACCGGCACGCGCTCCTCCGTGATCACAGCCATCTTCTCTTGCAGTTGCGGCGCGGGACTGGTCGCCAGCGGAAAGTTCACGCAGAAGCGCTGGTCGGTCAGTTCCCGCAGCGCGCGGATGTTGGCGCGCAGTTGCTCGGCGATGGTGTTGCCGGACAGGCAGCCCAGCCCCCCGGCCTCGGAGACTGCGGCGGCCAGCCGAGGCTCACGAGAGATACCGCCCATTACCAGCGGGTATCGGATCGACAGGGCCTCGGTCACTCGGTTCGTCACGGTGCATCCTCTCGTCCCCCGGCGTCGCCGGCGGGTCAGCGTGCGTTGTCCACCACCGCGCCGGCCGCGGCCAGGCGCTCCACGGTTGCGTCGTCCAGTCCTGCCTCGCGCAGCACCTCTCGGGTGTGCCGCCCCAACACGGGCGAGGCGTGGTGGGGCTCCAGCGGGGTGTCGCTGAACTTCACGGGTGGGGCCACCACGGTCAGGCCGCCCAGCAGGTCATGCTCCTGGCGCACCAGGAAGCCGTTGGCCCACGCCTGCTCGTCCACCAGGATTTCGTCCACGGTCTGGTGGGCCTGGCAGGGCACGCCGTGGCCTTCGAAGAACGACACCCAGTGCGCGGTGGGCTGCTCGCGCAGGCGCGACGACACCTGCTCGAGGACGCCGTCCAGGTGGCCCTTCACGTCGTCCGTCTCGAAGGTCGGGTCCGTCACCCAGGCGTCCTCGATGCCGAGCGCCGCCACTACGCGGCGCTGCAGCGGCTTGCTGGCGGCGGCAATGGCCACCATGCCGTCCGCGGTGCGGAAGAAGCCGTAGTAGGCGCGGGCCACGGCGAAGGGAGAGCGGCGCTGACGTTCCGCCATGATCTCCTCCCAGGACACGCCGTCCGCCAGCGCCTGCCGCTGCCACGGGATGAACTCCTCCCGCCAGCCGTCGATGACGTCCACGTGGTTCGCCAGGTTGTTCTGCATGACCAGCGCGGCCTGGAGCAGCGCCACGTCCACGCGCTGGCCTCGGCCGTTGCGCTCGCGGGCGAACAGGGCGCTCGTGACGCCCCAGGCCATGAGCAGGCCGGCGCCGTAGTCCACCACGGGGTTGACCAGCATCTCCGGGCCGTCGGCGGAAATGTGGGCGATGCCGGAGTACGCCTGGAGCGCGGCGTCCATCCCGGGGACGGAGGCCAGGGGCCCCAGCCGCCCGAACGCGGTGTTCTCCGCGTAGACCACGCGCGGGTTCACCTTCGCGAGGCTGTCGTAGTCCAGCCCCATCTCCTCCGCGAGCCCCGGCCGGAAGTTCGCGACGATAACGTCCGCGCGCTCCGCCAGGCGGCGCACCGCCGCCAGCACCTCCGGCTGGTGAAGATCCACCGCGATCGAGCGCTTGCCGCGGTTCTTGTTGATGAACTGGCGGCCCTCGCCGGGGATGATCGGCCCGTTTAGGCGGGTCTGGTCGCCCTCCAGCGGCTCCACCTTGATCACGTCAGCGCCGCCATCGGCCAGCAACTGCGTGCAGTAGGGGGCCGCGATGAAGCGGCCAAACTCCAGCACGCTCACGCCTTCGAACGGTCCGGCCATGTGCCTCGTCCTGACTCGACGCTACCCGTTGGTGCCGTGGTGCCCGGTGGCCTAGCCGCGAGGCAGGCCGAGGCCGCGCGTGGCAATGACGTTGCGCTGTACCTCGCTGGAGCCCTGGGCAATGGTGTCCGGGATGGTGTTGATGCAGGCCGGGCCCCAGGAGGTGCGTTCCCACTGGCCGTCCTCGAAGGGGCCCGCCAGCGTGCCGTACAGGCCGGCCATGCCCACGCCGGCGTGGTGGATCGCCTGGCTGGTCTCGCTGGCCAGCAACTTCACGATCGAGACCTCGTAGTTCGGCACCGTTCCCGCCGCCTGCATCGACACCACGCGATACGCCAGCAGGCGGGCGACCTCCACGGTCACGGCGAAGCCGGCCACGCGCTGGCGCTGCACCTCCGCGGTGGCGGAGCCGCCGCCCGCGGACGTGGCGCGCGAGGAGTCCTGCGCGCGCTGCAGGGCGCGGCGCAGCCGCGCGATGCGGGCGATGCCGGCACGCTCGAAGTCCATGGTGGTGGCGTTGACGTACCAGCCACGGTTCTCGTCGCCGATGACCCGGTCCGCGGGGACGCGGACGTCCTCCATGAACACGCGGTTGAAGTGGTGCCGCCCCTGCATGTCGATGAGCGGCTGCACCTGAACGCCGGGGGCCTTCAGCGGAAGCACCAGCATGGAGATCCCTCGGTGCTTGGGGGCGGTGGGGTCGGTGCGGACGACGGTCCACAGCAGGTCGGAGTAGTGGGCGCCGGAGGTGAAGCGCTTCTCGCCGGAGACCACCCAGTCGTCACCGTCGCGGACGGCGCGCGTGGACACGGCGGCCAGGTCAGAGCCGGCGTCCGGTTCGGAGAGGCCCATGGCGAAGGAGATGTCCCCGCGGGCGATCTGCGGGAGGTACTCCTGCTTCTGCTGGTCCGTCCCGAAGATCATGATGGTGGGGCCCACCTGCTGGACCGCGCGGCGGTGGTGCTCCTGCGGGGCGTCCGCCAGCGCCATCTCCTCCATGTAGATCGCCTGCTCCGTCACGCCGAGGCCGCGGCCGCCGTACGCCTCCGGCCAGGCGACGGCCAGCCAGCCGCGCTCCGCGGCGGCCCGGCTGAACTCCGGGGACCACCCGGCTTCCCGCGTGGAGCGGTGGCGCTCCCAGAACTCGGGTGTGAGCGTCTGGTCCAGGAACTCCCGCACCTCCTGGCGGAACTGCTCCTGGTCCGGGGTAAATCGAAAATCCACGGCTATGCCTTCCGTCTGACCCAGGGGCTCATCGCCTCGTTGACGGCGTCCGCCAGGAGGTTGAGCGAGAGCAGCAGCAGGGCCAGGAACGCTCCCGGGAACACCGCCAGCCACCACGCCTCGCGAAGATACGACCGCGAGCCGCTGATCAGCGTCCCCAGCGAGGGCGCGGGCGGCTGTTGTCCCAGCCCCAGGAAGGACAGGGACGCCTCCAGGATCACGGCAACCGCCATGCTCAGCGCCACCTGCGTCAGGAGCGGCGGCATGGCGTTCATCGCGATATGGCGGAAGATCAGCCGCACCGGCCCCGCGCCGATCGAGCGCGAGGCCTGCACGTAGTCACGGTGCTTCTCGGACAGCATCTGTGCCCGCGACAGGCGCGCGAACACGGGGATGTTGTAGATCGCGATGGCAATCGCCACGTTGCGGGCGCTGGGGCCCAGGATCGTGATGACCGCGAGCGCGCTCAGCAGGTTCGGGAAGGCCAGCATCGCGTCGATGACGCGCATGGCCAGGGCGTCTGCCCAGCGCCCGGCGTAGCCGGTCACGAACCCGACACAGATGCCCACCGTGGCGCCGCCGGTGACCGCCAGCAGGGCGACCCCGAGCGAGGTGCGCAGCCCGAAGAGCGTGCGGGCGAAGAGGTCCCGGCGCAGGTGGTCGGTGCCAAAGGGGTGCTCCAGGGAGGGTGAGAGGAAGCGCGAGGCTGCATCCTGCGCGTTCGGCTCGTGCCAGGTGATGACCCCGGCGCCCACCGTGAGGACCACGAGGATGCCCAGGCCGAGCAGGCCCACCACGCCCTGCGAGTTCCGGAAGAGCCGGTCCAGGATGGTGAGGAAGAGCGACTCGCTGACGCGGGTACGCCAGCGTTCCCGGCGGGAGAGGTTGGTGACGGCGTGGGCGCTCATGCTCGGCGGATCCGCGGGTCCAGCAGGCCGTACGCGACGTCCGCCGCCAGGTTCACCAGCACGAAGACGAACACCAGGACCAGTAGCGTGCCCTGGACGACCGGATAGTCTCGAAAGTGGATGGAGTCGATGATCAGGCGGCCCACCCCGGGGCGGGTGAACACCTGCTCGATGACCACGGCGCCGGCCAGCACCTGGCCGACCTGCAGCGCGATGATGGTGATGACGGCGATCATCGAGGCGCGCAGGCCATGCCGGACCACCACGGTGTACTCGCGCAGACCCTTCGCGCGGGCGGTGCGGATGAAGTCCTGGCCCATGGTCTCCTGGATGGACGTTCGGGTGTACCGAGCGAGCCCCGCCGCGAGCCCGCTTCCCAGCGCCAGCGAGGGCAGGATGAGTTGCTTGAGCGCCGTGGCGGGGTCCTCCATCAGCGGCACTCTGCCGGCCGCGGGAAGCCACCCCAGGCTGACCGAGAACAGCCAGATGAGCAGGATGCCCAGCAGGAAGTTGGGGATCCCGAGCGTGACCAGGGTGTAGCCGGACAGGCCCCAGTCAAACCAGCCGCGCGGCCGAATGCCTGCGGCCACCCCCAGCGGGATGCCGATGAGGAGCGCCAGCGGATACGCCACCAACGCGAGTTCCACGGTGGGGGGCAGGGCGTGCCGCATCTGCTTCGTCACGGCCTGGCCGGTCTTGAAGGAGGTGCCCAGGTCGCCCTGCAGGGCATCCGTGACCCAGCGCACGTATTGCACGGGGAGGGAGTCGTTGAGCCCCAGCAGTTCGCGGATCTCCGCCACGCGCTCGGGCGTAGCCTCCTCGCCGGCCAGGGACGCGGCCGGGTCGCCCGGGACCAGGCGAAGCACCATGAACACCGCGATGCTCGCGATGATCAGGACGGGAATGGCCTGTACGAGGCGCCCCATCAGATAGGACAGCATGATCGCTTCCCCCCAAACGATCGGGCAGGAGCGGCAGCCAGGGCTGCCGCTCCTGCCCAGTGAAGCGCCGGACTAGCCCTCCAGCCAGACCTCGCCGAAGTTCGGGGCGCCGGACCGCGTGACCGGGATGATGTCCAGGCCGCGCAGACGCGGGCCAAGCAGGTGGATGTTGATGTTGTCCGAGTACGGCAGCATCCACGGGTCGTTCAGCCACAGGTCCCGGAAGGTCGCGTAGTGAGCCTGCGCCTCCTCGGAGAGCGGGTCCATGCCTCCGAGCGCGGTGATCAGGTCCTGGTACTCCTGCCGGTCGTAGTGGCTGGGGTTCGGGATCCGGAACGGGAACGTCTGCTGGAAGTTCGTGACCGGGGTCATCTCCGCGAACCCGCTCAGCGAGAGCCAGAGGTCCGGGAACTCCCGCGCCTGGAACTTCGCCAGGTAGGCGTTGCCGTCCATGGGCCCGAGTTCGATCTCCACACCGATCTCGCCCAGGTTCTGCTGGACCAGTTCGGCATAGCGGCCGTCGCGGGCGGCGTTGTACTCCAGCATCAGCGGCCGGGTCTGGGAGAAGCCGGCCTCCTGGATCAGGGCGCGCGCGCGGTCCGGGTCGTAGAACTCCGCTTCCATGTCCTCGAAGAACGCGGGCGAGGTCGGCGGCCAGGGCTGCACCGTGACGCGGGCGAAGCCTTCCTCGATCTCCTCCGCGAAGCGGCGGCGGTCGATGGACAGGAACATCGCCTGGCGGACGCGCGGGTCCTGGAGCATGGGATTGGTGACGTTCATCCCGGCGTAGCGGACGCCGCGGCGGGCGGAGACCACTGCCTGGTCGCGGAAGCGGCGGGCCGCTGACGGCGCCGCGCGCAGCCAGAAGTCCAGTTCGCCGGCCTCGTACGCCAGCGACGCCGCGTCGTCGTCGGAGAAGATCGTGACCTCAATGGCGTCCACGAAGGGACCGCCGGTGGCGTCGTGGTTGTGCCAGTTGTCGTGGGCCTCCAGGCGGTAGCCCTGGCCCGGGACCCACTCGGCGAACGTGAACGGGCCGGTGCCCTGGCCGTCCGTGCCGGCCAGCAGCGCCGGGAAGGAGTCCTTGTGCGTCACGGTCAACTGCGCGAAGAAGTCCGTCATGTTGCCGCGCGGCTGGTCGAACGTGAACTCGATGGTGCGGTCGTCCACCTTCTTCGCTTCCGTGATGTAGCGGGCGAAGGTAGCGATCTGGATGGAGCCGTTGACGCCGTGCGCGGACGGGTCACGCATGACGTCCAGGCCGAAGAGGACGTCCTCCACGGTCACCGGCGCGCCGTTGTGGAACTCCAGGCCGGGCTTCAGGCTCATCACCAGGCCCGTGAGGTCGTCGTTGTACTCGTAGCGGTCCACCAGGACCAGGCGGGGCTCCAGGCTGTCGACGTACTGGACGATCGGCTCAAAGACGGACTGGTCCAGGTAGTTGTTCTGCGGCACCAGCAGGTACGGGTGCCCGGTGTTCACGGACAGGTCCGTGGTGGAGGCGCCGCGGATGGTGCCGCTGCGAGGGCGGCCTGGCTCTGGGGTGCTGGTGGCGGTGCTGCCGCCGGGCGTGGTGGTGCCGCCGCCGCCGGGCGTGGCCGTGGCGTCTTCGTCGCCACCACAGGCCGCGAGGAAGGCGAGGCCTGCAGCCCCCATCCCGCCGTACTGCAGCAGACGGCGTCGCGGCAGGCTCCGGGTCAGCGCCCCGGGGTGCATCTCTTCAGTCACTGTGTTCCCCTCCGGTAGGGCGGATGGGTCACACCCGCCAGCCAATTCAACCCTCAGCGGCCGGTCTGGCTGCTGAGTCGTTCCGCAAACGAGCGCGCGATCTCCTCGGCCTCCGCCACCATGTCGCGGACGATGTCCGCGGCCGGGCGGATGCCCTGGATGAGGCCTGAGACCTGGCCGGCCGGGGTGCTCTGCACCTCCGGCATGTCGTGCGCGGCCAGCATCACGGGGTTCGTGAGGACGGACTGGTAGGGCATGCCCAGGGGCTGCACCGGCCCGGATTCCCAGGCCTCCATCCACCCGTTGTTGATCGCCCGCAGGTTCTTGCCGGTGTAAGCGCGCGTGGTCTTGGTGGCGTCTTCCGCCGCCGCGACGATGCGCTCCTTCTTCCAGTGCGGGAAGTCCGCCTCCGGCGTGGCCAGGAACCGAGTCCCTACCCACACTGCCTGGCAACCGAAGGCGAGCGCCGCCGCCAGGCCGCGGCCGTCGCCTACGCCGCCGGCGGCCACCACGGGCGTGGGGGAGACGGCGTCTAGCACCTGCGGGAGCAGCGCGAACGTGCCGATGTGGCTGGTGTGCGCGCCGCCCTCGTAGCCCTGGGCGATGACCACGTCCGTGCCGTCCTGCACCACGCGGCGGGCCTGCTTCACGCTGCCCACCACGGCCATCACGGTCATGCCCTGCGCGTGCGCCCGCTCCACCATGAACCCGGGGCTGCCGAGGCCGGCCACGAAGACCGGTACCTGTTCCTCCAGGATGACCTCCACGGTCGCCTCGGTGTTGGTGCCCAGCGCGGGGCGGAGTTCGATGTCTTCGGGGACATCCGCTGCCTGCTCCGGTACGCCGAAGCGCTGGCGGAGTTCCTCCACGTAGGCGACGTGGCCGGCCGGGATGTCTTGCGCTACCTCCGCCAGGCTGCGCGCCTCGCGGGTGACGTTCTGGGGCAGGATGAGGTCCACGCCGAAGGGACGGTCCGTCAGGTCGCGCAGTTGTCGGATGCGGGCGCGGAGTTCTTCCGGGGTCGCCCGGGTGCCGCCCATCACGCCCAGGCCACCCGCGTTGGAGACGGCGGCAGCCAGGCGGGGGCCGGCGGGGATGCCCATGCCCGCGAGGAAGATCGGGACGTCGATCCCCAGCGCTTCGCAGAGCGGTGTTCGGAGGATGTTCACGGGTCAGGCTCCCGTTGGAACGATTCACCGGTGGAAACGAATCCAAGAATGAATCGTTTGCGATCCGGCTGACGGTGGGTATATGCTCCCGCCACTCCGACTGTCAAGCCCGGCCCCCGGGAGAGGACGCCAGCCGAGTGGTCACCATTCGCGACGTGGCAAAGCGTGCCCAGGTCTCAGTGGGCACCGTCTCGCGGGTCCTCAACGAGCACCCGAAAGTCCGTCCAGTAACACGGCGGGTGGTCCTGCAGGCTATCGAGGAGTTGGGTTACAGGCCTAACGCCATGGCGAGAAATCTCCGCTCGTCGCGTACGGATGTAATCGGCCTCCTCTTCCATGACCTCGCCCAGCCCATGGCCATCCGCTCCGTGCGCGGGGCGGAGGAGGCGGCGAGCGCGAGCGGCTACGGCGTGCTGGTGACGGACGCCCAGGGCGACGCCGACAAGCAGGAGGAACACATCCGCCGCCTGCGGGAGCGCCGCGCAGACGGGCTGATCGTCTTCCCCGTGGGGCCGCGCACCTCCGTGGTGAACGCGGTGTCAGAGGGCGACGCGCCCATGCCTACCGTGCTCATCGGCCAGACGGCGCCGCACGCGTTCCTGCCCACCGCTGTGGTGGACGAGGGGCCCGCGGTGGAGGAGGCGATTGGCCACCTGGCGAGCCTGGGGCACCGCCGCATCGCGGTGGTGACCAGCCGTACCTACACCAACCAGTCGCGCGGTCGGATGTTCCAGGCCGCGCTGCGGCGCTGCGGGATGGACGGCGCAACGTCCGTGGTCGTGGAAGAGTGGCAGGACGCGGTGGAGGTCACGCGGGACCTGCTGACCTCGGACGATCCGCCCACGGCGATCATCGCCGGGACGCACGGCCTCGCCCCGTGGGTCATCCAGGGCATCCGCGCCGCCGGCAAGCGCTACCCGGACGATGCCTCGTTTGTTGCCTTCGGCGAGTCGGACTGGGCACTGGCGTTTGATCCGCCGCTAAACGTGATCGCAGTGGACTTCTACACACACACCCGAGACGCGGCCGCGCTGCTGATCCGGATGCTCAAGGGTGACGAGTCCGCGCCGCGCAACGTCTCGCATCAATCCGTCTACAGCAGGCGCGGCTCAGTGGGGCCCGTGCCTGCTCTCAAGCACAGCGGGGAGCAGCGTTGATGGCAGGCGTCCTGATCGTCGGCGGCACCGGGCCCACCGGCCCGGGCATCGTGGACCGCTTCTTGGCGGCCGGGCATGACGTAGCGATCTACCACACCGGTGCGCACGAGGCGGAGTTCGCCGGCGAGGTGGAGCACCTGCACGGCGACCCCCGCGACCCCGCCGACATCGCCGCGAAACTGGGTGCGCGCGAGTGGGACATCGCCGTGTGCACCTCCGGGCGGCTGCGCTCCCTGGCGGAGACGCTGGCCGGGCGCACCGGGCGCCTGGTGGGCGTCACCGGTCAGCCGGTCTACCGGCACACCATGCAGCGCACGCCCTCCGGCCGGCTCGTGATGCCGGTGCCGGAGTTCGCCGAGCGCCAGCGAGACGCCGCGAACTACACCGGCAAGGTGGCCGACGGCGAGGACCAGTTGTTCGCGCAGCATGGCCGCGGCGACTTCGAGGTCTCCATCGTCCGTTACCCCGGCGTGTACGGGCCTCGCGCACCCATCGCCCACGAGTGGGCGATCGTGCGGCGCATCCTGGACGGCCGCCCGTTCGCCATCCTCCCGCATGACGGCATCACCTACTTCCAGCGCGGCTTCGCGGACAACGTGGCGCACCTGGTCTTCCTGGCCGCCACTCGCCCGGAGGCCGCCGGCCACGCCTTCAACAGCGGCGACGAGCGCGTGATGAGCGCCCGCCACGTGGCGCAGGTGATCGCCGAGGAACTGGGCTCGGGCATCGAGTTCGTCGGCGTGCCGGCGCAATACTGCCGCGGCGTCTACCCGCTGGCGGAGAAGTCCGACCTCATCCTGGACATGTCCAAGCCCCGCCTGCTGCTGGGCTACCGTGACCCCACGGAGGTGGAGGAGGCCACGCGCCTGACCGCGCGCTGGCTGGCGGAGAACCCGCCTCGCCCGGAGGACGTGGGCCTCGCCGGCGCCGGGATGTTCGACTACGACCGTGAAGACCGCATCGTTGCCGCCTGGCGACGCGCTGAACAGGAACTGGCACCGTTGATGGAGGCACATGCATGACGAGCGCAACCAACGCGCTGCACACGCCGGTCTGCGATGACTTCGGCATCACCTACCCGATCTTCGGCTTCGCCCACAGCGTGGACGTGGTGGTGGAGGTCTGCCTGGCGGGCGGCCTGGGCGTCTTCGGCGGTACCCGCAACACGCCCGAGGAGATCGAGGCGGCACTCAAGGAGATCCGTTCCCGGGTGGGCGACCGTCCCTTCGGGATCGACCTCGTCATCCCGCAGGGCATGCCGCAGAGCAACAATCGCGAGGACATCGAGGCGCAACTGCCGGACCAGCACCGCGCCTTCGTCGACCACCTCTGGAGCAAGTACCAGGTGCCGCGCGACGGGCTCCCCGGATCGCGCTCGCGCTTCGTCCGCTCGGAGGAGATGGCACAGCGCCAGGTCGAGGTGGTCCTGAACTCGGACGTGGACATCCTTGCGCTGGGTGTGGGTAGCCCGCAGGGCGTGATCGCCGAGGCGAAGAGCCGGGGCAAGAAGTTGATCTCGCTCGTCGGCACTTCCAAGCACGCCGAGCGCGCCAAGGCCGCCGGTGCGGACGTGCTAGTAGCCCAGGGCTATGACGCGGGCGCGCACACGGGTGACATCGGCACGTTCTCGCTGGTCCCGCAGATCGTGGACGTAGCAGACGGACGCCCCGTGCTCGCGGCGGGTGGCGTCGCGACGGGCCGCCACATTGCCGCGTCCCTGGCGCTCGGCGCGCAGGGCGTGTGGGTCGGGACGGCGTGGCTGCTGACCAAGGAGAGCACGGTCGATCCCGTGGCGAAGCGCCAACTGGCGCGCGCCCAGGCCGGCGACACGGTGCGCACGCGCTCGGACAGCGGCAAGACGCTCCGCGTGGTGCGCAGCAAGTGGGTGGACGAGTGGGAGGACGCCTCCGCGCCCACGCCGCTCAAGATGCCGTACCAGGACATCCTGGTCGGTGACCTGCTCGGCGCCATCCAGCGCCATGGCGTGGAGGATCTCGTCCACCACCCAGCCGGCCAGGGCATTGGCTGGTTCAACGAGGAACAGACGGTCGCGCAGGTCATGGAAGAACTGACCGGCGAGGCAACCGAGACGCTGATGCGCCTCCGCGCCTAGCGGATGCGCGCGAGGAGGGGCGCGTGACCGACACCGAGAGCCTGTTCCAGGGCATCCGCGTGGTGGAGTTCGGCCAGTACGTGGCCGTGCCCTACGCGGCGGAGTTGCTGGCGCACGGCGGCGCGGACGTGGTGAAGATCGAGCCCGTGGGCGGCGACAACACCCGCCACAACACGCCCATCATCCCCATGGAGGGCCGCCAGTACATCATCAAGGCGCGCGGCAAGCGCGCCATCACCCTGGACATGGGCGCCCCGGAAGGCCGCGAGGTGGCGCGTCGCCTGATCATGGAGAGCGACATCGTGCTCTCCAACATGCGCCCGGGTGCGCTGGAGCGCCTGGGCCTCGGCTATGACGACATCTCGCCGGACCATCCCGGGGTGATCTATGGCGAGATCAGCGCCTTCGGTACCGAGGGGCCGGACGCCAACAAGCCGGGCATCGACCCGGTGGTGCAGGCCGCTGCCGGCCTGGTCGCCGCCGGCCGGGGCATGGAGGACGGCCGCCCCGTGGCCACGGAGGCGTTCCTCTCGGACTACATGGCCGGCACGCTCATGGCCTTCGGCATTGTCTCCGCCCTGCGCCTGCGCGACCGCACCGGCCGAGGGCAGCGCGTGACCACCTCGCTGCTACAGGCGTCGCTCGCCCTGGAGCACGGCCAGGCCAACATCTTTCACGCCGTGGACGGCTGGAAGGTGGACTTCGTGCGCTGGCTGCAGGAGGAGCGCCCGCCCTTCGCGGAGGCTGTCCAGCGCCGCCGCGCGCAACTGGCCACCAACCACTGGTGGCTCAACACCTACGAGACCGCGGACGGGGTGATCTCCATTGGTGCGCCAGGCCCGTTGCGGAAGCCGCTGGTGGAGATCACCGGCATCCAGGATCCCGCGGTGACGGAACCCGGCTGGACGCTGCCGGACGACCCGCGCCCCTACATCGCGGAGATGACCGCGAAGGCGCGGGAGGTCATGCGTACCTGGAAGACCGAGGACCTGGTCGCCCGCCTGGAGGCGGCGGGCATCCCCTGCTCGCGCGTGCGCTTCATGGAGGAGGTGGTGCTGGGCGAGCACGCCGCCGCCAACGGCTACGTCTATACCGCGGACCACCCGCGCGTAGGCCCCATGACGCTGCCCACGGCGCCAATGAAGTTCAGCGAATCCCGCTACCAGGCCGCCGACCACTCCCCGGGCTACGGCGAGCACACCGCCCAGGTCCTCGCTGACCTAGGCTTCACCACCGACGAGATCCAGGCGCTGCACCAGCAGGGCATCGCCATCCTGGGCGAGTAGCCCGCACCGCCCCTCGCGGGCAGGAGACACTCATGGCGCACCGCGTAACCGGCTTGATCAAGGTGAACCTGCGCGTCCGCGACCAGGCGGCCGCGCTGGAGTTCCTCCAGCAGGCGCTGGGGGCGGAGCCGGCGAAGGACCGCGGCTCGGACACCATCGGCGAGTTCACCGGCGCCACCGCACGCCTCGCGGACCTCGTGTTCGACGTCGTGGCGCCCAGCACGCCGGACGGCGCGCTGGCGAAGAGCATCGACCAGCGCGGCGAGGGCTATGACTCCATCGCCCTGCAGGTGGAGAACCTGGACGACACCACCGCGCACCTGGAGGGCATGGGCGTCCGCGTGATCAATCGCACGGACTACCACGGCAGCAAGATCGCCTTCATCCACCCCCGCTCCGCCTTCGGCATGCTCATCGAACTGATCGAGCGCCCTCAGCCCGGGACGCAGGCGTGACGGACGCCCGCCCGCACGTTGGGCCGGAACCCTTCGAGGGCACGATCGGCCGCACGTACCAGGAGTCCACGCCGTGGTGGCCGGAGGAGCGGGCAGGCCGCCGGCGGCCCAACGTGGTCATCGTCCTGCTGGACGACACTGGGTTCGCGCACCTCGGTTGCTTCGGCTCCACCATTGACACGCCGAACATGGACCGCCTGGCGGCCGGCGGCCTGCGCTACACGAACTTCCACACCACCGCGCTCTGCTCACCCACGCGCGCGAGCCTGCTCACGGGCCGCAACCACCACTCGGTGGGGATGCGCGCCGTGTCCAACTTCGACAGCGGGTTCCCCAACATGCGCGGTTACGTCACCCGTCACGCTGCGACGCTGGCGGAGATGCTGAAGCCGCACGGCTACGCCACGTTCGCCATCGGCAAGTGGCACCTGCTGCCCATGTCGCAGGGATCGCAGGCCGGGCCGCACGAGCACTGGCCGCTTCAGCGTGGGTTCGACCGCTACTACGGCTTCCTGCAGGGCGAGACGGACCAGTTCTACCCGGAACTCACCCACGACAACCACCACATCGAGCCGCCTCGCACGCCCGAGGAGGGCTACCACCTCTCCGAGGACCTGGTGGACCACGCCATCCAGTTCGTGCGCGACTCCAAGTCCATCCTGCCCGAGCGCCCCTTCCTCACCTACCTCGCCTTCGGCGCCACGCACGCCCCCCACCAGGCACCCCGCGCGTACATCGAGAAGTACCGCGGCCGCTTCGATGCGGGTTGGGACTCCATCCGCCAGGAGTGGTTCCAGCGCCAGCAGGCGATGGGCATCGTGCCGCCCGGCACGGTGCTGCCGCCCCGCAACCCCGGCGTGGAGCCGTGGGAGTCGCTGTCCGCGAACCAGCGCCAGTTCGCGCTACGCCTGCAGGAAGCCTTCGCCGGCTTCCTGGACCACACGGACGCGCAACTCGGCCGCTTCGTGGACTTCCTGGACGGCCTGGGTGAACTGGACGACACCATCTTCGTCCTGCTCTCGGACAACGGCGCCAGCCGCGAGGGCGGGGCGGACGGGATGCTGGACGGCTTCCGCTACTTCAACGGCCTCACGGAGGACGTGGACGCGGTGGTGGGACGCCTGAACGACATCGGCGGGCCGCACAGCCACCCGAACTATCCGTGGGGCTGGGCGCAGGCCGGGAACACGCCGCTCAAGTGGTACAAGTCCTACACCTACGGCGGCGGCGTCCGTGACCCGCTGATCGTCCACTGGCCGGCCCGCATCGCGGACGGCGGCGCGGTACGAGACCAGTTCCACCACGTCACGGACGTGGTCCCCACCATCCTGGAGGTGTTGGACATCGAGCCTCCCGCCACGGCGGCGGGCTTCGACCAGATGCCGATCCACGGCACCAGCATGGCCTACACCTTCGCGGCCCCGGACGAGCCCACCCGCAAGGGTGTGCAGTACTTCGAGATGTACGGCCACCGTGGCATCTGGAAGGACGGCTGGAAGGCCGTGGCCCAGCACGCCAAGGGCACCTCCTGGGACGATGACGAGTGGGAGCTCTACCGGGTGGCGGACGACTACTCGGAGTCGCGGAACCTGGCCGCGGAGCGCCCGGACGTGTTGGGCGACCTGGTGGACGAGTGGTGGGTGGAGGCGGAGCGCAACGGCGTCCTGCCGCTGGACGACCGCACCACCGAGTTGTTCAGCACCCCTCGACGCTCCGGCACGCCGCACACCGGCCACGTCTACGTCTACTACCCGCCGGTGACGCACGTCCCCTCGGACGCCGCCCCGCGCCTGAGCGGCAAGCGGCCGTGGACCGTCACGGTCGAGGTGGACCGCGACGGGGCGGACGGCACCGCCGGCGAGGGTGTGCTGGTCGCCCGCGGCAGCCACAACCTGGGCTTCGTCTTCTACGTACAGGCCGGCCGCCTGGTCTTCGACTACAACGTCTTCTCCACGCACTACCGCATCGAGTCCGCCCCGCTGAGCGGAACGCCCGGCACGCTGGCGGCGCACTACAGCCCTCGAGGCGCCGGCGCGGACGTCACGCTGCTCGCGGACGGCCAGGTGGTGGGCCAGGGGTTCGCGGAGGAGTCCGTGCGGATGATGGGCTCCACCGGCATGGACATCGGCCGCGACGCGCTGTCGCCGGTCTCGGACGACTACGCCGCGCCGTTCGAGTTCCAGGGCGGCATCCGGCGTGTGACGTTCGAGTTGCTTCCCATCGCTGCGGCGGCGGAGCAGCGGGAGGCGCAGGAGACCGCTCGCGTCGACCTCGCGCGGGAGTAGCGGCGTGTGCGACTGCTGCCTGCCCTCGAGTGATCGTGCGTCCGCACCCGCGACCGCCGCGATCGTCCTCCGAGGCCCGCGCGACCTGGGCGGCATGGTGCGCATCGAGGGCGGCGCGTTCCTGATGGGCTCGGAGGATGCGCTCTCCTACCCCGCGGACGGCGAGGGGCCGGTGACGCGCGAGGTAGTGGCCCCCTTCCTCCTAGACCGCACCACGGTGACGAACGCGCAGTTCACCCGCTTCGTGGAGGCTACCGGCTACGAGACCGACGCCGAGCGGTTCGGCTGGTCATTCGTCTTCGCGGGCCTGCTCCCGGACGACTTCCCGCACACCCGCGGCGCGGCGGATGCGCCGTGGTGGCGCCAGGTGCTTGGCGCCTGCTGGCGGCAGCCGGAGGGGGCCGCATCCGACCTCGAGGGCCGCGAGGGACACCCGGTGGTGCACGTCTCCTGGCGCGATGCGAGTGCCTACGCCGCGTGGGCCGGCAAGCGCCTGCCCACGGAAGTGGAGTGGGAGTACGCCGCGCGCGGGGGGCTCGAGGGCGCGCGCTACCCCTGGGGCGACGATCTCGTGCCCGACGGCGAGCACCGCATGAACGTCTGGCAGGGCGTCTTCCCAACCCAGAACACCCGGGACGACGGCTGGTACGGCTCCGCCCCCGCCGATGCATACCCGCCCAACGGGTTCGGCCTGCACAACATGACCGGCAACGTCTGGGAGTGGTGCTCTGACGCGTTCGCGGTGCCTCGAGGCCGCGCCCTCGCCGAGGAGGCCGGCCGCATGCGCGTGCTGAAGGGCGGCTCGTACCTCTGCCACGCCTCCTACTGCGCCCGCTACCGGCCGGCCGCCCGCATGGGCAGCCAGGTCACGTCCACTACCGGCAACATCGGCTTCCGATGCGCCGCCGACATCGAAGACCGCGACAGCGAGGACGGGCATGACCGCTGACCATGTGACCGCCGACCACGTCCAGGTGCAGGTGGACGGCCCCATCGCACTCGTCACGCTCAACCGGCCGGAGCGACGGAACGCCTTCACCGGCCCCATGCTGGACGACCTGCGTGCCGCGCTGCTGAACCTGGACGCCTCGGACGAAGTCGGCGTCGTGGTGCTGCGAGGCGCCGGTGGCACCTTCTGCGCCGGCGCGGACCTGAAGGAGCGGCAGGCCGTGCCGCCGCCCGCATGGCTGCCGTCCTTCCCGCAGTCCTGGGCCGCGCTCAACGACACGCTGTTCGACCTGTCCGTGACCACCGTGTGCGCGCTGGAGGGGGGCGCGGTCGGTGGCGGCGCGGCGCTCGCCCTGGGCTGCGACTTCATCGTCGCGGGGCAGTCCGCGCGCATGCATGCACCCGAGGTGCGCCTGGGCATCGGCGCCGCGCCGGCCGTGCTGGCGTGGGCGCTCTGGCGTCACGGACCGGCCTTTGCAACCACGCTGGTCGCGGGCTCTGACCCCATCGCCGCGGCGGACCTCCACCGCCTCGGGGTCGCCGCGCACGTCGTCCCGGACGACGAGGTGCAGGCCGCGGCCGTCGCCGTCGCGGCCCGGCTTGCCGAGCGCAACCACGAGGTCGCCCGCCGTGCAAAGCGCCTCCTGCGCGGCAGCACGCCGCGCCCGGAGTTCGCCCGCGGCTAGTAGCGCCGGGCGGTCGACGGCCGCGCCTGCCTCCACGGTCCCTCAACAGCGGCCTGCCGCCTGGGTGGCACTCTGAGGGCGTGCCCTCCCGGGCGCCGCTGCGAAGGAGCCCCCCATGTATCAACGCGCCCTCGTCCCCACGGACGGCTCGGATCTCTCCCGTGTCGCCCTGCCTCACGTCGCGCGGGTCGCCACCAGTGCGGTGGTGTTTCGCGTGCCCTTGGACGTGGAGGAGTTGCTGTCCTCCGGGCCGGAGCAGGTGGACCTGGACCGAGAGTCCTCGGAGCGGTGGCGGGAGGCGGAACTCGCGCGCGTCCGGCAGGACCTGGGGAACGTGGCCGACCAACTGCAGACGGCCGGACTCTCTGAGGTGACGACGGCCGTAGGCGAGGGCCACGCCGGCGAGGCGATTGTGCGCGCGGCCAAGGAGCACGCCTGCGACGTGATCGTCATGGCCACCCACGGCCGTACCGGCATCCGCCGGGCGATGCTCGGCTCCGTGGCCGGGTACGTCGCGAACCACGCCGAGGGCAGCGCCGTGCTGCTGGTCCGCGAGTAGCCTCCGACCCTCGCGCGAGCGGTACCATCGCGCCGAAGTCACCCCAGGCGGGGACCAGGCATCGAGGCGCGCAGCGCGTGCAGCCGCCCCGGGGGTGAGAGGAGCACGAGATGACCGACACCGCGGCCGGGATGGCGGAGGTCCGGCAGTTCTTCGCGGACGCCCACAGGATCCTGGATGAGCACGGCGGTCCCGGCGAGGCGGCGTTCGAGGCCCTGGGCATCCGCATGAAGGCGCTCGCCGAGCGCGACGACCTGGAGGCGCTACGGGACGCCTCGCCGCTGCCGGGCAACCGCATCCACGGCGAGCCGGACGGCCTCACGCTGATGCTCGCCACGTTCCCCACCACCACGGCCGTACACACCCACGGGACGTGGGGCGTGATGGTGGGCTACCGCGGCAACGAGCACTACCGCCAGTGGGGCCGCGAGGACGACGGCTCGCAGCCCGGCCACGCCCGCCTGCGCCTGCTCCGCGACATCGAGGTCCGTCCCGGCGACCACGGCTGGTGGTACCCGCCGCCGAACGACATCCATCAGCAGGTGCCGGAGGAGGGTGGCGTCCTGGAACTGATCCTCATGGGTCAGCCGCCTTCCGACCACCGCCTCTACTTCGACCTGGAGGCGGATACCTACACGGAGAGCACGCCCGCGGAGCGCCACTACTCGGCGCCCCGGCAGTAGGCCGGCGGGGGCCGCCCGGCCCGGCCGGACGTTGCGAAGGCGTGTCGAGGCGGGCTCCTGCGTAGACTCGGATGGCGGGGCATGGAATGGCGGCGCCGTGCCTCCGCGAACCTCCTGGCCCATGTCGGAAGCGTCGAAGCGCACCGGGCTGCTGGCGACGGCCGTGCTGGCACTGCTGGCGGTCGGCTGCATTGAAATGCGGCGCGAGGTGCCCGCGGAGGTGACGCCCGGGACAGTGCCCGTGGAGATCCAGGACGCTCGGTGGGATGGGTTTCCGGTGTCCTACTGCCTGGTCCCCGACCCGGGGCCGTTCGATCCCGCACGCCTCGCGGAGATGGCCGGCGTTGCCTTCGACGCATGGGGCGTCGACGCGACCTTCGCGGGCGAGTGCGAGGGCCCCGTGGAGCGGGGGAACGGCCAGAACGAGGTCGCGTGGGGCATGCCGGCCAACACCCAGGCCCCCACGGGTGAGGGCGGCGTCTTCCAGGCGGGCTTCACGCAGCAGTTGTTCCAGACCTGCCCCGGGGGCTGCGAGGGCGGGGCGCAGTCCCGCATCGTGGAGGCGGACATCCTGATCACGCCCTCGCTACCGGAGCACTTCAGCACGGAGGAGTGCGTCTTCTCCACGCTGCTCCACGAGGCGGGGCACTTCCTGGGCATGCCACACCTGGAGTCTCCGGCGGTGATGGCCCCCGCAACCGACGAGTGCCCCCAGTCGCTGACCGACGCCGACCGAGCCGCGTTCAGTTCCCTCTACAGTCAGCAGCAGTCACGCGGGTGACATAAGGAGAACGCGGTATGAGGTGGCTACTAGCCGGGCTGCACGCGGTGCTGGGGATCGCGGCCGTCGGTGCGGGCCAGGCGTTCGTCCGCGACCCGAGCGGGGACACCCTCGGCATGCCCGCCGACTGGCTGGAGGGCTCGCCCTTCCCGGACTACCGCGTGCCGGGGCTGTTCCTGATGGCGGTGATCGGCACTGCGAACCTCCTCAGCGCGGTGCTGCTTGGACTGAGGCACCGGCACGCCTCGCTGGTCAGTCTCGGCACGGGGGTCCTGTTGCTGGCGTGGATCGCGATCCAGACGGCGATCATCGGATTCCGCCACTGGAGCCAGGCGATCTGGTGGCTCACCTTCGCGCTCGTGACGCTGCTGGCGGCGCTGCTCGCGGGGCGCGAGCGAAACACCTGAGGGCGGCGACCGTCGGTCCCTGGGAGGGTGCCGTTCAGAGCGGGCGACTGAGAGGTACAGTCCCCACGGCGCACACCCCGTGCGCGCTAGTGGAGGAGCCCCTTCATGGTGTCTGAGTTTCGCCAGTTCCTGCTACGTGGAAACGTCATCGACCTCGCCGTGGGCGTTGTCCTCGGTGTCGCGTTCGGGGTGCTGATCACCTCGATGGTGGAGAACCTGCTCACGCCCCTAATCGCGTCGCTGGTCGGGGAGCCGGACTTCTCGGCACTGACGTTCGAGGTCAACGGCAGCGTGTTCTTCTACGGCCTGTTCCTGAACGCGTTGCTCTCGTTCGTGACCATTGCTGCGGCGCTGTTAATCTTCGTGGTGAAGCCGGTGAACGCCATGGTCTCCCGTTCCCGGAAGCAGCCCACGCCGGATCCGACGACCACTCGATGCCCCGAGTGCCGGAGCGAAATCCCGATCGATGCCACGCGGTGCGCGTTCTGCGCCATCCCGGTGGGCGCCGCGGCCGGCTGACCCGGACGCTGTAGCAGAAGGCGCGGGCATCTCGCCCGCCGCCTTCAGTGACTACCCGATCACTTCCCGCCGCGGCCCGCGGCCGGAAGTGTTACTCCGTGAGCCAGCGCTTCAGCACCAGGCCCTTGCCCGCCGGGAGTTCGCCGCCGAACTCATCGTCGAACAGCGCTCGCAGGAACACGGGGCCGGTGAGCGACAGCAACCGGAACGCACCGTCGTTCCGCTGCACCCAGACGCCGTGAGCACCGTGCCGCTCGGCGGCCAGGGCCAGCGTGTCGGTGGTGCCCCCGGTGAACAGGCCCAGGCCGGTGTCCCCGTTGCCGAATCCGGCGAAGCCCGTGATCTTGCTCGCCCCGGGGGCGTAGAGCACCCCGAAGATGGTGAGGTTGCTGCTCTCCGCGGTGAGCGTGAAGCCGCCATCCTCGTTGGCAGTCACCTGTGCCTGGACGCGGCGCCACCCTGTGCCAGTCCACTCCACCACCTGCAGGCCGCCCACCCGAGAAACCGTGCGTGCCGCCATGGCTCGGAGGGCGTACTGACGGGGAGAACCGTCAATCGCTGGGTACCCCTGAGCGGCGGAGAAAATAACAGACCGCAATGCCACGCGCGAGTCGATGGACGGGCCTGGCCATTCCAACCCCTGGCGGGAACCGCGGTGCGCCCCGCAGCGTCTTGGTCTGCGAGGCGGCGGCTTGAGGGAGTTGGGCATGAACCCGTTGGTGTTGCGATACCGGGTCTGGCGTGCGCGGCAGCGCATCGCGAGGCGTGTGATCAGTCGAGGGCAGGTGCCCCCGGCGTCCCAGCGCGGGCTATGAGCGGGGCGTGGAGGGGGTGACGGTGGCGGGCTCGGCTGCCTCGTCTCCCGCCTCGCCGTCGGCCCCGGCATCCCGGGCTACCCACGGCAGCCAGAGGTTCATCGTGGTCCCCGTGCCTTCGCCCTCGCTGTCGGCCCACAGCCGGCCACCGTGGGCCTGCGCGATGCGCCGCGAGATCGACAACCCGATGCCCAGCCCCTGCACGGCTGAGGCGTTCTCCGCCCGACGGAACGGGTCAAAAATGGCCTCGAGTGCCTGCTCGGGCACGCCGATCCCGTAGTCGCGCACCTGGACCAGGAACCCTTCGGCCTCCGGCATGAGCCGAACGAGGACCGGCGCATCCGCGTCCGAGTACTTCAGGGCGTTGTCCAGCAAGTTCTCGAAGATCTGAGTCAGGCGGTCCGGGTCGGCGACCGCCGTCCTCGGTCCGTCGGGCACCTCCAGGCGCACACGGTCGGCCTCGGACGCCCCGCCGCCGGCGACCTCCCGTAGCAGGGTGCCCAGGTCCACCTCCTCCGGGGCCAGCGGGAAGCGTCCACGTTCCAGGCGGGAGAGGTCCAGCAGGTCATTCGTGAGACGGGCGAGTTGGCGGCTGCTGTTCTCCAGCAGGCCGACATAAGACGAGAGGCGCTCCGGGGTGAGCGAATCGGAGCGCAGCGTCCGTTCCAGGATCTGCACGCTCCCGCGTATCGCCGCCACCGGATTTCGCAACTCGTGCGAGGCAATGGAGAGGAACTCCTCGCGCGCGCGCAGGGCCTCCTCCGCGGAACGCTGGGCCTCGCGGAGCGAGGCTTCGTTGCGCTTGATCGCGGTGATGTCCGTCGAGATCCCCAGGACCGCCCAGGCGTATCCATGCTCGTCCAGCATGGGCGCCTTGATGGAGGAGTACACGGCCTCCTCGCCGTCGCCCACCGTCGCGTGCTCCTCGAACTCGACCGTCGCTCCGGACTCCAGCACCTGCAGGTTGTTCGCCAGCAGGGTCTCCGCCGTCTCCGGCGGGAACACGTCGAAGATGGTGCGCTCCTGGAGTTCACCGGCCGGCATGCTCAAGAGTCCCTCGTACGCGCGGTTGACCACCACGTACCGTCCCTGGCGGTCCACGAGGTAGATGAACGCGGGGGCGTTGTCGATCACCGCCGCGAGCATGCGCTCGCTCGCGCTGGTCGCCTCACGCGCCTGCCGCTGCTCAGTGACGTCGCGCCCGGAGCAGTACATCAGGGGGCCTCTGACCACGGTGTTCCAGGAGATCCACCGGTACTCGCCATCACTGCGACGCAGCCGGATCTCGAAGTCCACCAGCCGGCCGTCCCGTTCGAGGGCGGTTGTGGCCTCGCGCGCGGAGCCGCGGTCCTCTGGGTGCAGGAGGTCGGCGGTGGAAGTCGCGAGGAACTCTTCCGCCGTCCAACCCAGCACCCGGGTCATGGAGGGGTTCACCAACTTCCAGCGCCCGTCCTCCATTGAGGCGATTGCCAGCATGTCGTCCGAGACATGGGCGAGCAGGCGCAGCGCGTCAGCGCCGCCCTGCTCCAGGAGCGCCGCATTGTCCTGGGAGCGAATGCCATCCCCCGGTGTGCTCACGGGGCGCCACCCCTCGTCGCTCACTCTCGCTGATGTCGGCACGACGTAGAGCGGAGGCAGCGACCGCGCCTGACACGGTGAAGGAGAACCATACGGGTTAGGCGTTGCAGTGCCGTGACGGAGCGGACTTCGACATATCCGAGACGTGACAGCCCCACTCCGACCTGCTTGGTGGGTCCTCTATGCCAGCAGGCGCGCGAGGTTCTCGACTGCGGGGCGCACGAACTGCCGGTACCGCTGCAGGTGCCCGGCAGCCTCCACCGCTTCGGGACTCAAGGACCGCAGCCCGGACGCCACCAGCGAGAGTCGGGAGGCTGACTCCCACTCGGCCACCCTCGGATCGCGGGAGCAGGCGTACTGGTTCGCCAGGTCCACCTGCATGGCGGCCAACCAGTCGCGTGGATAGTTCGGGGGCGGTACGGGCTGGCAGAGGCGGTTCTTCTCGTCGTCGTCCTCGATGGTCGCCTCGACATGGCCCAGCAGCGCCGCGCTCAGGGACGGCTGGAGGCGCCGCACCCACTGCAGCGTGATCCGCTCACCGGCGAAGATCGGTCGCGGCTCGCGCGGGGGGATGCCCACCGCCGAGCAGTCGACGTACAGGCTGTCCGGGGCAACGGGGATGGCCCCGCGCTCCAGGATCACCTCGTCTCGATCGATGCGCTGGACGCGCCCCATGCGGACGATGTCCGTCACGCGCCGCAGTTGCTCGAGCTCCAGCCTGCTCACGATCGCGCCGTGGATGAGCGTCGGCTCCACCGCGAGATCGATGCGCATCACCTCGCCGGCGGCCTCCAGGCCGAGGAAGACGGCCGCCACCGAGTCCGACTCCGCCACCACCTGGACCTGGTTCGCGATGCTGCTCAACGCCTCCGCCAGGAACTCTGGGCCGGGCTGGTAGCGCGAGCGGTTCAAGATCCAGGCGTCGCGCGGCATGATCCAGCGGATGTCCTGCGGCGGCACCTCGTGTTCCAGGAGCCACGTGCACGTGTCCATCCCGGTCTTGCCCGCTCCGACGATGACGTACTTGCGGTGGTCCCGGGCCACTCGAGGCAGGTCGTTTGGCGGCACGCAGGTCACGCCGTCCGCCACCTGGAACCCCCGGGCGTGGGTGGCCGGGATCGCCATCGCCGAGTACGTACCGTCCACCGTCTTGCGTGCCCGCACCCGCCGCGTCCGCCCCGTGACCAGCGAGGTGATGACGCCGTCCTCGTTGACCTCGCTCAGCGGAAGGAACTGGACGCGCCCGGACGGCAGGAATCGCTGGTGCATGGCCTGGTCGTAGTGGCTCAGCACCTCCTGCCCGGACGCCAGCGAGTAGAGCCCCGCGTTGACCCCTACCCGGTCCTCCACGGCGTCCCCAGCGGCAGGGAGTGCAGCCCGTACGACGAGGCCGGCTGGTGCAGGCGGACAAAGGGGTAGGCGTCGTTCCAGTGCCCGCCGGGCCGGTCCCGCCGGTCCGCGATCACGATGGTCGCCTGCGTCTCCGCCAGGATGGAGTCGGCGAAATCCATCCCCGCCGCCCCCGCGCCGACGATGAGGTAGTCCGCCTCGATGGTCTCGTCAGGCAACGGGCGATCTCCCGCTAGGGCGACCAGGTGACGTTGATGGCGGGCGGTTTCAGGAGCGTCTGCATCACCACGCAGTACGTCTCCGTCGCCCGCTGCAGGCTCCGCCGCTGGCGTTCCGTCGCGTCAGGCGCATCGATGTCGAAGGTCACGCGGATGTCCGAGAACCCCACCGGTGCGTCCCGGGACACGCCCAGCGTGCCGCGGAGGTCCAGGTCGCCGTCCACTGTGACTCTGATCTCGTCGAACGGGATGTCGGAGGACGTAGCCACCATCTGGCAGGTCAGTTGCGCGCACGCCGCCAGCGCGGCGAGGAGCATGTCGCCGGAGCAGGCGGCCGTCCCCGCACCCCCGACGCCCGAGTGCGCCTCGGCGGCGTAGATCGCGCGGCCGAGGTCGACCGAGCAGGCCATGGCGTTTTCGTCCGCGGTGCTGGCGGTCGCCGTGAGCGTGACCCGGGCCGCCTCCGCCTGGCTCCGGTACTGCTCCTTGAGCGGAGCCTGGATGTCCTTGAGGCCCATCGTGCACTCCTGCTCGCGGCCTGGCGCATCGCGAGTGGAGCATACCGGAGGGGCAGGCGGCCGTGTACGGCTACCCCTGGTAGACGATCTCGCCGTCGTGCCACTCCGGCTCGCCCTCGAGGAGCGCGGCCATCTTCCGGTAGCGCTCGTCCTGCTCCGGGCTCTCCGCGTTCGCTCGGTAGGAGTCGCGGTCCTCGAACGCGACCGCCAGGTAGTACTCGTTCGAGTCGCCGTCCATCTTGTAGACGGTCGAACGCACATACCCGGGCACGCTCAACCCCTCGTACTCCTTCATCAGGTTTCTGAACTGCGGCTCAGCGTCCGGCTTTAGCCGCATGCGGGCGATGGTTCCGTACATTCGCTCCTCCCTCGGTGACCCGCCCGGTCGCACTGTGGCTCGGGCGGGTCGCCCAGACGCTACCGATGAGCCCGACCGTGGTGGTTGAGGGGAGGTGGCGGGGCCGGGGATCGGTGCACCCGGCAGGAGATTAGTCAAAAGTTTGTCAACAGCCACACAAATTGAGGCGTACACTGGTCGTATGGACGCTCCCTCGCCCCGCTGCCCGGCCCTTCGCGGCCTCTCCCGTCGACTCGCGTTGCCGCTTGACGCTGCGATGGAGTTTCTCGTCGTGCCCTCGTTCACCCGCGTTGGCCTTCAGGCGAGGCGGCTCCTGTACGGGTGGCGCGCCCTGGAGGACTACCGGTTGCCCGGACAGGTGGCGCTCGTCACCGGTGCCACCTCCGGCATCGGCCTGGCGGCGGCAACCGCGCTCGCGAGGTCAGGGGCCCGCGTCATCCTGCTCGGCCGCGACGCCGGGCGACTGGAGCGCGCCCGGCAGGATGTGGAGCGGGTGACCGGCGTCGAGGTCTCCACGGTGCTCGCTTCCATGGACTCGACGGATGACATCCGCCGGGCGGTGCAGTGGGTGCGCTCGGAGTTCCCCAGGCTGGACATCCTCGTACATAACGCGGGGGCGCTCGCGGATGCCTATCGCCGATCTCCCATGGGCGTCGAGCAGACGAGTGCGGTCCAAGTGGCGGGCCCCTTCCTCATGACCGGACTGCTGCTTGACCGCCTGGTGGAAGCGCGCGGGCGGGTGGTCACGGTCTCGTCGGGCGGCGCCTACCTGGCACCCCTCACCGTGACGGGCCTCGACCCCCGGCCCGACGAGCAGTTCAACGGCAGCCGCCAGTACGCTCGGGCGAAACGGGCGCAGATCACCCTGGCCGCGCTGTGGGCGCAACGGCTCAGCTGGTCGGGCGTGGCCTTCCACGTGATGCACCCGGGCTGGGTGGACACCCCCGGCGTGCGCTCCTCGCTACCGCGATTCCGTCGTCTGCTGCGGCCGCTGCTTCGCACGCCCATGCAGGGCGCCGACACGGTGGTCTGGCTAGCCGCGGACGACGAGGGCTCGCGCTCCTCAGGGCGCTTCTGGCTGGACCGGGCGCCCCGCCCGGCTCATCGCCTGCGTCGCACGCGTCAAGCAGAGACAGGGGCGGAGCGCGCCCGCCTGTGGGCGTGGTGCGAGCGGACAACCGGGTGGACGTGGCCGGGGGAGGCCGCAGAAGGACGAGGCTAGTCATGCGGATCGCAGTGATAGGTGCCGGTGTGAGCGGCCTCGTCTCCGCCTACCTCCTCAATCGCGCGCATGAGGTGGAACTCTTCGAGCAGCGCGCGACCGCGGGCGGCCATGCGAACACTGTGATGACCGAAGGACAGGACGGACAGCCGCTAGCGCTGGACGTGGGGTTCACGGTCTACAGCGAGCGGACGTACCCATGGTTTGGCCGCCTGCTCCGCGAGCTGGCCGTGGATACGCAGCCCTCCGAGATGTCCTTCAGCGTCCGCATCGACGAGATCGACTTCGAATTCAGCAGTCGCGGTCTCCGCGGATACCTCGCCCAGCCGCGCAATGCGGTCAGCCTGCAGTATCTGAGGATGGGGCTGGACTTGCTGCGGTTTCAGCGGGAGGGCCGCCAGGCCCTGGAGCAGCCGCGCGACGCCCAGGCCCCGGAGATCTCGTTCGATGAGTACCTCGACCTTCGGGGCTACGGCCGGCACGTCCGCGAGCGGGTCATCCTCCCGCTCATCGCCTCCACATGGTCCAACGCGCCGACGGATGTCCTCGGCTTCCCCGCCTACTACCTGCTGCGCTTTCTGGCGCAGCACGGCGTGTTGGCCCGCAACAGCATCCCCGAGTGGCGGTGGATCCAGGGAGGGGCGAGGACGTACGTGCAGCGGGTCCTGGACACGCTGCCGCCCGCCGGCCTCCACCTGGACGAGCCGATCGCAGGGGTGCGGCGGACGGAGGATGGCGTGCGGATCGACCTGCGTCGCGGCGGCACGCGCGCCTTCGACGCGCTGGTGCTCGCATGTCACGCCGACCAGGCGCTCTCCCTGCTGCAGGACGCCTCCCAGGAGGAGCGTTCCGCCCTCGGCGCGTTCACCTACACAACGAATCACGTTGCGCTGCACACGGACGAGCGTGTATTGCCGCGCAACCATAGTGCCCGCGCCGCCTGGAACTACCGGCTGGCGGGCCCGCCCGGCGTGCCCGAGCAGCTGACTATGAGTTACGACCTGAACCGCCTGCAGCGGATCGGCGGCTCCACCCGCTACTGCGTGTCCGTGAACCCGAGCGAAGACCTCGATCCCCGCAAGGTGCTCGCCTCGTTCGAATACTCGCACCCCGTCTTCTCCCTGCAGACGCTGGAGGCGCAGCGGCGGCTGGACGCCGTGCAGGGCCTCCGCAACACCCACTACGCAGGGGCACACCTGGGCTTCGGCTTCCACGAGGATGGTGCAGCCTCGGGCGTGCGTGTCGCCGCGCGACTGGGGGTGCAGTGGTGACCACCCCGTTGCGCTCGCACCTGCTCGTCGGCACCGTGCGCCACAGGCGCTCTCGCCACGTGGACTATGACTTCACGCACCGCGTCTGGTATCTCGCCCTGGACCTGGATGAGGTGGATGAGGCCTGCCGGCGAATCACGGTCCTCTCCAGGAACAGGCGCAACCTCCTGGAGCTCCGGGACCCGGATCACGAGGCTGCCTCGGGTGGCCTGGAGGCAGGCGTCCACGCGCGCATCGCGGCCGAGGGGATCGACCCGGCTACGGTGCGCGTCACGCTGATCACCTACCCACGAGCCCTGGGCTATGTCTTCAACCCCGTGTCCTTCTACCTTTGCCACGACCGGACGGACGGCACGCTTCGGCTCGTCCTGGCGGAGGTGAACAACACGCACGGGGGCCGGACGGTGTACGCGTTCCACCCCTCCGGTGGCGCGGCAGTGAGGCCCGGACGCCAGGTGTTCCGCGCGGCGCAGGAGAAGGAGATGTACGTGTCCCCGTTTGTCCAGGCCCGCGCGACGTACGACCTCCGCGCCTGGGAGGGGGACGGGCGCCTCACGCTGAGCATCCACGAGCGGGAGGCCGGCGCCGGGGAGCAGACTCTGTTTGCGTCGCTCCGCCTCGTTCGCCGCCCGCTCACGAACCGACAGTTGCTAGCGGTGCTGGTGCGTGACCCACTGGTTCCGCTCAAGACAACGGCGCTGATCTTCTGGCACGCCCTTCGCCTGTGGCGCCGCGGCGTGCCGTGGCACCGCTACCGACGGGACGCGGCGAAGCCAGGGCGCGGCCCGTCAGCGAGCGCTACCGCCGGCAGCGCCCACGGCGGGACGAGGGGAGGGACACCAGCATGAGCGCGACGATCGTCGCCACCGTCACCACCCTGGGGATCATGGGCGCGCTGGACGCGCTCTGGCTCACCACCATGGCGCCCCGGCTCTACCGTCGCGAGATCGGTGACCTGCTCCTGGACACGCCACGCTGGCCGCCTGCGCTCGCGTTCTATGTGCTCTACGCGGCCGGGGCGCTGGTGCTGGTGATCCTGCCCGCAATCCACGAGGACTGGGGCTCGCCGCGGGTCCTGCTCACAGCGGCTGTGCTCGGCCTCGTGGCGTACGGCACCTACGACCTCACCAACCTCGCCACCGTCCGAGGCTGGTCCGCGCTGGTGACGGCGGTCGACATGGCCTGGGGAGCGGCGCTCACCGCCGTCACCGCCTCGGCGGCCGTGCTCATCGCACGCGCCGCCACGTCCGCCTAGCTGTACTGACCACACACCTGCGAGACACCTGACGGAAGGCTGGGCCTCCCGCGAGACTTGGGGTTGAGAGACCAAACAAGTCGAGCAGGAGGCCC
>JAWLHV010000005.1:0-256199 GCA_041690175.1 Dehalococcoidia bacterium
GTGATCGCCGCCGTCAGCGACGTCTTCCCGTGGTCAACGTGGCCAATCGTCCCCACGTTGAGGTGCGGCTTCGTCCGCTCGAATACGCCCTTTGCCATCGTTACTGCCCTTACTTCCCGCGAATGGGTGTCTCGCGCGTGCGGACGTCCGCCTAGGACGCCTTCCGCTTGCTGATCTCTTCGGCAATGTTGGACGGGACCTGCTCGTAGTGGTCGAACTCCATGGAGGAGGTCGCCCGCCCCTGGGTCATGGAGCGCAGATCCGTCGTGTACCCAAACATCTCAGAAAGCGGCACGAAGGCACGGATGACCCGCGCGCCCGCCACGCTCTCGGAACCCTGCACCATCCCGCGCCGGCTACTCACGTCGCCCAGCACGTCGCCGAAGTAGTCCTCCGGCGTGGTGATCTCCACCTTCATGATGGGCTCCAGCAGCACCGCGCCCGCGGCGGTGAGCGCCTCGCGCATGCCGATGGAGCCGGCGGTCTCGAACGCCATTTCGTTGGAGTCCACCTCGTGATACGAGCCGTCCACCACGCGCACGGCCACGTCCACCACGGGGTAGCCGGCCTTCACGCCGGACGACAGCGCGCCCTCCACACCGCGGCGCACCGCGCCGATGTACTCGCGCGGGATGGAGCCGCCCACGGTCTTGTCCTCGAACACGAAGCCCTCGCCAGGCTGGCGCGGCTCGATCTCCAGGACACAGTGGCCGTACTGGCCACGGCCACCGGTCTGGCGGACGAAGCGGCCTTCCGCGCGCGCCGGCCGGGTGACCGTCTCGCGGTAGGACACCTGCGGCTTGCCGGTGTTCGCCTCGACTTTGTATTCGCGCTTCATGCGGTCCACGATGACTTCCAGGTGGAGTTCGCCCATCCCCTGGATGATCGTCTGACCGGTCTCCTCGTCGTTCCGGATGCGGAACGTCGGGTCTTCCTCGCCCAGCTTCTGCAAGGCCTCGCCCATCTTCGCCTGGTCCTCGCGCGTCTTGGGCTCCACGGCCACGGAGATCACGGGCTCGGGGAAGGTGATGGACTCCAGCAGGACCGGGTGCTCGCGGTCACACAGCGTGTCGCCGGTGAACGTGTCCTTGAAGCCGATGGCCGCGGCAATGTCGCCGGCGTACACCTCGTCCACTTCCTCGCGGGTGACGGCGTGCATCTTCACGATGCGGCCGAAGCGCTCGCGCTTCCCGCGGGTGGTGTTCACCACCTGGTCGCCGGAACGCACCACGCCGGAGTAGACACGGAAGAACACCAGCCGGCCCACGAAGGGGTCAGCCACCACCTTGAAGGCGATGGCCGTCAGCGGCTCGTTGTCGTCCGGGTGACGCTCGATCAGCACCTCCTCGTCGTCCACCGCGTGCGCCTTGATCGGCGGCACGTCGGCGGGGGACGGGAGGAACGCCACCACGGCGTCCAGCAGGGGCTGCACACCCTTGTCCTTCAGGGCGGAGCCACAGAGGACGGGGGCAATCTTATTGGCGATGGTGGCGCGGCGGATGGCGGCGACCAGCAGGTCGTCCGGCAGCGTCTCGCCCTCCAGGTACACCTCCATGGCCTCGTCGTCGTTCTCGGCCACGGCCTCCACCAGCACGGCGCGCGCGGCGTTCGCGGCTTCCACCATGTCGGCGGGGATGTCAGAGTCGGTGGTGTCGCGGCCGTGCTCGCCGGCGAAGGTGATGGCCTTCATCCGGATGAGGTCCACCACGCCCTGGAAGCTGTCTTCCGAGCCAATGGGGATCTGGATGGGGGCAGGCACGGCACCCAGGCGGTCGCGGATCATCTGGACGCAGCGGTCGTAGTTGGCGCCCATGCGGTCCATCTTGTTGACGAAGCACATGCGCGGAACGCTGTACTTGTTGGCCTGGCGCCACACGGTCTCGGACTGCGGCTCCACGCCGGCCACGCCGTCAAACACCACCACGCCGCCGTCCAGGACGCGCAGCGACCGTTCCACCTCGACCGTGAAGTCGACGTGGCCCGGGGTGTCGATCAGGTTGATCGTGGTCTCTTTCCACTTCGCGGTCGTGGCCGCGGACGTGATGGTGATGCCGCGCTCGCGCTCCTGCTCCATCCAGTCCATGACCGCCGTGCCCTCGTGGGTCTCGCCCACCTTGTGGGTGCGGCCGGTGTAGAACAGGATGCGCTCGGACACGGTGGTCTTACCCGCATCGATGTGGGCAATGATCCCGATGTTGCGCATGTCTTCGACGCGAACGGTCCGCGGCATGTGATTCCTCGAAACTCCTACTACTGGGCCAGGCCACCGTCAGGTCGCTGCGGGGACTGAATCGCCCCCTGTGGAGGGGGCGTCAGCCCGACGCGCGGGCCCGGGCTACCAGCGGTAGTGCACGAACGCACGGTTGGCCTCAGCCATCCGGTGCGTCTCTTCCTTCCGGCGCACGGCGTTGCCCTGGTTGTTGGCAGCGTCGAGCAGTTCAGCAGCAAGCTTTTCGGTCATGGAATGACCGGAGCGGCGTCGAGCGGCCTCCCGCAGCCAGCGCAGCGCCAGGGTCTGACGGCGCTCGCCACGGATGTCGATCGGCACCTGGTACGTCGCGCCACCCACGCGGCGCGGCTTGACTTCGATGACCGGGGTCACGTTCCGCAGCGCCTGGTCGAAGACGTCCAGGCCGTGGCGGCCGGTGACTTCCTCGATGCGGTCGAAGGCGGTGTACACCACCCGCTCCGCCGTGCCCTTCTTGCCGCTGATCATCAGCATGTTGATCAGCTTGGACACGGTCCGTGACCCGAAGCGCGGGTCAGGGATGGTGGGGCGGATGGGGGCGCGGTTACGACGCATCGGCGAATCCTCGAACTGTGGAGGGGACCATTACCCCTTGCGCGTGCCGTACTTGGAGCGGCCACGCTTGCGGTTCTTCACGCCCTGCGCGTCCAGCGCGCCACGGACGATGTGGTAGCGGACACCCGGCAGGTCCTTCACGCGGCCGCCCCGGATGAGGACGACAGAGTGCTCCTGCAGGTTGTGGCCCTCGCCCGGGATGTAGGCGGTGACCTCAATGTTGTTGGACAGCCGCACACGCGCCACCTTGCGGAGGGCGGAGTTCGGCTTCTTCGGCGTCACCGTGCGCACCTGCGTGCACACGCCGCGCTTCTGCGGAGACCCCTTGGGCGAACGCACCATCCGGTTCTTGAGCGTGTTGAACCGGAAGCGCAACGCCGGCGCCTTCGTCTTCTTGCGAACCTGGGTCCGCGGACTGCGGACCAGCTGGTTGATCGTCGGCACGCCGACTCCCTACCCCATTTCGACCCGTCCGCCATCCACAGTGGAAGCGCCCGGACCGAGGCCTCAAAATGGCAACAACAACGGCCGAATGACCTGGCGGCGAACCCGACGTGGCCAGGCCCTGGGGCCTGTGAGCGCCACCGGTCTTCACCGCGATCCAGTCACACGACCGACTCGCGTGAAATCCGTCCACGCCTCTTTTGAGGCGCAAGGATCGAGTCTGGGACTTTATGGCGTCAGTGTCAAACCTGTGACCGGGCTGTCGGCGGGGTCACAAGGGGGAGACAAACGCCCGCGCGCCTCGCCGCACGAGGAGCGCGAGTCCGCCTTCTGCGGAGTCCTAGCAGCGTACGGCCGTGGCCCCCTACGCGGAAGCAAGCGCCTCCACGCAAACTCTGTGCGGTTCTCGTGGATGCGCCCTTACCGGCGCCAGATCACCCGCGTGAAGGACTCTCGCAGGGGCGGGAGGTCCGGGTTCTCCGCCTCCGCCTGCTTCGCCCGCTCCCGGTACATCCGCACCATGTCCGCCTCGCGGCGTCCCCGCATCTGCGAGGTATGCGCCAGCACCGCCCGGATCTTGGTGCGGAAGTGCTTGCCGATGTCCACGTGGTAGTCCGGCGTGGGTGAGCCCGCCAGCAGCATTGCCGCCGGGCGGTGGGGCTCCAGGCCCTCTTCCTTGTCCAGCGGGTAATAGAGGTGGTCGTCAGAGGACGGGTAGATGGCGTCGTACACGGCCTGGCCGGCCACCCGGTGGTCACGATGGTTGAACCCGGGGCGGAAACCGTCCCACGTGATCATCAGTTCCGGACGCAGCCGCCGGATCTGGCGGACCAGCAGCGCGCGGAGTTCGTCATCGTTGGTGGTGCCGCCGTCGTGGTAGCCGAGGAAGATCGGCTCGCGCGCGCCCATGACGCGGGCGGCGTTGCGGGCCTCCTCCTCGCGCTCGCCCGCCAGCATCTGGCCGGTGACGTGTGGATCCTTCGTGCCCTTGTTGCCGCTGGTGGTGACCAGGATGTCCACCCGCCAGCCCTCCGCGCACAACCGCGAAACGGTGCCTCCCGAGGTGAACTCCAGGTCGTCCGGGTGCGCGAACACGCAGAGCGCGCGCTTCCCGAACTTACGGGCCACCTCGCTGATGAGGTCCTTCGCCGGGTCGATGTCGTTGGGGGCGAGTGGGGGCATGACCATGCGGCGCAGTGTACCGCCGAGGGACCCCGTGCCGGAGAGTGCATCGAGGGACGCGTAGCCCGGGGAGGCGCGGAAGGCGTCGATTGACTATCGTCCGGCCATGGAACGACGAGGTCAGCCACCGGCAGGGCTCCCGGCCAGTCGCCTGAGCAAGGGGCAGCCGCCCAGGCACCGCGAACCCCACCTCTTCGCCAACCTGGTGGCCGGCGCCTGCCAGGTGTTCATCGGCGTGGGGGCGGTCTACGGCGGCCTGAAGTTGCTCCGCGACCCTGGCGAGTTCGGCCTCCGCCTGGAGTGGCTCCAGGACACGCCCTTCGCGGACTACTCCGTCCCGGCGCTGTTCCTGTTCTGGATCCTGGGCGCGGGCATGCTGGTCGCGGCGTCCGCCACCATGCTCCGCTTCCGCGGCTGGCCGGCCATCACCTTTCTCATGGGCTGGGTGCTCGCCGCGTGGCTGGTCGCCCTGACCGTATTGCTCGGCTACCGGGGCGCGGAGCACGCGGTGCTGCTGGCCGTCGCCGGGATCCCGGCGCTCCTGATGATCGTCGCAGGCGCCAGCGCGGGCGGCCTGCGCCGCTCCGGTAACGGAACGCACAACCGCGCACCCCGCCCTCAGCGGATCTAGGCGAGGGGCGGACGGCTCAGGAAGCGCTCGCGCGGGCGGGCGCGTCCAGCAGTTCCTGGTAGAGCCCGGCCACCGCCTCCGCCACCTTGCCCCACGAGTAGGCTCCGGCCACCCGCTCTCGCGCGGCAGCGCCCAGCGCGCGGCGCAACTCCTCGTTGGCCAGCAGCAACTCGATCTTCTCCGCGAACGGTTCCGGACAGCGCCAGGCGATGAGGTAGCCCGTGCGCCCGTCCACCACCGTGGACGCCAGCCCACCCACGCGGGAGGCCACCACCGGCACGCCGCAGGCCATCGCCTCCACCGCCACCAGGCCGAACGACTCGTAGAAGGACGGCACCGCCACGATGTCCGCGGCGTGGTAGTAGTCCGGCAGCGCCTCGTGCGGGCGGGGGCCCAGGAAACGCACGGCGTCCTCCACCCCCTGCTCGCGGGCCAGCGCGCGTAGCCGCGCGACCTCCGAGGCGGCCCGGTCGTCCCCGCCGATGATGGCGATCACCACGCCGCGCCGGTCGCTCATCAGCGCCAGCGACCGGATCAGGATGTCCAGCCCCTTCAGCGGCTCAATGCGGCCCACCGCCAGCACCACCCGCTCCTCGGGAGCGAACCCGAGCCGGGAGCGCGCCTCACGCCGCTCGTCATCTGAGGCGGGCCGGAAGCGCTCCAGGTCCACACCCAGCGGGATCACGGCAACGTGCTGGGAGGGCACCCGGTAGATCTGGCGCAGCAACTGGCGCTCGTGCTCAGTCGCCGCCACTACCCGGTCCAGGCGATGCACCATCCGCCGCTCGGACTCCAGGCGTGCCTCGGACTCGTGCTCAGAGGCGCGAGCACGCAACTTCACGTCCCCCAGCGTGTGGAACATCGCACAATGCGGGGCCTGCCAGCGAGGGGCCAGCCGGTCGCCGGCCTCCGCGGAGAGCCAGTAGTGGGAGTGGATCAGGTCGTAGGAGATGCCCTCGCGGGCGCGGAATGCCTCCACGCCCTCCGCGAACTCTGCGGTCAGCGGAGGCATCTCTTCCTTCTCGATGCGCTGGGCGGGGCCCGCCGTGACCTGCACCAGGCGCGCCCCGGGGGCGAACTCCTCCAGCTCCGGCAGCGAGGCGTCCGCGCGACGGGTAAAGACGTCCACGGCCATGCCGCGCGCCGCCAGTTCGGTCGCCACCTGGCGGACGTACACGTTCATGCCGCCGGTCTCGCGGCCGCCCAGCGCCGCCAGCGGCGAGGTGTGCATGGACAGCATGGCGACACGGGAGACTGGCATGGGCGGGTCCCGGGGTGTGCAGGGCTGGGTACCGGCTGGCTAGTGGCCGATCAGGCGCAGGAACTCCTCGCGGGTCTTCTCGTCGTCCCGGAACTTCCCGCGCATGGCAGAGGTCACCATGCTGGAGCCCGGCTTGCGGATACCTCGCGAGGTCATGCAGAGGTGCTCCGCCTCAATCACGACGCCCGCCCCCTTCGCGCCAAGCACCTGCTCCAGGCAGTCCGCAATCTGGCTGGTCAGCCGCTCCTGCACCTGCGGGCGGCGGGCGTAGATCTCCACGGCGCGCGCCAACTTGGACAGGCCCACGATGCGGCCGTCCGGGAGGTAGCCCACGTGTGCCTGGCCGTGGAACGGCAGGAAGTGGTGCTCGCACATTGAGTAGAACGGGATGTCCTTCAGGATGACCATCTCTGAATGGCCCTCCTCGAACTGCACGGACAGCGGCTCGTGCGGATCCAGCCACAACCCCTCGAACAACTCGAGGTACATGTCCGCGATCCGTCGAGGCGTCTCCGCCAGGCCGTTGGACTCCACGTCCAGGCCCAGGTGCCCAACCATCTCGCGGACCGAGCGCATGAGCGCTTCCCGGTCCGGGGTCCCCGCCGCGGCTGGTTCGTTCATGCCCAGTTCACCCATCCAGGGACTCCAAAGCACGCCGCGGCGGCACCGGGGCCGCGCCAGGGGCACAGTAAGAAGTAGTGCGCGTCAGAATGTTAGCACGCACACCCGCGGCGCCCGGGCTGGTAGGCACGGTCAGCCCCAGCCCAGCACCCGCTCCACGGACTCGGGGTCGGCCGCGGCCTCGTGCTTCACGGCTTCCACCTGCAGTGCCGTGTCCGGGTCCTTCAGGCCGTGTCCGGTGATGATGCACACGGCCACCCGGTCGCGCAGGTCCACGCCCTGGCGGTGCTGCTTCAGCAGGCCCGCCACCGAGGCCGCCGATGCCGGCTCGCAGAACACACCCTCGCGTCCGGCCAGCAGGCGGTAGGCCTCCAGGATCTCGTCGTCGGTGACCGCGGTGATGGCGCCTTCCGAGGCGTCGCGCGCCTCGATGGCCCCGTCCCACGAGGCGGGGTTGCCGATGCGGATCGCGGTGGCGACGGTCTCCGGGTGGTCCACCGGGTGGCCCAGCACCAGCGGCGCGGCGCCCTCTGCCTGGAAGCCCCACATCCGCGGGCGCTGCCGGGCGACCTCCGTGCGAAAGTATTCGTCGAAACCGCGCCAGTAGGCGGTGATGTTCCCGGCGTTCCCAACCGGGATGCTCAGGATGTCCGGGGCGTCGCCCAGTTCGTCCACGATCTCGAAGGCGGCGGTCTTCTGGCCCTCGATGCGGTGCTGGTTCACGGAATTCACCAGCGCCACCTCGTGCCGGGAGGCCAGGTCCCGCACGATGTTGAGCGCGTCATCAAACGAACCATCGATCTGGACGATCTCCGCGCCGTGGATCACGGCCTGCGCCAGTTTGCCCATGGCAATCTTGCCGCTGGGCACCACCACGTAGCAGTCCATGCCGTGGGCGGTGGCGTAGGCCGCGGCAGAGGCGGAGGTGTTGCCGGTGGAGGCGCAGATCACTGCGCGGGCGCCGGACTCCTTCGCCTTGGCGACCGCCATCACCATCCCCCGGTCCTTGAAGGATCCGGTGGGGTTCACGAACTCCAGTTTGAAGTAGAGCGCCTCCAGGCCCAGTTCGGACTCCAGGTGGCGGGAGCGGAGCAGCGGCGTGCCGCCCTCCCCCAGCGTCACCATGGGCGTCTGGTCCGTCACCGGCAGGTGGTCGCGGTAACGCTCCAGGATGAAGCGGGGGAACGGCCCAACGTGCTGCGCTGAGGTCATAGAGGCTGCTCCTGCTCGCCTTCCTCGGTCTGCTCCGCTAGCCGGACCAGCAGTGCGCGCTGGACGCGGATGTCGCGCTCCAACTCCTCGATCATCCGGCGGCGCGCCTCTTCGTCCGCGCGCGCCTGCCGGCGCGTGTGCTCGATGAAGGAGTCGCGCTGCGCCTCCAGGCGCTCCAGCAGCACGCGGCGCTGCTCCGCCTCGCCGGTGACCTGCCGCAGGAGCAGCGACCGCTCTTCCGAGGCCGCCGCCAGGTCTCGCCGGATCGCCTCCAGCGACTCCTCCACCGCGCTCACCCGGTCCTCAAGGCGTGCGCGGGTGGCGCGCTGTTGCTCCACGAGTTCCAGCAGTTCTTCCTCGCGGCTGCGGACGGACCGGAGCGCCGCGACTTCCTCGTCCAGCCGGCGCTGGTCATGCTGGGCGGCGCGGGTGCGTGCCTCCGCGGCGTCCAGGGCGCCCACGAGTCCCGTGACGGACGAGGCCACGCGCGCGATCTCCGTGCCCTGGTGGCGAGCGTTCTCCGCCTCCGCAGCCAGGCGGCGCTCTAGGCGCTCCACGCGGGCGACCACTTCCTGGTCGTCGCGGACGTCCTCTGCGGTGTCCTGCCGGTTTGCGGCCTGCCGATGCGTCTCTGCCTGCACGCGCTGGTCGTACTCGTCCAGTCGTTCAGCGATCACCTGTAGCACGCGCTGGAGTTCGTGCTGCGTCTCCGCCTCGCGGCGCTGGGAGCGCTCCACCTGCGCGGCCAGGTCACGCCGCAGCGAGGCCTCCTGCGCCAGCCGGTCCTCCAGGTCCGCCACCTCGTGGCGCACCTCTCGGGACTGCTCCTGCCCCACCTCGTGCCGGATCGTGCGGCCCTCCACCACCTGGACGGAGTCCGACAGGCGGGACACCTCGTCCCGCTGGGAGCGCACCGCCGTCTCGAGTTGGTGGAGTTCGCGCGTTAGCGCCTCGATGCGTGTGAGCGCCGCCTGCAGTTCATCGGCCGCCCAGGTCCCCGGCTCCGGGCGCTGCTCGTGAGAGGTCGGGCGCCGCAGGAGTCCACCGTCCGGCGGGGTGGAGGCGGGGACGTCCAGTGCCGCGTGATCCCGGTCCCCCTCGCGCGGCACGGCTATCCCTCCATCGGCAGGACGTTGCCGATCTCCAGCACCGCCTCCATCCGGCGGATCTCCTCCAGCGCGCGGTTCAGGGAAGCGCCCGGAGCGCGGTGGGTGGTCAGCACCAGTTCCGCCGTCCCCGCGTCCCCGCCCGTGACCTCCGGGTCGAACTGGATCACCGAGGCGATCGAGACGCCGGCGTCCCCCAGCGCGGAGGCGATCCGCGCCAGCACGCCCGGCTGGTCCTTCACCCCGATGCGCAGGTACGCGCGCGCGGCGTGCTCCTCCGGCGGGCGCACGCGCACCTGCCGACGCGGGATGAACGCCAGGGGCTTGCGGCCGGTAGCGACGTCCTGCGCCACGTCCAGCACGTCCGCCAGGATCGAGGAGGTCGTGGGCCCCTGGCCGGCGCCCGGGCCTTCGAAGAGTACGCGGCCCACCAGATCGCCCTCGAACTGCACGGCGTTCAGCACGCCATCCACCTTCGCCAGCGGCTCCTGCACGCCGATCAGCGTGGGGCGCACGGTGGCCTCCACCTCGCCGTCCACCACGCGGGCGCGGGCCAGGAGTTTGATGACGTGGCCCAGTTGCAGCCCGTAGGCGATGTCCCGAGCGGTGATCGTGCTGATGCCCTGCCGGGCTACGTCGCCGGGCGCCACGTCCACGTTGAAGGCGAGGCCACAGAGCACGGCGATCTTGTAGGCCGCGTCGATGCCCTCCACGTCCGCCGTGGGGTCTGGCTCCGCGTAGCCCAGCCGCTGCGCCTCCGCCAGCACGTCCGCGTAGCCGGCGCCCTGCTGGGTCATGGCGGTCAGCATGAAGTTGGTAGTGCCGTTGATGATCGCCGTGACGGCGGTGACCTCGTTGGCCAGCAGGTCACGCGAGAGCGGCGCGATCACGGGGATGCCACCGCCCACGGACGCCTCGAACAGCAGCCGCACGCCATGGTCGTTCGCCACCTGCAGGAGCGCAGCGCCGTGCTTGGCGATGACCTCCTTGTTGGCGGTCACCACGTGGCGACCGGAACGGAGCGCGGCCTCGATGTAGGTCCGCGCGGGCTCCTCGCCGCCCATGATCTCCACCACGATGTGGGTGCGGTCGTCGCGCAGGACGTCATCGATGTCGCCCGTGACCTGCGAGGGGTCCACGCCGGCGCGCGGCCGCGAGGTGTCGCGCACCAGCACGCGGCGCAGGGCGAGCGGGCGGCCGACGCGTGCGGCGTAGCGCTCCGCGCCGCCGGCCAGCGCGGCTACCACGGCGGAGCCGATGTTCCCGGCCCCCAGCAGGGAGATGCCTACGGGCTCAGCCACCGAATGCCTCCGCGAGACGCGCCTGCACGCGCTGCGTGATCCAACGACGCTCACCGGAGGAGACGGAGCGCTCCACCTGCAGCGCCTCCTCCTGGGCCACCAGGAAGTCGTCCAGCGCCTCCGCCGCCAGGCGGTCGCGGACGGCATCCTCATAGGGCTCGTCCAGCGTGCGCTCCTCCACGAAGTAGACCTCGAAGCCCACGTTGTCGGCGTCGTTCACCGGGTCCGTGATGCCGCCGCTCGCCAGAGTGGAGACCGCGGGCTGGACGCGTTCCACCAGCGTCTCCGGCGCGTACCAGCCGAGGTCGAACAGGTCCTCTTCGGTCTCGGCCACGCCGGTCTCCAGCGCGGCCTCCACGAAGCCCTGGCCCCCGCGGACGGCCTCCACCAGTGCCTGCGCCAGCGCCCGGTCATTGGTGCGTGCCGCCCAGATCTTCGCCTGGTCGCCGGCCTCCGGGAGTTCCCCGCGGAAGCGCTCCGTCAGGCGTTCCTCCACCACGCCGGCGCGGACGATGTCCTCCAGCGCGGAGCGAGTGATGGGCACGTTGGCCAGGTAGTCCGCCAGCGCGGAGACATAGGCCTCGTCGTCAAAGCCCTCGGCCAGGCCCAACTGCTCGGCCACGGCCGCGCGCACGTCCTCCTCGGTGACCTCGCCCACCATGGGCTGTCCCACCTGGAGCAGGATCTGCTGCCGCACCAGCGAGTTCATGCCCTCGTCAGCGGGCTGGACCTGGGCGTTGCTGTTGCCGGTCAGGGCCAGGTAGACCGCGCGGTCCGCCACCTGGCTGGCGTTGAAGTCCGCGCTGCCCACCGTCAGGACGAGCGCGCGCGGCGGCATGTACCAGGCGACGATCAGCCCCGCCACCACGATGACGGCAACCAGCGCGAGCACCGCGCCGGACGCCAGGAAGATCCAGTTGCGCTCGCGGGACTCGCGCGCACTCCCGGACCGACGCTGCCTTGCCTTTGAGCCCTGGGACCCCGCCACGCTTCGCGGACCCTTCCCGCCAGCGCCTCACCCCGCGGGCCTGGCGCCTTGTCCGACCTGGATGCCTCCCTGCGGGACGATCCCGCCGGGAGGTACGGTGGCGGTCGTGGTCGCCTAGCGGCGGCCCATGCCCCCACTGTTCATGCGGACGTGCTCGGAGGTGTACGGCAGCAGCGCAATCTCGCGTGCCCGCTTCACCGCCTGCGAGACCACCCGCTGATGCTTGGCGCAGGTGCCCACCTTGCGGCGGGGCTCCATCTTGCCGCTCTCGGTGATGTAGCGCCGGAGCATGTCGGTGTTCTTGTAGTCCGCCACGTCCGTCTTGGCGCGGCAGAACTCGCAGCCGCGGACGCGCCGGAAGCGTCCACCGCCGCCGCCGCCACCACCTCCGCCGCCGCGGCGCGGCCCACGGTCACCACCGCGGTCACCGCGGTCACGGTCGCCGCCGCCACCACGGGGTCCACGGTCATCGCGTTCAGAAGTCATGGGGAATCCTCCAGCGCCCGGGACGCCCTAGAAGGGCAGGTCATCCGGGTCGATGTCACCTTCGTTGTCGGGACCAGTGGCAAAGCCCGGCGCGCCGAAGCCGCCGCCCTGGCCGCCACCACCGCCACCACCGTCACGGCCACCCAGGAACTTCACTTCCTGCGCAACCAGTTCCGTGGTGTAGCGCTTCTGGCCGTCCTGGCCCTCCCAGGAGCGGGTCTGCATCCGCCCCTCCACGTACACCTGGCGGCCCTTGGTCAGGTACTGGGCGCACAACTCGGCCAGGCGCGCCCACGCCACGACGCGGAACCACTCCGTCTCCTCGCGGCGTTCGCCGGAGGCGTCGTTGAACGTCCGAGACGTGGCCACGCTGAACGTGGTCACGGCCTGGCCGTTGGCCGTGTAGCGCATCTCCGGGTCAGCGCCCAGGTTGCCAATGATCATGCACTTGTTGAGCACGGGAGTGTCTCCGCTCGGGGGAGCGTCTTAGCCTTGCGACTCGTCGTCGCCCGGCTCGTCACCGGTCTCCTCCGAGGTGTCGGCGTCCTCGTCGGAGGAGGGGCCGCGCTCGTCCCGCGGGCCGCGGTCTTCGCGGTCACCACGATCGTCGCGGTCGTCACGGTCATCGCGCTGATCCCGGTCGCCCCGGTCATCACGGTCATCCCGGTCGTCGTACCGGTCGTACCGATCCTCGCGATCGTCGCGGCCGCCCTCAAACGGGATAATGCCACGAATCAGGAGGTGTCGGAGCACGGATTCGCTGATCCGGAGCCATCGCTCCAAACCGGCGGTGCCGGTGGGCGGCATCTTGAAGGTCATCAGCACGTAGGTGCCGTCGTTGACGCCGTTGATGGGGTACGCCAGCCGGCGCCGCCCCCAGACGTCCGTGGACAGCAGTTCGCCGCCCGCGGCGGCCACCTGCTCCTCCACCGCGGTCACGGCCGCAGTGGTCTCATCCGCGTTCAGACGCGGATGGATGATGGTCATCATCTCGTATTCGTTCACGGTGCCTCCGCTGATCCTGGACGTTAGGAGGCGGCGAGTCCGGCGAGCGCCGGGTTCCGCCCCGATCCAGCGGTGAATGGGATGCCCCGAGTGTAGGCGCGCCCGCTCCGCACGATCAACGAGGGCGCGTCACCCCCAGCCGAGGGCCGCCCGCACCTTCTCCGCCCGCCGCAAGGAGTCGGCCGTCCACGGCAGCACCCGCGGGTCCGCCCGCAACTCCTCCGGCGTCAGCCATTCGATGCCGGCCACCTCGTCGTCGTCTTCCGCGCGGGGCTCGCCGGAGACGTAGCGGCAGAGGAACACCACGTCCACAACGGGGATCTCGCGTCCGTCGAAGGAGCCCATGAAGGTGTGCGACTCCACGTAGGCCGGGTCTGCCACCTCCACGCCCACCTCTTCGCGCACCTCGCGGACCAGCGTGTCTTCGAAGGCGTCCTGGGTGCCGGGCACCGCCTCCATCTTGCCGCCGGGCTGCGTGAGCGCGCCGGGGGCGATCTCCTCGCCGGCCCCACGCACCATCATCAGGTAGCGCCCGGCGTGCCAGACGAAGGCGCCCACGTTCACCACGTAGGTGGGTACTGAGTCGGTGCCATCGGCGGTCTCGGACATCCGCCGCAGTAAAGCAGAAGGGCTGCCCGGCGGGCAGCCCTTCGTGTCATCGCGGGGGCATCGCGTCCCCTCGGCGCGGGCTAGCCGCGAGGCAGGCCCAGGCCGCGGGTGGCGATGATGTTGCGCTGGATCTCGCTGGTGCCGGCCGCGATGGTCGCGGACACGGAGCCCACGTAGGAGTGCGTGAAGGAACCGCGCAGCGCGGCGCGGTCGCTCTTCTCGTCCCACACGTTGGAATACAGGCCGAAGGCCTTTACGCCGGTGTTGGCCAGGCGCTGCACCAGTTCCGAGTTGTACAACTTGGACGTGGACGCCTCGTAGTTCGGGATGAGGCCCCGCGCCTGCATGGAGATGATGCGGAAGGAGAAGTTGTACATCACCTCCGTCTCGATGTAGCGGTCAGCCACATCCAGGCGGATCGAGCCGAACTCCGCCAGGCGGGACTGCTTCTTGCCCTCGCCGTTGGCGTAGTTGATCAGGCGGTCGATGCTGCGGCGGGCCGTGACGGCGCCCGTGATGTTGGAGCGCTCATAGTCCAGCAGCGTCATGCCCACGTACCAGCCGCGGTTCTCCTCGCCCACGCGGTTGTTCACGGGGATGCGCACGTCCTCGAAGAACGTCTCGTTGAAGACGTGGCTCCAGCCCATGTTGATGAGCGGGCGCACGGAGATGCCGGGCGCGTGGCGGTCCGTCAGCAGGAACGAGATGCCGCGGTGCTTCGGGGCGTCCGGGTCCGTGCGGGCCAGCAGGAAGAGCCAGTCCGCGTGCTGGGCGCCGGAGGTCCAGATCTTCTGGCCGTTCACCACGTACTCGTCGCCGTCACGGACGGCGCGCGTCTGCAGCGACGCCAGGTCCGACCCGGAACCGGGCTCCGAGTAGCCCTGCGCCCACGCCACCTCGCCGGAGAGGATCTTGGAGAGGTGCTGCTCCTTCTGCTCGTCCGTGCCGTGCACGATGAGCGTGGGGCCGATCATGGAGACGCCGGAGCCGCCCACGCCGGGCGCGCCGGACTGCGCCATCTCCATGTTGTAGATGAACTGCTCCGTGGGGCTCAGGCCCGCTCCGCCGTACTCCTTGGGCCAGTGCGGCGCGATCCAGCCCTGCTTCGCCAGCGCGCCCGCCCAGTCGTTGGCGGCCTGGCGTGCCTCCTGGTCCTCGCTCACGCGGTCGGCCTGCCAGCCGAACTCCGTGGCGAAGCCCTGCGAGTCGATCTGGTAGCGCTTCGGCAGGTTGTTCTGAATGAACTGCCGCACTTCCTTGCGGAAGGCGGCCTGTTCCGGGTTGTCGTTCCAGTCCATCGAGGCCTCCGTCGCACCCGGCGCCGAGCCCCCTCGGACGCTGCCGGTTCACGCGATTTCGTAGCGGTCACGGACCAGCCTTCGCCGGCCGCACGCATGATAACGCGCGCCGTCGACCGGGTGATCGAGCGGCTGGTGAGGGTCGGGCGTGGCCTACGGCCGTACCGGCACCCCGGGTGCCGGGAAGCGGCCGGTCAGTTCCAGCACCTGCTTGCGGACGGCCTCGTGCTCCGCGGCGTCGTCCACGCGCTGCAGGACGCGGGTCATGAACTCGCCCACCTGGCGCATCTCCGCCTCGCCCATCCCTCGCGAGGTGAGAGCGGGCGTACCGAAGCGGATGCCGCCGCCCACGCGCGGGCCGTGGGTGTCGAAGGGGATGGAGTTGAAGTTCACCACGATGCCAGCGGCCTCCAGCGCGTCCGCTGCCTGCACGCCGGTCAGCCCGATCTTGGTGACGTCCATCAGCACCAGGTGGTTGTCCGTGCCGCCTGACACGAGCGTGAAGCCGGCGTCCAGCAGCGTCTGGGCCAGCACCTTGGCGTTGGCCACCACCTGCTGGGCGTACTGGCGGAACTCGTCCGTGGCCGCTTCCTTCAGCATGACAGCCTTGCCGGCGATGACATGCATCAACGGGCCACCCTGCGTCCCGGGGAAGACGCCGGAGTCGATTTTCCGGCGCAGGGGGCGGTCGCACAGGATCATGCCGCCACGCGGACCCCGCAGCGTCTTGTGCGTGGAGGTGGTGATCACCTGCGCGTGTCCGGCCGGCGAGGGGTGAGCGCCACCGGCGATGAGGCCCGCCAAGTGGGCCATGTCCGCCAGCAGGATCGCGTCCACTTCGTCCGCGATCTCGCGGGCGCGCTTGAAGTCCCAGAGCCGCGGGTAGGCGGTCGCCCCGGTGACGATGACCTTCGGCCGGTGCTCCTTCGCCAGGCGGAGCATCTCGTCGTAGTCCACCTGTTGCGTCTCGCGGTCCACCAGGTAGGGGACGAAGTTGTACTGCTTGCCGCTGGCGTTCACCGGCGACCCATGCGTCAGGTGTCCGCCCGCGTCCAGTTGCAGGCCCATCACCGTGTCGCCGTAGTTCAGCAGCGCCAGGTACACGGCCATGTTGGCCTGGGCGCCGGAGTGCGGCTGGACGTTCGCGTGGTCCATGCCGAACAGCGCCTTGGCGCGGTCACGCGCCAGGTCCTCCACGCGGTCCACCTGCGCGTTGCCGTGGTAGTAGCGCGCGCCGGGGTAGCCCTCCGCGTACTTGTTGGTCAGGACGGAGCCCACCGCTTCGATGACCGCGGCGCTCGCATAGTTCTCGCTGGGGATCATCTCCAGCACCTCGTGCTGGCGGCGCTCCTCGAAGCGGATGATCTCTGCGACCTGAGGGTCTACGGATTCCAGGGCGCTCATGGCATGCTCCCACCGGACTACTGGCGAAGGCCGATGGTATCGCCGCCGCCGGTTAGCCGCGTCCCGATCCATCATCGAGGAGCCACCGATGCCCGCGAGGCGAGAGCACCCGGACGCCGCCTACGTCGCGGACCTGGTGGAGCGGTTTGGCGCGTTCGCGGACGTCGTGCCTCGACGGATGTTCGGCGGCTGGGGCCTGTTCGCGGACGGCGTCATGTTCGCGCTCGTGGACGACGGGCAGGTCTACCTGAAGACCGATGAGGCCAACCGCCCGGACTTCGAGGCGCTAGGCCTCCAGCCGTGGGTGTACGAGGCCGCCAGCAAGCGCGCGACGATGTCCTACTACCCACCCCCGGACGAGGCGATGGACGACGCCGCAGAACTCCGGCCCTGGTTCGAGGGTGCCCGGGCGGCAGCGCTCCGCGCCGCGTCGGCGCGCCGGCCTCGGTCGCGGCGGAAGTCCTAGCCGCCCAGCAGCCCATCGTGCTCGTCCCAGGCCCACTGGTTGAGCAACTCCAGGCAGCCCCCCACCAGCGAGTGCCCGCCGAGGACCACCGGCACCGGTGACGCCACCGCCGCCGCGACGATCTCCCGCAGCCGCGGATCCTCGATCTCCTCCACGTGCCCCAGGTCCGCCGCGAACCGGTCCGCCCTCGACGGCTGGATGCCCAGGTGCACCAGCGCGGGACGGACATCGATGAACGCCGCGCGGCAGAGTTCCGGGAGCAGCACCGCGAACGCGCGCTCGGCTCCCGCCTCCGCGATCAGCGCCCCCAGCATCGAGCGCGCCGTGCCCGAGGCGTCCGTGCCGGCAGCCTGCATCCCGCGCTCCTCCGCCAGGAGTCGCACGCGGCAGGCCGCCTCGCTCTCCAGGTACTGCCACGTCCGCGACGAGACCCGCCCGGCGACCAGCACCTCCGACGTGCGCTCCACGAAGTGCCGCGCCGCCGCCCGCACGCGCTCCACGGCCGGGTCGCCGCTCACCAGCGGCGCCAGCACCTCGCGCAGTCGAGGGCCCGCGCGGCCCGAGAGGGCCAGCGCGACGAGGTCGTTCGGCGTGTCGAGGTTGAACTGCGTCGCCAGCGTGCGCGGCAGTTCCAGCACCTCCACGCCGTGCTCGTCCCGCAGGCGGCGCGGCACGGCGTTGTCCTTCTCCGGCGCGGGGTCCAGCAACCCCAGCAGCGAGGCGGGCCGCAGCGCAAAGAGGTCCGCGGAGAAGCGGTTGTTCGTGACGCAGCGCGGGGCATCCGCCGCCAGGGGCGCAGTCAACTCCAGGTAGTCCTTCGCCGCGAGCAGCGCCCCGCTCCCCGCGCCGAGGTAGGCGAGCGCGTCGGTGCCCCGCGCGCGCACCAGCGCCAGCAGCGCGTCGCCGTAGTGGAAGGGCGCCTCCGCGCCATCCACCACCAGCTCCAGGCCGGCCGGACCCGCCGAGGCCAGGGGGCGGTCCGCCAGCAGCACCACCGCGTCGAACGCGCCCGATGCCAGCGCAACCTCGGCAGCGTCCAACGAGGCCGCCTCCAGCGCGCGGCGCATCAGCGCCTCGGATGGGGCGCCGTCCATCCCGCCCAGCAGGATCGCGAGCGTGGGCCGCTGGCCGGTGGCGTGGCTGTCCAGGTTCGCCTCGATCTCTAAGGGCAGGCGGAGGAGGTGAGGCCGCATTGTAGGCAGGCATGCGCTGACGGATACGCTGGGAGTGGGGTCGGGCCGAACACAGGGAGGCACCATGCCCCGCATCCGCTTTTCCCCTACCCGAGCCCGGGAGACGCCGGAGTCGATCCCACGGGATGCCGAGGACCGCGCACCCGTCCTGGAGCAGGACTCGCCGGACCGACCAGAGGCGCCGGGCGACCAGGGCCGCGTGCGTCGCTGGGGCCGGGCGGGCGGCGCCGCGCTCACGCTGGCAGCGGCAGGTGGCGCGCTCGCGTGGGGCCTCCGCCGCCGCAACCGCGACGCCCGACCGACAGAGCAGAAGCCCGCCGGCGAGCGCTAGTCCTCGCGCGCCACGGCCAGCGCGTACACCCGCTGCGCACCCGCCGCCTTCAAGGTGCGGGCGACCTCGTCCAGCGTGGAGCCGGTGGTCGTCACGTCGTCCACCACCAGCACTGACGCTGGCGGCACGCCTCGTACGGCGAAGGCATCCCGCAGGTTGCGGTGGCGCTGGGCCGCCGCGAGCCCCGCCTGCGGAGGCGTGGGCCGCATGCGACGCACTAGGCGTGGGCGCGTCTCCGCGCCGATGACGTCCGCCACGTGACCGGCCAGCAGCGCCGCCTGGTTGAACCCGCGCTTGCGCTCACGCGCGCCGGCCAGCGGGACGCCCACCACCGCCTCCACCCGCCACTCCGGCGGGAGCGCGGCGGCGGCGGCCTGCGCCAGTGGCTCCAGGTGCGCGGTGATGCCACGGAACTTCGCCTCCAGGATCGCCCGTCGCGCGTCGCCCTCGAAGCGGAAGGGCGTACGCAGGCCATCGAACGCCGGCGCATCGGCGCCACCCGTGGCGCAGCGCTCACACCAGGTGCCGGGCCCGGGCCGCCAGCACCGTGTGCAGCGCGGCCCCTCGGCCAGGGGGAGGCCCGCAACGCAGGTCGTGTGCAGGGACGCGCCGCTGCCGCCGCAGACAAGGCAGTGCTGGGGCAGGAGAAAGTCGATACATTCCCGGAGGAATCGGCGCCCGATCCCGTCACGCACCTCGAACGCCATGCCGTCCTCCACCCGCGAGGGCCGGCCCGGCGCATCCACGAGCGGCGGACGGCCGGCCCCGATCCTGGGAAGCATGCCACGCGCATGGCCGGAGCAGCCGGTTCGCCCGTCACGCCCACCCCGCCCATGATGGCCCCGCCGCCATCGCGCTTCGGCACGGCCGGAGACGCGCTCCGCATCCCAGCCTTTCGCATCCTGGCGCTCACCCAACTGGTGGTGGGCCTGACCCAGCCGATCCTCTTCTTCACGCAGGGCTGGTGGGTCAACCAGGCCTCCCCGGCGGGGCAGGAGGTGGTCTACCTCGGCCTGCTGGGTGCCAGCCGCGGGGTGATCTTCCTGCTCTACGTGATGGTGGGTGGCGCGGTGGCGGACCGCTTCCCGCGCCGGCGTGTGCTCCGCATCTCCGCCTCGTCCGCCGTCATCCTCATCCTCTGTATCGACGCGCTGCTGTGGGTACCTGCGATCCGGGGCGGGGAGGGATTCGCGCTCCCGCTCATGATCGCGCTGTTCGCAACCTTCGGGCTGATGGTGGCGCAGGACATGCCCACCCGCACCTCCATGGTGCGCGAGGCGCTGCCTGACCAACTGGTGGGTGGGGGCATCGCGTTCTTTCAACTCGCCCTCTCGGGCGCGCTGATCTTCGCCGCGCCGTTCGCCGGCTGGTCCATGGAGCGATTCGGCATCCCGGCGACCTACATCTTCGGCGTGGGCGGCCCGGCCGGCGTCCTGCTGCTCTCGCTCCTGCTCCCGCGCGATGTCGGCGCCGCCGACCCCGAGGCCTCACGCGTCTCGATCCTTGCGAACGTGCGGGACGGCGTGCACGTCCTGCGCGACGAGCCGGTGGTGCGCTGGGTGGTGCTGCTGACGTGGATCTCCACGGCCTCCGCGCTCAGCGTGATGGGCGTGCTGGTCGCCGCGTGGGTGGACCGCGTGCTGGGCATGGATGCCGCCGGCTGGGGGCGCATGGCGATCTTCTGGGGCGTGGGCTCGCTGGTGGCCGCGATGTTCCTGACCGCCCGCATCCTCACCCGCCGCCGGGGGATGTTCTTCCTCGGCGCCTCGTTCATGCTCGGGGCGGCGGTGCTGGGGTTCAGCCTGAGCCGCTCACTCCCCTTCGTGTATCTCTTCAACGGCCTGGCCGGCACCGCGCTCATGGCGTTCAACATCGCCGGCCTGTCGATCGTGCAGGCCATCGTGCCCAACCGCTACATGGGACGCGTCACGGGGCTGCTGCTGCTCGGCAACGGGCTGATGCAGGTGCTGGCGCTCGGCGTGGGACTGATGGCCGGACTCGTCGGCCTGGAGTCGGTCTACGTGGCGGCGGGCTCGGTGATCCTGGGCGCCACGGTGCTGGTCGCGCTGACCCAGCGGCCCCTCCGCACGCTGGACTGACGCCACGGCGCCCATCGGCGCCCGGGTTCGCCCGCCGCCCGGCCTATACTGGAGGTCGGGTGCCCCCGAGATCGGAGCAGCGCGTGCAGGTCATCGTCCGCCTCTTTGCCGGACTGCGCGAGGTCGCCGGAAGCGACCGGCTCGTCGAGGAGTTCGACGCGCCCTCCGTCTCCGTGGAGACGCTGCGCTCGCGCCTGGACGAGGCCCACCCGAAGTTGCGCCCCTACCTCAGTGGGGTCGCCATCGCCGTGAACGAGGAATACATCCTGGAGCCCGGCACAGCCCTGAACGACGGCGACACCGTGGCACTGATCCCGCCCATCGCCGGCGGCGCGGAAGCGCCGGCGGACGTGGCCCCCCTATTCCTGGTGACCTCGGAGGTCCTGGACCCGCGCCCGCTGCGGGACGCCGTGATGACGCGCGCCAGCGGCGCGTGCGTGCTCTTCGAGGGCGTCGTGCGCGACCACCACGAGGGCCGCGCCGTGGACCGCCTGGAGTACGAGGCCTACGAGGAGATGGCGCAGCGCCAGTTGCGCGCCGTGGCCGAGGAGGTCATGGCGGACTTCGCCGCCCGCGAGGTCCACGCCATTGGCATCCACCACCGCGTGGGCGCCCTGGGCGTGGGGGAGACCTCGCTGCTGGTCGCGGTCTCCGCGGCCCACCGCCAAGACGCCTTCGAGGCGGCACTGCGCGCGGTGGACCGCGTCAAGGAGACCGTGCCGGTGTGGAAGAAGGAGTGGGGGCCGGACGGCTCCCACTGGCAGGAAGGCGTCCAGCCGCAGCCGGGACGCCAGGCCTCCAACCAGCCGGGGTAGGCGCATCCATGGTCACCGCGCAGCGCTACTGCCCGTCCTGCGGGTCAGCCCGCGTCTCCCCGCGCCTGCTCCACCATTGGCGCTGCGAGGCCTGCGGCGTGACGGACTGGAAGAACGCCCAGCCCGTGGCCGGGACCTTCATGGTGCGCGACGGCCGCGTGCTGCTGGTGCGCCGCGCGCCGGACATGGAGTACGGGCCCGGCGGCTGGGTGTTCCCCGGCGGCTTCGTGGAGCAGGGCGAGACGCCGTGGCAGGGCGCCCTCCGCGAGACGTGGGAGGAGGCGTGCGTGCGCCCCACCCTGCTCCGGGCGCTGCCCCCGCGCACCGTGCTGGAACCCCACAACATCGTGATGCCGTTCCTGGCGGAACTGCCGCCCGGGCAGGAGCCCGCCCCCGGCCCCGAGTGCGCCGAGGCGCGCTGGTTCGCGTTCGACGAGGTGCCCTGGGAGGAGATCCCGTTCTCCAGCACGGCCGAGGCGCTGCGCGGCATCATCCAGGGCGAGGCGGGCACGGACCTCTTCGCCCGCGTGACGGAGCCGGGGCGGCCGCCCACCGCGCTCCGCTTCTGCGCGCGCTGCGGTGCGGCGCTCGGGCCCCGGGCCGCCGATGGCGCGCTCCGCTGCGGTCAGTGCGGCGCCGCGCGCTGGACGAACCCGCGCCCGAGCGCGGGCTTCCTGGCCATCCGGGACCGCCGGGTGCTGCTCGGGCTGCGTCGTGCGGGACGCGACGGCGCTGGCCGCTGGGCGTTGCCCTCCGGCCACATGGAGCCGGGCGAGACGCCGGCGGACACCGCCGCGCGCGAACTGCTGGAGGAGGCGGGGGTGCGCGCCTCGGCAGAGCGGTTCGTGGGCCTCTTCGCCAGCGGCGAGCACTGGGAGGCGGTCTACACCGGTCCGGTGGTCGACGACGCCGGCCCGCCTTCCGGCGAGTTCGAGGCCGTCGAGTGGTTCACCGGCCCTCGCGCGGCGCTCCTGCCGACCCATCACGGCACGCCTCGGCTGATCGAGTGGGCACGAGGTCAGGGGCTACTGGACTGAGCCGTCTCGGACGCGTCCCCGTCGTCACCGGGGGACGTCTCCGGCTCCGGGATCCAGTGCCAGAAGCCGGCGACGAAGCCCCGCGGATCCACCTGGTACTTCTGGTGCGTGGTCGCCGGCGTCTCCCCGCGGCAGACCCACGAGTAGATCGTCTGGTGGCCGGTCAGCGACCCGGGCAGGGGCGTCCCGGGAAAGTGCTCATTGCAGAACTGCACCATCTCCGGCGTGGCGTTGCTTCGCAGGTCCGCCTTGCCGCAGGGGAGGTTGGGCCCGTAGGTGCAGGCGTACACGAAACCGTCCATGCACCGCCAGGAGAACTCCGGCGTCTCCTCTCGCACATCGGCGTCCTGGGGGATCCCGGTAAGGTCCGCGAGCACGAGGAAGACATCCGCTGGGTGGGGCTCGCCCGCGTAGGGGGCGCCCGGCTCGTCCGCGTTCACCACCTGGCCGCAGTACGAGAACGGGCTCTCGTAGTCCACGTTCGCACTGGTGGCTGGAGCGGCATGGGGCGTCCGAGGCGTCACGAGCGGCGTACTGCCCGTCTCCGCGTCTGGCTGCCGTCCGCCCTCGCAGGCAGCGGCCAGGAGGCTGAGCAGGATGGCCAAGACAACAAGCCCGCGAGGAGCACGCATGCACGGTCCACTTCAGAGCCCGCATGCGGTGGGAGTCCTTCCACCGTATCCCGGCCCCCCGGTGCGATCCGTAGCGATTCCGTGATAACCCGGCTGCCCTGCATCCCCGAGCGCTCACGCACCACCCGAGGGCATCACCGAACCATCGAGGCTCGCGCTCCCACGCCAAGATCGGGTGCCGGGCCATCTGGCCCCTCCCCCTCGCGGGGGAGGGCTGGCGTGGGGGCAGTCACCGAGGGCCCTCGGACCTCCGAGTTCACGACGAACGGCCGGGCGAGCGGGCTCAGCACGGTGCGCCCCCAGGCAGAAGGGAGCGGCGCCCAACAGGCGCCGGGACCGTCGAGCACGAGGGAGGACTCAGGATTCTTGCGGCCGGGGGTCTTGCGACCAACTCCCGCTCGCAGGCGGCGAAGCCCTACCGCCCTCGTGGGTGAGGATTGGGGAGGGGGCAATCATCGAGGGGCCTCGGAGCTTCGAGTTCACGACGAACCACCGGGGGAGCGGGCGCAGCACGCTGCGCCCCTACAAGAGAAGGGGTTACGGCGACCGACATGCGCCGGGACCGCCGAGTAGGACAGGGGACCAGGAATCCTGCAGCCGGAAGTCTTGCGACGAACTCCCGCTCGCAGGCGGCGAGGCCCTTAGCCCCCTCCCCCCTTTGAGGGGGAGGTTGGGGAGAGGGGTCTCCGCCTCTCCTGCCTCTGGGCTACGGCTTCAGCGTCCGGTAGTCCGGCGCCGTGATGTCGCGCAGCACCGACACGTCCTTGTCCGCCAGGCGAGAGGCGATGCGCGGCTCCAGATCGCCGATGCGCTTATTGGTGGTCACCACCGTGTGCGCGCCAGACAGGTGGCGGTGGTTCAGCAACTGGTACAACTTCTCCTCCGCCCACGGACTGGACTTCTGCGCCCCCAGGTCGTCCAGCACCAGCACCGGCGCCTCGACCAGCGCCCGGAACAACTGGTCGTAACGCCTCGGCGCATCGGGGGCGTAGGCGGCGCGGAGTTCGTCCAGCAGGTCCGGGACGTTGGCGAAGGCCACGCGGTCGCCGGCGTCCAGGCGCTCGTTGGCGATGGCCGCGGCCAGGTGCGTCTTGCCGCAGCCGTTGCCACCCATCAGCACCAGCCACCCCTGCGGTTCTCGCGCCCAGCGCAGCGCCTCGCGGTAGGCCGCCTCCAGGCTCTTGCGCGGCTCGCCCTTCAGGCCGATGCCGTCCGGGATGAAGTCCGCGAACGTGAACTGCGAGAGCCGCTCCCGCGTCATCGCGCCGATGTGGAGATAGCGAGGGGCCGCGTCACCGTGGGCGAGTTCCACCACCTGCGAGAGCGTGGGATCCGATAGACGGCTCCCCAGCCGCTCGTCGATCTCCGCGGGATTGCGGACCGCCGTGAAGACCGTGGGCAGCGCCGCGTTGAAGCGGTAGGACACCACCTGGAAGAACTTCTCCCGCGCCCACGCCGTCTCCGAGTAGGCGTCCAGGTCGTCCAGCACCAGCAGCGGCGCGGTGCGCACCTGCTCCAGCAGGGCGTCGTAGCCCACCTCCGCGTCCTCGTCGTAGCCGGAGCGGAGGTGGTCCAGGAAGTCCGCCACGGCCATGAACAGCGCGGGGCCGCCGCGGTCGATGACCTCGTTCGCGATCGCCGCCGCCACGTGCGTCTTGCCTGCACCGTGTGGCCCGGTGAGGACCAGCCAGCCCTCGGGATCGCGCGCGAAGCGCTCCGCGATCGCCACGGCCTCGGCGTACTGCCCCTGCAGCCTCGGGTCGTTCGTGCGGCCGCTGCGCACCAGCGTCGCGAACGTGAGCCGCTGCATCGGTCCCAGGCGTGAGTACCGCAGCAGACGGCCCCGGCGCTCCTCTGGCGGCTCGTAGCGCGCGCACTCGCAGGGCACCGGGTGGCCGAAGCGCGGGTCCTGCGGGTCGCCGGTGACGCGCACGAAGCGCGCCCCCTGGCACAGGGGGCAGAGGTCCTCGCGCTCCTCGCGCGTCTCGACCGGCCGCGCGTCAGTCGCGGCGGTAGAGGTGCGCGTAGGGGTCTGCGGATCGCCCAGGATGTCCCGTAGTTGTTTCATCGCCCCGTCCCTCTGCCTGCCAGCGGCGCAGAATCGCCTCCGCGTAGGACCACGACCGCTTGTTCTGTCGGGCGGCCTCGCGCAGCGCGTCCACGATCCACGCCCCCGGGTAGGCCTGCTCCGCCTCCGCCAGCGCCGCCCCCACCGAGGGCGAGAGCAGCCCGATCTCCTGCTCGTACACCGCGGACGGCGTCCCTGTCGCCGCCGCGGTCACGCGCGGTGCCGGACGCACGCCCGGGATCGCCTCGGCGCCGGAGGCCACGCGCTCCCGCAACCGCCGCCCGCCCTCGTTGTTCACGAAGACCAGCGCGTCACCGTCCTCCAGCGGCAGCGTGAGCAGCACGCCTCGCGCCACCGCCGCCTCCACCGCCACGGCCGTTGCCTCCGCGGCGCGGTCGCCCAGCGCTCGCGCCAGCGGCGGCTCGCCGGCCAGCGCGCTCACCCGCAGCGCCGCCTGCCGTCCGGGCCGGCCGAGCGCGTACAGCGCGTACAGCGTCACCCGCAGTTCGTCGGCGTCCTCGATCGCGGGCAGCACCTCCGTGAAGAACTGCACCGGCACCGCCTGCGCGCGCTGCCCGGCGCGAAACCCCTCGAATGGCGTGGGGGCGGCCATGCGCGTCAGAACCCGTCCCGGGGCGGTTCCTGGCGCAGGAGCAGGTCCTGGAAGGAGGCCGTCTTGGCCACCCAGCGCACCGTGACGGCGCCGGTGGGGCCGTTGCGGTGCTTCGCCAGGATCAGTTGGGCCAGGCCCGAAGGGTGCGCCCCGCCCGGCTCGTCCGGGTGCTGGTCCTGCCAGTCGTGCGCCTGCGTGTAGACGTCCTCGCGGTAGATGAACATCACGATGTCCGCGTCCTGCTCGATGGAGCCGGACTCGCGGAGGTCAGAGAGCATGGGGATGTGCGGCTGGCGCGTTTCCACGGCACGTGACAACTGGGCGCCGGCCACCACCGGGACGTTCAGTTCGCGCGCCATCTCCTTTAGCGCCCGGGAGATCTGGCTGATCTCGTTGGTACGGGTGTCCGAACGGCCGGCGCCGTGGAGCAACTGCAGGTAGTCCACCACCACCAGGTCCAGGCCGTGGTCCGCCTGCAGCCGGCGGCACTTCGCGCGGATCTCCGGCACGGACAGCACCGCCGAGTCGTCGATGAAGATCGGGGCGCCGCCCAGCAGGCCGTGCGCGTTCATCACGCGCGCCTCCTCCGCCTCCGTGTGGCGGCCCAGGCGCAGGCGGGACATCTCCACGCCTGCCTCGGCGGAGAGCATGCGCATCGCCAGGCTCTCGCCGCCCATCTCCAGGGAGAACAGCGCCACGGTGCCGTGCTGCCCAATGGCGCAGTTGCGCGCCAGGTTGAGCATGAGCGAGGTCTTCCCCATGCCGGTGCGCGCGGCCAAGATCACCAGGTCGCCGCGCTTGTAGCCGCCGGCCAGCAACTGGTCCAGATCCATGAACCCAGTGCGGATGGACTGCGCGAGTTCGCCGTCCTCTTCTTCCGCGGGCGCCTCCAGGAACTCGTCCAGCAGGTCGCGCAGGCGCTTGAAGTCGCCAGCCGCCTCCGCGGTGCGCAGGCCCAGCAGCAGGCCCTCCGCCTCCGAGAGCACGGCCTTCACGTCCGGGCCGCCCTCGTAGGCGATGGAGGCGATCTGGCCGGCGGCCTGGATCAGGCGGCGGTAGAGGGCGTCTCGCGCCACGATGCGCGCGTGCGCCTCCACGCCCACGGCCGTGAAGTACTTCCCGGCCACCTCCACCAGGTAGGTCTCGCCACCGGCGGGGTCCAGGCGGCCCAGGCGATCCAGTTCGTGCGCGACGGTGGGAATGGTGATGGACTCGCCGCGCTCTCCCACGGAGAGGCAGGCCTCGTAGATCCAGCCGTTCTGCTCACGGAAGAAGTCTTCCGGGCGGACGATGGGCAGGACGCGGGCGTAGGAGTCGTCGTCCAGCAGCAGGGCGGCGATGACCGCTTCCTCCGCGGAGACATCATGCGGGGGCAGGCCGGTCTGCGGGCGAGGGCGCTGGTCACGGCCGGGCGCGCGGAAGGGTGCGGGACGACCCTCGAGCACCACGGCAGCCCCTCGATCCCCACCGGCCTCGCCGGCGCCACCTCAGGGGGATGGGGGCTGCGAGCCGGAAAGAGAGAGGAGGGCTAAGCGCCCTCCTCGTTGTCCTCGTCTGAGCCCGGCTCCGACGCGCCATCGGCGTCGTCGGCTTCCGCGGTGGGTTCCGAAGAACCCGCCGCCTCTGCTCGTGGGGCCTCGACCACCTCTTCCTCCACGGGTGGATTCAGAAGCGCCTCCGCGGCCGCCTCCACGCCTTCCGGCGCGTCAACGTCCACGACCACCACCTGCACCTCGGCCGTCACGTTACGTGACAGTCGGATGCCGATGGGGAAGACCCCAACTCGGCGGATCGCCTCGGGCAGCAGTATGCGACGACGGTCCAGGTCCTCGCCGAGAATCTCCCCAGCCTTCTCGGCGATGTCAGCATTTGTGACAGACCCGTACAGTCGTCCCTGCTCTCCGACGCGGGCCGTGATAACGATCGGGCGCTCGAGCTTGCCGACAAGCCCTTGTGCCTTCTCGTCCTCAGCCCGTTGTCGCTCCGCCTCGATCTCCCGCAGCCTTTCGGCACGGGCGAGGACTTGCGATGTTGCCGGCGCGGCCAGGCCGCGTGGCAACAGGTAATTCCGGGCGTAGCCTCGGGCGACGTCTTTGACCTCACCCATGGTGCCGGATCCCTCAACGGTCTCCAGGAACACGACCTTCACGTCAGATGACCCTTCGGCGTGCCGGAGCCGGGACTGACGCCATCTTGTGCTAAGACGGCGACGCCGGCCCGGGACTTGTCCAAACGAAAGTTCACGGTTGAGCCACAATCCGGACAACTTGTCCGCAGTGACGGCTCCAACGCGTTGATGGGTGGACCAGGGAAGCCTGAGAAACACCCGCCGCGACGTAAGAGCGTACCCGTGCCCTTGTCGTAGGGACAACCACCGGGCCGTCGTCGCCACCCCGCGCACGGCGATGACGACCGGAGGAATGTAGAACGCCCGTTCTTGTTTGTCAAACATGTGTTCTGTTACGCTTGCCCGCCCCGGATCCGAAGGGAGCCCTCCATGCCACGACAGCCCCGGCTCGTCCCCACCCGCATCGAAGCCTCCTACGGCATCACCGGCGACGCGGAGGGCGCCTCCTGGGCGGCCACCGAGGAGAAACTCGCCGCTTCCCGCAACTACTGGGTCTCCACCACCCGTGCTGACGGCGCGCCCCACTCCAAGCCGGTCTGGGGGTTCTGGGCCGATGGCGCGCTGTGGTTCGGTTCCGGCGGCGTGGCCGGTCGCAACCTGGTGCGCGACCCCCGCGTCTCCGTGCACCTGGAGAGCGGGGACGACACCGTGATCCTGGAGGGCGAGGTGCAGGTCCGGAGCGTGCCGGAGGCGGTCCTCCACGCGTACGCGGAGAAGTACGCGATGAAGCCGGAGGACATCGGCGGGGAAGGCGCCAGCGACGACTGGTTCTACCTGGCGCCGCGCAAGGCCCTCACCTGGCTGGAGGCCAACTACCCGAAGTCCGCGGCACGCTGGGACTTCGAGGACTAGCGCCAGCCCCCGGACTCTCGGCGCCTGCGTAGAATCGTCGCCCGGCCACCCCGGCCGGACGAGCGACGGAGGCACCCGTGTACGTCCCCGACCGCTACCGCGTGACCGAACCGGAGGCCATCCGCACCTTCGTGCGTGACCACCCCTTCGCCACGCTGGTCACCACCACCCCGGACGGCCCACGCGCCTCCCACATCCCGCTACTCCTCCGCACCGAGGGCGACCGCGACGTGGCCGTGGGGCACGTCGCGAGGGCGAACCCGCAATGGCGCGACTTCGACGGCGAGCGCCCGGCGCTCGCGATCTTCGACTGGGGCCCACACGCCTACGTGTCGCCGCGCTGGTACGGCGACGGTGACTACGTCCCCACGTGGAACTACGCCGCTGTGCAACTGCGCGGCGTCCCTGCCGTCATCGAGGACCACGAGGAGCACCTCGCGGCGCTGCGGGAACTGACGGAGCGCTTCGAGGAGCCGGGCGAATATTCCATGGACGACCTGCCGGAGGCCTACCGCAACGCCATGGCCGGCGCCACGGTGGCCTTCCGGATGCCGGTCACGGGCATGGACGCCTCGTGCAAACTGAGCCAGAACCGCACCCCGGAGATCCGGGCGCGTGTCGCCGAGCACCTCGCCGCTTCGCCGGACTCGGCCGCACGCGAGATCGCGGCGCTGATGCGCCAGCGAGGAGACTGACATGCCGGTACCTCGACGCCCCGCCAGCCGCGCGGCCACCGCTAGCCTCGCCACCATCCGCAAGCGCCGCGCGCGCGTGGAAAAGATCTGCGGAGCGTTCCCTGAGACCGAGGCGGCCAACCGCTACGACAACGAGCACCGCTCGCTGGAGGTGGCCGGCAAGCGCTTCGGCTACTTCCTGGTGGACCACTTCGGCGACGACGGCCGCAGCGGCCTGGCGCTGAAGGTGGCGCCCGGTGTGCAGGACATGCTGGTGGAGGAGGACCCGGACACCTTCTGGGTACCGGCCTTCGTCGGTCGTCACGGCTGGCTCGGCGTCCGCTTGGACCTGGAAGAGCCGGACTGGGAGCAGGTGGCCGAGTTCATCCGCGACGCCTGGATGCTCACGGCCCCGAAGAAGGTCCGGCAGGCGTTCGAGGCGGCGGGCTGACGGCCTAGATCTTCGCCAGCACCCGGTCGAGGCCCTCGCCCCACTCGTGGGCCGCGGCCGCCAGCGCGACGTCCACCGGCCCCACGCGCAGGCGATCGCCCCCCACCACGCCGAGGGCCACCGCGGGGATGTTGTGGCCCGCCGCGAACTCCAGCACCGCCTGCGGGTTGGCCGTGGCTACGAGGAACCGCGAGGGCTCCTCTCCGAAGAGCGTCGCGTCCAGCCGGGCGCCCGCGGCAGTGTCGGAGGCGTCGATGCCCTCGCCGGCGGCGATGCACATCTCCGCCAGCGCCACGGCGAGGCCGCCGTCCGCCAGGTCGTGCGCGGCCGTCAGCAGCGCGCGCTCGTGCAGGTCCAGCACCAGCCGCTGGACGCGCGACTCCAGGCCCAGGTCGATGCGGGGCATCCCCGCGATGCGCTCGCGGGTCAGCCACTGGTACTCGGAACCGGCCAGCGTGGCCGCCTCCTGCGCGACCTCCGCGCCCAGGAGGATCACCGTGTCGCCCGGTTCCGGGGCGATGGTCAGCGCCGTGCGAGCGTCCTCGATGAGCCCCACCACGCCGATGCTCGGCGTGGGCAGGATGGAGCCGGTGGGGGCCTCGTTGTAGAGCGAGGCGTTCCCGGAGATGACGGGCGCCTCCAGTACGCGGGCGGCTTCCGAGAGGCCGAGGATGGCCTCCTCCAGTTGCCAGGCGACGTCCGGCTTCTCCGGGTTGCCGAAGTTCAGGCAGTCCGTGAGTGCCGCCGGCTTCGCCCCGGTGGCCACCACGTTGCGGCACGCCTCGGCGACCGCCATGGCCGCGCCGGTGCGCGGGTCCAGCGCGAGCATGCGGCCGTTGCAGTCGGTGGCAGCCGCCACGCCCTTGGTGGAGTGCTTGATGCGGATCACGGCGGCGTCCCCGCCGGGCCGCACCACGGTGTTGTTCTGCACCTGGTGGTCGTACTGGCGATAGATCCACCGCCGGCTGGAGATGTTCTCGGAGGCCAGCAGCCGCAGCAGCATCGAGGACGCCTCGGAAGGTTCGAGGTCCGGCTGCGCGGCCAGGTCCTCGGCCTGCAGCGCGTCCAGCGAGGACGGGCGCACGCCCTCCGGCGGGTACTGCGGCGGGTCCACCAGCACGCGCACGGGGATGCGCGCCACCACCTGGTCGCCGTCCCGAATCGTCGCCATCTGGTCGTCGGTCACGGTGCCGATGACGTCCGCGCGGATCTCCCAGCGGCGGAAGTGCGCCAGCACCTCGTCCAGGTGCTCACGCTTCGGGATCACGAGCATCCGCTCCTGCGACTCCGAGAGCATGACCTGGTACGGCGTCATGTGCTGCGCGCGGCGCGGCACCAGCGCCACGTCGATCTCGATGCCCGTGCCGGCGCGGTTCGCCGCCTCCACCGCGGAGGAGGTGAGGCCGGCGGCGCCCAGGTCCTGCAGGCCTTCGATCCAGTCCTTGTGCTGCTCGGCCAGTTCGCAGCACGCCTCCATCAGCAACTTCTCCAGGAAGGGGTTGCCCACCTGCACCGCGGGCCGGTGCGCGTCCGAACCCTCGGAGAGTTCGACGGAGGCGAAGGTGGCGCCGTGGATGCCGTCCACCCCGGTGTCCGCGCCCACTAGCACCAGCGGATTGCCCACGCCGGAGGCGCTGGCGGAGAGCAGGTGCTCGCGTCGCCCCACGCCCACGCACATCGCGTTCACCAGCGGGTTGCCGGAGTAGGCCGGGTGCATCTGCACCTCGCCCCCCACGGTCGGCACGCCGATGCAGTTCCCGTACCCGCCGATGCCCGCCACCACCCCTCGGAAGAGGCGGCGGTTGCGCTGGTCCGAGAGCGGCCCGAAGCGCAGCGAGTCCAGCAGCGCCACCGGGCGCATGCCCATGGCGAAGATGTCGCGCAGGATGCCGCCCACGCCCGTGGCAGCGCCCTCGTAGGGTTCCAGGGCGCTGGGGTGGTTGTGGGACTCCATCTTGAAGACGGCCACCCAGCCGTCGCCCAGGTCAATGGCGCCGGCGTTCTCCTCGCCCGTCTTGGTCAGGACGTAATCGCCCGTGCTGGGGAAGTGCTTGAACAGCGGCTTGGAGTGCTTGTAGCCGCAGTGCTCGGACCACAGTGCGCCCACCATCCCCAGTTCCACCTCGGTCGGTTCGCGGTCGAGCATGTCGAGCAGACGCTCGTACTCGGACCGCGACATCGCGACCTGCTGGAGGACGAGATCGTCGACGGGCATGTGCTGTCCTCGATGCGCCGGGGGCGTTCAGGGGGAGAGCGTCGAGCGTACCAGCGGGGCGGGTGAGGGGGGAGGGTGGCTAGCAGCGGACGGCCGCCGGCTTCGCCTGCCAGGAGTTGCCCCGCGCCTTCCACGGCTTGCACAGCAGGCAGCCGCTCCTCGCAGCCTTCGGGCGACCGCGCTTGTGGTGCAGCGCCCTACACCTTCGCGCCGACAGCCTCGAGGACTGAGAGCCAGATGGCGTTCCCGTCCTCGTTGCCCAGCAGCGGCTCACAGGCGCGCTCCGGGTGCGGCATCATCCCCAGCACATTGCCACGCTCGTTGAGGATCCCCGCGATGTTGTTCATGGAGCCGTTGGGATTCGCGTCCGCCGTGACCGTGCCGTCCGCCTCCGCGTAGCGGAACGCGACGCGGTCCGTGTCGTCCAGCATGGCGATGGTGCTCTCGTCCGCGACGTAGCGGCCCTCGCCGTGCGAGACGGGCATCAGGTAGCCGCGCCCCACCTCGAGGTGGGCCGTGAACGGGGACGCCTGGCTCACGGGCACGAGGTACGCATCCTGGCAGCGGAACTGCAGCGACTCGTTGCGCATCAGGACACCCGGCAGCAGCCCGGACTCGCAGAGGATCTGGAAGCCGTTGCAGATGCCGATGACCAGCCCGCCCGCTTCCGCGTGGCGCGCGACCGCCTCCATCACGGGGCTGAAGCGGGCGATGGCGCCGGTCCGCAGGTAGTCACCGTAGGAGAAGCCGCCCGGCAGCACGACCAGTTCGTCCCGGTCGAACGTCACCTCGTCCGTATGCCAGACCTTGCGCGCCTCGATGCCGCACTGGCCCAGGGCCCAGACGCAGTCGTTGTCGCTCCACGTCCCCGGGAACACGACCACCGTGGCGCGCATGTGCTGGCTCCTGTGCTGATCGAGGGGGAGGTGCGTCCAGTATAGGAGCGCACGCGGGAAGGCTCGAACGGCCGGGGCACTGCGACGACTGCGACGACTGCGACGACCTAGGAGTCGTCCTCCGATAGGACGGAGCCGTCCACGGAGTCCTCCGTGTGCTCGGGCAGCGCCGGCGTGGCGGTAGTGGTGATCTCTCGTCGGCGAGCGGGCTCCTCCACGGCTGGGGATCGGCCGCGGGCCTCCAGTTCCCGGCGCGTGGGCTGGGGGTACTCCACGCGGGGGTGGTACACGGCGGAGAGCGCCTGCACGAACGAGTCCGACACCACCCGCAGGTCACGCAGGGAGATGTCGCATTCGTCGAACTGCCCCTCCTCGACGCGCTCCGCGATGATGCCCTCCACGATCGAGCGGATGCGCTCGGCCGTCCGGTCCGTGGCCGCGCGGACGGAGGCCTCGCAGGAGTCCGCCAGCATCACGAGGGCAGTCTCCCGAGACTGGGGCTTCGGTCCGGCGTACTGGAAGAGCGTGGGGTCCACGTCTGGCTTCACCTTGGCGGCCTCGCGGTAGAAGTACGCCACCAGGCGGTTGCCGTGGTGCTGGGGGATGAAGGCGACCACGGCCTCCGGCAGGTTGTGCTTCCGGGCGAGGTCCACGCCCGCCGAGACGTGCCGCATGATCACCCGCGAGGACTGCAACGGGTCCAGGTTGTCGTGCGGGTTGGGGCCGTCCCCGAAGTTCTCCACGAAGAACCCCGGCGAATGCAGCTTGCCGATGTCGTGGTAGTACGCCCCCACGCGCACGAGCAGCGAGTCCGCTCCGATGCGGTCCGCGGCGCGGTCCGCGAGGGACCCCACCAGCATCGAGTGCTGGAAGGTGCCGGGCGCCTCGTCCTGCAGGCGGCGCAGCAGCGGGTGGTTCAACTGCACCAGTTCCATCAGTTCCACGCGGGTGATGATCCCGAAGGGGCGGCTCAGCAGGATGAAGGCCCCCACGGCCAGGATCGCGGTCATCAGCCCGCCCACGGCCGAGGCGCCGGCGATCCAGGCGAACTGTGTGACCGCGCGCTCCGTGTCCAGCATCAGGACCATCACTGCCACCAGCGCGGAGGCGATGGCCGCGGCCAGGCCGGCGCCCAGGTAGCCCTGGAGCCGCTCCGCGCGCGCGGCGACGTACAGCCCGGCCAGCGAGGAGGCCACGGTGGCCAGCGTGAGTCGCAACGCGCCCAGTTCCGCACCGGGAGCGCCGCCGCCGGCCTGCGGCACGGCCACGGACAGGAACCCCACCACGCCCGCCATCACCACGGCCACGATCACGCCGGTGGAGACGTCCAGCAGGACCGCCGCCACCACCGCGCCCGCCGCCAATGGCAGGGCCAGTGCCAGGTAGAGACTGTCGGTGTCCGGCAGGACCAGCGGGTAGGCGAACTTCGCGACGGTCACGGGCACCAGCAGCGTCAGGCCGAACAGCACCAGGCGGCGGACGCCACGCAGCGCGCGCGGCTTCGCCACCCACAGGTGCGCGCCAAAGGCGGCGCCGCCCAGGATCGAGGCGATGGCCGCCGCCAGCACTGCGCTCAGCGTCACGGAGCCCGTGCGGATGTCCAGCATCGTGATCGCCTCGAAGGCCGCGTCGTCAATGGTGCCGCCGGCGGGGACGATCACCTGGCCCTCGCGGTAGGTCACCACTTGGGTGGGGACGCGGGCGCGGGCATCGCGGCGGAGCGCCTCGGTACGCTCATCGGAGACCGTGAGCGTGGGCACCACCAGCGGGTCCAGGACCTCCGTCAGCGCCAGTGTCTCGTCGCTGCTGAGCAGCGGTGACAGCGAGGCGGCAGCCTGGCTGCGCGCTTCCTCCACCTCGTCGGGGGCGATCGCCGTCCCCGCGAGCGTGCCGGAGAGCACTCGACGCGCCTCCGACTGCATGGTGGACCAGCGGACGTCGGAGACGCTGATGAGCGTGGCTGCGGACCGCTGCGAAAGGTCCGTCCCGGCGATCTGCTGAATGGCCGTCTCCCGGGCGGACGCGGACCGCGTCTGGTCACGACGCTGGAAGTCGATGGCGGCCAGCACCCGGTCCAGTTCCGCCAGTTGGCGGTTGCGGATCTCGTCGTCCAGGATCTCCACGTCCGGGACCGCCTCCGCGGCAGCGTCGCGCTGCCGCTCCGTCATCACATCCGACTCGTAGGTGATCTCGCGTGGCGCCGTGACCTCGCGGTCCACGGTGGCGCCCTCCTCCAGGCGCTGGCTGCCCGGGAACCAGGGGAAGAGGACGGCGAAGAGCGCCAGGGCCGTGACCGCGGCCAGCGCGAACGCAATGGAGCCGTTGGGCGCCTGCTGCGCAGCCGCTCGGATGGTGCTCTGCGTGGAGCGGGTGACCATGCCCGTAGGCGCCCCGCGAGGGGCGCTAGCCCCCGAGGATTTCTCGCGCGACCTGGTTCACGCGGCTACCGTCCGCGCGCCCAGCCACGCGCGCCAGGAGCGGCCGCATGACCTTCCCTACCTCGGACGGCCCGGACGCCCCCACCTCCGCAATGACTTCCCGGGCCAGGCTTCGCAACTCGTCGTCGGACATCTGCTGCGGCAGGAACTCCTCGATGACGACGAGTTCCACCTGTTCCTTGTCGGCAAGATCCTGGCGGCTTGCCTTCTCGTACTCGGTGATGGAGTCGCGGCGCTGCTTCGCTTCCTTCTGCAGGATGCGGGTCGCCTCGGCGTCGTCCAGGGCGTGGCCCAGTTCGATCTCGGCGTTCTTGAAGGCGGCAAGGAGAAGCCTGAGGGCGTCGCGGCGCTGCGTGTCGCCGGCCTTCCAGGCGGTCGTCATCTGCTCGCGGATGGTCTCCGGGATGGTCGCCACGTCGGCTCCTTCGCCTCGTACAGCCACGCGCTCACCCGCACGCTACCGCTACACGCTATCGAAGGAGCCCCTCCGGGAGCCGGTTGGGCCGGACCGTCGGGGCGGGGAGTCGCGCTAGACGCGCTCGCGGGTGCGGGCGCGGGCGATCGCCTTCCGCAACTTGCGGCGGCGGGCGGCTTCCTTCTTCTTGCGACGCTCGGAGGGCTTCTCGTAGAACTCGTGGCGGCGGGCGTCCGTCAGGATGCCATCGGCCTGCACACGCTTGTTGAAGCGCCGCAGCGCGGCCTCCAGGGACTCCGAGTCGCCAACGTAGATTTCAGTCACTCGTTACCACCCCCGCCGGTCGCGTCAGCCTCGCGCGCCGGGTCACACTGCCTGGGTTGCCCGCGGCGCCCGGACGGGCTGCCGCTCCGGCATCCGCGCTCCTGCCCGCACGAGTGCGGTCGCGAGCGCGCATCTGGAATCGTCACACGCGAGGCGGGCCCGGTCAATCGGCCAGGACCTCCGCTTGCCTTCCTGGGCCGTAGACGCAGCGGCGCGGCCTGAGCCGCGCCAACATGCGTTTCGGTCCCGGTCTAGTCGGCGGAGGGCAGCACCTTCGGCTGCAGTTCCTCCATGCCCCGCCCGTTGACGTTCAGGTTGCAGTCGCCCGGCTTGATGCAGAGCAACTCAACACCGGTCGTCTCGTCCTTGTAGCGCTTGCCAAGTGCAACGGCCATCTGAGATCCCCGTCCTTACAGCTGCTCGAGCGGCTGGTCGTCGCAGCGCAGTTCAGCGTCCTCGGCACCCTTGGTGACGATGAACTCCGAGCCGCACTTCGTGCACTTGTACCGCTTCCCGGTCACTGCTGGCATCGATTCGATTCCCCTCCGTCGGCGGCCCAACGGCCCCGATCTCATGCTTCTTCGAGTGTACGAGGGCGTCCAACCACGTACGTGCGCCGCTGGCGGCCCGGCGCCCTACGGACGTTGAAGCCTAGGGCTCCACCGTCTTAAGGAACTCAACCATCGTGCTGATTTCCTCGTCGGACAGCTGGCTGCCCCACGGCGGCATCGCCGTACCGGGGCGGCCGTTCTTGATCGTGTCGAAGTAGAAGTCGTCGGGCTGCGTGAGCGCACTGGGCGTCAGCGGCAGGCCCAGCCCCGAGATGCCCTCGCGGTTCGCGCCGTGACACGTCGAGCAGGAGACCGAGAAGAACTCGCCCGGCTCCATGCCGCGCACCAGGCCCTCCTGCGGCTCGCCCGGTTCGCCATCACCACCATCGCCACCCATGCCCTCGACGTGGGCGTACGGGTCGCGGGTCTTGATGTCCAGCGCGGAGGCGCCGTACTGACCACAGTTGCCGATGGTCAGCTGGAGGTCAGAGGCGTCCGTGAACACCACTTCGTCCGGGTTGGTGTTGGTCTCGATGTCGTGGGTGTGGCCGATCTCCTCGACCTTCTCCCACTCACCCATCGTGATCATGTCCACGATGTAGTTGATCTGGGTGTCAGACAGGGGGCCGCCGTAACGCTCCGACCACACTGGCATGGCGCTGTTGGTGCGGCCGCAAGCGATGGTATTGAACAGGAAGTTCCGCACCGTGCGCACGTCGCCCTCGGGCGTCTCCGGGATGCCCTCGGGGTCGTTGGGGCCGAAGAGGCGGTAGGCCTCCAGGTTGAGCGCCGGGCCGACGCCACCCTCGCCCACCAGCCCGTGGCAGGTGCGGCAGTTGTTCACGAAGAGGTCCGCGCCGCGGTGCGCCAGCAGGTCGTCCTGGCCCTCGCCGGCGGAGGCCTGGCGGTTGGGCTCGTTGACGATGTAGACCCCAAAAGCGAGGAACGCCAGGAACAGGAGTCCGATCATCACGTTGACCTGTTTGCTGGTGTTCATACGTCCGTCACTCTCCGCGCCGCATAGCGGTGGGTTGGTTCAGAGGGCCACCCGGCCCGGGCCGCGCTAGATCTGCACCGCCCGCGAGGGGTTGTCCGGGCCACCCGGGGTGATCTGCCCCGTCTGCACCGTGATGTTCCCCGAGGCGTCGATCTCGATTGCCATGGTGTCCATCGAACGAGGTGCCGGCCCGAAGACCCGGATACCGGACTTGGTGTACGTGGAGCCGTGGCAGGGGCAGCGGTACCAGCCGCCGGCGTCGCCCTCGTAGGAGAAGGTCGCGCGCCACGGCACGGTGCAGCCCAGGTGGGGGCACTTGCGCCACAGCGCCAGCAGCCCGTCCGCGCCGCCGGTGCCACCGGCGCGCGTCTCGCCCGGGTCGAGGTTCGCGATCCAGAACTGGCCCTCGGAGTTCGGGGTGGGCTGGCCGCCCTTGGGGTAGTCCGCCACGTTGCCGGCGGGCACTGGCCCACCGAAGCCGCGCACGTTCCGTGGGTACAGGAAGTCCAGGAGCAGACCCACGCTGCCCAGCAGCGTCACGCCCAGGCCCGCCCAGAAGGAGGCCCGGATGAAGTTCCGGCGCGAGACATCCCGGTCCAGCGGCGTCACCAGCGTCGCGGGCACGGCGTCCGAGTCCGCCACCTGCGTCCGGCGCGACGCGAGCGCCGAGCGCCAGGCGTCGGTCTGGGACTGCTGCGTCTGTTCGTTCGCCACGCTTGCCTCCGACTGGCCGCTACTAGTGCCCGTACTTGTCCGCGAAGATCGTGAACGGCTCCAGCACCAGGCCCTCGGCCCGGAAGAACGTGCCCACGATGGTCAGCGTGACGTACACGGCGATGAATCCGGAGAACTGCATGATCATGTGGTCCCGCTTGGTCTTCGCCCAGCCCATCTTGTGGGCGACGAACGAGAGCAGCAGCGGCAGCCCGATCATCGTGTTCACGGGGATGAACTGCTCCACCAGGAACGCCGGGATGTTCCAGTCCAGTTCCACCCGCGGGAAGCCCAGCAGGTCCGTGCGCAGCACGTCGCCCAGGGGGACGTGGAGCGTCCAGTCCGGCCAGTTGATCTCGTTCTGTAGACCTCTCAGGCCCCGCAGGAAGTTCAGTGGTTCAGGCCAACTGACAAACCCCGGAGCCTGTGGATCGGCGTTTAACTTACCGTTCGCGATCCACTCGTAGATCTGCACGTGCTTCGACTCGTCGTAGAAGATCAGCAGCAGCGTGCCGATGGAACCGACCGCCGACCCGATCCACAGGAGCGGCCATGCGTTGGGGGTGGCAAGCCACTCGCCCTGGCCCTCGTGGGAGTTGTCGAAGTAGGGGATGGCGCCCAGCGCGATCAGCGCCACGGTGGGCACCACCACGCCGGCAAGCGCCGGGTGCATGTGCAGTAGCAGTTCCTGCAGGTTCAGGAAGTACCAGGGCGCCTTGGACGGGTTCGGCGTGACCGCCGGGTTGGCCCGGTCCAGCAGGATGGAGTCCACCATCACGGCCAGCACCACGATGAGGATCGTGAAGAGCACGGCGGAGATGAACTCGATGAAGACCAGGTCCGGCCAGACGAGCAGTTCTTCCTCGCGGGCGCGCCGCTGCCGCCCGCGGACGGCCGCGGAAGACGGTTGAGCCTGTGCCTGTGGCGTAGCAGCCATGGTGACTCCCTTCCCTTCCTACGACCTACAGCGGGCGCGCCAAGCCGCCGTCGCGGCGGATGCGCCAGAAGTGGACGGTCATGAACACCGCCGCCAGCAGCGGCAGGCCAATGACGTGCAGGGTGTAGAAGCGGGTCAGGGCAGCCTGGCCCACCTGGTAGCCACCCACCAGCACGAAGCGGTTGGGCTCACCCAGGATGGGGGCGGAGCCCACCATGTTCGTGCCCACCGTGATGGCCCACAGGGCCAACTGGTCCCAGGGCAGCAGGTAGCCGGTGAAGGACAGCAGCAGCGTCAGCACCAGGAGCACCACGCCCACCACCCAGTTGAACTCCCGCGGCGGCTTGTACGCGCCGGTGTAGAACACCCGCATCATGTGCATCAGCACGGTCAAGACCATGCCATGCGCCATCCAGCGGTGCATGTTTCGCATCAACTGGCCGAAGCGGACGTCTGTCTCCAGCGCCAGGATGTCCTCGTACGCCCGCTCCACGGAGGGGACGTAATAGAACATCAGCAGCACGCCGGTGATGGTCAGGCCCAGGAACAGGAAGAACGAGAGCCCGCCTAGGCAGAAGGTGTGGGTGATCTTGACGTGCGTGCGGTGGATGCGAGTGGGGTGCAGGTGCAGGAAGACGTTGGTGGCCACGGCCAGCATCTGGTTCCGAGGGGTGTTGGGGTACCCGGACCGGAAGATGGAGCGCCATACGCGGTTGGAGAAGACGGCGTCGTACAGACGATCGCCCATCGTCCGTCGTTGCGGTCGTTCCGTTGCGGCCATCCGCTGCTCCTGTCAGTCGTGCCTGGCGCCCGGCGCCCAGGCCCTGCTGTGCGTACCTATGCGGTGCGCCCCGAACGGGGCGTGACGGCGCTGGCCTAGGCTTCCCACCACTTGCCCAGGAGCACCATGGCCCCGAGCCCGACGATGAACGTGAGAAACACGGCGATGAGTTCGATGCCTTCGCCTTCGCCGAGCATGGCATTCCTCCACAGCACCGCGCGGCCCGGACAGCCGCACGCAATCCCCGCAGGTCACACTGCGGGGCCGCCGCGAATGTAGCGACGGCCCGTATCTACGGTCAACGCGTGTGACGCGTATCACGAATGAGTGGACGCCAGATTGGGGACCATCGGGCCCGCCGGCTCCGGGCTAGGCGGCCTACCGCCGCCCTGCCACGCGAGGGATACCGCCCCGCTTCAGGCGCCAGATGCCCTGGATGTCCTCCCGAGCGGTCTTGATGATGCGCACCCGCGTGTCCGGGTCCTCGTCCCAGTGCACCGGCACCTCGCGCATGCGGTAGCCGTTGGCCTGTGCCACCCAGAGCAGTTCGGAGTCCCAGAACCACTGCGTGTCCTGCACCAGCGGCACCAGTGCGCGCGCGGCTTCCTGGGAGATCGCCTTGAAGCCGCACTGCGCGTCAGACACCTTCAGGCCCGCCAGCCGCAGCAGGAAGACGTACCCCCGCGAGGTGATCTCGCGCTTCAGGGATCGGCTGGTCTGGGAGCGCTTGTCCAGCCGCGTCCCGTATGCGACGTCCACGTCACCGCGCGCGATCGGGTCCACCAACTCCGGAATGTGCTTCAGGTCCGTGGAGAGGTCCACGTCCATGTACGCCATCACGTCCGCGTCCGAGGTCAGCCACGCCGTCCGCAGGGCGATCCCGCGGCCCTTCACGGGCACCTTCAGCGCCGCAACCCGTCCCGGGAACTCCTGCTCCAGCGCCCGGGCTACCTCCAGCGTGCGGTCCGTGGAGGCGTTGTCCGCCACCACCACCCGCCACTGGTGCTCCGGGTGCGAGTCGCACCACGCCAGCACCCTGCGGACGCTGGCGTCCAGCACGTGCTCCTCGTTGTAACAGGGGATCACCAGGTCAACGGTTGCCACGGGCGGCCTTCCAGCGCACCCCGGCACGCGGGCGTGCACGGGCGCTCCAACGGCGCGGTTCACGCCGGCGTTCAGCGCCTACAGGGTAGCGACCACGCTCCGCGGGGGCGTCAGGAGAACGTTCGAGGTGACCCGCGTCCAGTGGCAGAAGCCGAACGCCGTCGGTCAGGTGCTAGTGCCGGAAGTGGCGCACGCCGGTCACCACCAGCGCCACGCCCAGGCGGTCTGCCGCCTCCACGGAGTCCTCGTCACGGATGGAGCCGCCGGTGTGCGCCACCACCGTGCAGCCGGCGGAGGCGGCGACCTCCACCGTGTCCGGGAACGGCAGGAAGGCGTCCGTGGCGCAGACCGCGCCCTGCGCGCGCGCGCCGGCCTGCTCCTTGCACAGCCGGGCCGAGCCCACGCGGTTCGGCTGGCCGGCGCCCATGCCGATGAGCACGCCGTCCTTCACGAAGACCACGCCGTTGGACTTCACGTGCTTGCAGACCGTCCACGCGATCTCCAGGTCCGCGACCTCCGTCTCCGAGGGCTGTCGCTTGCCGGCCACCTGGAAGTCCTCGCGCGTGACCTCGCGCACGTCGGCGTCCTGCACCAGCACGCCGCCGCGCACCGCCCGGAACTCCTGGCGTACCCGCCGCGGCTCGCCCAGGGGCGCGCTCAGGATGCGCAGGTCCTTGGACTTCTTCCGCAGGTGCTCCAGCGCGTCCGGCTCATACCCCGGGGCGATCACGATGTCGTAGCGCATGCGCGTCTCGCCGTCCGTGGGCGAGCGCACCTCCCGCAGGGCGGTGGCGAACTCCATGTCCACCACGCGGTTCACGGCCACGATGCCGCCATATGCGGAGACGAAGTCGCCCTCGCCCAGCGCGCGCTCGTAGAGCGAGGTCATCGAGGCGTCCCCACCGGCCGGCACGGTCGCGAAGCAGGCGGGGTTCGTGTGCTTGATGATCGCGATCGCCGGCGTGGTGAAGTCCGCCACCACGTTGAAGGCGGCGTCCGCGTCCAGGATGTTCACGTAGGACATCGCCAGGCCGTGGTGCTGCTCGTACGCGCCGATGCCCTCCACCGGCGTGCGCACGGAGTCGAAGGAATAGAACGCTCCCCGCTGGTGGGGGTTCTCGCCGTATCGCAACACCTCGCGGCGCGTCCCGCCGAAGGTGACCTGCGCCGGGAACGGCTCGTCCTCCTCGCGCAGGTACTCAGCGATCGCGGTGTCGTAGTGGGCGACGTACTGGAACGCCTTGGCCGCCAGCCGGCGCTTGAGGGCGGCGTCCACCGCGGAGGGGTCGCCGCCGGCGCCGCGCAGGGCCTCCAGCACGGGCGCGTAGTCCGCGCGGTCCACCAGCGGGATCACCCACTGGTGGTTCTTCGCCGCGGCCCGGATCATCGCCGGCCCACCGATGTCGATCTGCTCCACCGCCTCCTCGAGGGTGGGCGCACCGCCCTCGGAGCGGGTGACGGTGTCGATGAACGGGTAGAGGTTGGCCGCCAGCAGGTCGATGCGGGCGATGCCGTGCTCCGCGACCTCCGCCTCGTCCTGACCGTGGCCGCGGCGGTAGAGGATGCCGCCGTGGATCACCGGGTGCAGCGTGCGGACGCGGCCGCCGAGCATCTCCGGGCTGCCCGTGAGGTCAGCCACCTGGTCCACCTCGATGCCGGCCTCGCGCAGCCCCTTCACGGTGCCGCTCGTGCCCGCGAGGTCCCAGCCCAGGTCTTTCAGGCCGCGCGCGAAGTCCACGAACTCCGGCGTGAAGCCCACCAGCAGCGCCCTCATGTCTCAGCCCTTCGTCTCGTCCGTCGCGGTCGGGATCCCGCGCACCGCCGGACCGCCCTCGCGCGCCACCACCTCGCCGATGCGCCACGGGGCGGTCGAGGCACGGAGCGCCTCCAGCGCGGCGTCCGCGTCCCCCGGCGCCACGGCCAGGATCATGCCGACGCCCATGTTGAACGCTCGATACATCTCGGCTGGTGCAACGCCGCCCTCGCGCTGGATGAGCGCGAACAGCGGCGGGGTCTCCCAGGACGACGCATCGAGGTCCGCCGCCACGCCTTCCCGCAGGATGCGCGGCAGGTTGCCGGGGATGCCGCCGCCGGTGATGTGCGCCGCGCCCTTCAGGTACGGCACCACGCCTCGCAGCGCGGCCGTGTAGGAGGGGTGCGGCGCAGTCAGCGCCTCGCCCAGCGAGGGGCCGCCCAGTTCCTCGTACCGCTGGTCCAGGATCGCGCGCTCGCGGTCCTCGCCCAGCCCCTTGCCCAGACCCCAGGCCTCGCGTGCCAGCGAGTAGCCGTTGGTCATCAAGCCGTTGGAGGGCACGCCGATGAGCACGTCCCCCGGGGCGATCGCGGCGCCGTCGATCACGCTGTCGCGCTCCACCACTCCCACCACGAACCCGGCCAGGTCGAAGTCACCGGGGCGGTAGATGTCCGGCATGTCCGCGGTCTCACCGCCCAGGAGCGCGATGCCGTTCTCCCGGCAGGCCTCCGCGATGCCCTCCACCAGTTCCAGCCGCTGCTCGTGCGGCAGGCCGTTGGTGGCGATGTAGTCCAGGAAGAACAGGGGCGTGGCCCCGGTGGTGATCAGGTCGTTCACGTTGTTGTTCACGATGTCGTGGCCTGCCAGGCGGATGGTGCCCTGCACGGCGTGCAGCATCACCTTGGTCCCCACCCCGTCCGTGGATGCCACCAGCACCGGGTCACGGTGGGCGCCGCCCAGCGCGAACAGCCCGGCGAAGGCGCCCGGCACGTCGATGACCTGTGGGCCGTGGGTGCTGCGGGCAATGGGGCCAAAGCGCTTCGCCGTGGCCTCGCGCGCGTCCAGGTCCACGCCGGCGCCGGCGTAGGTAAGCGGGGGGCGGGCGGGATCGGTCATCGCTCGGCTCGCAGTGGGGGAGGAATGGAGGCTAGCGCCTCGCGGGCCTGAATTCGAACGGGAAGGGACGTGGGGACTAGCGGACGGTCAGGGGGAGCGTGGCGGGCGCGGGCGGGGCCATGGGGATCTCATGGTCGGGCTGCTCATGGCCCTCCAGCGCGAACTTGTCGAACTGTAGGGGCACGTCGCTCGGGTACTCGCCAGAGAAGCAGGCGGTGCAGTGCTGCCCCTCGCCCAGGTTGGTGGCCCACACGGTGCCCTCCAGCGAGAGGTAGCCCAGGGAGTCCGCGCCCACGTGCTCGCGGATCTCCTCCACGCTCATGTTGGCGGCGATCAACTCGCCCCTGGTGGCCATGTCCACGCCGTAGAAGCAGGGGTGCGTGATGGGCGGCGCGGTGATGCGCAGGTGGACCTCGCTCGCGCCGGCGTCCCGGATCATCTTCACCACGCGCGGGGTGGTGGTACCGCGGACGATCGAGTCGTCCACGACGATCACGCGCTTGCCCTCCAGCACCTCCCGCAGCGGGTTGAACTTCAACTGCACGCCGCGGTCACGCAGGCGCTGGTCCGGCTGGATGAACGTCCTGCCCACGTAGCGGTTCTTGACCAGGCCCTCGGCGTACTGGATGCCGGCCGCCTGCGCGTAGCCAATGGCCGCCGCCGTGGCCGAGTCCGGCACGCCGATCACCAGGTCTGCCTCCACCGGGTGCTCTTCGGCCAGGCGCGCGCCCATCCGCGTGCGGACGGGATGCAGCAGTTCACCCGACAGCCGGGAGTCCGGACGGGCGAAGTAGATGAACTCGAAGAGGCAGAGCGACTGGCGCGCTCGGCCGGACATGTCCGCCATCTCCAGCGGCTCGCCCACCGGGAAGGAGGAGGCCAGCCCCTCGCCGTCCGCGCGGACCACCTCGCCGGGACGGACGTCGCGGATGTAGGTCGCACCCAGGTGGTCCAGGGCGCAGGTCTCGGAGGCGAAGACGTAGCCGTGGCCGTTCAACTTGCCGATGACCAGCGGACGGATGCCCAGCGGGTCACGCACGGCGTAGACCGCGTCCTCCGTGAGGATCGTCAGCGAGTACGCGCCGTTGGCGCGGCGCATGACCTGCGCGAAACGCTCGTCCCACGTGCCGCCGTCGCCGTCCACCAGCATCCGGCCCAGCACCTCGGTGTCGCTGGAGGTCTCGAAGTGGACGCCGCGCGAAGCGAGGTCCGCGCGCATGCCGTCGGCGTTGATGACGTTGCCGTTGTGGGCAATGGCCAGTTCGCCGTGGAGGCCCTTCATGCGGAAGGGCTGCGCGTTCCCGGCGACGCTGGATCCGGTGGTGGAGTAGCGGGTGTGGCCGATGGCGGCGTGCCCGGGCAGCGTCTCCAGCGCCTCCTCCGTGAAGACCTGGGCCACTAGGCCCATGTCCGTGTAGAGGTGCAGGCGCCGGCCGTCCGTGCTGGCGATGCCGGCGGACTCTTGCCCGCGGTGCTGGAGTGCATGAAGGCCGAAGAATGTGAGCCGAGCCACGTCTTCGCCGGGAGCGAAGACTCCGAAGATGCCGCACTTCTCGTTGAGAGCGTCGTGCAAGGCGGTGGAGCCCCATCCCTCGGCTGGGCCGCTAGATACCAAGTGTAGCACGCACTATCCGGGCACCCGCGAGCATCGAGATTTCGCTACAGACGCCCATGTTCCACCTTGGTGCAGCGGTCCATGACCACTTCCAGGCCGGCCTCCCGGGCGCGCTCCGCGGCCTCCTCGTTCACGATGCCGATCTGCATCCAGACGGCCTTCGCCCCCGCCGCGATCGCGTCCTCCACCACCGGCGGGACGAACTCCGGCCGCCGGAAGATGTCCACGATGTCCACCGGCTCGGGGAGCGACTGCACGGACGGGTGGATGATCTGCCCCAGCATCTCCTGGCCCACCTCCGTGGGGTTCACCAGGTAGACCGTGAAGCCGCGATCGATGAGGTAGCGGGCGATGTCGTTCGCGGGGCGGTCGCGCTGCGTGGTCACGCCCACCACCGCGATGGTCTTCGCGTCCCGCATCAGTTCAGCCGCGCGGTCCATGTCCGACTCCGTCGTCCGCTGGCGGGCTGCCACCGTCCACCTCGCCCATGATCTCATCATCGGCGTCCGAAGAGTCTTGGTAATCCTCCAGCGCCCACTCCGGAATCTCACCCAGGTTTGCGGGCGTGCCGCTCATCTCACCCAGCGCCCGCGCCAGGTCGTTCGCCCGCTCCAGCGCTTCGTCCGCCAGTGGGCGGGCCGTGGTGATGCTGGCGATCTCTAGGACGCGGCCGTTGTCCTTCACCAGCCGCACCTCCCAGCGCACCACGTCCTGCAGGTCGCCTGACCCCAGTTCGTCGTCGAAGTCGCTGCCCACCTCGATGCGGGCGATGCGGGGGAAGGGGACGAGTTCGCGGGTGCCGAGGCCCAGGCCGAGGAACCCCTGCTGCCACCGGCAGGTGCCCTTCTTGCGCTCCATCAGGAACGCACTGCCCAGGACGTTGTAGACCAGGCCCAGGATCGCGGTGGGGCCCGCAAGGATGATGAAGAGCAGCAGCACCATCAGCAGCCACAGCGGCAGCGCGTTGATCCAGCGGGCAATCACCACCGCCGCCAGCACCGTGAGCAGCGCCTGGATCGCCGGTCCCCAGAGGCTCCCGCGCGAGGGCTTGATGACGATCGAGTCCGGCTTGATGACGGCGTAGGCTCGCGAGAGCGCGATGCGCCCCGGCTCCACCGCTCCACTCGCCCCCGCCGCTTCGCTCACACGCCGAGTCTAGGGTGCGCGCCCCGTAGCCGCGCACCCGGAATTGCCGCTGTCCGAGCGCTCCGCCTACGATGAGCCCATGCAACGAGACCTGATGGACATCCTCGCCTGCCCGCTCTGCAAGCAGGAACTGCGCCTGGACGCCACGCGCGAAGAGGCGGGCGAGGTCATTGAGGGCACTCTCACCTGCACCGCCTGCGGTGAGGTCTACCCGATCAGCGAGGGCATCCCCAACCTGCTCCCGCCGGACCTCCGCCGCGAGATGGAGTCCGCCCAGGCCGGCCCCACCGGCCACTAGCACCCGGGCCGGCACACCGACGGCCACAGGCGGAGGCGCACGATGACCAGCACACCACCCGGGCTGAGCCCCATGGCCATGACCACGGAACGCTCTCGGCGCATGGGCCAGGCGCTCATGGCGCTGGCCGGCCTGCAGTTCCTCTTCTTCTTGGCCGGCGCCGTCCGGCGTTCCTACCTGGTACTCGCGATCCCGATCGGCATCGCGGTGGGAGTAGCCTCCGGCGTGATGTTCTGGGTGGGCTACACCATGGCCACCAAGGACTGGGACGACCCCGCGGACTGGCCGCCTGCGGAGGACGAGGCGTCCTCCGAGGCGTAGCCCCCTGCTCAGACGCCCGGCGGCAGATACTCCAGCATCAGCGTGGTCATCGGCTCGCCCTCCGTCCAGAGACGGTGGGGCACTCCGGCCGGCCACACGATGCGCTGACCGGCCTCCAGCGGGTACGCCTCGCCAGCGACGGAGACAAAGCCGCGGCCTTCGAGGCAGGCCACGTCGATGTCCCACTCCGCCGCATGCTCGTCGATGGTTGCGTCCGCCGCGAAGCGGAGTTGGGCCAGGAGGACCTCCGGCTCGTGCTGGATGACGCGCACCTCCACGCCGCGGCATCCCGGGCGAGGCACGGGCGTCCATTCGGGGCGAGCAAACGGCTCTGGCTTCATCTCACGCTCCCTCTGCCCACTCCGGGCCCGCCACCCGTCGCATCGCCCGACGCTCCGCCACCGGCCGCAGGTCCCGCAGTGACGGGATGAGCAGCCCCGCCACCGGATGGCGCACCTCGGCGGCGATCTCCGCCAGCGGCACCAAGACGAACGCCCGTTGCGTCAGCAGCGCGTGCGGCACCGTCAGGTCCGCCTCGTCCACGCGCTCGCCCTCGATGAGCGCGATGTCCACGTCCAGCGGGCGCGCCGTCCATCGAGGCGCCTTGAAGTTGCGCCCGGCCTCGGCCTCCAGTTGCTTGGCAAGGGCGAGCAACTCACGCGGCGCGAGGTCGCTGGGCCCGCCGACGGCGGCGTTCAGGAACGGCGGCTGAACAGTCACCCCCCAGGGCGGCGTCTCGTACAGCGAGGAGACCGCGTCGACGGCCACGCCGGCCTCGCGCAGCCCTCGGACGGCGGCGCGCAAATGCGATTCCCGGTCGCCGAGGTTGGAGCCCAGCGCGAGGTAGACACGGCGGGCGTACCGGCGCGGCGCGCTCACCGGGCCGCGCCCGGCGTCACGGGACGGCGTTCCGCACGATGGCGTCCGTCACCCGCGCGACCTGCGCCATCTCCTCCACGTCATGCACGCGCACGATGTCCGCGCCGCGCTCTATGGCAATCGCGATGGTCGCGGCCGTGCCGTAGGTGCGCTCCTGCGCCGGCCGGTCGATGACGTAGCCGATGGACGACTTCCGAGACGTCCCCACCAGCAGCGGCCGCCCCAGCCCCTTGAGTTCGTCCAGCCGCCGCAGCATCTCAAAGTCCCGCACGGGCCCCCAGCCGAAGCCGTACCCGGGGTCCACGATCACCTGGGACTCGGGCAGGCCCGCCGCGACAGCGGCCGCGATCCCCGCGTCCAGCCCGGCGCGGATGTCGCCAATCACGTCGCCACCGAAGGTGCGCCCGCGCTGGTTGTGCATCACCACCACCGGCACGCCCGCCTCCGCGACCACCCGCGCCATGGCGGGATCGCCTCGAAGCCCCGTGACGTCGTTCACGGCGTCCGCGCCATACTCCAGCGCGCGGCGGGCGACCTCTGCCTTCGACGTGTCCACGGAGATCGGCACGCTCACGGCGCGGCGGACGGCGCCCAGCACCAGGTGCAGGCGCTTCCACTCGTCCTCCGCGTCCACGGGGGCGAACTCCGGCCGAGTGGACTCGGCGCCCACGTCCAGCAAGTGCGCGCCCGCGGCCACCATCGCCTCCGCCTGTCGGGCTGCCTCGGCCGGGTCGGGGACACCGTCTCCGGAGAAGGAGTCCGCAGAGGCGTTGATGATCCCCATGACGTGGGTCTGACGCCCCCATTCGAAAACCTGACCGCCGATGGTGATCGGAGGCGGGACGGGCCAGTCGCGCGGCGGCGTCATCACACGACCTCGATGGGTTCTTCCGTGATGTCGCCGCCGCGGGTGATCAGGTAGGCACGTACGTCCGGCTCTTCATGCTCCAGCGAGACCAGGATGTAGTAGGTGCCGGGGAACATCGGTTCCTGGTCCATCTCTCCGGGCGGGAAGAACGCCATGCGCACGTCCGTGCGCGAGGGATACGCCCTCGAGGCGACATGCGAGTGGTAGATGGCGAACAGCGAGTCCCCACCGTCCTCGCGAGCGCGCTCCAGCCGCATCATCTGCAGCGGGTCCATCTCGTAGCGGTAGGGGCTGGCGGCGGCGTTCTTGACGCGATGCACCTCCACGGGCACGCCGTCCCGCCCGTGCACCATGCCGCACGCCTCGTTCGGCAGGTCCTCGCGCGCGTGCGCAACCATCTCGTCGACGACCGCCCGTGGGATCCGTGGCATCTACCGCTCGTTTCTGCCTTCTGTCCCTCATCCAGATGGCGGAGGGCCGTTCTGCCTTCAGTCCCCTCCCCCTTTATGGGGGAGGGCTAGGGAGGGGGTTCCGAGGTCAGTGCGTGCCAGACAGCCTGTTCCACCGATTCCAGGGCAGTGAGCACCTCTCGATTGCTGAAACGCAACACCCGCAGCCCCCGGCTCCTCATCCATGAGTCGCGCGCGTCATCGTAACTTCGCTGCTCGGCATGGTGGTTGCCATCCACCTCGATAACCAGTTGCCGCTCGATGCAGGTGAAGTCCGCGAAGTACGGGCCGAGAGGCTGCTGCCGGCGGAACTTGACCCTGCGAACCGGCGGCGGCGGAGCACCTGCCACAAGCGTCGTTCCGCCTCGGTGGGACTGCTGCGAAGGGATCGCGCACGTTCTCGACGATGGCGTCCCATGCATCGTCCCCCCACCCCGGCCCTCCCCCATGAAGGGGGAGGGTGCCGGAAGCAGCGCTACGTCCATGCCTCCGGCTCGCCGTCATCGATGCAGGCGCCGACCGCCATCTTCATCTGCAGGAAGTTCACGCTGCCCGGCTGCGGGAGCAGGTGGGCGATCCAGTGGTCGCGCTCCTCCTCCGGCAGCCGGTCCAGCAGATCACCCAGCGTCGCGTGGAGGACGGCCGCGCCTGCTTCCCCCTCGGCCGCGGGCGCGATGCCCACGTCCACGGACCAGCGATTGGGGACGTTCACGCGGCCCACCGTGCGCGTCCGGACCAACTGAGCCCCGGGCATCGAGCGATACCGGTCCAGCACCGCCGAGTCGAAGCGCAGGTGCAGGCGGCGGCCGTCGCCGGATGCCAGCACCCGGCGCAGGAGCGCCTGCTCCAACGAGGCCGCGTCCCTTGAGGCTGCCATGCCGCCCTCGATCCCGAGCCCGCCGCTACTTCTCGATCGGCACGCCCACCATGGAGCCGTACTCGGTCCATGAGCCGTCGTAGTTCTTCACGTTGGGGTAGCCCAGAATGTGCTTCAGCACGAACCACGTGTGGCTGGAGCGCTCGCCGATGCGGCAGTAGGCGATGGTGTCTCCACCGGACTGCACGCCCGCGCCCTCGTACAGCGCCTTCAGTTCGTCAGGCGACTTGAAGGTGCCGTCCTCGTTCACTGCGCGTGCCCACGGGATGTTGCGTGCGCCGGGGATGTGCCCCCCGCGCTGCGCGGTCTCGCTCATGCCGGGAGGGGCAATGACCTCGCCGGTGAACTCCGCGGGGCTGCGCACGTCCACCAGGTTGATGCCGGAGCCCAGGGCCGCCAGCACGTCGTCCCGGCGGGCGCGGAGGCTCATGTCCGGCTCCTTCGCCTGGTAGGAGGCGGGCTGGATCTCCGGGTCCGCGGTAGTGCTGGGGCGGTTGTCCGCCAGCCACTTCACGCGGCCGCCGTCCATGAGCGAGACGTTCTGGTGGCCGTACAACTCCATGAGCCACAGCGCGTAGGCGGCGAACCAGTTGTTGTTGTCGCCGTAGAGCACCACGTGCGTGTCCGGGGTGATCCCAGAACGCTCCATGAGCGCCTCGAAGTCCTGCTTGGACAGGATGTCGCGGGTGGTCGCGTCCTGGAGTTGCGTGGTCCAGTTCCAGCCCACCGCGCCATCGATGTGGCCCTCGCGGTAGGCCTCGGTGTCTACGTCCACCTCGACCAGGCGGATGTTGGGGTCGTCCTTGTGCTCCTGCACCCAGTCGCAGGTCACGAGTCGCTCGGCCATGTCAGTCCTCCGTGCTTGTCCGTCCATCGATGCGCGTGCCGCCCCCTGCGGAGGCGGTGTGTCTGCCCCTCGGTGCGGCGGTCAGCGCCCTCACGCGCGCGGCGCTACCACCACAACTTCTCCGCGACCGCCTCGCGGATGTCCTCGTACTCCTGGCTCCACAGGCCCGTGGACAGGTACTTCCAGCCGCCGTCCGCCAGCAGGCAGACGATCTTGCCGGACTCCATCCGTTCCGCCGTCCGCTGCGCGGTGCGCACCACGGACCCCGCGGAGATGCCCGCGAAGACGCCGGTCTTCTGCGTGAGTTCCTTGGTCAGGGCGAACGACGTGGCGGAGTCCACCACGATGCGGCCGTCCAGGACCTGGTCGTCGAAGACCGGCGGGATGTAGCCGTCCTCCAGGGCGCGCAGGCCCTGCACCAGGTCGCCGGGGTGCGGCGCCGCGGCCACCACGCGTATGGCCGGGTTGTGCTCCTTCAGCCGCCGGCCGGTGCCGGTCAGCGTCCCACCGGTGCCCAGGCCCGCCACGAAGACGTCCAGGTCCGGCAAGTCCGCAATGATCTCCGGCGCGGTGGTCTCGTAGTGGGCGCGGGGGTTCATCTCGTTCTCGTACTGGAACAGCATCACCCACTTCGGGTTCTGATCCCGGATCTCCGTGGCCCGCCGCACGGCGCCGTTGGAGCCCAGGTCGCCCGGCGAGAAGATGATCTCCGCCCCGTACGCGCGCAGCAGGCCGGTGCGCTCCTCCGAGACCGCGTCCGGCATGACGATCTTCACACGGTACCCGCGCAGGCTGCCGATCATCGCCAGGGCGATGCCCGTGTTGCCGCTGCTGGGCTCCAGGATGGTGTCGCCCGGCTTCAGCAGGCCAGTACGCTCCGCTTCCTGCACCATGAACCACGCGATCCGGTCCTTCACGGAGCCGGTGGGATTCTGGCCCTCCAACTTCGCCCAGATCTCCACGCGCGGGTTCGGGGACATCGCGGAGATGTCCACCAGCGGCGTGTTGCCGATGAGGTCCAGCAGGCTCTTCACCTTCACCGGAGCGCTCCGATCTCCCGCTGCTACAGCCCGCCGGCCAGCGCCGGCAGGAAGGAGACGGTGTCGCCGTCCTTCAGGGCCGTGTCCTTGCCCCCCAGGTACCGCACGTCCTCGTCGTTCAGGTAGATGTTCACGAAGCGACGGAGGTCGCCGTTCTCGTCCACCACGCGCGAGGCGAACCCCGGGTAGTTGTCCTCGATGCGGTCGATCAACTCGCCGACGGTGGAGCCGTCAGCCGTGAACTCACGCTGCCCGTTCACGACCTGCTGGATCACAGAGGTCACGTGTACGGTCACGGCCATGCGTCCGTCCTTCCCTCGCGTGGGGCGGCCTCGCCTGCCCCCGCCTCTCGATGGTCCCCGGCCGCCCCGCGTCGGCGAGGCGGTCCGAGGCAGCCGCCACCTACGCGGTGGCGGCCGGCATCTCCAGCGGCGGCGAGCCGCAGAAGGCGTCGTAGTCGATCAGTTCGGTCACCGTCGGGTTGTCACCGCAGAGCGGGCAGGACGGGTCGCGCCGCAACTTCATGGTGCGGAACTCCATGGTCAGCGCGTCCACCAGCAGCAGGCGGTTCACCAGCGGGTTACCGATGTCCAGGATCTGCTTGAAGACCTCGGTGGCCTGGATGGAGCCCACGATGCCCGTGATCGCGCCCAGCACGCCGGCCTCCGCGCAGGAGGGCACCAGTCCCGGGGGCGGGGGGTCCGGGTAGAGGCAGCGGTAGCAGCCGCTGCCCGGCTTGTAGACCGTGGCCTGCCCGTCGAAGAGCAGGATCGCGCCGTCCACCAGCGTCTTCCCGGCCAGGTAGCAGGCGTCGTTCACCAGGTAGCGGGTGGCGAAGTTGTCCGCCCCGTTCACCACGATGTCGTAGTCCCCGATGATCTCCATCGCGTTGTCGCTGGTGATCGGCGTGTGGTGCTTCACCACCTGCACGTGCGGGTTGTAGGCGTTGAGTTTCTCCTCAGCGGAGACGATCTTCGGCTTGCCCACGTCCGCCGTCTGGTGCAGCACCTGCCGCTGCAGGTTGGAGAGGTCCACCACGTCGAACTCGACGAGGCCGATCTTCCCCACGCCGGCCAGCGCCAGGTAGAGCGCCACCGGCCCGCCGAGGCCGCCCGCACCGATCACCAGCACCTTAGCGTTGCGCAGTTTGCGCTGACCCTGCGGGCCCACCTGCGGCATGATGATGTGCCGCGAGTAGCGCATCACCTCGTCCGGCGTGAGCGCCTCGGAACGTGGTGTCGTGGCTGCATCAGACATCGGATTCCCCCGATCCACCCGCCAGCGCGGGGATGACGGCAACCTGGTCGCCGTCCGAAACCTTGGTGTCGATCCCATCGAGATCATGGATCTCGGTGTTGTTCAGGTAGACGTTGATGTGCGTGGGGACGCGGTGGTCGGCGTCGTAGACCAGGTTCGCGAACCCGGGAAAGACCCGCTCCACGGCGTCCAGCACCTCCCCCACCGTATCGCCCTCCACCGTGACGTTCTCGCGGTTCGCCGTGATCCGCCGGAACGGGGAGGGGATGTACACGCTGACCGGCATGCCGATCCTGATCACTGTGCCCGCGGGCCCGCCGGGGAGCCGCGAGGCGTCCGTGTTGACTGCCTACATCGATACCGTCAGGTAGCGCTCACCGGTGTCGCAGAGCATCGTGACTACCCGCTTGCCGGGGCCCAGTGCCCGCGCCACCTTGAGCGCAGCCCAGACATTGGCGCCGGAGGAGATGCCGACCAGCAGCCCCTCCTCCCGCGTCAGCCGCTTCGTCATCTCCAGCGCGTCCTCGTCCCGGACGCCGATGATCTCGTCATAGACCTCGCGGTTCAGGACGGTCGGCACGAAGGACGCGCCGATTCCCTGGATGCCGTGGATGCCCGCGCGCCCGCCCTGCAGCACCGGCGCCCGCGAAGGCTCCACCGCCACGATGCGCGCGTCCACGCCCTCTGCCCGCAGCACCTCGCCCACGCCGGTCACCGTGCCGCCCGTGCCCACGCCGGCGACAAAGGCGTCCAGCGCGCCGCCGGTGGCGGCCAGGATCTCGCGTGCGGTCGTGGCGCGGTGGGCCTCCGGGTTGGCCGGGTTCTCGAACTGGCCCAGCATCACGTAGCCGTGCTTCTCCACCAGTTCCTGGGCGGCGTGCACCGCGCCCGTCATGCCCTCGATGGCCGGGGTCAGCACCAACTGCGCGCCGAAGCGCTCCAGCAGGCGGCGGCGCTCCACGCTCATGTCCTCCGGCATGGTCAGCACCAGCCGGTAGCCCTTGGTGGCGCAGACCATGGCCAGGCCAATGCCGGTGTTGCCGGACGTGGGCTCCACCAGCGTGTCGCCCGCCTTCAGGGTGCCGGCCGCCTCCGCCTGCTCCACCATGGAGCGGGCGATGCGGTCCTTCACGGAGCCGCCAGGATTGAAGACCTCGAACTTGCCCAGGACCTCCGCGCAGCGATCGTCGACCACGCGGTTCAGCCGCACGAGCGGCGTGTTGCCAATGAGGTCCAACACGGAAGCCGCAATGGCGGGCTGGCGCGTCGTCGACTGGTCCGGGGCAACCACGATGGCTCCTGTGTCCGCGAGACTCGAGTCCGCTAGATGCTGTAGTTGATCACGGCCTGCTGCTCGTGTTCCCGCTCGTGTTCCACGAGCTGGGCAACCGAGACGGCGGCCAGCGTCTTGCGCATGTTGTCGTAGATCTCCTGCCAGACCCACTCCTGGCCGCAGATCGCCTCCTGGCCCGGGACGGTGTTGTCCAGGCAGGCGAGCGGGGCCAGCGAGCCCTCCAGCGCCTCCAGCACGTGCAGCAGGCAGATCTCCTCCGCCGGCTTCGCCAGCAGGTGCCCGCCGCCCGGACCGCGCACGCTCCGCACGAAGCCCGCGCGACGCAGTTGCGCCAGCAGGTGGTCCAGGTAGGACTCCGGGATCTGCCGGCGACGCGCGATCTCCGCCCGCTGCACGGGGCCGGAGCCCTCGTGCTTCGCGAGGTCGATCATGGCGCGGACGCCGTAGTCACCCTTGGTGCTCAGGAGCATGATGCGAGCCGGATACCCCCGCCGGAGGCACCGCTGGCGGGCTTCCGACAATTCACGACTAAATCAGTCGACATTGTACCAGATACCTCCCCTCCGTATAGTTCGCGCCTCACCAGCCCAGCACCGCCTGCCCCCAGGAGTACCGCCCATGCCGCCCGCCGACCCGCCCGTCCACGAGCGCGACGTCTTTGCCACGCGCCTGCGCGCCGTCTTCGAGCGGCTGGCGGAGAACGTGGAGGCCATCCCCACCGCCGAGTTGGACACGAGGGTCCTGGCGGACGGGAACACCCCGGCAGTGCTGGTGGCGCATGTGCTGGGCTCCGCCCGCGCGTCCGTCCTGGGCATCGGCTGCGGCATCGAGGTCGAGCGGAACCGCGCAGACGAGTTCGCGGCAGAGGGCGGCACGCCGGCAGGCCTGGGGGCGGCACTGCGGGCGTTCCTGCAGGAGGCGGAACGCGCGCTGGCCGGCACGCCGGACGGCTACCTGGACCAGGTGGTGACGCCGCCGCAGGCCTGGCTCGGACTGGTCCCGCAGCAACCGATGGCTCGCCGCGCGGCGATCCTCTCCTCCATCGCCCACGCCTCGGAGCACCTGGGCGAGTTGATGTTCATCAAGGACACCCTGGCGGCGCGTGACCGATAGGCCGGTGCACCGGGTCGGTTGACGGACCCGCTCGCTCTCTATAACCTCTCGGTTATGGAACAAGCCGCCGCCGTGCACGGACCGGAACCGCTGGACGCGGTCTTCGCCGCGCTGGCGGATCCCACGCGGCGGGCGATCCTCGCGCGGCTCGCGCAGGGCGAGGCGTCGGTGGCCGAACTCGGCGAACCTTTCGAGATGAGCCAGCCTGCGATCTCCAAGCACCTGAAGGTACTGGAGCGGGCAGGGCTGATCTCGCGCCACCGCGACCGCCAGCGCCGTCCCTGCCGCCTGGAGGCCCAGCCCATGGCGGACGCCACCGCCTGGCTGGAGCGCTACCGCCAGCACTGGGAAGGCCAGTTCCAGCAACTCGATGCCCTTCTCGTGGAGATGAAGGGGCTCGCAGAGATGAAGTCGGGCACGGCCCGCCCGTAGCCCACTACGAACCGGTACGAAGGAGTCTCCCCATGCCCGCAGCCACCGAGGTCGTCGCGCAGGGCGACCGCGCCATCCGCGTCACACGCGACTTCGATGCCCCCGTCGCCCTGGTCTGGGACGCGTTCACCAGGCCGGAGTTGCTCCAGCGCTGGATGGGCGTCTTCGGCGACTGGGAGTGGGAGTCCTGCGAGAGCGACCTCCGCGAGGGCGGCTCGTGGCGCTACGCCTGGAAGCAGCGGGAGGGCACGGGCCGCCTCGTGCTGGCGGGCACCTACCGCGAGGTGGTGCGCCACCAGCGCATCGTGATGACGCAGCGCTACGAGATGGAGGGCCTCCCGGATTTCGGGGAGATGCTGGTCACCACCACCTTTACCGAGTCGGACGGCCGCACCCTCCTGGACGAGGTGGTGGAGTACCAGACCGCCGAGGCCCGTGACATGGACCTCCAGAACATGCCGCAGGGCCTGGAGCCGGGCTTCGCCATGCTGGACGGCGTGCTGGCGTCGTTGCGCTGATCGAGGGGTGCTCCCTCCGGCCCCCTCCCAGTGGGGTGCGGGAAGTCCCCTCGAGGTTCACCCGCAGCATCGAAGAGGGCGCAGCACGCTGCGCCCCTACGACGGACAGCCGGTCTGGCCACACCTCGAAGGGCGCCGGCCACCTCCGGCCCCCCTCTCCTTCCCACAGAGGGAAGGAGAGGGTTGGGAGGGGGGTCTCCGCCTCTGCCCGCTCGGCCTAGCCCGGGAGTCCTACGCGCCGCCCGCCACGGCCGGAACAATGGAGACCTCGTCGCCATCCTTCAGACCCGTGGTCAGGCCCTGCAGGAAGCGGACGTCCTCGCCGTTCACGTAGATGTTCACGAAGCGGCGGATCTCCCCGCCCTCGTCCAGCAGGCGCTCGCGCATGCCGGGGAACTGGCCCTCCAGCGTCGCCACCACGGACTGCAGGTCGCCGGGCTCCGTGTTCACGGTGTCCTGGTTCTGCGTCAGGTTGCGCAGGGGGGTGGGGATCTTCACCTTCACGGCCATCGTTCGGACTCCTCGTCCCGGTCGGTCCCGGGTCAGTGTTGTGTTGTGCTCGTTCTTCGATTCGGCCCGCGGTTCGGTCTGGGGGCTCGCTAACCCTCGACGACGTCGCCCAGGGTGGCCTCGTCCACGCGGACGCCCTTGCTGCGCACCCAGTCCAGGGCGCGGCCCACCTCGTCGTCGTCGCCTTCCAGGCCCAGGACCACCCACCCCACCTTGGCGTCCACGTCCGCCATGCGGATGTTGGTGATCACCCGGAACTCCTGCCCCAACTGGTAGATCAGCGGTTCCTTGATGAGTTCCGGGCTGAAGGTCAGTCGCACGTGCTTTTCCATGGTGAGGGCCTCCTAGGCCGTGACCGGCTCGCCGGAGCGCGCGCGCCGCGCTTCCACGAAGGACTCTACCGTTGGCTGGACGTGCAGGGGCGCCTCCACCTCGTCCATCACCGCCTCGATGGTCTTCAGGCCGCCGCCGGAGATGATCGCCACCGTCTCCTCGTCCCGGGGGATGAAGCCGGACTGCACCATCTTCCGCAGACAGGCGATGGTCACGCCGCCCGCAGTCTCCGCGAAGACGCCCTCCGTCTCCGCCAGCAACTTGATGCCCTCCACCACCTCGGCGTCGGTCACCATCTCCGCGCCGCCGCCGGTCTCCTGCATCTGCTTCAGCGCGTAGTAGCCGTCCGCCGGATTGCCGATGGCCAGCGACTTCGCGATGGTGTTCGGCTTCTGCGGGACAAAGTTCAGCGTGTCGTTCGCGTAGGCCGTGGCAATGGGCGAGCAGCCCTCCGCCTGGGCGCCGGACATACGCGTCTTCGGCTCATCGATGAGCCCCACCTTGTGGAACTCCTGCAGGCCCTTCCAGATCTTCGTGTACATGGAGCCGGACGCCATGGGCGCCACGATGTGCTGCGGCGCGCGCCAGCCCAGTTGCTCCGCGATCTCATAGCCCAGCGTGCGCGAGCCCTCCGCGTAGAAGGGACGCACGTTGATGTTCACGAAGGCCCAGTTGAACTGCATGGACAGTTCCGTGCACAGGCGGTTCACGTCGTCATAGGAGCCGCGCACGGTGACCAGCGTGGGGTCATAGATGGCGGAGCCCACCACCTTGCCCTTCTCCAGGTCGTCCGGGATGAAGACCAGGCACTCCATGCCCGCGCCGGCGGCGTGCGCCGCCACGGAGTTGGCCAGGTTGCCCGTGGACGCGCAGGCGATGGCGTCGAAGCCGAACTCCCTGGCCTTGGCGATCGCCACGGAGACCACGCGGTCCTTGAAGGACCAGGTGGGGTTCACGGTGTCGTTCTTGATCCAGAGCGTGTCCAAGCCAATGGCCTTCGCCAGGCGGTCGGCGCGGATCAGCGGCGTGTAGCCGTCGCCCAGGTCCACCTTGTAGGCGGGGTCGCAGGGCAGCAGGTTGGCGTAGCGCCAGAGCGTGGTGGGGCCGGCGGCAATGGTGTCGCGCGTGGTGGCCTCGCGGATCGCGTCATAGTCGTACGCGACCTCCAGCGGGCCGAAGCAGAACTCGCACGAGAAGATCGGCGCAATCTCGTACTCGCGGCTGCACTCGCGACACTTCAGAGCGCGATGGAACGATGCGGACATACGGAGGACCTTCCTCGATGGGTTGACCGACGGAGCCAGCGCTCCGGCTGTGTCGTGGATGAGGTGGGTGCGGGAGGCCCGGTCTGCGCGCCGCGGTCTCGTGGAGGGCGGACGCGCGCCGGGCTAGCGCATCGACATGCGCGACATGCGCACGAGCATCTCACCCACGAGGAGGGTGAAGGGACGATGCGAGCCGGATGAGGAGTCGGACGAGATCATCGTGTAGCGCCTTCCGTTCATCTTCCCCGGCGCCCGTCCGTGTATGGCGCTCGGGCCGGAATTAGCACCGTGTCCGCCCAGGCATAGGCGACCGGTTGCCGCGGCTTCACAGGGCCGGAACCCTCCACCGCTCTGGATGAACCGCCGGAGCCCCGTCGAAGGGCCAGCCCGGCAAGTCACTGACAAGGCTAGGAATCGCGCGCTTCTTCTGTCAATCCGCGCGTGTCCGAGGGGAGCCCGCTACCCCTCGCCGGTGGCGGTGCGGCGGGCGGCGGCGATGCGGGCGTGGTTCACGGCCGTGCGTACGGCCTCCAGGTCCACCTGCCCGCCGCTGCTCACCACCTGGCCGTCCACCTCCACCACCGGGATCTCCAGCAGGAAGCGGCGCTCCAGGCCCTCGTCGCCCTCGATGTCCCGAGGGGCCAGGTGGAAGGGGATGGTGCGCTGGAGCGAGAGCAGCAGGGCGCGGGCCACCTCGCAGAGGTGGCAGTCACGGCGGGTGTAGAGCACCACGCTGGGGGCCTCGCCGGGGACGCGCGGCACGCCGCGCAGGTTGGCCGTCATCCGGACTGGCGCACCGGCACGCGACCGGCGGGCGGCGGCGGGGCAACGGGCTCCTCGTCCTCCGGGCCGTTGCGCCAGATCAGGTAGACCACCGGCAGCGCCAGCAGGATCACCACCACGGACACCAACTGCGGGACGGTGGCGAACGGCAGGAACGTCTCCGCGGAGTCCTGCCGCAGCATGGAGACGAAGTAGCGCATCACCGCATACGACACGAGGTAGACGAAGAACGTGGCCCCCGGATAGCGCCCGAGCGGGCTGCGCCACAGCACGTAGAACAGCACGCCGAGGATCGCGAAGTCGCCCAGCATCTCGTAGGTGGTGGCGGGATGATGCGCCCCCACGGCAATGGAGTGACGGAATGCCGGCGACTCCGGGTGCGTGTAGATCACGCCCCACGGCAGGTCCGTGGCCTTCGCCAGGTGCTCGCCGTTGATGAGGTCGCCGATGCGGCCGATGCCCATGCCCGTGATCAGGCCGAAGGACGCGGCGTCCAGCCCCCGCCACACCGGCCAGCCACGCCACAGCGCGAACGCCAGCGGCCCGGCGACACCGCCGAGGACGGCGCCCCAGATGGAGATGCCGCCCTCCGTGAGCGCGATGATCTCCGCCAGGTTGCTGCCGTAGTACTCCCAGTGTTCCGCCACGAAGAGCAGGCGCGCGCCGATGATGCCGCTGGGCACGCCGATCAGCGCCAGCGTGTAGGCGTCGTCCACGTCGTAGTTCACCTTGCCGGCGATCCACAACGAGAGGCGCACGCCAGCCAGGATGCCAATCGCGGTGAACAACCCGTGCCAGGTGAGCAGGAACCCACCGATCTCGGTGATGTTTGGGCTCCACGGGATCTCGATCGCCAGGGTCATACCGGCCAGTGCCACGGACGCCTCCCCGCCAAAGGTGGTGCACTTCCACGATACCCCGGCGCCTGCTCTGACGGGCGGCTGCGCGGCGCGCGGGCCTATGCGGGCTGCATCAGCCGCTGGTACACGGCGCGCACGTCCTCCGGTGCCAGGTCCTGCCCCAGGAAACCCTCGCCTACGCGCACCTCCCAGTGGAGGTGCAACTGCGTGCCGGGCGCGGTCACGGACTCCGGGGTGCCGGACTCGCCGACGCTGCCCAGGCGCTGCCCCGCCTCCACCCGGGAACCCTCGCCCAGGTCAGGCTCAACGCGGTGGAGGTGGCAGTAACGGGTGACCACGCCGTTGCCGTGGTCCACCCAGACCTGGCGGCCTCGGTAGGTGTCCAGCGTCTCAGGGTCGCTGAAGCCCTGCTCCTCCGTCTTCACCTCCAGCGTGCGCGCCTGGTCCAGGGTCAGGTCCACGTAGTGGTGGTCCGCCCGCACCACCACCCCGGCGTAGGACGCCACCACCGGCGTCCCACGCTCGATGAGGATGCAGGAGTCGCCCCAGTAGAAGTCCAGGCCCTCGTGCACGCCGCTGCGGTACTCGCGAGGGGCATTGGGCATGAGGTTGTCGTTCGCGGGGAAGCAGGCGCCCTCCAGCGGCATCACGAAGCCGTGGAGGTCGTCCGGGTCCAGGTCGGACGGCGGCGAGGTGGGGACGAACGGGATCGCCGCCGGCCCGGCGGTGGTGGCCACCACTCGAGGTGTCCCGGTGGGGGCGGGCGTGCCGCCGTCCACGGTCACGCGTACCGGCGGGTCCTGCGACCCCAGGCACGCCGCGCCGAGGGCGGCGACCGGCGCGGACCCGAGGAGCGCCAGGAAGCGCCGGCGGCCGGGCCGCTGGAGTGCTGAGCGTGAAGTAACTGGCCGCAACGTGGGACCTCGCCCTGCCCCACCCCCGCGCGTCGAGGATACCCGTGGCCCCGTCAGCGGGCGACGCCCGCCGCGGCGGAGCCGCGGCCGTTCGGCCGTCCCTTGCGACGGGCCACGTCGCGGGCGGCGCGGTGAGCGCGCTCGGCCAGCTCGTCCACGGGCGCGAGTGGCGCCTCGATGCCGGCGTGCCGGCAGGCGGCGGCCAGCAGGTGCTGGAGCAGCCGGGGGTTCTTCGGCAGGACGGAGCCGTGGAGGTAGGTACCGACTGCCTCCCGGTAGACCGCGCCCTCCGTGCCGTCCGCGCCGTTGTTGCCGAAGCCGTGCCGCACGTGGGCGAAGGGTGCGGCATCCGGGCCCAGGTACGTCCGCCCGCCGTGGTTCTCGAAACCCACCACGTCGCCGACGCCCGGCAGCGTGGAGGCGGCCAGTACATCACCGATGCATCGAGCCTGACCGGGACCGGGGGCCACCGTGGTGACGTCGAAGACCGCCGCGCCGGGAAGGGTCTGCCCGCTGGTGTCGCGGTACCAGCGGCCGAACAACTGGAAGCCCCCGCACACCGCGAGCATCGGGACACCCTCGTCCGCCCACGCGCGCAGGCGCGGCCCGTGCGCGGCGAGTTCGTCCGCGATGCGCCGCTGCTCCCGGTCCTGCCCGCCGCCGATGAGCACCAGGTCCGCCGCCGGCGGCAGCCGGTCGCCCAGCGAGACCGGCCATGGGGCCACCTCCAGCCCGCGGGCGGCGGCGCCGTACTGCACGGCCAGCAGGTTGCCCCGGTCGGCGTAGACGTTCATGACGTCGTCGTAGAGGGACACCACCCGGATCGCGCTCACGAGGCAGCCTCCCAGTACGCGCCCACGCCGGCCCGCCGCGCCACCAGGTCGCGCACCTCCAGCATCGCCGTGTACGTCGCCACGATGTCCAGCGTGCCACCCGCTGCCGTCCGCGCCAGCGCGGCATCGAGGGCTGCCTCGACGGCGGGGTGCACCTCGTCCGCGGCGCGCCGGGCGATCACGAAGCGCAGCGCCAGGTCGTCCGCGCGGTCGCCGCTGCACACCAGGCTGGCGACCCGCCCCGCCAGGCGCTCCAGATCGGCGTCGTAGATCCAGGAGACGTCCTGCCCGTCCTGGATGCCGTCGTTCAGCAGGGCGAGCAGCGAGAGGTCGCGCCCGCCCTCCGCTGAGGAGAGCAGCGCCCGCACGATCTCGTTCAGGCCGGCGGGGTTCTTCGCCAGCCACACGCGCACGTCCCGCCCGTCCACCGTGAAGCGCTCCTGCCGCCCGAATGCCGGCCCGGCCTTCTGCACCGCGCGCACCGCCGCCTCCGCCGGCACGTCCAGGGCAACCGCCGTTGCGATCGCGGCCAGGGCGTTGGTCACGGAGTAGAGCCCAGCCGTAGGCACCCGCAGGGCGGACGTGGTTGCGGCGGCGCCGTTCGAGGTGATCCGCACGTCCACGTCGCTGCCGTCCGCGTCCAGCCGAACGCGCGCTGCGGAGACGTCAGGCGCCCGCCGCTCACGTCCGCAGCCCGGGCAAAGCCAGTGGCCCACGTGTCCCATGAACACTCGGTCGTGGGCGAAGCGCGACCCACAGATGCAGAACCGCGCGTCGGAGGCATGCTCCTCCGCCGCCAGTGCGACGCGCGGATCGTCGATCCCGAACGTCACCACGCGCCCGCGCGCGCCCTCGGCCAGCAGTGCCACCGAGGGGTCGTCCGCGTTCAGCACCAGCGTGGGGGCCCAGTCCGCGGCCGCGATCATCTGCGCCCAGCCCTCGGCGACGGAGTCGATCTCCCCGTAGCGGTCCAGTTGGTCACGAAAGAGGTTGAGGAACACCGCCACGCGCGGTCGAAGGCGAGGGAACAGCGGCGGCAGCGCGGCCTCGTCCACCTCGAACAGCCCGAGGCGGCCCGCGCCCGACCCGGCACTGCCGTCGCGCCCGGCGGCATCGACGTAGGCAGTCACCAGGCCCCGCTCCAGGTTCGAGCCAGAGCGGTTGGTCAGCGGCTCCATGCCCGCCTCGCGTGCCACTGCCGCGACCAGGTGCGTGGTGGTGGTCTTGCCGTTGGTGCCCGTGACGGTCACGGCGCCGTGCTCAGGCAGCCGCCCCAGCGCCTCCACCAGGTCCCGCGCCAGCACCCCGGCCACCAGCCCCGGCAGCGCCGTCCCGCCCCCACGCCGGAGGCGTCGCGTGGCCTCCCCGGCCACCCGACCGGCAATCAGCGCAACACGACGTTGGACGGAGGTGGACACCCCTCGATTGTCGCACCTGGCGACGGGACGGGGCGGACGGGCGACTCGCGCGCGTCCTCGACCCTCGAGCGGCGAGCCGGGGGGATGGGCGTCCTCGATGGGCGTGCCGCCCTCGGGACTCCGGGGGCTGCGCCGCACGAGCGGCGTGCCGCGCTACCTCCCGGCGCGCTCCCAGAGCGTGTGGCCGTCCGCCAGCACCGAGCGTGCGCGGCCAGCGTCCTCCAGGTAGCGGAGGTGCGCCAGCGTCTCGCCCAGGGCGGAACGCTTCATGAAGATGTTGAAGTCGTCGAACGGGCCGGTGTTCCACTTCACGCGCTGGGAGATGTCCCGGGCGGAGGCGGGCGCATCGCCAATGGCGTCCCGCACCTCCTCCAGGCGCTCGTCGTGGTGGTGGAGCAGGATCTCGCAGCGGCCGCGCAGGTCCGCGATCGTGAACTCGTGGGCCGGCAGCGCGCACGCCACGTCGAAGGCAGCCACCTTCTTCAGGCTCTCGCGGAAGTCAGACAGCGGCGACGAGCCCTCCTGATCCGCGTGCATGGAGACGTTGGGGCTGATGTAGGGCAGCACGTGGTCGCCGGTGAACATCAAGCGGTGGTTGGTCTCGTACATGCACATGTGGCCAGGGGTGTGACCGGGCGTCCAGACCGCCTGCAGCCGCCAGCCATCGAACTCCACCACGTCACCGTCCTGGAGCGTCACGTCAGGCTTCACGAGCGAGAACGGAGGCCGGCCCCCGCCACCGCCACCAGCCGGTCGCTGCTCGGCCGCAGGCGGTGTCTCGCCCGGCTTCACGGCGGGCGAGTTCGGGGCCAGCGCGCCGGCTGCGTTGGCCGCGTCCACCTCTCCCTGCGGGAGGCCGTGGCGCACCATCCACTCATTGGACAGGCGGGTCCAGGCGTCGTTGTCCAGCCAGCGGTCCCGGAGCCACTGCGCCTCGCGCTCGAGCATGATCACCTGCGCGCCGGGCGACTGCTCCTTCACCCATCCCGCCATGCCGATGTGGTCAGGGTGCGCGTGGGAGATGAACAGGCGGCGGATGTCCTTCGGCTCGTAGCCCAGGCCCGCCAACTCGCTGGTCATCGCCTCGATGGCCGGAGGCGTGCCGAAGCCGGCGTCGAACAGGTTGACCCCGTCCGAGCCGCGCAGGGCGTACGGCATCACATACGGCAGTGCCGGCCCCATCATCGGGGTCTTCAACTGGAACAGTCCGGGCACGATCTCCATGGGGGTCCTCTCTGCTTCGGGGCGCGCCGCGGCAATGCTGGGGCGGCGAGATGCTCCCGGTACAGGTACTGCGCCCGCCCTGGCGAGGCTCGCGTGGTCGGCGAGCGCTCGAGGTCCCACGGGGGCGCTCAGGCGGCGGGAGCATAGCAGACGGCCGGGTTCTGGCCCCGGCGCCCTGTCCCTCGACTGGGGTGGGGCTACGTCCCGCGGGCACGAAAACGGACGCCCCTGCGGGCGCCCGTCGTCACGTCTGTCGCAGGGTAGGCGTCAGGCCTTGGTTGAAGGCTCGTCGCTGTTCGCCGCCGTCGTCGTGGTGGTCTGATCCTTCTTGTCGTCGTCGCCGTCGCCACGCGCTTCCGTGCGGAACTCGCGGATACCGCGGCCCAGGGCGCCACCCAGGCCCGCCACGCGAGATGCCCCGAAGAGCAGCGCGAGGATGACCAGGATGATCAGCAGTTCCTGCCAGCCCAGGCTTCCGATCATGGGATACCCCTTCCGGTTCGCCCCACCTCGGGGCGACCGCGTGGCCGATCGTAGCACCGCGCGGGGTGCTGGTCGCGTGCGGCCGTGAGATTCGCGCGCCCGCTCGTGGCGCCATAGACGGTACGTGCGCGTGCGCGGCGCGGATGGCCCGTGCGGAGGGCGCCCCTACGTGGCGGGCGAGACTTGCTCCGTAATGCGCTCCACGAAGACGTGCATCACGCCCCCACAGATCTTGTCTTCGCCCTCCACGGGTTCGGTCAGGTCCACCACGACCGTGCGCGGCGCTCCGTCGCGCATGGTCTCCATGGCCTCCTGCCACACCTCGGCCTCGCCGCAGCCGCCGCCGATGGTGCCGGAGAACGTCCCGTCCGGGCGCAGCAGCATGGCCGCACCCGCCTTGCGAGGGGTGGAGCCGCGCGTGGAGGCAACGGTGGCAAGCACGCGCGGCTCGCCCCGCTCCAGGGCCTCTCGAATCTCGCGGTAGACGTCCAGGGACATGGGATCCGCCTCTCGCGACTCATGATAGCCGAGCGGGAATTTGTTGCGTGGCGGGAATCCGTGGCGGGATGGCCTGCGTACCGTGTGCAGAACGCACCAATGCTGACCCGGGATCGGCCCGCAACGCCACCCGAAACACAGCAGAAAAAGCACGAGGGCCGATTGCTCGGCCCCCGTGCCCCAGAGGGAACTTGGCTGCGGTCTGCCCCGATGACTCCTCGAACCCCGGTAGAATCGAGGAGTTATTGCGGCGCGTGCCGCTGCCAGCGCGAGCATAGCACAGCCGTTTTCCCCTCCGGAGAGCGGCTGTCGCGTTTTCTGACCCCGTAATCCGGCCTCGCGCGGCGACTTCGGTAGATTCCGGCCCCGGGCGGCACGACCTCAACGATCTCGCCTGGGCGCACCGTCAGCCCTCGGTGGCCGCTGCACCTCGGAGCACCTCGCGCATGCGCGTGCCGGTACCGCCACGGCGCACCAGGATCGCCTCCGCCACGATGGAGACGGCAATCTCCTCCGGGGTCTCCGCGCCGATGTCCAGGCCGATGGGGGTGGACACCGCCCCCAGCGCGTCTGCCGGGACGCCCTCCTCCGCCATGTGCCGCAGCACCGTGGCGGTCCGACGACGGCTGCCGATCATGCCCACGTACGCCGCGCCGCGCGCCACGGAGTGCCGCAGCGCCTCCTCGTCCTGGCGGTGGCCTCGGGAGACCAGCACCACGTAGGTGTTCGCGTCCAGCGCGAGGCCGTCCAGCGCGTCCCCCGCGTCGGCGACGATCACCTGGTCCGCCATGGGGAAGCGCTCGGGGGTGGCGAACTCCTCCCGGTCGTCGATCACCGTCACCGAGAACCCCGTGTGCTCCGCGACCGTGGCCAGAGCGAGGCCCACGTGCCCCGCGCCCACGATCACCATGCGCGCGGGCGCCTCGAACAACTGCACCATCACCTCTGCAGCGCCGTCCCCGGCCTGGGAGCGCCGATCAGAGACGCCGCCGGCGCCCGCGTAGAGCGTCTGCATCATGAGGCGGGGGACGGTGGCGAACATCTCCGCGGCGGCGCGCACCACGGCTCCGTCCGCCGCGGCGTCTCCCAGGGAGCCGTGGTGGCTGCCGTCGCGGTGCACCAGCACCTTTGCGCCCACCTCCAGCCGAGGCGGCTCGCCGGCTGAGACGGCGGTCGCCACCGCGACCGGCTCGTCACCGCCCAGGGCGCCCTCGATGGCCTGCACAATGCGCGCGCGGAGTGCTGGGTCCATGGCTGTCATCCCCGCCGTTCGTCTTGCCGCGCCAGATCATACGGTCGGGGCGGTCGGACGTGCCGGCTGGGATCGCAGGACGGTGGCTCGGTCAGACGTTGAAGAGGATGTTCAGGACGTCGCCATCCTGCACCACGTACGTCTTGCCCTCGGTCCGGAGTTTGCCGGCCTTCTTCAGGTCCGCCATGGAGCCCTTCGCGGCGGCCATGTCCTGCCAGGACGTGACCTCCGCGCGGATGAAGCCGCGCTCCAGGTCGCTGTGGATCTTCCCGGCGGCCTCCGGCGCCGTGGCGCCCTTCGCAACCGTCCAGGCCCGCACCTCGTCCTCGCCGGCGGTGAGGAAAGAGTGCACGCCCAGCAACTCGTACGCGGCGACGATCGCGCGGTCGCGCGGGGAGTCCGCGCTCAGCCCCAGGTCCGCGCGGAAGGACTCCGCGTCCGCGGGCTCCATCTGCGCCAGTTCGGCTTCAATCTTGGCGCACATCGCCGCCACCGCCACGCCCGTCGCGCCGTAACGCTCCCGGAACTCCTGCTCAATGGTCGCGGCGTCGCCCACGGCGTCCTCGCCGATGTTGACCACCAGCAGCACCGGCAACTTGGTGATGAACTGGTACGCGCGCAGTTCCTTGTCTTCGGACTCCGTCAGCACCATGGATCGCAGGCCCTGCCCGGACTCCAGGTGCGCCTGCACGCGGCCGAGCAGGTCACGGTGCGCCTCCATCGCGGAGCGCTCGCTGGCCTTCATCGAGCGCATCTCCGAGTCGATCCGGGTCAGGCGGCGCTCGATCAGCCCCAGGTCCACGAATGTCAGTTCCAGGTCCAGCGCCTCGATGTCGCGGTGCGGGTCAACGGAACTGTCGGGGTGGGGGACGGAGTCGTCCTGGAAGTGGCGGACCACGTGGACCAGCGCGTCCATGCGCGCCAGGTCAGCGAGAAACTGCCGCCCGGGCCCGTCCGCGCCGAACTCGCCAATGGGATAGTCCACCCAGCGGATCTCGGCGTAGGTGACCTTCTTGGGCTGGAAGGTCTCCGCCAGCGCGTCCACGCGCTCGTCCGGCACCTTCACCACGCCCACGTTGGGCTCGCTCCCGGAGGAGTACGCGCCCACCTGCGCCGTACCGCGCGTGACCGCGTTGAAGAGCGACGTCTTGCCGCTCCGAGCCTTGCCGATGATTCCGAGTTCCATGGCCGTTCAGTCTGTGGCCGCCCCTGCCGAGCGGCAACTGACCACACGCCCTAGCGGATCAGCCGCGGCGGCCGGACTCGCGCTCTTCCTCGTCCTCGCGGGCCCAGCGCTCCAGGCGCGCGCGGCGCTTGGCCTCCCGGCGCTCCTCCTGCCCCTCCCGCCAGCCGAGGTAGACGTACGCGCCGATGCCCACCGCCAGGGCGACGCCAACGGCCAGCCACTCGTTGGTCGGGCGCAGGAGGTACCAGCCGAAGATCGCGAACACGAACGACCACAGCGAGCGGTTGCGTTGCTTCCTGCGCGCGTCCTGCGCCGCCTGCTGCTCGGGCGTGAGCGCGGGCTTCTTGCGGCGCTTAGGCATCGCGGTGGCCCTCGCGCCCCCGCAAGGCGGTCCCGTTGTGGACGGACGGACTCGCCTGGCCCCGGCCGAAGTCGCACCGACGCAGGAGCGGGCACTCCGCGCACCTCGGGCGTGACTTCAGGCACACCTGCTGCCCGTGGCGGACCAGCAGCGCGTGCCACTCGTTCAGCATCGTCACGTCCGGGCCGATGCGACCCAACAGGAACGAGCGGTAGACGTCGTACTTGCGCGGCCCCGGAGGACAGCCGAGGCGCTCGAAGATCCGGTAGGCGTAGGCGTCCACCACGAACGTGGGCTTCCGCGCGGCGTACAGCGTCATGGCGTCCGCGGTCTCCGGGCCGATGCCCCAGATCTCCAGCAATCGCGCGCGTACCTCGTCCGGTTCGCCCTCCAGCAGCGCGTCCACGGAGCCGCCGCCGTCCATCACCACGGCCTCACAGAAAGACTGCACCTTGCGCGCCTTTACGTTGAAGTGGCCGGAGGGGCGCACCAGGTTCGCCAGCACGTCGTGCGGCAGGTCCAGCAGCGCCTCTGGCGCCAGCACGCCCGCCGCGCGCAGGTTGGCAAGCGCAGCGGCGGCGCCCTTCCAGGAGGTGTTCTGCGTGAGGATCGCGCCCAGGCAGATCTCGAAGCGCTCCGTCTCGGGATCCGCCGTGGCGGTGGGCCACCACTGCTGGTGGCCGTACGTGCCCAGCAGCGCCCGATAGATCGCGTCCAGCGTGCGGCGGGAGGGAGGGCGGCGCGCCGGCCTTTCGAGGCGGCCCGAGGTCGCCTGGTCCTCCAGTCCGGTGCGCCCGGCCTGGAGCCGCCCACCCCGGGAGCGCTGCAGGTTCATCCCCCGGCCCACTTCGGGATCTTCGCCTTCGCCACGGCGTCGTAGTAGGGGATGTACGGCTTCACGTCGATCACGGGCGTGCCGTCCACGAGGTCCAGCCCGCGCACCGCGATCGAGTCGCCCTCCACGCGGCGCACCTCGCACACGGTGACACTCACGGGGTTCGGGCGTGCGCCCCGCAGCGCCAGCGCGCCCTGCAGCGGCAGCCGCTCGTCGCCAGAGGGGTACGCGGTGCGGCGGGCGAGGTACTCCGTGGGGTACCAGTCCAGCCATCCGATGACCATGACGTGCGTGTAGTCCTCCAGGCCTCGCAGCGCTTCCCCCAGCCCGGGATCGAGGTCGATTCGCGACTCCACCCGGCTCCAGTCCGCCCGGCTCACGTCGTGCTCGCCGTTGCGGACGGTGCCAATGGGGCGAAGCGTAATCTCGACCATGGGCGGCATTGTAGGCGCGACTGCGGACCCTCCCGGAAGCGGCCTCGGCGGACGGTTGTCGCGCGCTTGTGCGAGGGGGCGAACCGGCGCATCCGCGCGTGGACGCGGGCGATAGGAGGAGTACCAGCGAGCAGGATCCGCGCGAGGGCCGTCAGGCGGGCGATGGCCACCGGCTGAGGCGGGCGCAGTGCCGGAATCTCGCCAGAATACTGGGGATCGTGCTACTCTGTGAGCGTGCTGGAGCGACCCGTCAGACCTCCCCGTCGCCCGGCTGCACGCTCGCATTGGAGGGCTCACGGAGCCCGTCCACTCGCCCCCCATCCGGGCGATCCGAGCACGGCGATGGCCCTCCTCGACCCCTCGAGAAGGCCGCGAGTGAACGGGACAGCATGACCACGACCGCCCCGCGGGCCAGCAAGCCTGCGTCGAACTACACCGCGGACAACATCCAGATCCTGGAGGGCCTGGAGGCCGTCCGCCGCCGGCCCGGCATGTACATCGGCTCCACGGATCAGCGCGGTCTCCATCACCTCATCTTTGAGATCGTCGACAACGCCGTCGACGAGGCGATGGCCGGCTACTGCGACAAGATCGTCATCACCATCCACCCGCAGGGTGACGTCACCGTGGTGGACAACGGCCGCGGCATCCCCGTGGGCAAGCACTCCAAGACCGGCCTCTCCGCGGTGGAGACGGTACTCACCGTCCTGCACGCGGGCGGCAAGTTCGGCGGGGGCGGATACAAGGTCTCCGGCGGCCTGCACGGGGTGGGCGCCTCCGTGGTGAACGCGCTCTCGGAGTCCCTCACCGTGGAGGTCCACCAGGACGGCGCGCGCTGGACGCAGGCATACGTCCGCGGCGTCCCGCAGAACGAACTGAAGAAGTCCGGCAAGGTGGACAAGGACGACACCGGCACCATCATCCACTGGATGCCGGACGCCCAGGTCTTCGAGACGCTGGACTATGACTTCGACACGCTGGTCCAGCGCTTCCGTGAGATGGCCTACCTGACCCGCGGGTTGATGATCCAGTTCATCGACGAGCGTGGCGAGGGCACCGAGCGCTCCTTCTACTTCGACTCCGGCATCCAGGCGTTCGTGCGGCAGTTGAACCGCAGCAAGAACGCCCTGCACCCGGACCCCGTCTATGTCTTCCACGAGACGGACGAGGCCTCGGTGGAGGTAGCGTTCCAGTACAACGCCTCGTTCGGCGAGATCCTGTACTCGTTCGCCAACGTCATCAAGACGATTGACGGCGGCTCGCACGTCACCGGCTTCCGCACGGCGCTGACCCGCGTCCTGAACGACTACGCCCGCAAGGCGAAGTTGCTCAAGGACAGCGACCCCAACCTCACCGGCGACGACGTCCGCGAGGGCCTGGCCTGCGTGATCTCCGTGAAGTTGTCCGAGCCGCAGTTCGAGGGCCAGACCAAGACCCGCCTGGGCAACCCGGAGATCAAGGGCCTGGTGGAGTCGGCCGTCGGCACGGCGCTCGCCCAGACGCTGGAAGAGAACCCCGGCCTCGCCCGCAAGATCATCGACAAGTCGCTCACGGCCGCCCGCGCCCGGGAGGCCGCCCGCAAGGCGCGCGACCTGGTGCAGCGCAAGGGCGTGCTGGAGGGCTCCAACCTCCCCGGCAAACTCGCGGACTGCTCCGAGACGGACCCGGAGAAGTGCGAGCTGTACATCGTGGAGGGCGACTCGGCCGGCGGCTCCGCGAAGAGCGCCCGCGACCGGCGCAACCAGGCGGTGCTGCCGCTGCGGGGCAAGATCCTCAACGTGGAGAAGTCCCGCCTGGACAAGATGCTGGAGAACGAGCAGATCCGGAACATCATCACCGCGCTGGGCACCGGCTTCGGTGAGGACTTCGACCTCGCCAAGTTGCGCTACGGCAAGATCGTGATCATGACGGACGCGGACGTGGACGGCGCGCACATCCGCACGCTGCTGCTCACGTTCTTCTACCGCTTCATGCCGGAGATCATCACGGAAGAGCACCTCTTCATCGCCCAGCCGCCGCTCTACTCCGTGACCCGCGGCCGCAACACCACCTGGCTCTTTGACGACCGTGCCCGCGAGACCTACTTCAAGGACCACTCGGAAAAGGGTGTGAACATCCAGCGCTACAAGGGCCTGGGCGAGATGAACGCGGAGCAACTCTGGGAGACCACCATGAACCCGGAGAACCGCATGCTCCTGCGCGTGGAGGTCCACGACGCGGAGATCGCGGACGACCTCTTCAACACCCTGATGGGCGACGAGGTCGCCCCCCGCAAGAAGTTCATCACTACCCACGCGCTCGAGGCCACGCTGGACGTCTAGCCCTCCCAGCGCGCGAGGGCGCCCCGTGATGCCGGCAGCAGATCACCGTCTGCCCATTCCTCCCTCAGGTGGGAGGCACCAACCCCTTCTGACCCCCTCCTCCTTCCCACAGAGGGAAGGAGAGGGCGGGGGAGGGGGGTCTCCGCGCTCCGCCCACCTCGAGGCCACCCGATGACCGACGCCCAACCCTGGTCCGAGCGCTTCTTCGTCGAGTTCTCCCCCGAACTCGATCCCCCCAGCCCCGTCCAGTTCACGGACGACCCGGTGATCGTCCTGTTCTTCATCTCCTGGGCGTACAGCGCGGAAATGGGCGGCACCCACGAACTCGCGCAGGCGGCCAGCCACCTCCGCCGCCAGCTCAAGGTCGACCTCAAGCCCGTCTACAGGTACGCGGACCGCAACATCGACACGCCCCAGGACCGCATGGAACTGGAGCGCTCATGGCAGCCCGCGGCGGACCTCGCCAGGTGCGCCAGCGAGGTGGCAGCCCACTGGGAGCGCCCGGACGCCACGCTGACCTCCCTGATCCGCGGCTACGAGCACCTGGCCCCGCGCCTGCGCGAACTCGCCTCCATGTGCGAGTGGGCCGTCCAGCAGCACGGCGCCGAAGCGAAGGTCCGGATGTCCTTCGACCTGGAGAACACCGAGCAGCGCGCTCCTCGGCCGTAACCGAGGAGCGCTGACTCAACCCTCCAGGGCGAACTCGACCTCGTCACCCGCGCCCTCCGACACGGAGTCGAGGGTGCCCTCGCAGCCGTACCACATCACCGCGACCTCGCCAGCCTCGGTGACGTGGACTCGCACGGCCTCCGGGTACGCATCCGGCGAGGTGAACTCGTACACCGCCCACCACTCGCCGTTGCGGTAAATGGGCGAGCTCGACTCGGCCGCGGGAGCCTCGTAGACCGCGTGCAGCACGGGCGCCATGCCCAGGAACGACTGCAGCGCGATACCCGGGTTGCGGGCGTAGGAGCCCTCGCAGTAGGCGCTGGGGAAGACCTGCACCGGCGTGCCTTCCGTCTCGCCCTTGGCGGTGTCGCACTCGATGCCGCCCGGGCCCTCCATCTGCGTCACGCAGGGGACGGCCGGCGTCTGCTGCATCGCACGCGAGGCGCCCTCGTACAGCGCGCCGAAGTCGTAGGTGGCCACTTGCTCCAGGAAGGCGTCCAGCGGGTCCCGGCCGGTCATGGGCACCTCCGGCGTGCGAGCCACCGCGTCCTCCCACGGCCCGGCCACCACCGAGAACGCGTCGCCGGTGCGGGGGTCCTGGTGGAACGCGAACTCATCCGAGCAGCCCAGCGTCATCGAGGTAATGCGCCCGTCGGTCACGTTCAGACGGAAGCCGCGCTGCATGTTGTCCGCGTGGAAGACCAGGAACGTGTCCGTCTCCGGCGCGTCCTCGAAGATCGTCCAGCCGTCCGGCGCCTGCAGCGCCGCGTAGAGGCCCTGCGCCTGGTGGACGGCGCGACCAAGGAGCCAGCCGGGCGAGCGCGACCACTCCCCCTCGCAGGAGGTCAGCGGGAAGACGGTGCTCTGGTCGCCCTCGGCCTGGTGTGGCTCGCACTTCGGCGGCCCACCGATGCCCTGGGCGTGAGTGCAGCCGACGGTCTGCATCTCCATCAGCCCCACCAGCGTGCCCACGTCCCGGTCCGCCACTGCATGGACGATCGCGTCCAGGGCGGGATCACCGGTGCGGCGGTCATCGCCGGACGGTGCGGTCGCGGTGGCGGTACCGGTGGGCGCCGGGGTGAGCGTGACGGTGGCGGTCGGCACGATCGGCTCGGTGGCCGTCGGGCCCGGCGTCCGGTCATCCGAGTCTGTGCATGCAGCCAGCACGATCGCGGCGGCAAGGAAGAGGGCAGGTGCGACGGTTCGCAAACGCATGAGGCACTCCTGTTTGCCCCGGGGCGCTCCCCGGGGTGGTGTCCTCAGAACGCCTGCCGTGCCCCGTTGGTTCCCGGCGCCGTTCAGGCGGGCTCGAACGGCCCGGCGATCAACTCCAGGTCCTGCTCGTCGAACTGGACCAGGTCCTCCACGGTGGCCTGGCAGCCCTCCCAGTAGGCGACGATCCAGCCGTTGGCATCCACGTGCAGCCGCGCGCCCGCATCGCCGTCCACGTATTCGCGGTGGAAGACCAGGAACCACTCGGACTGGGGCCATTCTGCTGTCTCGAAGCCGGCCTCGGTCGCGGCATAGAGCCCGCGGGACTCGCGGATCAGGCGACTCCAGAGCCCCTCCGGGTCGTCCGTCCAGCCGCCCTCGCAGCCCACTACCGGGAAGACGTCGTACGGCGTGCTCTGCTCGTCGCCCTCGTCGCACTTCGGCGGCCCGCCGGCTCCCTGCTCCGTGGTGCAGGGCACGGACTGGACCAGCGTCCGCTCCATCAGGGCGGCGACATCACCCTCCTCCACGGCGACCACGATCTCGTCCAGTTCGTCCACGCCGGTGCGGCCGTCCTCCGCCACGGCGGTGCCGGTGCCCTGGGCGGTGGGGCTCGGTGACGTGGTCACCGCGGGCGTACCGTCCGCCGGCTCCTCGGTCGGCGTGGCGGTAGCGCCCGGGACCTCGGGGTCTTCAGGCGTGTCCTCGTCGTCCGCACACGCGGCGCCGAGGGCGATCAGGGAGAGCGCTAGCGCGGCGAGTAAAAGTGCGCGCAGCGAGACGGTTCTGTGCACCGGGGAGCCACCTCAGTCTCGACCCCTGCCCCTCACGGTACCGAAACGTACTCCGTTTCACGTGGAACACTGGTTACGAGGCCCGCGCGCGCAGTGCCCGCCGCATTGCACTCGCGATGCTGCAAGGAGTCGCGCCCCGCGCCCATCACACCGGCGCATTGAGCGAGGTGGGGCCCGGTGCGACCATGCCGGACGTGACCACTTCCAGCCCGAGCGGCCCGCTGAGCACCCAGGCCCGCCGAGCCCTCGAGTACGAGCGCTGGCTGGAGGGCCGGTCGCTCTCCGCGGCGGCCTTCCGCTGGATGATGGGCGGCGGCCAGTGGCTGGTGAACGCGCCGCTCTACCGCCTGCCCACGAACCTGAAGCTGGACGCCTCCACGCGCCTGCTGGACCTGGGGTGTGGGCGCGGCGCGATCCTGCGCAACCTGGACGACCAACTGCAGTGCGAGCAGCCGCCCGTGGGCCTCGATATCTCGCGCGCGATGCTCCGGCAAGCCCGTCGCGACGAGGACAACCCGCGGCGGGGCGCCGGCCTGGTGCAGGGTTCCGCCACCGCCCTGCCGTTCCGGGACGGCGCGTTCAACCTGGTGCTCTGCGGCCACCTGGTGAAGCACCTGGACGACATCGACGTGCTGGGCCTCTTCGCGGAGATACACCGAGTGCTGGAGCCGGGCGGCCTGGCGCTGATCTGGGAGTTCGCCCCCACGGGCAATCCACGGCTGGACGCCTGGAACGCGCGCGTGGTCTCCACCGGCGTGAAGCGACCGCGCCTGCGAGGCGAGCGCAGCCTGAAGCGCCTGGCCACGGACGCCGGCTTCCAGTTCGTGCGCGAGGCGGACCTGCGGCCGTTCGTCCTGCCGCCCATCCCGCGCTCCTCGATCCTGGTGGGCCGCCCTCCGGAGGGCGCGCACTCGCCCCCCTAGCCACGCCAGCCGCTGCCGGTCAGTCGCGGTAGAGCCCGTGGCGGTCGATCACCGCGCGGACGGCGGGTGGCACCAGGAACTCCGTCGAGTCGCCCCGGCGCACGCGATCGCGGATGTCGGTCGCGGAGATGGCCAGCAGCGGCATGTCCAGCACGTCCACGCGATCGTCCACGCCGGGGACCGCTTCACGAAGCGCGGGCGTCACCAGCATGCCGTCCGCCTCCGGCCGCCGGGCGACCGCCAGCCGAGCGCAGGACACGATCCGTCGCGGGTCTTTCCACGCCGGCATGTCCGCCAGCGCGTCCGCACCCAGGATGAACCACCATTCCTCGCCCGGCTGCACCAACGCCTCCAGCGTCTCCGCCGTGTAGGAGGGCCCCTGGCGCTCGATCTCGATGGTGGAGACCTCCGCCCAGGAGAAGGGCTTCACGGCGGCGTACAGCATCTCCAGGCGCACCACAGCGGGCGTCACGTCGCGGTCCGCCTTCCGCCACGGGTCACCGGCGGGCAGGAAGATCACCCGGTCCAGCCGCAACTCAATGCGAGCAGCGTCCGCAAGGGCAAGGTGCGCCAGGTGGGGTGGGTCGAACGTGCCGCCCAGCACGCCCACGCGGGGAGGAACTCCGGGGACCGGCGAGGTCACTCCTCCCACCTCACCTCGACATCTCCCACGCGCACCATCTCGCCGTCCTTCACCTTCAGGCGCCGCATCGCGCGGTGGACGCCCATCCGGCGGAGTCGGCCGAAGAACTCGTCGCGCGGGTCGCGATCGTGCAGGTCAAGCGTCGCCGCGAGCCAGTTGGGGGTAGGACCGTCCACCACGGCCACGCCGTCCTCGTCGCGGTACGACTCGAAGCGCCCGGTGCGCTTGGGCACCGGCGTCAGCACGGGCACCTCCGCCGCGGCTGCCTCCGCCTCGTCCTCCTGCGCGCGGCGCAGCATCCAGAAGGCGCGCTGGGCCAGTTCTTCCAGGCCCTCGCCGCCGGCAGCGGAGATGGCCATCCAGGGGACGTCCAGTGCGTCGATCTCCTCGCGCAGCAAGTCCACGCGGGCGCGGGCGTCCGGATCATCGATCTTGTTCAGCGCCAGGATTTGCGGCTTCTCCGCCAGGCCGTGGCCGAACTCTTCCAGTTCGCCATTGATCATCGCCAGGTCGGCCAGCGGCTCCTCGGAGGTCATGTCCACCACGTGCACCAACACGCGCGTGCGCTCGATGTGCCGGAGGAACTCGTGCCCCAGGCCCACCCCGGCGCTGGCGCCTTCGATGAGGCCGGGCATGTCCGCGGCGACGAAGGCATCGCCGCCCACGTAGACAACGCCCAGTTCCGGCTGCAGCGTGGTGAAGGGGTAGGACGCGATCTTGGGACGCGCCCGACTCCAGGCCGTCAGCAGCGTGGACTTGCCGGCGTTCGGCAGCCCCACGAGTCCCACGTCCGCGAGCAACTTCAGGTCCAGCCGCAGCCGCAGCGAGTCGCCCGGCGCGCCACGCTGGGCGAACTTCGGCGCCTGGCGCGTGGAGGTGGCGAAGCGCTTGTTACCCCAGCCACCACGTCCGCCACGTGCGACCACGACGGCCGCACCGTCCTGTGCGAGGTCCGCGATGACCTCGTCCGTGTCGGCGTCGTACACGACGGTGCCCACCGGCACGGGCAACCGCAGCGCTGGCGCCGAGGCGCCTCGACGCTGGTTTGGCCCGCCGGGCACGCCGTCCTGGGCTCGCCGCACCTTGCCATCTGCGTAGGCGTCCAGGGTGGAGACCCGGCGCTGCGCCTCCAGGATCACGTCGCCGCCGCGGCCCCCGTCGCCGCCATCAGGCCCGCCGCGCGGCACGAACTTCTCCCGCCGAAACGAGACGGCGCCGTTCCCGCCGTTGCCAGCGGCTACTTCGATTTCAATCTGGTCGATCATGAGGGAGGGTCAGGACTCCTGTGGATGGGGATGGCTCAGTCCACAGCGGACCGTCCGGTGCCTATGGGATCAGATAGTCGTCATCGTAGTGGTGTGGATCGTGTTCACGCCTCCCGGTGCTTCGCGCCGTTGCTGGCGATACGACCATTCCAGGGCTGGGACAGGCCGCGTTGCTTCGTTCACGCCTGGGTGACTTACCCACGGTGAGTCTGTGGAGAGCCGGCGAGACAGGTCATTGCAACTCGACAGAAATCGAAAGAGTCGACACATGTCCACCGCACAGCCGCCACTTGTCCACAGTGGAGGCCACAGATCGGCGCATCCGATTGCGCAATTGTTCGGATCGCAACCAGCAGGCGTGAGACCTGAAAATGGGGACAAGTGCCGGGGGCCGAGAGTAGCGAGGCGACCTCAGGCGATGCGGCGCGACTGTTCGATCATCTCGCGCAGGCTGGCAATGTCGCGGCGCGTCTCCGGATCCACGGCCAGCGACTTCTCCATCTTGCGCCAGCCGTGATGGACGGTGGAGTGGTCGCGACCACCCAGGGCGTGGCCGATCTCCACCAGTGACCGGTGGGCCAGTTCACGCATGAGGTACATCGCGATCTGGCGCGGATAGGCGACGCGCTTTTCGCGGCTCTGGGAGAGTAGCCCCGTGCGGTCGATGTCGAAGTAGCGGCAGACCAGGTCCATGATCAGGTCCGGGGACGGCGGCAACTTTGGCTCGTTCGTCTGGAGCGAGGCGAGCGCGGACGCCACCACCTCCGGCGAGAGCGACTCCCCGGTCAGGCGGCTGTATGCCACCACGCGGGTGAGCGAGCCCTCCAGCTCCCGGATGTTGTTCTTGAAGCGCGAGGCGATCATGTGCAGGACGTCGTCCCGCACGCGGATGTTCTGCTCCGCCGCCTTGTGACGGAGGATGGCGACGCGCGTCTCCATGTCCGGCGCCTGCAGGTCCGCGATCATGCCCCACTCGAAGCGGGTGCGGAGGCGTTCTTCCAACTGCGCGATGTGGGCCGGGCTCTTGTCGGACGTGATGACGATCTGGCGGCCGGCCTCGTACAGCTCGTTGAAGGTGTAGAAGAACTCCTCCTGCGTCTGCTCCTTGCCGGCGATGAACTGGATGTCGTCGATCAGCAGGGCGTCCGCGGAGCGGTAGCGCTGGCGGAAGTCGTCCATCTTGCGGCCCTGGATGGACGTGATGAGGGCGTTGGTGAAGGCCTCCGCGCTCAGGTAGACCACGTGCTGGCCCTTTTCTAGCAGCGCGTGGCCAATGGCGTGGAGCAGGTGGGTCTTGCCCAGGCCGGCCGCGCCGTAGAGGAAGAGCGGGTTGTAGAGGCGGCCCGGCTCGCGGGCGACGCCCTCCGCCGCGGCGAACGCCAGCTGGTTGCCGGGGCCCACGATGTAGTTGGCGAAGGTGTAGCGCTCGCGCAGTCGAGGCCGCACCACCGTGGTGCGCGGCTGCTCGCCGCTGGGCTGGTGGAGCGCCGCCACCTGCGCCTCGTCCGGTCGCAGGGGTTCGAAGCAGACCTCCATGTCGTGCCCGGTGATCTCCCCCAGGGTGCGGAGGATGGCCGGGCGGAGGCGCTTCTGCAGCCATTCCGTCACGAACTCGGAGCGGGTGCCCACGGTGAGCATGTCGTGGTCAACGTGCACGCCCACGGTGCCCTCGAGCCACGTGTCGTAGTTGGCGCGCGAGACCTGGGCGGACAGGACTTTGAGCGTGGCCTGCCACAGGGCGGCGGGATCGTCGTGCACGCGGCCGCCTCCGTGACCTTCCAACGATGCAGCCGCGGGGGACACAATGCTCCGCAGGCCGAGGACCTCTTGATCCTCGGATCCCTCAATCGTCTGCCGAAGGGGATGTACCGCTGAGAGCCTGAGCCCGTGAAGCAGCCCAAAAATACGGTCGATTGGCGTTCAGCCGGCCCGAGTCTTGCCGCAACCAGTGGGCCTGAATGCCGAACGGGTGGGACTGTAGCACCGCCCGATCTGGCCGATCAAGGTTGTTATGTGGAGTCTCCAAAGTTTTAGGCACTCGGTGCGACCTCGCCGCTCCTGAGCGCGCCCGATCTCGTGATGCCAGACCAGAAGTTCCTTTGCAGCGCGGTCGGATCATCCTGGTCACCTCCCGCAAGACCGCACCGATCCTCTGCGGCCGTCGCTATACTGCGCGCCACTTCGGGTGATGAACGCCGACCCCCCGGGCGGCGTATCAGGAGGAACCCAACCATGTCCCAGGACGTGCAAGAACTGCAGAATGGTGAGCAGGCCACCGGCCTGCTGATGGCCATCGACATCGGCAACACCAGCATCGCGATCGGCGTCTTTGACGACCAGGAGATCATCGGCACGTTCCGCATCGCGACCGACCAGGAGAACTTCCCGGACGAGTACGCCATGCTCCTGCTGGGCCTGCTGCGCACCGTGGACATCACGCCGGCGCAGGTGGCGGCAGCGGTCATGTCCAGCACGGTGCCGCCGCTGGTGACCACCTTCCAGCAGGTCTGCCGCAAGCACTTCAACGTGGAGCCGCTGGTGGTGGGGCCGGGCGTCCGCACCGGCATCCGTGTGCTGTACGACAACCCGCGCGAGGTGGGGCCGGACCGCATCCTGCACGCCGTGGCCGCGCTGGACACCTATGACCCGCCGTTGATCATCGTGGACCTGGGCACGGCCTGCGTGTTCGACGCAGTCTCCCGGGACGGCGACTACTTGGGTGGGGCGATCGCCCCCGGCATCGGCCTGGCCTCGCAGGCGCTGTTCAGCCGCGCCGCCATGCTGCACCGCGTGAGCCTGGAGCAGCCGTCCGGGCCCATCGGCCGGAACTCCGTGCACTCCATGCAGTCCGGCATCTTCTTCGGCTACGTGGAGATGGTGCGTGGCATGGTGCGGCGCTTCAAGGCGGAGGTGGGGGACGAGGCGCTGGTAATCGGCACCGGTGGCTACGTGAGCATCCTGGCCGAAGAAGCGGGCTGCTTCGACGCCATTGAGCCGGACCTGAACCTGACCGGGCTGCGCCTGGTCTACGAGGCGAACCAGTGAGCACCGAGCATGCCGGCATCCTGGGCCTGCCCGGCCGGCCGGGCGACCCGCTGCGCGGCGCCCACGTGGTGCTGGGCGTCACCGGATCCATCTCCTGCTACAAGGCCGTGGAGGTCGCCAGCCGGCTGGTGCAGGCGGGCGCGAGCGTGGACGTGGCCATGACCTCCCATGCCGCCGAGTTCGTCACGCCGCTGACCTTCCGCTCGATCACCGCGCGCGAGCCCTACGGCGACATGTGGCGCCCACACGGCGAATACGGCGAGGCGCACGTGGAACTCGCCCGGCGGGCGGACATGGTGCTGATCGCCCCGGCCACCGCCTCCACGCTGGCGCGCCTGGCGCACGGCCTGGCGGACGACATGGTGTCCCTCACGGCGCTGGCCACCACGGTGCCGGTACTGGTGGCGCCGGCCATGGACGGCCAGATGTGGGAGCACCCGGCGAACCAGGCGAACGTGGCCACGCTGCGGGAGCGGGGCGTCCAGTTCATCGGCCCCGTGGAGGGCCGCCTCGCCTCCGGGCGCGTGGGCCTCGGCCGGCTCGTGGAACCGATGTCGATCGTGGACCAGGCGCGGGCGCGGCTGGCGCGTGAGCGCGGCGACCTGGTGGGCCGCAAGGTGGTGGTGAGCGCCGGCGGCACCCGCGAGGCCATCGACCCCGTGCGCTACGTGGGCAACCGCTCCAGCGGCAAGCAGGGCTACGCCATCGCGGAGGCGGCGCGCGACCGCGGCGCGGAGGTGGTGGTGGTCTCCACGGTGGACCTCCCGGTCCCCGCCGGCGCGCGCGTGGTGGCCGTGGAGTCGGCGCTGCAGATGCAGGAGGCGGTGCTGGCGGAGTGCGCGGACGCGGACGTGCTGGTGATGGCCGGCGCCGTGGCGGACTACCGCCCATCCGAGGCAGCCGCGCGCAAGATCAAGCGCGGCGAGGCCGGTGACATCAGCATCGACCTGCTGGAGAACCCGGACATCATCGCCTCCGTGCCCACGGAGAACGCCCGGCCCGGCGGCCTGGTGAAGGTGGCCTTTGCCGCCGAGACGGACGACCTGATCGAGAACGCCCAGAAGAAGCTGGCGAAGAAGGGCGCGCGCCTCATCGTCGCAAACGACGTCTCGTCGACGGACGCGGGCTTCGCGGTGGACACCAACCGCGTGGCGATCCTGGGCGACCGGGGCGAGCGCGACGACCTGGACCTGATGTCCAAGTACGAGGTCGGCCACGCGCTGCTGGACCGTGTGAGGGCGTACCTGGAGGGGTAGCGCCCGCCGAGGACTACGCGGCGGCGCCCCGGGCGCGTCGCGCCTCGAGTTCCGCGGCACGGCGTCCAAAGAAGTCCCGGATCCGGGGGTAACCGGCGGACTGCAGCCACATGGCCACCATCAGCGCGGCCAGCGAGATCAGCGTGCCCATCATGGCGTCGAAGAAGTAGTGGTTGGCGGTGGCCATCACCGCGATGGTCTGCGCCACCAGGATGAAGAGCACGCCGCCGCGGACCAGCCAGTTCCCCGTGGCCATGAAGAGCACGAACGTCAGGAGCACGGACCAGCCCACGTGCAGGGAGGGGACCGCCGCGAAGGGGTTCACGAACGGCTTCATGGAGTTCGCCTGGTAGGACAGGTTCGCGAACTCCTCCAGCGTGTCCACGAAGCCCCACTCCGGCAGGAAGCGCGGGGGTGCCACCGGGTAGGTGAAGTACACGATCAGGGCGAAGCCGCCGGAGATCAGCAGGGCGTCCCGCAGCAGCGTGTAGTGGAAGCGGCTGCGGAAGAACAGGATCAGCCCCACGCCCACGATGAGCGGGAAGTCCATCCAGAAGTAGATGAAGTTGAAGAACTCCACCCGCCACTCGGCTGCCAGCGTCCAGGAGTTGAGGGCGGGCTCGAACAGCAGCCCCGCCGCCTTCTGCGCGTCGATGATCGCACGCGCGTTGGCCAGCGCCTCGCCGGTGCGGTCCACCACGCCGCCGCGGACCACGAAGTAGAGGAGGAAGCCCAGGGCGACCAGGGCGATCTCCACCAGGTCGAACCACGAGGTGTGGCGCCGGGTGGGCGACGTCGCCTGGTGGATGTAGCGGTAGATGCGTGCCTGCATCGGAGCGGTACCTACTCGACGTGTCCATCCGCTTGCCGGACGGGCCCGCCACTGCGTCCGCACAGGATACCCCGCGCTGGCCCTTGTTGTCGCCGCGAAACCGTCACGCCTATGCTCCGCGAGTCGCGCGCCCCTGGTGAACGCCTGCTTCCCCGGATCGGTTCCCCGCAGCCTCTGAGAAGGTTGCCCGGCCGCTCCCTGGGGGCCTCCAGGCGCATCGAGGCGGGACGAACCGCGAGAGGGGAATCGCAATGAAGATCACGGTCGTGTCGGGTGGCATCACGGGGGTGGACGCGGACACGTACGCCGTCCCGCTGGCGCAGGGGGTGCGCACCCTGAGCGGCGACACGGCCGCGGTGGACCGGGCGCTGGGCGGCACCATCGCCTCGATGCTCGCGGACGGGCACATCCAGGGGAAGTCCGGGGAGTTCACGGTGCTCCCGGCACCGGCTGGGCGCGGCGCGCGCCGCCTGAAGGCGAAGCGCGTGGCGGTCTTCGGCATGGGCGAGCGCTCCAAGGTCACCACCATCAGCCTGCGTGACCGCATGGGCACGCTGGCCCGCAGCCTGCGCGGCATCAACGCCGGCCGCGTCGCCATCTCCCTGCAGGAGGCCTCCGGCGATGCCGAGGAGGCCGGCCAGGCCGCGGCGGAGGGCGTGGTCCTGGGCCTCTACCGCTTCGACCAGCACCACACGCGCGCGGGCGACAAGCCGCAGTACACGCTCGGGGACCTCACGTTCGTGGAGTCCTCCGCGCGGCGGGCCACGCAGACGGGCCGGGGCGCGGAGGCCGGCGTGGTGATCGCCGAGGCCACCAACATGATGCGGGACCTGGCGAACGAGCCAGCCAACCTCATGACCCCCACCATCGTCGCGGCGCGGGCCCAGCAGATGGCGGCGGAGGTGGGCCTGGAGTGCAAGGTCATCGAGCGGGCGGAGGCGGAGCGTCTGAAGATGGGCTCCTACCTGTCCGTCGCCAACGGCTCCATCCAGCCGCCGAAGTTCATCGTCCTGACCTACAACGGCGCGCGGCAGCGCGGGCGCTACATCGGCCTGGTGGGCAAGGGCATCACCTTTGACACCGGCGGCATCTCCCTGAAGCCGGCGGAGGGCATGGACGCCATGAAGGGCGACATGAGCGGCGCCGCCACCGTGATCGCAGCCATGGGCGCCATTGCCCGGCTGAAGTTGCCGGTGAACGTGATGGCCATTGCCCCCTGCACGGAGAACATGCCCAGCGGCTCCGCCACCAAGCCCGGCGACGTGGTCTACGCCATGGACGGCCAGTCCATCGAGGTGCTGAACACGGACGCGGAGGGCCGCCTGGTGCTGGCGGACGGCATTGCCTACGCCCGCGCCAACGGCTGCACCTCGATCATCGACGTGGCGACGCTCACCGGCGCCATGGGCGTGGCGCTCGGCGGCGTGCGCATGGGCGCATTCACCAACAACGACCGCCTCTACGGGGAGCTGGAGAAGGCCGCGGAGGGTGTGGGCGAGCGCATCTGGAAGTTCCCCATGGACCCGGAGTACTTCGACCTGATCAAGTCGGATGTCGCGGACCTGAAGAACACGGGTGGGCGGCAGGCCGGCTCGATCACCGCTGCCAAGTTCCTGGAGGCCTTCGCGCGGGACACGCCGTGGGTGCACCTGGACATCGCCGGCGTGATGAGCGCGTCTGGCGACAAGGGCTGGATGGTGAAGGGCATGCGCGGCACGCCCGTGCGCACCCTGGTGCAGTTCGTGAAGGCCCGCGCCCGCTAGCGGAAGGGGACGCCCGTGGCCATCGAGGGGCTCGCCGGCGTCATCCTCTGGACCAGCGCTGAACGCTTCGAGGCGATGCGGCGCTTCTACGTGGAGCAGGTGGGGCTGTCGCCACAGCCCTCCAACCGCACGGGGCACGTGGCGTTCTCCTGGGGGGAGCCGCCGCGCCACGTCCGCCTGATCGTCGGGGTGCACCAGGGCGTCACGGGCGCCAACCCCGACCCCGAGCGGATCATGGTGAACCTGCTGGCCTCGGACGTCCCGGCCCTGGCCGCGGAGATGCGGGCGCGCGGGGTGGAGTTCGTGGAGGAGCCCCGGGAGCAGTCCTGGGGTGGGTGGATCGCCACGTTCCGTGACCCGGACGGCAACACCGTGCAGTTGCTGAAGCCCGCGCCGGAGGCCTGAGCGCACGTTACTTCTCGATGCCCGCTGCCCGATAACAGTCGGGCGGTATCCTGAGGTCATGCGGATCGGCATCGACTTCGACGACACCCTCTGTGACTTCACGGCCATGCTCCAGCGCGAGGCGCTGCGCCGGTGGGACGCGGACCTCCCCGCCCTCCGCGCGGCCGGCATCAAGCCGCACGAACACCTGGGCGAGGGCTGGACGGCGCTGGTGCGGGAACTGCTGGAGACGGACCTGGCGCTCCAGATGCCCGTGAAGCCCGGCGCAAGCGAGGTGACCGCCCGCCTGGCGGCGCACCATGACCTGGTGCTGCTGACCGCCCGCCACGAACACGAGACGGCCTTCGCGCGGCAGTGGATCGCTGCCAACGGGCTGCCGATCTCGGACGTGCAGTTCACTTCGCGCGCGCCCAAGGACACCGCCGCGCGCGAACTGGGCCTCCGCGTCCACCTGGACGACACGGCCAGCGTCTTTGACACCTTCGTGGACCACCCCACCGCCAGCGCCCTGCTGGTGGGCTCGATCTTCGACCGCGGGGACGCGCCCGGCGCCCACGTCCGCTCGGTGGAGCACTGGCACGCCTTCGAGGACCTGGTGAGCACGCTGGACGAGCGCCGCGACTAGCGGCGGGGCGAGCCGTTACGCCGCGACCGTCACTCCGAGAACGTCCACGCGATCGCTACCAGGCCGGGGCCCAGGCGGGTGGCGGCGTGGCGGGTGATCGCGGAGACGTGCACCTCCTGCGCCTCCGTGTGGCGGCTGATCCAGGTGGCCATCGCCTCGGCGGCGGGGGCAACGCCGCCGTGATGCACGGCCACTCGCAGTCCGGAGACGCCCTGCACGGCGGCAGCGAAGCGGTCCCGCAGGCGGCGCAGGCCGTCGTCCCGGCGGTGCGGCATGGAGTCTAGGGCGAACCCGTCGGCGCGGATGAACGTCACGATGCGGTTCGTGGTGTCCGGGTTCCCGGGCATGGAGTCGCCGGCCAGTTCAGGGTGCTCCACCAGCGCGAGGAGTCTCGTCGGCGCTGCCTCGGCGCGCGCACGCGCCTCTTCCGGGCTGGCGCCGGCCGCGGAGGCCTCCGCCGCCACCACGGCTCGCCAGCCGGAGGCCATCAGGACGTCATCCGTCGGGAGGTGCAGGAACCGCGCCCCCGCCGCCTCCACGGCCGGCCGCGCCTGCTCCTCCGCGCCCTCCGGGTGGCCGCCCCAGGCAGCGGCGCCGTTGCCGGGGGAGACGTAGAGCACGCCCGCGCCCGGCTGGGCTGCCGCCCGGCACGCCTCGACGGCCGGGGCGGGATCCAGCGGACCGCCGGTCTCCACCACCAGCCGGGGGATGTTGATCCGCTCGTGCAGGAGCGGAGCGTCCGCGGGCGCCGCGACGATGTTGAGGCGGGCGGCCAGCGCAGCGGGCAGGCTCACGTCTGCGTCCACCACTACCCGAAGCGGGATGTGCTCGGTGCCGGGGCGATCCATGCGGGCCTCCAATGGCTGGGACAGCCCCGGGGACGCCTCCAGTGACCGCCAGGCGCGGTGGCTGTCTCCGGATGGCACCAGTGGGGGTGCTGTGTTAGCGTGATTTGGTCGCATGCCCCGCCCACACAGGCGCGGAGGCGACGGCGGCTCGCTCCCCGACCGCGGAAGCCCTCGTACAGCCACCTCGCACAGCAGTGCAGGGAACTGACAGGGCGCTCCCCGCCGGGCCTCGGCGACACCGCCTGCCATGTGAAGTGTAGAGACGAAGCGTCAGAGACGGATACCAGTCGCAGCATGCAGACGGCGGAACGTAAGAACGAGATCATCGAGCAATACAAGCGGGCCGAGGGCGACACCGGCTCCCCCGAGGTGCAGGTTGCCCTGCTCACGGACCGCATCATCTACCTCACGAACCACTTGCGTGAGCACAAGCACGACTACGCCACCCGGCGCGGGCTGCTGAAACTGGTGGGCCAGCGCCGTCGCCAGTTGCGCTACCTCGCCCAGCGGGACGTGGAGCGCTACCACAACTTGATCCAGAGCCTCGGGCTGCGCCGCTAAGCGCAGCCCGTTCGCTTATCTGGGCAGGCCGCCCCGCTTCGTGGGCAACGCCCCACACGCACAGCGTCCGGCGGCCGGGACGTTGAGCAGACACAGGTAATAGAGCACAGCACGCGTTCACGACCGCCGCGGACGATCCGCCCGGAGTCTGGGCGCCCGCAGTCCCCGCCCCACAGACGGCGACCTCGAGCCCCCCACTCCCCCGTGATCCTCCTGCGTCCGGCACAGTCCGGCCCCACCGCCCATGCGCGCCGGCCGTACTTCTCAGAGATGTGTGTGGAGCCAGAGAGAACAGAGAAGGCAGCAAAGAGAGACCTATGAACACCGCAGCGCAGACGCGCGTCTTCACCCGAGAGATCGAGGGCAAGACCTTCGAGATCGGCCTCGGCAAACTCGCCCCCAACGCCCTTTCCTCCTGCACGGTCCGCTACGGCGACACCGTCCTGCTGGTGACGCTGTCGGACGGCGACCCCCGCCCCGGCATCGACTTCTTCCCGCTCACCGTCGACTTCGAAGAGCGGATGTACGCCATTGGCAAGATCCCCGGCTCGTTCTTCCGCCGGGAAGGCCGCCCGGGCACGGACGCCACCCTGGCGGCCCGGATGACGGACCGCCCCATCCGCCCGCTCTTCCCAAAGGGCTACAAGCGCGAGGTCCACGTGGTGGCCACGCTGCTGTCGTCTGACCGGCAGAACCCCGCGGACGCGCTGACCACCGTTGGCGCCTCCACCGTGATCAACATCTCCCCGCTCCCCTTCGAGGGCCCCGTCTCCTCCGTGCGCATCGCGCGCGTGGACGGCGGCTTCCGGGCCTTTCCCACCTACCAGGAGATCGAGGCTTCTGATCTGGAACTGACCGTGGCCGCCACGGACGACTCCGTCGTCATGATCGAGGCTGGCGCGAAGCAGATCCCGGAAGACGAACTGATCGAGGCCATCGAGTATGCGGAGGGCATCTGCCGCGAACTCAACGCCCTGCAGCGCGAGGTCATCGCCGCCGTGGGCGTGGAGAAGACCCCGTGGGAGAAGCCGGCGGAGGACACCGCCCTCAAGGACCGCGTGGCCGCTGCGCTCGCGGGCCAGGAGAAGATGATGCGGGACGCCGTCCAGGGCGAGGGCTTCCGCGGCATCGACGAGGTGGCCAAGTTCGCCATTGCCCGCATGGAGCAGGACGGCGGCGACCAGGACTTTGATCGGCGCGCCGTGACCGCCCTGGCGGAGGCCGTGATCAAGGCCCACGTCCGCCAGCGCATCCTGGACGAGGGCGTCCGTGCCGACGAGCGGAAGCCTGACGACATCCGCGAACTGGACGCCCAGGTGGGTGTCCTGCCTCGCGTCCACGGCTCCGGCCTCTTCCAGCGCGGCCAGACGCAGGTCCTGACCGTCGCCACGCTCGGCACCCTCCGCGACCGCGCCAAGATCGACGCGATCGCCCCGGGCGAGTGGAAGATGTTCATGCACCACTACAACTTCCCCCCGTTCTCGGTGGGGGAGGCGCGGCCCATGCGCAGCCCGGGCCGCCGCGAGATCGGCCACGGCATGCTGGCGGAGAAGGCCATTGAGGCCGTGCTGCCGCCGTTCGCGGAGTTCCCGTACACGCTGCGCCTGGTCTCGGACGTGCTCTCGTCCAACGGCTCCACCTCGCAGGCCTCGGTCTGCGCCTCCACCCTGGCGCTGATGGACGCGGGCGTGCCGATCAAGGCCCCCGTGGCCGGCATCGCCATGGGCCTCGTCACCAGCGACGAGATGGCGACCAAGTGGGCGTTGCTCACGGACATCGCCGGCATCGAGGACGCCCTCGGTGACATGGACTTCAAGGTGGCCGGCACGGAGCAGGGCGTGACCGCCGTGCAGCTGGACATCAAGCTGAAGCGGCTGCCCCCGAACTTCCTGCGGGAGGTGTTCTCCAAGGCCCGCGACGCCCGCCTCAAGATCCTGGACGTCATGCAGAGCGCCATCCACGACCCGCGTGACGAGGTGGGCACCTACGCCCCCAAGATCACCATCGTGAGGATCGACCCGTCCAAGATCGGCGCGGTGATTGGCCCCGGCGGGAAGGTGATCAACGCGATCATCGCCCAGACGGGCGCCTCCATCGACATCGAGGAGGACGGCACCGTCTTCATCGGCGGCCAGGACGCGGCCGGCGTGGAAGCCGCCGTGCGCCAGGTCCAGGGCCTCACCAAGGAGATCCAGGTGGGCGAGATCTTCGAGGGTCCCGTCAGCCGGATCATGTCCTTCGGCGCCTTCGTGGAGATCCTTCCGAACAAGGACGGGATGGTCCACATCTCCGAACTGTCGGAGGACCGCGTGGAGCGCGTGGAAGACGTGGTCAACGTGGGTGACATGGTCAAGGTGAAGGTCATCGAGATCGACAACCTGGGCCGCATCAACCTCTCCATGCGCGAAGCCGACGCAGAGGGCCCGGTGGGCCTGCGCGAGGGCGACGACGACCGCCCGCAGCGCCGACCCGCCGGTGGCGGCGGTGGCCGTGGCGGCCCGCGCGGCGGTGACCGCGGCGGCCGTGGTGGCGGCGGCGGTGGCGGCTTCAACCGCGACCGCGGCGGCGACCGTGGTGGTGATCGCGGCGGCGACCGTGGTGGTGATCGCGGCCCGCGCCCCGGCGGCGGTGGTGGTTTCCGTGGCGGAGGCGGCGAGGGTGGCGGCGACCGCGGTGGTGACCGTCCCCCGCGCCCGGAAGGCGGCGGACGCCGCTGGTAGTTCGCGAAGTCCGCACCTCGAGACTCGAGCCTCGAGCGCGACTGACACAACGAGAGGCCCGGCGCATGCCGGGCCTCTTGCTTGCCCGCGCGCACCGGTAGACTCCGCACGCCATGAGCATGGAACAGTCCACCGAGGCGCTCCTCTACCCGTACGTCACCACGCCGCGGCGGATCGCGCTGGACCTGGTGGACGCGCTCGCCGGATGCCCCGCGGTCTCGCGCGTGGCGCTCTTCGGATCGCTGGCCGCTGGCAGCAACGACGGCTGGTCAGACATCGATGCCCTCTGCGTCGTGGAGGGCGTGGACGGGCCGTGGCAGGCGGCGGCGGCACTGCGGCGGGCCATGCCGCTCCGCTGGCACGGGGCGTTTTCCGGCGCGACTTCTCCCTCAGGGCGCCACTGGCTGCTCGGGGAATCCGTCCTGCACTCCGTGGACCTCTCCTATGGCACGCGGGAGCAGGTCGAGCGCCGCATCGCGGAGGCGCCCGCGGAGCAAGGGCTGTTGGTGGATGTCCGCCTCGATCGTCCCGGGGACGCCTCGGAGGGGCGGCCCGCGATGGACGTGCTGAGCGAGGAGTACGAGTTCACCCACTCGCTCTACGCGGCACTGAAGGCGATGAAGGCGTACCTCCGCGCTGCGGGCCCGTGGGAGGACCTGGCGGAGCGGATCAAGCGACTCGAGGAGGCGGCGCGAGGGCTGACCGAGCGTCCGCCCGGGAGCGACCCGGATGACGTCATGAACGAGACGCGTACTCTCTACTACGCGCTCATGCAGGAGCGGATGCGATACGGGGGCGACGGATGATCCGCGTAGCAGTCAGCGGCTCGGGCCAGATGGGCAGCCTGGTGCTCAACACCGTGGAGGCCCAGGAGGACATGCAGCCCGTGGGCGTGCTGGAGCCGCAGCCCGGGGCCGCGGACCCGGAGCACCGCCTCACCTCCGGCACGGTGCTGGGCGTCCACGCCACGCCCGCCGACCTCTTCGAGGTCGCCCGCCCGGACGTGGTGGTGGACTTCACCAACGCCGCCTTCACGCCTCGACTGATCGAGGCCGCCCGCGACCACGACGTGCGCCTGGTGGTCGGTACCTCCGGCGTCTCCGGCGAGGCGATCGAGGCGTGGCGACAGGACTGCGCCTCGCGTGGCATCGGCGGGGTCTACGCCGCGAACTTCGCCATCGGTTCCGTGCTGCAGATGTACATGGCGGCCATCGCCGCGCGCTTCTTCGATCGCGCGGAGATCATCGAACTCCACCACGACCGCAAGGTGGACAGCCCCAGCGGTACCGCGATGACCACGGCGCGCCTGATGCACGAGGCGCGGGGCCGGGACTTCGAGGCGGTGGTGTCGGAGCAGGAGCACCTGGAGCATGCGCGAGGCGCGCAGACCGGCGGCATCCCCATCCACTCCGTGCGGTTGCCCGGCTTCGTCGCCTCGCAGGAGGTGATCCTCGGCGGGCCGGGCCAAACGCTGACTCTGCGCCACGACTCGACGGCGCGGGAGTCCTTCATGCCCGGCGTCATGCTCGCCATCCGCGAGGTGATGAAGCGCGACCACCTGGTGGTCGGCCTCGACTCGCTCGTCGGCCTGACCTAGCGGCGCATCCCTCGGCTACGCGGCCAGCGCGAGCACGCGGCTCCCGAGGGCAGCCCGTGCGACCAGCGTGTGCGTCACGCGCACGCGGGTGCCCGTGCCGTCCGGCGTCAGCGCCACCTCCACGCTGCCCCGGCGCGGGACGCCGTCCGCCACCGTGACCTCCCATGCCACGCGGTGGGGCGCCTCGCGCCCCAGTTCGTCGCCCAGCGTCAGGAAGTCGTCGCGGCCAAAGGGGCGGCGGGCCGGGTCCGTGACGTAGTCGAAGACCTCGTCCGGAGACGCCTCGATGTAGTCGTCCACCCGCACCTGCTCCTGCTTGCTCATCGCTGCCTCCGTCCCACCGAGGGCTTCCCAGTGGTCTCGTCCGGGCCCTCCAGGTCGCGCTTCATCTGGTCCATGGCGGCGCGCCAGTAGCGCTCCACCTCTTGCCGCACCTCGCCCAGGCCGTCCGGCGAGGCGCGGTACAGCCGTCGCCGGCCCTCGCGGCGCACGGTCACCAGGCCGGCGTCCAGCAGCACCTTCAGGTGCTGGGACACGGCCGGCTGGGAGAGCCCCAGCGCTGCCACCAGTTCGCCCACCGCGCGCTCGCCCTCGGCCAGCCGGTCGAGGATCGCGCGGCGGCTGGGGTCGGCGAAGGCGAGGAGGGCGTCCGCGGTGGCCATGGGGAGAGTGTAGCGGAACCCATCCGCCTGTGGTTATATAAGTGACGACGGATGAACTACCCGATGGTGAACGGATGGAGCCCCGCAATGACCGACTCCCGGATGCCCGCCGCCGTGGTCCCGATGGTGGTGGAGGCCGGCCCTCGAGGTGAGCGCGTCTACGACATCTACTCGCTGCTGCTGAAGGAGCGCGTGATCTACCTGGGCACGGCGATCGACGCGAACGTGGCGAACTCCATCGTCGCGCAACTGCTCTGGCTGGAGCGCGAGGATCCCGACCGCGACATCTCGCTCTACGTGAACTCGCCCGGCGGCGAGGTGTACGCCGGCCTCGCGATCATCGACACCATGGAGTTGATCCGGGCGGACGTCTCCACCATCGCGGTCGGCTTCAGCGCCAGCATGGGCACGGCGGTGCTGGCGGCGGGCGCCCCCGGCAAGCGCTTCGCGCTGCCCAGCGCCACGATCCACATGCACCAGGCGCTCGGCGGCGCGCAGGGCCAGGCCCGGGACGTGGAGATCCACGCCGCGGAACTGCTGCGCCTCAACGAGCGCATGCGGCGCCTGCTGGCCGATCGCACCGGCCGCCCCGTGGAGGAGATCGCCCGCGACTTCGACCGCGACCGCTACATGGACGCACAGGAGGCAAAGGACTACGGCCTGGTGGACGAAGTCCTGGCCGGTGCCCCCACCGCCGAGCCCCGCCGCCGCGCCGGCTTCGCACCGGCCGCCCCCTGAACCTCCGACCGAGGGCGTGCCTCCACGCCTCTGACCCCCTCCCCCTTCACGGGGGAGGGCGGGGGTGGGGGCCGCGCCCTCGGCGCGGTTCTCCCGACTCCCCCATCCGGCCGCCGCCGTTCACCTCACCTCGTACTCCAGCAGCGCCACCCGCAACTTCCGGAGCGAGTCCGCCATCTCCTCCGACTCCGACGTCGCGGCGGTGTGGAGCCCTCGCAACTCCCGATACACCAGGTAGTCCCGCGCCTGCTCCCGCCATCCATCGGGCAGCGAGCCGCCGGCCGCCCGGTACGCCTCCGCAACCTCGAGGGTGAACGCCGGCCCGTAGTACGAGATCGCCGCGAACTCCGCCGCCGGCGGCGCCAGCACCGCGTCCCCCCAGTCGAGGACCCCGGCCAGCCGCCCGTCACGCAGCAGCAGGTTCTCGCTCCACGCATCGAAGTGGCACAGCACCAGCGGCCCAGACGCGAACCGCACCCCGTCGCGCACTCCCACGAGCCACGCGCCGAGGGCGTCTCGCACCTCGCCGTCCTCGACGGCCGGGGTCACGGCCTCCGCCCACGCCAGCGACTGCGCCGCCGCCTCCAGTGCCCGCACGCCGCCCGCACCCGCCCGCTCCAGCGGCACGTGGTGCAGCGCCGCGAAGAAACGCCCGAGGTCCCCCGCCACTGCCTCGGTCATGTCGCCCGGCCCGGCCGGGACGCCCTCGAGCATGCGGTGCACGGCGACGCCGAGTGGGGAGCGCTCGGAGGGCGGGGCCAGGTCGGTGATGCGGGCCACCTCCGCGGCCAGGTCGCCGGCGATCAGTGGCAGCAGCCGCTGCTCCTGCTGCAGGTGCTCCCACGCCAGCGCGTGCTTCGCCACCCGCATCACGAACCCGCCGTCGGTGCGGTAGACCTCGGACGCCCACCCCGACGCGAGCGGCCGCAGGCCGCGCAGGTCGAGGTGAGGGAAGGCGGCGGCGAGGTGCGGGAGGAGGTCGGCGTAGGTGCGGTCCACCTTGGCTGCCTAGTGTCGCGTTGTTACGGCGAAGTCGGAGTCCGGGTACTCAAATAACGCCAGGAGCTCGTGGCAGCGCTTGAGGATGTCATTGGCGCTGAGGTTCGTTTCAGCAAAGTACCCAGATGCGCCAAGCGCGCACGGCTGGAACAGCGAGTCGCCGTCCCGCGAAAAGTACTGCCTCGTGCGACCTCTCAGGGAGAGAACCTTCTCGAAGTCATCGGGGTGGCGCGAGTAGAGCTCCTCGGCGAGCCCGATGAGCACGTCCCTCCAAGTCCCCGCCGGCCGGGCCTTGCCGAGGAACTGGAAGGATGCGGGGCTGGTGCCTGTCACGGAGCCTGCGATGCTCGGTCCGACTGCCCTACTCGCCTGGCGCTGCGGGGTTCCGGAGACGACCTCTGTGGCGGTCTCCAACCGCCCGCTGCCCTCGACCGCAATCAAGCGGGTGAGGAACTCGGCGACCACCTCATCCTCCGGACGGTATCCACAAGAACTCTCGGTGGCCTCGGCGAGAAGCTCGACGAGCTGCTCATCGGGTTCGGAGGCCATCCGCTTCCAGGCGATCGGCATGGCCTCGGCGATGCTGTGCTTGCGTTGCGTTGCGTCCAGCACGCGCCGGGCCGCTTCGAATGCCCTGCCGTCGGAGACAGCGTCACGGGACAGAAATGAGTTCAGGTGCTCTGCCGCGTCGCGCGGATCTTGGGCTTGGACATCGAGGACAAAGAACTTTCGCTGTTCCCAGCTGCCGACTCCGGTAGGCAAGTAGAAGGACCAGCGCAGACCGTTCGTGAGGATGGCCAGGTGGACTCCCTCCCGAAAGGCATAGTCCAGCAACTGCTCCTGATGGCTCTTCTGATCCAGGTCCTCGGAGGGACGCTTCACTTCCACAAACACGCGGGCTGTTCCCGCCTGCAGACAGAAGTCAACCTTTCGTCCGCCAAGGACGTACTCGGGGCGCACCTCGTGCGGGTTTGCCCAGTCCCACCCGAGTCGATCAAGGACGGGTAGTACCGCGCTGAACTTGATGGCCTCCTCCACGGTTTCGCGTGGAACGTCGCGCGAACGGAGATCAGTCAGCAGGGTCACGAGTCGATCATCCATACAGCCACCTCGGTTCAACTATATCCGTCGATTAGCCCCTTCCCGCCGCCCCCCGTACACTGGGTACTCGCCGCCCGTGGGGCGGCATCACCATCTGGGGCGCACGCCGGCCTGCCCGAGGGCGTCCCGCATCATCGAGGAGACTCAGCGTGGAGCCGACCGTAGCCGTCATCGGGGCAACGGGCGCCGTGGGGGACGTGTTCCTCCGGGTGGCCGCCGAGCGAGGGCTGCCGATGAAGAAGCTGCGGCTCCTCGCGAGCGCCCGCTCCAAGGGCAAGGTCCTCCAGTACGCCGGCCAGGACATCGTCGTCGAAGAGACGACGGAGGCCGCGCTGGAGGACGCCGACATCGTCTTCTGCTCCGCCTCGTCCGAGGTCTCCCAGCAGTGGGGCCCGTGGCTGCGCGAGCGCGGCAAGGTGATGATCGACGACGGTTCCGCCTTCCGCATGGACCCCACCGTGCCGCTGGTCATCCCGGAGGTGAACGGCGACGACCTGGAGTGGCACCAGGGCATCATCTCCATCCCCAACTGCACCACCACGCCGCTCGCCATGGCCCTGAGCGCCATGCGCGAGGTGGCGCCGCTGAAGCGCGTGCTGGCCAGCACGTACCAGGCCGTGTCCGGTACCGGCGCGGCCGCGGTGCGTGAACTGGACGAGCAAATGGCGGCCATCGGCCGCGGCGAGGCCGTGCCCGCGCCCTCGGTGTACCCCGTGCAGATCGCCGGGAACGTGCTGCCGCACGTGGACGACTTCGTCGCGGACGAGGACGACTACACCAAGGAAGAACTGAAGATGCGCAACGAGACGCGCAAGATCCTGCACGAGCCGGACCTGCCGTTCGCTGCCACCTGCGTGCGCGTACCCGTGGCCATTGGCCACGCGGAGGTCGTGCACCTGGAGTTCGAGCGCGAAGCGCCCATCGCCATGCTGCACGAGGCGCTGCGCTCCGCCGCTGGCGTGGAGTTGATCCCAGACCCCACGAAGTACGTCACCCCGCTGGACATCGCCGGCGACGACCGCGCGTTCGTCTGCCGCCTGCGCCCGGACCGCACCGTTGAGCACGGCGTGACCTTCTGGTGCCTGACGGACAACCTCCGCAAGGGCGCCGCCACCAACGCGATCCAGATCGCGGAGGAACTCCTGAAGCGGGACCTGCTCAAGCGCTAGGGGACGTCCGCCTGCCGGGACGCCCCCGCCTCCCCCGTTCCCAACCCGAGCACAGCACTTACACTGTTCGCCCGGCCTCGGGCGTCGCTCCCGCGACGTGATCGAGGCCACCACCGCGGCGGAGCCTCGTACGCCCTTGCCGCCAGCAGGAGTCCCATCATGTCAGCCGAATTCGGCCGTCTCATCACCGCCATGGTCACGCCCATGACCGCGACCGGCGAGGTCGACCTGGAACAGACCGGCGCCCTCGCACGCGCCCTGGTCGCCTCCGGCACGGAGTCCATCGTGGCCACCGGCTCCACCGGGGAGGGCTTCGCGCTCTCCGAGGAGGAGACCGTGGCCGTGTGGCGCGCCACCAAGGACGCGGTCGGCCCCGAGGTCGCCGTCATCGCCGGCGCGACCAACTCGGACACCCGCCGCTCCATCCGCCTCACCGAGGCCGCCGAGCGCGAGGGCCTGGACGGCGTGCTGCTGACCGTCCCGGCGTACAGCAAGCCGCCCCAGGAGGGCCTCTACCAGCACTTCCGCGCGATCGCGGAGCACACCTCCCTGCCGTGCATGCTCTACAACGTGCCGTCCCGCACGGTCCTGAACATGACGGTCTCCACCACGCTCCGCCTGGCGGAGGTGCCGAACATCGTCGGCATCAAGGAGGCCAGCGGGGAACTCAACCAGATCGGCGCGATCATCGACCTGGCTCCGGAGGACTTCCGCGTCTGGTCCGGGAACGACAGCGACACCCTGGCGGTCATGGCCCTGGGTGGCTACGGCGTGGTCAGCGTGGCGGCGCACCTGGTGGGCGGCCAGATCCGCCGCATGATCGACTCGATCCTCGGCGGCCGGCTCCCGGAGGCGTCGAAGGCGCACCACCGCATGCAGACGCTGGTGGACGTGCTCTTCGTGGAGAGCAACCCGATCCCGGTGAAGTACGCGGTCAACCTCGTGGGCATCGAGGCCGGCCCCTGCCGCCTGCCGTTGGTCCCGCCCTCGGAGAGCACGCGCGCGCTCATCGAGGCGGAACTGGCCCGCCACGAGATCGACCTGCGGGCGGCCGTCCGGGGCTAGTGGCTCGCTCGCCCGCCGGCATGCAGTCGATCAGCGCGAACGACGTCCTCCGGTTCGTCCTCGAACTCGCCGGGCTCGCCGCCCTCGCGTGGTGGGGGTTCCGGGCTGCCGATGGTGTACTCGGCGTCGCGCTGGGCCTCGGCGCCCCGCTGCTGGCGGCGGCGGCGTGGGGGACGTTCCGCGTCCCGAACGACCCGAAGCCGGACCCGCCGGTGACGGTGCCCGGCCAGGTGCGCCTGATGCTGGAGTTCGACTTCTTCGCCGCCGCCACGCTGGCACTCTGGTTCGGCGGTGCGCCGACCGTGGCGCTCGCGTTCGCGGCGGTCACCCTCGCGCACTACGCGATGGCGCACCAGCGCGTGGGACGCCTGGTTCGGAACCAGCCCATCGAGGTGTGACCGGCGGTCAGCCCTCGGGCGGTAGGGCCGCGACCTCGTCGCGGGGCTCCCACGCCTCGCCGTACTCGCGCATCGCGACCAGGACGGGGACGAAGGCGCGGCCCTTGGTGGTCAGGCGGTACTCCGCGCGCGGGGGATGCTCGCTGTAGAACACGCGCTCCACCATGCCGTTCGCCTCCAGGCGCTTCAGGCGCTCCGCCAGGCGGTTCGCGGAGATCCCCGTCAGCGAGTCCATGAGCCCCGAGAACTTGCGCCGGCCCCAGGAGAGGTCGCGCAGCACCAGCATGGTCCAGCGGTCGCCCACCACGTCCAGCGTCCGGGCGACCGGACAGTGCTGCTGCGTTTCGTAGGAGCGCGTTTCTGGCAATTCGGCCTCTCTCCCGCGGTCGCTTGCATGGGGCCTTGTGATTCTACCCGCACTCAGGTACAAGTTGGCTACTCACTATCTGTTACGTAACTCTCTCATGGAGGGAGCCCCCATGTCGCAGGAAGCAGACGCCCCCGTCCTGTTCGAGGTGAGCGGTGGCGTGGCCACCATCACGCTCAACCGTCCGGACGCGATGAACTCGATCAACGCCGACCTCAGCGCGGGTTTGATGGATGCCCTGCACCAGGTGCGAGACCGCGAGGACGTGCGGGTGGCAATCCTCACGGGCAACGGACGCGCGTTCTGCGCCGGCGCTGACCTGCGCGGTCGGGCTGAGGGCCCGGCTGCCGCCACCGGCGTGGCGAGCCTCTTCCCCGCGGAGGACCGCCCGGGCTTCGCGCAGTTCGACGCGAAGAAGCCGCTCATCGCCGCGGTCAACGGCTACTGCCTGGGCGGCGGCTTCGAGATGGCGCTGTCCTGCGACATCATCATCGCCAGTGAGGCGGCGCAGTTCGGCCTGCCGGAGATCACGCTCGGCTTCTTCCCGCTGGCCGGTGCGCCCGTCACCCTGCCTCGCTCCATCCCTCGAGTGCTGGCCAACGACATGCTGTTCACGGGCGAGCGCATCGATGCGGCGACCGCCCGGGCGTTCGGCATCGTCAGCCGCGTGGTCCCCCCGGAGGAACTGATGCCGGCCGCACGCGCCATGGCGGAGAAGATCGCCGGATACGCGCCGCTGGCGGTGCGGGCGATGCACGAACTGGTGCGCCGCCAGGGCAACATGCCGCGCCCGGAGGCCGAGCGCCTGGCCGCCACCATGCGCTGGGCCATCGGCCAGACCGAGGACGCCCGCGAGGGCCCGCGTGCCTTCGCGGAGAAGCGGACACCCGTGTTCAAGGGGCAGTAGCGCGAGCACTGCACCCGTATCGGAGGAGACGAGTCATGGTCAGCCCGCAGCAACAGGCCGAGTACGACCGCATGCACGGCTACTACGTGTCACAGGGAGAGAAGTACACCTGCGCCGAACTCTGGCCGCGCGCCACGGCCGCTCGGCTGGACCTGCTCGCCGCGCTGGACGGCGTGACGGACAAGCAGGCGGAGTGGTCTCCCTCCGCGGAGGACTGGAGCATCAAGGAGACCGCGCTCCACATCCTGAAGAACTCCCGCGCCGGCAGAGGGCTGGTACAGCGGCTTGCGACCGGCGAGCAGGGCGACTCCTCCGGCATCGAGCCGCCGCGCGAGGCGACCACCGCCAGCATCGAGCAGTTGCGGGCGGACCTGCGCGAGGACGGGATGCAGTGGGCGTCCCTGCTCCTCGGGCTCCCGCCGGCGCCGCCGCCGACCCCTACGGCGCCGCACTCGATGTTCGGCGAACTGCACGCCCGCGCCTGGTACCTCTTCCAGCGCACCCACGACCTGGACCACCGCGGCCAGATCGAGCAGGTCAAGGCCGCGCCCGGCTACCCCGGGGCGCAGTCGTGAAGATCGCGGTCGGCCTCGGGGTAGCGAGAGACGACTGGCAGGCGGCGGAGACGTGGGTGCAGGAGGTGGAGCGCCTGGGCGTGGACAGTGCATGGTGCAGCGAGACCTGGGGCTTCGACGCCTTCACGCCCATCGCCCGGCTCGCTGCGAAGACGGAGCGGATCACGCTCGGCACGGCGATCGCGCAGGTGGGCTCGCGGTCGCCCGCCGTCCTCGCCATGACCGCGCTGTCGCTGGCCTCGATGACCGGGGACCGCTTCGTGCTCGGCCTGGGCACCAGCGGCCCGCAGGTCATCGAGGGCTGGCACGGCGTCCCCTTCAACCCGCCGTACACGCGCCTCCGCGAGACCGTGGAGATCGTGCGACTGGCGATGTCCGGCGAGCGCGTGGCGTACGAGGGCAAGGTGCACCAGTTGCCGCTGCCGGGCGGCGAGGGCCGCGCGCTGCGCAGCAGCGCCACGGCTCGACGTGTGCCCGTGTATCTCGCCACGCTCGGGCCTCGCAGCCTGCGCATGACGGGCGAACTGGCGGACGGCTGGTTCGCCTCCTCCTTCATGGCGGAGCACGCCGCAGTGTTCCTGGACGAGATCCGTGTGGGGGCGGGGGCGGCCGGACGCGACTTCAACGAGATCGAGCGCCAGGCGGGAGGCGTGGTGCAGTTCGGCGATGACCTGGACGCCCTCATCCGGCCGCGCAAGCCGGGCTTCGCCTTCGAGATGGGGGCGATGGGGTCGCCGGAGCACAACTTCTACCGCGAGGCGTACACGCGACAGGGCTACGGCGAGGTGGCGCAGGAGGTCCTGCGGCTGTGGCTGGACCGTCGGCGCGACGAGGCGGCCGCACTGATCCCGGATGACCTGGTCACCAAGTCCAACCTGCTAGGGACGGACGAGATGGTGAAGGCCCGCATCCGCGCCTACCGGGACGCGGGCATCACGACGCTACAGGTCTCGCCCGCCGGCGACACCATGGCGGAACGGCTGGAGACGCTGGGACGGCTCATGGACCTGGCGAGGGCCGTCGACCGGGAGGCGCCGATCCCGGCCTGAGCCACTACCGACGCTGTGCGCGCTTCGCATCGCGCTCGGCGACGTGGCGCTCCCAGGTGGCGCGGGTCCTGGCGCGGGCCTTCTCGAAGCCCAGGCGGTCGCCGTAGTAGCCGCCGAGGATGCCGGCGAGCGCCCTGCCGCCGACCAGCAGGATCAGCGCGTAGACGATCGTGGCGTAGAGCAGCCGGTCCTTCAGGAACGGCACCGTGAGGACGAACGCCAGGCCGCCCACCACCGCGATCAGCAGGCCGATGTACGCCAGGCCGTTCACCCAGCGAGCCTCGACCTTTCGCTGCTCTCGCAGGGCGTCCATGATGTCGGCCGGGACCGCGTCCACGGGCTTGCGCCCTGCCGAGAAGTCTTCGTTGCAGTGCGGGCAGCGCGAGGTGTCCCGGCCTACCGGTGTGTAACAGTTGCCGCAGAAGCGGCCGCGGTTCGGGGCCTCTCCGCGCGACACGGCCACCAGGTGCTCCTCCAGCGCCGGGCTGAAGAGCGGGCAGCCGTCCTCGGGGCGGAATCGCTCCTCGCCCGGTTCGTCGAAGGTCATGCCGCCCCCTGCCGCGCTTGCCCGCGTTGCCCCTGGCGCCCGAGCGCCTTCGCGAGATCCGCGAGCACCCCATCGATCTCCCGGTGGTAGCCGGCGGCGCGCCCGGACGGCGAGGGCATGACCCACACCTCCGCGCCGGCCAGGGGTGGCACATCCTGCCTGCCCCATCCGCGCGAGCGCCACTGGCCCGGGTAGACCGCCTCGAAGGGCCGGGTGGCCGTGAAGCAGACCGCCCGCGGCGCTGCTAGGGCGATGCGTTCCTGGAAGGCCGGGACGGCGTCCGCGAACTCCGCGCGGCTGATCTGGGCGCTGTCCGTGATCACCCGCTTCACCACGTCGGTGAAGCCGATGCCCTCCGCCAGCAGGCTCGCGTCGTCCTCGGCGGTGACTTCTCGGCTGACAAGGGGGGAGGCGGAGAGCCGGCGCCAGAAGGCGTTGCCGGGGTGGCCGTAGTAGTGGCCGCGCTCGGCGGACCGCTCCCCTGGGTTGATGCCGACGAACACCAGGTCGAGGCCGGGCCGCAGCAGGTCCGGGAGCGTCGGCAGGCCGGCGGCGTAGGCCGGGCGGTCCGCCTTCGACGCGCCGCTCGCGGTACTCACGTGCGCGGCACGTAGGAGTAGGTGTGGTCGCCCAGCGTCACACCCAGCCAGAGGATGGCGACGGAGACGAGCAGCAGCAGCGCGGAGAAGCCGAAGGACTGGAGGCGGGCGTACTCCAGCGCCCCGGGATCCTCCTGCCCGGCGATCACGGCGTCGGAAAGTCGAGTGATGCGACGGGAGAAGATCAGCGTGTGCGCCAGGATCAGCAGCAAGAGCACGGTGAACAGCGTCATCTTCACCACGAACACGATGCCGAACCGGAAGTCCATCATGTTCTCCTGGATGGGCCCCGGCACGTACGTGTAGAACTGGTACAGCCCGGTCGCCAGCAGCACGAGCAGCGACCCGCCGGCGAGCATGCCGAAGCGCCCGGCCACCACGCGCAGCACGTCCCGCTTCAGCCGCTCGTCGTCTATCAGCCAGGTGGCCGGCGTGACCGCCAGGAACATCACCACCTGCGGCCCCACCAGCACGGCAGCCGCCAGTACGTGCACCATGAGCGAGATGGTCTCCACGGACCTGCTCCTTCGGTTGCGCCGCTAGGGGATGGATGCGCCGAAGACGTCGCGCGTGACGATCGCCTGGTGGCGCTCCGGCCCCACCGAGATCATGTCCACCGGGACACCGAGGATCTGCTCGATGCGGCGGACGTACTGGCGCGCCTCCGTGGGGAGGTCGCCCAGGTGGCGGACGTGGGTCACGTCCGCGTTCCAGCCGGGCAACTCCTCGTAGATCGGCTTGGCGCGGGACATGTCTGCCAGCGTGGGGGGCAGTGTGGTCACGCGCTGCTCGTCCAGTTCGTACGCCACGCAGACCTTGATGCTGTCCATGGCGGAGAGCGAGTCCAGCCGCGTGAGCGCCACGGAGGTGACACCGTTCAGGCGCGCGGTGTAGCGAGCGAGCACGCCGTCGAACCAGCCCACCCGCCGGGCGCGGCCCGTGGTGACGCCGTACTCCGCGGTGCCGGCGGCGCCGCCCAGGCCCTCGCGCAGCATCTCCATCTCCTCGCCGGAGGAGATCTCCGTGGGCATGGGGCCGTTGCCCACGCGCGTCTGGTAGGACTTGTAGACACCCACCACGCGCTGGATCGCCGTGGGCCCCAGGCCGATGCCGATCGCCCCGCCCGCCGCCACCGAGGCCGGCACGGACGAGGTGACGTAGGGATAGGTGCCGGTGTCCAGGTCCAGCAGGGAGCCCTGGGCGCCCTCCAGCAAGATCATCTCGCCGCGCTCGTCCGCGTCCTGCACGAAGGAGATGGTGTCGGCCACGTAGGGGCGGATCTTCTCGCCGTACTCCAGGTAGTCCTGGTAGATGGGTTCGAACTCCAGCGGTTCTTCGCCGTAGAGACCCGTCAGGATGCGGTTCTTGTACTCCAGCGTGTTCCGCAACTTCCAGGCGAAGAACTCGCGGTCCAGCAGGTCCGCCACGCGGATGCCCACGCGCCCCACCTTGTCGTGGAAGGCAGGGCCCGTGCCCGTGCCGGTGGTGCCGATGGCGAGTTCGCCCTTCAGGGCCTCCTCCGCGCGGTCAATGATCGGGTGCCAGGGCATGATCACGTGCGCGTGCTGGCTGATGAGCAGGCGCGCGGTGCTCACGCCGCGCTCGGTCAGCATCGCGATCTCCTCCAGGAGTTTCGCGGGGTCGATCACCACGCCGTTGCCGATCAGGCAGGCCTTGTCCGCGCGGAAGATCCCGGCGGGGACCAGGTGCAGCGCGAACTTCCCGCGGTCGTTGATGATGGTGTGGCCGGCGTTGTTCCCGGCGGAGTACCGGGCGATCACCGAGCAATACTGCGAATGGAAGTCGACGACGCGGCCCTTGCCCTCGTCACCCCACTGGCCCCCAATGATGACAACCACGGGCATGCGGAACTCCCGGTGCGGGCACCCACGATGAGTGCGAGGCGTTCAGGTACGGTGGGAGGGCGGCCTCGCCGCGCGCTCCACCTCTGGTGGGGCGCGAGGGCGCGGTGAAACATGCGCCGTCCCGACGGAGCATATCGAACCCCCACCCAACGAGGGAGTCCGGCTTGGTCCGATCCGTGGCAGTGCTCCTCGCGGCTGTGTTTGCCGGCGTGCTCGCGGTCGCCCTCGCCGGCTGTGCCTCCTCCGATCCGCCGCCGCGCAGCCCCTTCGGCGACGACGGCGCCACGCCGGCCGTCTCGCAGGGCACGCCGCGCCCCCTGCCCACGTTCCCCGCCCCCACCGTGGAGGTCACGCCCCCCGGCGGCGGGACGCCCTCGCTTGCCGACGAGGCCGAGCGCGAACGCGTGACCGCCGAGGCGATCAGCCGCCTGGCGGAGTGGACCGGTATCCCGGAGACAGAGATCCAGCCGGGCTCCGTGGAGGCGGTCGAGTGGCCCTCTGCCTGCCTGGGCGTTGATGCACCGGGCATCGCCTGCGCGGATGTGATCACGCCCGGCTACCGCATCACGCTGGGCATCCAGGGCGAGCCCCAGTACGTCCATGCCAGCCGCGAGGACCGCTACGCCTGGGCGCCCGCCTTCGACGCCGAGCGCGTCATCGAGTCCGTGGACCTCGCCGCGTCCACCGTCACCTTTGAGCCGCTGACCGGCTCGGATGAGATGGGCCGTGAGCACCGCGTGGCGCCGGGTTCCCAGTTGGACATTCCGCTCCGCGACCTCCAACCGGGCCAGTGGGTCCACGTCGCAACGACGTGCGAGGTCCCCAGCCTGGGGGCCACGTTCGTCGTCTGGCTCGTGCCGCTGGAGTAGTCGCCTCGCTGCGCGCGTGTAGGGCGGGGCCGTCAGCGCCGAAAGTTCCCGCGTAGCACCGCGGAGAGGGCGCATGACAGGCGGATGCCTGTTTCGTCGCCCGCCGGTAGACTCCGCAGTCGGAGCGCCCTCGCGTGAGGCGCGCACGTTCGGAGGTCACGATGAAGCGACGGCTGAGCGCGATGGCGGCGGGCGTGACGGCGGCACTGGTGCCGGTGGTGACGTTCGCGCAGGAGCACGGCGGCGCGACCTTCGAGGCGCACAGTCGCGCCACGGATCCGGGCGCGGACTGGGGCGTGGTGATGTTCATCACCGCAATCGCGACCGCCGGCCTGTTCCTCTTGGCGACCCTCGGCTACCTGTACCGCCGGGAGCGTGGCCTGGAGTGGCCCTTCCAGCGCCCGGACGCCCCGCACGGCGACCACGGAGCGCACTAGCCCCCTCGAACGCTCGAGGCGCAGACACGATGACGGCGGCCGGAAGGCCGCCGTTCTCTATGTGGCTTGCTGGTGGTTCTCCTTCTCGTGGGGGCGCAGCGCCTCCGGTGCCACGTCTCGCCCCGGTGCCAGCGCATGCTTCCGGCGCTATCCCCCGTGCGGGAGCGAGGGCGCCTCGGCGCCGGCGTATAGGTAGCGGTACATCGCGTAGTTCGCCGTGACGTGCTCCAGGTAGGCGCGCGTCTCCGTGAAGTCCACCGCGTACACGTAGCCGTCCGGCCCGCCGAAGGGCTGCGCGTTGAGCCAGCGCGAGGCGTTCCCGGGGCCGCCGTTGTAGGCGGACAGGGCGGCCAGGTAGTGGCCTTCGAACTGCGAGAGTTGGACCGCCAGGTAGTACGCGCCGAAGCGCATGGAGACGGACGGACGCGCCAGGTCCGCGAACGTCCAGGAGGACATGCTCAGGTCGCGCGCGATCGCCTCGCCCGTGGGGTAGATCACCTGGGTCAGGCCGAAGGCACCGGCGCTCGATCCCGCATCCGGGTTGAACGCGGACTCCTGCCGCACCAGCGCCATCAGCAGCAGCACCGGCACGCCGAACTCCTCGGACGCCTCGGTAGCCTCGCGCAGGTAGGCCACCGGGTATGCCAGGCCCAGCAGCGATCGAGGCGCGAGCAGGTACTCCTGCGGGCCAAGGCCGCGGAGGACGGAGGTGGCGGCCGAGAGTGCGACGTCGTGGAGCCCTCGGCGCTGCGCCGCGACGGCCAGGTCCACCAGGTCGTAGGGCTGCTCGCGGCGCGTGACGATCACGTCCACCAGCAGGCCGCGCGCCACCGCCCCCTCCCCCGCGGAGGCCAGGCGCCAGGCCAGCCGCACGTCCGGCGCTTCCAGCACGGAGGCGGCGACTGGCCGCGGGCCCACGCGGGCGGCCAGCCACCCGTCGATCGCCTCGCGGTCTACCTCGATGGGGACGGGCCGCTCCGCCAGCGAGGCCAGCGGCAGTGCCCCGATGGCGGCGTCGCCGGCCCGCTCGAAGGCGGAGACGTAGGACGTGGGATCCAGGGCGTGCGCGGAGAGGTCGCCGGCGGACGGCGCGCCGAATCGCGAGACCAGCACGTGGTGCCACCGCGCGGCCTCCGCCGCCGTCTCCGGGCTGCTGCTGGTGGCGATGGACGCGAGCCGGCTCGTGGCGCCCGCGCCGTCCCCACCCAGGCCGAGCGCTATCGCTGCGCGGAGGCGGGATTCCTCCGCGAAGCCGCTGCCGGGGTACACCTCCGCCAGCAGGTCGTATTCGCGCGCCGCGTCATGCGTGCGGCCCATCTCCTCCATCACACGGCCGCGCCAGTAGCGCGAGTCATCCGCCAGCGGGCCGTCCGGGGCGACCAGCAGGGAACGCGCGTAGGCGTCCAGCGCACCCTCGCGGTAGTAGAAGCGTTCCTGGAGGGCGCCCAGGTAGAACCACGCCTGTCCGGCCTCCACGGCGTCCAGCGAGCCGCCGTCCAGGAGCGCCCGGTAGCGGGCGTCGGCCGCGTCGTTCCGGCGCGCGCGGTACTCCACGTAGGCCGCGACCAGTTGCGGGTAGCCCTCCCCGGCGGCCTCCAGGCGGTCCAGCGCTTCCGCCGCGGCCGATGCCCCCGGCTGTGTCTCCATCGTCCGGACGGCCAGGCCCACCCAGGAGGGTTCGCCGAGGTCCTGGAGGATGCGTGCGCGCTCGGCATAGGACTGCGCCAGTTGGAAGGTGTTGCCGGTCACGGAGGGGACGCGCTCCAGCGCCGCCAGTGCCTCCCAGGGCTGGTCCGCCTCCTCCAGGGCGTCGGCGGCCTCGAAGAGCGCGACCAGGTGGGCGGAGGTGGGGAGCCGCTCGGCCGCGCCGCCGGGGGCCACGAGGTCCGCGAACGCGCCGGCAGCGGAGGCGGCGCCGTGTTCCCGGGCGGCCATCTGGGCGGCGCGCAGTCGAGCGAACGGCTCCAGTTCATCCCCCGCGCTGGCGGCGGTCTCGAACAGCACGGCCGCGAGGCCGTACTGGCCGGCGTCCCGCGCCTGTACAGCGGCGCGGTAGGCGAAGGTCACGTCGCCGCCCTCCACCTGTGCGAGGGTCGCCGTGAACGCGAGCAGCACGTCAGGGAGGTGGATGCCGCGGGCTACCGCGACGGGTGTCTGGCTGGGCGTGACCGTGGGCGCCTCTGCATCACCGTTCCCGGGCCCGGGGCCGCCGGCGCCCGTGGAGCCCGGTGTGGCGACGCTGACCTGGATGCCCTCGATATCACCGGTGACCGCGTCTCCTGCGGTGCGACGGTCCAGCAGGACGACCGCCAGTACGACCGCCACCGCGACCGCAAGCCCCACTCCCACGCGCGCGATGAGGGTCTTCCGCATGCGATCCCATCGTATCCGTCGTGGATGTCATAACGAGGGCATCGCCCTGCTCGTGCGGTGCGAGTGACGAACGCGACCGTGGGAGTTGTCCCCAGAGTCGCGCGAATCTGGCATCGTGGCAGGGCCGCGCGTCACCGTGGCATGCAGGAAGGACAGCGATGGGCGGCCTGGATACCCTCCCTGACGCCCCCGAGGTGGCGCGCATCGTCATCGCCGCCACGGGCGAGTCGCCCGGCGACCTGCGCATCGTGGGCCAGGGCGTGACGGCCGTCGGGTGGCGCGCCGACACGGACGCCGGGCCGTACTGCGTGCTCGTCGCCGTCCCGCCGGAGACCTACCAGGACGAGTACGCCGGCGCGGACGCCCAGTTCGAGGCGCGCTCCGCCGTCCTCGCCGCCCTGCGCGAGCGCGACACGCGCTGCCCCGAGCCCATCGCCACCAACCGCTCGCCCGGCATTCCAGAGTCCCTCCGGCAGCGGCGCTGGATGGTCACCTCGTGGGTATCGGGGGAGCCGGCACAGACGCCCGTTGGCCCGGAGGTGGCCCACGACCTCGGTGAAGTGGTGGCGGCGCTGCACGCGCTGCCCGCCGAGGGCTACGGGATGCTGGAGGACACCGCGGAGGCGATCCGGGGACGGGAGTCCACGCCGGGCGCGGACTTCACCTCGCGCTGGGGGGTGGAACTCTGGCCGTACGACGGGCGCCCGCTGATGTCGCATCCGCTGGTGCAGGCCGCTCCGCACCTGGTGCCCGCCGTGGGCGGACTCCGCGAGCAACTCCTGTGGTACGCAGACGTCCCCGCGCGCGCCGTCTGCCACACGGACCTCAACGCCTCGCACATCATGGTGGAGGACGGACGCCTCTCCGGCCTGCTGGACTTCGGCGACTGCGCGATCGTCCCGCCCGCCTTCGACATCGCCTCGTTCGCGTTCTACGAGGGCTGGGCCACCACGGAGCACCTGCTCCAGGGCTACGCGAGCAACAGCGTGCTCCGCGACCTCCGTCGCGCGGAGGCGTACCACCTGGGGGTGGTGCTGGCGCTGCAGAAGGTCCACAAGCACACGAAGCGCCGCCCGGACGAGCAGCGCCTGCGGCACGCCGTGGCGTTCCTGGAGGCCACGCTGCCCCTCGCTTCGCGGCGGACGGACGCGTGAGCCGCCAGCGGGCCATGCGCCTACACTCCGCGCCATGCCACACGTAGACCTGCCATCCGGCATCCGCATCCGCTACGACGAGCGCGGCCCCGCCGGCGCGCGCCCGCTGGTGCTGGCGCATGGCTTCACCGTGAGCCTGGAGATGTGGTTCCCGCAGATGCACGTCCTATCCCAGGACTGTCGCCTGATCACCTGGGACGCCCGCGGCCACGGCGGCTCCTCCGCCCCCTACGAGGTGCAGACCTACACCATGCCCGCACTGGCGGAGGACCTCCGCGGCCTGCTCCGGGCGCTGGACGCCGTGGACGGCGCGGTCATCGGCGGGATGTCCTTCGGCGGGATGATCGCCACGCAGTACGCCGTGGACTACCCGGACGGCATCCACGCGCTGATCCTGAGCGACACCACCACGCGAGGCTCAGCCATCCCGCCGCAGTCCACGGAGATGCCGGAGTGGGCCGGCGACCCCGGCATGGAGGGCTGCCGCTTCGCGATGCAGACGCGGCCGGACCTGACTGACGCGCTGAAGGACGTGGACATCCCGGCGCTGGTGATCGTCGGCACGCATGACGGCATGATCCTTCCGGGCCTGCAGCGCCTGGAGGCGAGCCTGCCCCGGCGGCGCGTGGTGCGGCTGGACGGGTGCGGACACGGCACCAGCAGCCAGCGGCCCCGCGACTGGGGCGAGGAGGTGCTGCGCTTCCTTCGGGACGTGGACGCCGGCTCGCCGCTGGGCGAGGACGAGATTCGGTAGCAGGGTTCGACAGCAGGAGACAGCCAGGGGGAGGCGAGCATGCTCGCACTGCGCAGCACGCTGGTGATCGACGCACTGGACCAGGCGGCGCTGAAGCGCGCCGCCAGCAGCGCTGCGGACGCGGTGCTGATCGACCTCGCGCACCCCTCGCTGCACGGGCAGCGCGAGGAGGCGCGGGCGCTGGCCGCGCGCCACGCGCGCGCGATCGCGAAGGCCGGCCGGCCGGTGCTGGTCCGCGTGTCCGACATGCTCTCCGGCGAGATGGAGGCCGACATCGCCGCCGTGGTCTCGCCCGCCCTCGCGGGTGTCGTGCTCTCCGGCGTGGAGGAGCCGCAGGACGCCCGGGACGGTGACGTGCTGGTCCGGAAGTACGAGATGCGCGGCAAGTTGGTGCCGGGTGAGATCGACCTCGTCCCGGAGATCGATTCCGCGGAGGGGCTGGTCGCCCTCTACAAGATCCTGGTCTCGGTGGACCGGCTGCGGGCGATCTCCCTCAGCATCGACGGCCTGCGGAACGACCTGCGGTTGGGCGGTGGCGCCACGGCGCTGTACGAGCATGCGATGGCGGAGGTGGCGATTGCCGCGGACGCCGCGCGCATGCCCTGGATCGTCCACGTCACGCACCACCGTCCCGGCGTGGAGCGCATCCCCACCCGCGCCCAGGAGTTCGGTGCCGCCGGCGTGACCGTGCACAACGAGGGCGAAGCGCGCGGGATGAACTCGCTCTTCACGCCGGACCCCTCGGAAGTCGCCATTGCCCGCGCGATGGTGGCGGAGTGGGAGCGCGTGCGGAAGCGCGGCGGCCGCGTGGGCGTGGTGGCCGGCGAGGTCACCGAGGCCCCCGGCTACGACCGCCTGGTGGACCGCCGCACCGTCCGTCGCGCCCGTGCCCTGCTGGACCTAGCCGAGGCGATCGCCCGGCGCGAAGCAGCGGAGTAGGCCTCGCTGTGCCCTCCGCCAACGAGTTCGTGAACCTCACCGAATTGCACGCGCTGGCGATGGACATCGCGCGGGAGGCGGGGGTGATCCAGGTCTCCCGGCTGCACCTGGAGCAGGTGGTGGACTCCAAGAGCACGCCCACGGACGCCGTGACGGAGGTGGACCGCGCCTGCGAGGAACTGATCGTGCGCCGCATCCTGGCGGTGCGACCGGACGACTCGATCCTGGGCGAGGAGGGCGCCAGCCGGCAGGGCACGTCCGCCGTGCGCTGGGTGATCGATCCACTGGACGGCACCGTGAACTACGTCTACCGACGCGGCGCCTTCGCGGTCTCGATCGGCATCGAGGTCGCGGGCGTGCCATCGGTGGGCGTGGTGCACGACCCGTCCCTCGACGAGACGTTCTCCGCGATCCGCAGCGCTCGGGCCGGCGCTGACCTGCCGGAGGAAGTGCGGGAGCAGGCGCGCGAGGCCTCCGGCGCCTGGCTGAACGGCCAGCGCATCCGAGTGAACGAGGTCACGGACCTGGGGCGCTCGCTGGTAGGGACGGGCTTCGGCTACGACCCGGAGGTGCGCCGCCTGCAGGGGGCGATGCTGGCGCAGATCATCCCGGAGGTCCGGGACATCCGGCGCGCCGGCTCGGCCGCGCTCGACCTTTGCGCCGTCGCCTGCGGGCGGCTGGATGCCTACTTCGAGCGCGGCCTGCAGGCATGGGACTCCGCCGCCGCTGCGCTGATCGTGGAGGAGGCGGGCGGCATCGCGGAGCGGCTGGACGTCCCGGAAGTGCCGAAGGGCACCTGGGTGGCCGCCGGGCCGGGGGTCTTCTCGGCGCTCCGCGCGCTGGTGGTGCGCGCCTCGAACCCGTAGGCAACCCCGGCTGGACTAGTAGCGCGTCCAGGACAGCGCCTCCAGGCGGTCGTAGGCCAGGTTCCAGGGCGGGCGCAGGAAGCCCAGGGCACGCACGTCCTCTGCCCAGAAGCCAAACGGCAGCCCTCGCGAGAACGAACTGCCGCCCACCACGCGGCTGAGCCGGCGGCAGATGCTCTCCGCCAGGTCACAGCCCAGTTGCTTGCCGGCCAGCATGCTGAAGGCGCGGTCCTGGCCGGACTCCACCGCGCGCAGTGCGCCCTCGTACGCCTGGTGCAGCAGCCAGACATCCGCGTTGACCTGCGTCCACTCCGCGCGGGCGTAGGCGTTCATCGAGTCCTTGCGTGGCGCCAGCCGCTCGTGCGCCGTCTCCATGGCGATATCCACGATGCCCACGATCACGGCAATCCAGAGCACCGCCGCGATGCTCTGCGCCTCCGCCACCACGTCCCCGGGCAGGGCCTGGCGGATCGCCGGGAAGTCCTCGAACTCCAACGCGTGGCTCTGCGTGGCGGTCATGCCGTGGCCGTCCCATGGCGCGGTGATGCGGACGCCGTCGCTGCCGTCCCACGCGACACCTCGCAGGTCCACCTCGAAGGCGGAGTGCGTGTCGTCGCCCTCCACGCGGCCGGTGGTGGACATGAAGGAACAGATGCCGGTGCCGCTGGCGAAGTGCTTGCGCCCGCTGATGCGGTACTCGCCCTCCGGCGTCACGCGCACCTCCGCCTTCGTCAGCCGCGTGTCTCCGCCGGAGCCCGGCTCGGAGGTGCAGGTTCCCCAGAAATGCCCCTCGATGGAGTGCTGGAAGCGCCAGTCCCGCTGGGCGGTCCAGGCCTCCGTGTACGGGGGTGGCGCCTCCTGCACCGGCAGCCAGCGTCCCGAGACGGCGGTCGCCGGGTGCATGGAGGCGACGAGCGCGACGGAGGAGTCAGCGCGCGCCAGCGTGCGGAGCATCTCGCAGACGGCGCGGGTGGAGCGCTCGGCATCCTGCCAGAGGCCGCCGTGACTCACGGGCACGCCGGTCAGGAGGAAGCCCGCCTGGTGCAGTTCGTCGAAGTCGGCGCGCACCAGTTCCCGGCGCCGCTGGCGCTCTGCGCGCTCGCCGGACCAACTGTCGGCCAGCGCCCTGAGCCGACCGTGAACCTCGTCTACCGTGAGGTCGCGCACCTGGGTGGTGGTCATGGCGGATCCCCGTCCTAGCCGGCCGCAGCCGTGCGCGCGCCATAGTACGGCGCGGGACGTGGGACCGGAGCGGGATCCGCCCCGGCACAATGTGGACAGAGAAGACCTCCGCGTACTTGTCGAAGTGGCGAAGATTCGACTAGCATGGAGTCAGCCCACGGTCGGTGGGCACCCCCAATGGTTCCAGTGCACCCTCTCAGTCGCACGGGATCCCCGTATTCAGATCAGGCCTTGCCCATGACTACATCGTCGCGCGGACGCGATCTCGCGTCTTCGGATGTCCCCCGGACTCGCCGCCGTTCGCGGCGCGGTGGTGGCGGGACAGGAGGAGGGACTGGCGGCGGTGGAGGTGGCGGCCGCGGGCGCGCGCCCCAGGCAGACCCTTCGCTGGAGCCGATGCCCGAGATCGATCCCGATGTCCCTGTACTGGACATTGCGGAACTCGAGACACGGTCCCGAGACGACCTGATCACCCTGGCGGAAGGCGAGTTCAACCTCGAAGCCGTCGCCGGGATGCCCAAGCCGGAACTGATCTTCCGCATCCTGGAGGCCCAGGCGGAGCGCCGGGGCACCATCTTCTCCGGCGGCGTGCTCACGATCGTGGACGACGGCTTCGGTTTCCTCCGCGGCGAGCGTCTACTCCCCGGCCCCAATGACGTCTACGTCTCCCAGTCCCAGATCCGCCGCTTCGGCCTGCGCTCCGGCGACTACGTCACCGGCCAGGTCCGCCAGCCCAAGTCCTCGGAGAAGTACTACGGCCTGCTGCGCGTGGACGCGATCAACGGGATGGACCCGGAGGACGCCAAGCGCCGGCCGGACTTCGACGCGCTGACCCCGATCTTCCCGAACAAGATGCTGCGCCTGGAGACGGGCCAGCACGAACTCTCCCAGCGCGTGGTGGACCTCTTTGCTCCCATTGGCCGCGGCCAGCGCGGCCTGATCGTCTCGCCGCCCAAGGCCGGCAAGACCATGCTGCTGAAGTCCATCGCCCACGGCATCACCGGCAACTGGCCGGACTGTCACCTGATGGTGCTGCTCATCGGCGAGCGCCCGGAGGAAGTGACGGACATGCGTCGCTCCGTGCGGGGTGAGGTCATCGCCTCCACGTTTGACGAGCCGGTGGAGGACCACACCCGCGTCACCGAAGTCGCCATCGAGCGCGCCAAGCGCCTGGTGGAGGGCGGCGTGGACGTGGTGATCCTGATGGACTCCATCACCCGCCTGGCCCGCGCCTACAACACCGCCATGCCCACTTCCGGACGCACGCTGTCCGGCGGTATGGACCCCATTGCCCTCTACCCGCCCAAGCGCTTCTTCGGCGCCGCCCGCAACACTGAAGAGGGCGGCAGCCTCACCATCATCGCGACCTGTCTCGTGGAGACGGGCTCGCGGATGGACGAGGTGATCTTCGAGGAGTTCAAGGGCACCGGGAACATGGAACTGCGCCTCTCCCGCCGCCTGGCGGAAAAGCGCGTCTACCCGGCCATCGATGTCCTGGGCTCTTCCACCCGCCGCGAGGACCTGCTCTTCGGCGAGGATGAGTTGCGCCAGATCTGGCTGCTCCGCCGCATGGCTTCCATGCTGGAAGAGGACAGCGGCGACGCGACGGACCGTATCCTGGAGCGGATGACCAAGACCAAGAGCAACCAGGAGTTCCTGGCCACGCTCAAGACGGACGTCATCTAGGCCGAAGATCCCCATGGAACGGCCACCCCTGGGACGGGGTTGAAGGCGCCTTCCGGGGCGCCTTCTTGTCGCACAGACGTGCGAAAAAACCTTGTCTCGGGATTGTTTGTGCGGGTGCGCACAAGATAGCCTTTCTCCTGGTAGCCGACGCGCCGGGCGGGTGCGTAACACAGGCATGCGGCTGCCACATGACTCCCTAGCGAATCCGTAAGGATGCGGGCTCGCCGGGAGACTTGCGTGCGACGGGCGACTGCCGGGCCAGTGAGCCGGGCGGTGGTCCGGAGGGGAGCGCACCATCCACGGCACCCTGACGCCTCAACGGCCTCCCCGTCGCAGTCGCCGGCTGCTGCGGGCCCGCGTGCATGACACGCCCCGGCCGCGGCGCATCCCACAGGCCCTGCGGCCTTCCTTGCACTTCTCGATCGTGGCATCCCTGCTGGGGCTGATCCTGCTCGTGGGCGCGTTTCCGGTGCAGGTGTCGGACACGCCGTCCAGCCCGGTGCTGAACGTTAGCCGCTTCACCCTCCCCAGCCTCGCCGCCGCCGTTCCCACCGCTGGCACGCAGTCGCTCACCGTGAACCCGGTCCCGCTCACGGTCTACGGCGTCCGCAGTTCCCTGGACGACAACCCGACCGTGACGGACAACACCGAGGAAGTGGTGGAGGGCATCCAGCGCGAGCAGGAGGCCTCCTTTGCCCCGGCCAGCACGGACGGCAATGAGGCCAGCGAGCGCATTCCGATTTTCTTCGAGTACGAGGTGAAGCCCGGCGACACGCTGAGCGACATCGCAGCCCGCTTCGGCATCGGCATCAACCACATTGCGTGGAACAACGTGGACGTCCAGGACGCGAACGACATCGATCCCGGCATGCTCCTCCAGATCCCGAGCCTGGAAGGCATCATCCACTCCGTGCGCGTCACCGAGACGGTCACGGAGATCGCGGACAAGTACGACGCCGACTGGCGCGACATCGTGAACTTCCGGGCCAACGGCCTGGACAACGACCCAAACAACATTCAACCCGGCACGCTGATCCTGGTGCCTGGTGGCCGCAAGGTCCCGCTGCAGCAGGCTCCGGCCGCCCGCCCTGGTTCCGGCCAGACCTCGCCCTCGGGCTGGGTGTGGCCCGCGGCGGGTGCGCTCACCTCGCCGTACGGCCCCGCGCACCCGCTCGGCATCGACGTGGCCGCCGCCTGGGGCTCGCCCATCTACGCCTCGGGCACGGGGACCGTGGCCTTCACGGGTGGCAACCCGTGCTGTTCGTACGGCTACCACGTCATCATTGACCACGGAGACGGCTACGAGACGCTCTACGCCCACCTGAACGACTTCGCGGTCAGCCCGGGTGCGGTGGTCAACGCCGGCGACGTCATCGGCTGGATCGGCATGACCGGCCGTACCACCGGCCCGCACGTCCACTTCGAGATCCGCCGTAACGGTGACTACCAGGATCCCATGCAGTATCTGCCGTAAGGCCGCGAACTCACGCACGACACAGAGCAGGCGCCCCGTGGGGCGCCTGCTCTGTCTTCAGTCCGGGAATGGGAGACCGCTGGGGGACCGGAAAGGCGCTACGCGCGCGCCTCCAACAGGACCAGGCGCTTCACCTCGTCGCCCAGGTCCCGCCTGGTGACGGTGAAGCGGGAGACCGGTTCTTCTGGCGTGGCGGCCATGGCCGAGACAAACGTCTTCAGGGCCGCCTGGTCCGCGGGGTCATAGCCCACCGGGATCACGATCGCCGGCTCCAGCGCGCGGACGACCTTGGCGGCGTCTGCTCCCTGCAACGTGTCCGGCATGCCGATGGGCACGATGACAATGTCCGCCACGGAGAGCACGTCCATCTGAGCGGCGCCGGGAGCCGCCCCCATCCCGCCCAGGTGGGCGACGCGGATGTCCTCCGCCTCGTACAGCCAGAGGGTGCTGCGCAGCGCCTTCGGCTCGCCGCTGCCCTGTAGGGAGCAGCGCACGCCCTCGATGATGACGCCGCGGATCTCGTACTCGCCGGGGCCGTCCAGCACCATCGGGTCACCCTCGGCGGGAGCCACCTGGGCCACGCCGTTGCGGTGCGGGTCGTCATGGCTGACGGTGATGACGTGCGCATCCGGCCGGCCCATGGTGCCGGCGACCGACTTGTCGTAGGGGTCCATCACCACGGCCGCATTGCGGGTGCGCATGCGGGTCGCGGCGAAGCCAAGCCACGTCAGGTCCATCAGTCCTCCAGGCCGCAGGGAGACCCCGATCCTATCGAGGGCGCCCCTCAGCGGCTATGGCAGATGCGGCCACCCTGCGCGCGCTTCTGCTGGAACCAGACATTAGTCGGGCGGGCGCAGTGCGCTGCGCCCCTACGAGATGGGGACGCGGGGCCTGTCCTACGGCAGGTCGCCCTCGCGGCCGGGGATGGGGAGGACGGGCGCGGCAGTGCTCTCCGCGACGGGCCGCATCGCCTCCGGGTGACAGATGGCGATGGCGGCGTTGTGCGCCCAGCCCGTGGCGTTCACCATCGCGACGCGCAGCGTGTCCGCGCGCACGCCCTTGAAGTTCCCGTCCAGGTCGATCTCCGCGTCTTCCTGCTCCACGTTCCGGGTCCACGGAATCTCCTGGCGATGCATCGCCTCCAGCAGGATCGCCAGGGACAGCGGGCCGGAGGCGCCCAGCATGTGACCGGTGTGGGACTTCAGCGCAGGCGTGTACATGTGGTGCCGGGTGGCGGCGCCAAAGATGCGCCTCACGCCCACCGCCTCCTGGCGGTCGCCCTCCAGCGTGCCGGCGGCGTGCAGCGCCACCAGGTCCACCTCCGCCTGAATGCGGCCGCTGAGCAGCAGAGCCCGCTGCAGGGCAGCGCCGATCTGCACCGCGTCGAAGCCGGGCGTGCCGTCCGCCCCGGCGGAGAAGGTCATCGCCTCGCCCTCGAGTTCCGCCAGGATGCGGGCGCCCCGGGCCGTCGCCACCTCCAGCGCCTCCAGCGTCACCATCGCCGCGCCCTCCGCCAGCACGAAGCCATCGCGGCCGGCGTCCAGCGGGCGGGACGCCCCGGCGGGGTCGTCGTTACGCGCGGAGAGCGCGCCGGTGCCCTCGAAGGCCGCCAGGCCCAGGGGATTGATGGGGGCCTCAGCGCCCCCGGCGATCGCCACCAGTGCGTCGCCGCGGCGGATCATGTCGGCGGCCTCGATGATCGCCGCCAGGCCGCCCGCGGAGCGGTTCTCCACCTGCAGGGTCGGTCCGGTCACTCCGAGCAGCGCCGCCACGCGGTCCGCGGGGGCGTGCGGGCGGGCGTGCTGCGCCAGCACGCGCTTGGCCGCCTCCGGGTCGCGCTCCAGCAGGCGCGCGCCCTCCAGCAGCCAGTCCTCCTCCGGCCGCTCGGAGGCCATCACCGTGGCGACCCACGCGCGGTTCTGCTGGTTGAACGCCAGGCCCGCGCCCTGCACGGCGCTGAGCGCCGCGCTCACGGCAAAGCGCGAACGGCGATCGAGTGCGTCCCAGTAGGGCTGCTTGAAGCGTGGATCCAGCGTGTCCGCGTCCGGGACCTCGGCGGCGATCTTCGTGCGGTAGTCCGCGGTGTCGAAGCGGGTGATGGGGCCCACCGCGGAACGCTCGGCCGCCATCGCCTCCCACACCTCGCCCGTGGTGCGGCCGAGGGCGGAGACCACGCCCACGCCCGTGATCACCACGCGCCGGCGGGGCGCGTCCTCGCCGGGCGTCGGCGCGGCTGTGGGCTGTCCGGCCGGCCCGGGCTGCGGGTCTTGCGAGGTCATGCGGTCGGCCATGGGCTCGCGGGCTTCAGGCGCGCGCGGCGTTCGCGACGGCCACGGACTCCGCGACGGCGGCGGCGGGGTTCTTCACGGGCGCCCACTCGAGCGTCACCGCGCCCCAGGACAGGCCGCCGCCAAAGGCGGCCAGCAGCACGCGGTCGCCCGCCTTGAGCCGCCCCTCCGCCAGCGCCTCCGCGAGCGCGATCGGGATCGAGGCGCTGGAGGTGTTGCCGTACTTCTCCAGGTTCAGGAAGACCTTCTCCATGGGGACGCCCAGGCGGTCCGTCAGGGCGGTGATGATGCGTCGGTTCGCCTGGTGCGGGACCACTAGGTCCACCTCCGCCGCCGTCAGGCCCGCCTGCGCCAGTACGTCCGCCGCCGCGATCGCCATGTCCGTCACGGCGTGCTTGAACACGGCGGAGCCGTTCATGACCACGTGCGCCTCGCGCGCTAGTGCGTCGCCGGGGGTGCAGGGTCCGTTGGCGTACAGGAGCGCGGCCTGGCTGCCGTCCGAGCGGAGCAGGAGACCATCGATGCCTCCCGGCTCGCCCTCCACGGCCGCCTGCAGGACCACGGCGCCGGCGCCGTCTCCGAAGAGCACGCAGGTGCCCCGGTCCGTCCAGTCGATGATGCGCGAGAAGACCTCCGAGCCCACGACCACGGCCGTCCTGGACTGGCCGCTGGCGACGAACTGGGCGGCCACGCTGAGGGCGGAGATGAAGCCGTTGCAGGCGGCGTTGACATCGAACGCCGCCGCGGCCGGCGCGCCGATGGCCTCCTGGATGAGCGTGGCGGACGCCGGGAACATGCCGTCCGGCGTGGCGGTGCCGCAGACCACCAGGTCCACGTCCGCGGGCGCCAGGCCGGCGGACTCCAGCGCACGAAGGGCGGCCTGGGCGCCCATGGTGCTGGTGCTCTCGGTCTCGGCGGCGATGCGGCGCTCGCGGATGCCGGTGCGCTCCACGACCCACTCGTCAGAGGTGTCTACCAGTTCGGCCAGGTCGCCGTTGGTCATCACGCGTGCCGGCACGTAGCGGCCGGCGCCGATGATCCGCGCTCGCTGGGTCATGGCCGGCCCCTTCCGCCCCGTCGGCGCTTCGCGGGTGGCGTCTCCGCCTCCACCTCCGCGAGCCGCTCCTGCAGGTCCCGCAACGTGCGGTGGTGGAGCGCCTTCACCGCGCCCTCCGTGCGGCCCATCATACGTCCGATCTCCGCGTTGGTTCTGCCGTCCACGTACTTCAGCGCGATCACCTGCTGGCGGTCCACCGGCAGCGAGGAGATGGCCGCGCGCACCCGGCCGATGCGCTCGTTCTCCTCCAGGCTCGCCTCCGGTCCGGGGATGTCCGCGGGCACGGCCACCGCGGCGTCCAGCGCCTCGATGGGCGGGCGCCGGCCGCGGTCTCGGTACCAGTTGACCAGCAGGTTGTGGGCGATGCTCATCAGCCAGGACTGGAACTTCGCGCCGCCGCCCCGGAACTGGTGCAGGCGGGTGAGGGCGTTCAGGAAGGTGCGGGACGTCAGTTCTTCCGCCTCCGCCGGATCCGAGGTGCGCGAGAGCAGGTAACGGTAGACCCGACCCACGTACGCCTCGTACAGGTCGGAGAAGGCCTCGCGGTCCGTCAGGGCGGCCTGGGCGATGCGGGCGTCCTGCTCGTGCCGCGCCTGTTCCTCCGCGGATGGGGACGCGGAACCGCCGCGCCGGTCCCGGCTGCGGCGCTGCGGTGGGGGCCGGTGCGGATCCGTGGCACGGGCGATGGGAAGCCTCCGGGTGGCGTCGAGTATAGGTGGGCCGGTCGTTCCGTCGCCGTCAGGGTTCCGGGCGGCCACTGCGCCCAACGCGCCTAGGCGTCGTCGTCGGGCGGGCGGAGGAGGGCGCCACGGGAGAGGTCCAGCGTGTCGCCCTCGTCCAGGTTGATCGGCAGGTCGATCTCCAGGTCGTCCACGTCCACCACGTTGCCCTCGCGCACCTCGTCGCGGAGTGCTTCCAGGCGCTCCTCGCGGCGTTCGCGGGCCTCGCGGGTGAGTTCCAGTTCCTCCTGGATGCGCTCGCGCAGGATGCGCTCGGGCGCCTCGAAGTCCCGGGGGAGGCGGGCCTCCATCACGCGGGAGAGCGAGGAGTAGTGGTTGCCGCCCAGGAAGTGCAGGACGCGGTCGTCCTGGTCGCCCAGGCGCCACTGGCGGTCGTCCTCGTCGTACGAGTCCGGATCCACGCGCACGGCCACCACCTCGCCCACGAAGAGGATGTGGTCGCCCAGCGGCGTGACCTCCACCACCTGGCACTCCACCCAGCCGGCGCAGCCCGTGAGCAGCGGCGAAGTGATGCGCGTGGGCAGGAACGTCTCCCACTGTGTCGCCTCGAACTTGTCGATCGACTCGCCCCCCAGCGCGCCCACGTACTGCACGTGGTGCAGGTAGGGACGCTTGGGGAAGTTGAGGGCAAACTCCTGCGAGTGGCTGATCATCTCCGCCGTGTGGCGGGACTGCTCCACGGCGATCCCCACCAGCGGCGGGTCAGAGGACAGCGGCATGTGCCACGAGAGTGGCATCACGTTGGGCCGCCCCCGCCAGGTAGTGGTGACCAGCACCACGGGCCCGCCCATCAGGAGGCGGGACGCCTCGGCGATGGGACGGACGCGGGTGTGTTCTGGGGGGAGACGGAGGAACGGGTCTTCTGCCACGACGGCAGTATAGGCCGCGAGGCGCTCGGGCCCCGTTCCCTGGGCTGGCGCTAGACGCCCGAGCCCGCGCGGATGCCCTGGGCTTCATCCGGCGTGAAGTCCTGGCGGCAGGACTCGCAGCGGTAGACGCTGACCTTGTCGCCCTTGCCCATGTCCTCGGCGTTGTCCCAGCGGGGGACCAGGGTGGTGTGTCCGCACACGGGGGGTGGGCCCGTGGATTCGGCCTCGGCGGCCTTGCCGCCGCCAAAGAGCCGGCTCAGAAATCCCATGACGTGTACCTCCAGGCCCTGACCGTAACAGCCACGGTCAAACTGACACGTCCGCCGGCCCGTAAGGTCGAGGCGTCAGAGGGGCGTGTTCCCGGTGGCCCGGCGATGATCCGCGAGCGTGGCCCGCAGCGCCTGCTCGGCCGTCATGCCCTGCTCGCCGGTGTCCATCGTGCGGTCCAGGCCGAACCGCCGGAGCGATGTGGCCACCTCAGGCTGCACGTCCGTGAGGATCGTGCGCCCGCCGGCGCGTTCGCGATGCTCCACGATCGCCGCCAGGGTGATGAGCCCGGACGAGTCGACGTGGTGGATGTCCCGCATGCGGATCACCAGCGGGCGCGGATCGTGGCGCGGCAGCGTGGACTCGAATGCGGCGGCGGAGTGGAAGGAGATCACGCCCTGTGCGTTGAAGAAGAGGACGTCCGGGTGATCATGCACCAGCGACTTCAGTTCCGGCGAGTACGGGCTCTCCTCCGGCGCCGACTCCAGTTCGTCCAGCACGGACGCCACCACGGGCACGCGGTTGAGGCGTCGCAGTAGGAGGACCGTCGAGGTCACCACGCCCAGCGCGATGGCGAACGTCAGGTCCAGGAACACCGTCACCACGATCGTCCCCACCAGCGCGATGAGGTCCTCGCGAGGGGCGGTGCGGAGCAGGCGGACCAGTTCCGGCAGGTCGGCGATGCCGTACGCCACCACCACCAGCACTGCCGCCAGCGCGGCCAGCGGGATGTCGCCCGCGACCTTGGCGAGCGCCACCGTCAGCGCCAGCACCGTGACGGCGTGCACCACGCCCGACAGCCGCGAGGTGGCCCCGTTGCGGATACCGGCCGCGGTGCGGGCGATAGCCGCCGTGGCGGGGATGCCGCCGAAGATCGGCGCCACCAGGTTCGCGATGCCCTGGCCCACCAGTTCGCGGTCGGCGTCGTGGCGCACGCCGTCCGCGGCCATGCCGTCCGCCACCACTGCGGACAGCAGCGATTCCACCGCCGCCAGCACGGCGATGGCCGCGGCCGAGGGGATCAGGTCCACCGCGAGGCCCAGGTCCAGGAAGTCCAGCGACGGCATGGGGAAGGAGGTGGGCAGTGCGCCATAGCGATTGGAGACCGTGGCCACGTCCAGGTCCAGCACCTTCGCCGCCAACGTGGCGCCCACCACCACCAGCAGCGCTCCCGGTACCTTGCGAGGCCGCGCCTGGTACAGGAGCAGGAACGCCACGCTGGCCAGGCCGATGGCCGCGGATGCCGGCTCCATCGTGCCCAGGTGGCGCACCGTGTCCGCCACGCGCTCGTGGAAGTGCTCCAGGCGGGCGTCCGTGTCGCTCAGGCCCAGCAGGTTGTTCACCTGGCTCACCGCGATCGAGACCGCGATGCCAGCCGTGAAGCCCACGATCACCAGTTGCGGCATGAAGTGGATCAGGCGGCCGAAGCGGAACAGGCCCATCAGCACCAGGAAGATGCCGGCCAGGACGGCCGCCACCGGCAGCGCCTCCGGGCCGTGCACCACCACCATGTGCAGCAGCAGCGGCACCAGCGCGGCGGTGGGGCCGGTGATGTTGAAGCGGGAGCCGCCGAACGCCGCGGCCAGGCCGCCCGCGAACACCGCCGTGTACAGGCCGGCCACCGGGGACACACCCACGGCCACCGCCAGCGCGATGGACAGCGGGAAGGCGATGACCCCCACGATCACCCCGGACACCACGTTGCGAAGCACCTCGTCGCGCGGCATCGAGAACCTCGACGGCGCGGGAGGGCGCATCAGGCCCAGGGGGGACGGGACGGACAAGCGGGTCCTGCGATTCCGGTATGGGGCCCCTCGCGCCCAGCCGGGCGCACGCCAATGGAGGGCCACCAATACCTCCCGATGGTGACAGGTTCTCGCCTACACGCCAGTGGCCCTTCCCAGGAAGGACCACCTTCCTGGGAAGGGCTACTGCAACGTCGAGGCGGCTCGCGTCGAAGTGCTGGGGCGGAGTCCCGCCCCGGGTGGGCTGCTACGGCACCAGCACCACGGGGATGCGGTTGGTCACGGGCGGGAAGCCCTCGCCGCCGGACGGGTCCGGGGCCTCCACCACCAGGTGGCCGATCTGCGCCTCGTCCACCTCGTACTCCACGTCGAATTCGTAGGTGGCGTGGCCGTCCACGCCGCCGCCCATCGTGAAGCCCTCGGCGAGCGTGTTGCCGTCGCGATCGACGAGGCTCCACGTCACGTTCGACTCGAACGTGCGCGAGCAGCCCTCGACCGTGGCGCCCGAGGGCAACTCGTCGCCGGAGGCCACGCTCGCGACGAACACGAACGACGCCTCCACCGCGTCCGGGTGCAGGTCCGCGCAGGCGTCCGCGGGCGCAGGCGTCTCCGTCACCACCGGCGTGGGCGTGGGAGTCGAGGTGGCCGTGCCCTCGGTGGGCGGCGGGGTCTGCGTGACGATGGGGGTGGGCGTCGGCGTCTGGGTGCCAGCCGGCGTCGGCGTCGCGTCGTCGCCGTTACAGGCCGCGCCCACGAGGGCTACCGCCGCCACGACGCCCAGCAGCGCGGCCCGACCGCGCCAACCGTGCCGGGAGGTCTGCTGATGGGTCATGTCTAGCCTCAATCAAGCGCGCGCACTCTTCGGTTCTTACTGTCGGTAGGGGGCGCGCGGATACAGTTCGCTCAAGGGAGCGTGCTTTCCTCGATCTAACGTTCCAGGTGCCGGTTGTGTTCCCGAGCCGCACCCGCCCCCTAGTGCGCGCTGCCGCCCTGCACCCCGTTGTCGGCGATCGCCTCCAGCCGCGCGAGGTACGTCGAGGGCAGTCCCAGTTCGAGGGCGCCCGAGAGCATCGTCTGCTTGTAGGCCGGCGACGGGGCGAAGCCGGCGGGGTCCGGGTTCGCCACCTGGTACGTCCGGCAGTGGACGCGGTCGCCGGTGGGCGTCTCCACCTCGACCTGCAGGCGGCGGTAGGCGGGCGGGTCGCGGAAGATGCCCTCCTGCTCGTCCAGCCCCCGGGACTCCCCGGGCGCGATCACCCAGAGGGCGCCCCACACCTCGTCCCCCGGCGCGGCGACGATGTCGCCCACGCCGCCCAGCCACGAGCGCTTCGACTCGATGCTGAACGCCAGCCGGAAGTCCGCCAGCCGCGCGATGCTCACGAGGTGCGCGCTGGGCGCGTGCATCCGCAGCCGCGCCGCGTTCAGGTTGCTCCCGTAGGCGAAGTAGAGGAACGGGCCGGCCGGCATCTCGGTGGACGCGGACGTCGAGGGCTGTCCGGTCATCGAGGACTGGCCCGCCGTCGAGGCCGTCTCGCTCACTCTGCCGCCTCCGCCGCTCGCCCTGGGATGGCAGGCGCCTCGCGGCAGGCCGCGACGAACGCCTCGAAGAGCGCCACCGAGCCCGGGCGCAGCGCCGTGTCCTCCGTCATTTCGGGGCGCTCCGGGTGCCACTGCACCCCCAGCGCCCAGCGGTGCCCCGGCACCTCGATGGCCTCCACCACGCCGTCCGGCGCCATGCCCGTGGCCAGCACGTCCGACCCCAGCCCGCCCGGCACCACCGCCTGGTGGTGTCGCGAGTTCACCTGCAGGTACTCCGCCCCCGTGGCCGCGGCCAGCAGCGACCGAGGTCGCACCGCCACCTCGTGCCAGCCGGAGGCGATGCTCACCCCGTCCTCGCCGCGACGCGCGCGATGCGGCTCGCGCTGCTCCAGGTGCTGCACCAGGTCGCCGCCCAGCACCACGTTGAGCAACTGGAACCCGCGACAGATGGCGAACAGCGGCAGGTTGGCGTCCAGCGCATGGCGGGTCAGCGCGCCCTCCACGCGGTCGCGCTCCGGGTCCACCTCGGCCACGCGCTCGCTGCGCGCCTGCCCGTAGAGCGCCGGGTCGATGTCCACGCCGGCGGTCACCACCAGCCCCTGCGCCGGCGGCAACGCCTCGATGGAGCGGAACGACGAGCAGTCGAACGCCACCGCCTCCGCGCCGGCCGCCTCCACGCAGCGGGCGTAGTCGTCCCAGTCCTCGCCCAGCACGACCTCGTGTCGGGTTATCAATACTCGTGGTCGGTCCGTCATGAGGACGCGATGGTACCGCGAGCGCGGGACTCTACAGTGGCGACGGACCCGCCCGGCCGCCGCCCCTCGATGGCGCGGAGGGCGCAGCGGGCCGTGCCGAGGAGAAGGCGGAGCAGCAGGCGGAGGAGGCGGACATGTTCGGACGCAAGCGCAAGAAGATGGGCTGGCAGGACCTGGACGAGCGCCAGAAGCGCGGCCTGGGCCTGGCGGCGATGGTGCAGGTGGCGCTGCTCCTCTTCGCCCTCTACGACTGGTTCCGCCGCCCCGGCTCCGAGATGCGCGGCCCGAAGTTCGTGTGGCTGCCGCTGCTCTTCGTGAACTTCATCGGCCCGCTGGGCTACCTGAAGTTTGGGCGCCTCCGCGAGGCTCGGGTCGGGTAGGGGCGGAAGACCCCCGAGCACGCGCGGCACAAGGCCCTGGCTGACGAAGAGTCGCCCTGCATCCTTCGGGGCAGGGCGGTGGCCGCGCGCCTGTATGATGCCACTCTGACCCACCGTACTAATCTGCGTGCCCTGTACCGGTGAGGCGAGAGGTTTTCGATGGCCACGGAGCAGCGCGGGCATGAGCTCTTTATCGTCGACAACAGCGTGTCAGGCTGGAGCGGACTCCGGTATCTTCAAGAGTGGACGGCTATCGCGCGGTCATTCGACATCGCTGCTATCCTTCGCGGCCATGTGGAGGCGAGTCTTCCTCGTTGGCGGCATTCTCTTCGTCGCGTTCATCCTCGGAATCGCTGGGGAGATGCAGCCGAACGAGGCTGCGTTCCGTGTGGCCGCGCTGGGCAATGCCGTTCCGTTCACGGTGGGGATCGCCGTGGCCATCCTCCTTTATTGGGAGGAGCGGAGGCACGAGCATCGCACCGCGAACCGCGAGCGGCGCGAGGAGATCCAGCGCATCGCCCGGGCGGGGATCGCGGAGGTCCACCGAATCCTAGACATGGCCGCCAAGATCGAGGATGCGCTAGACGGCAACCCTCCCATTGGGCCTATCGCAGGACTGGTCGGATTTTGGGCATCGGCGCTCGGGCCGCGGCTGTACGCGCTAACGGCAGACGACGACTGCCTGCATGAGGTGCGCCAAGCACACAGCGCTCTGGCTGAGGCCGTAGACGCGTACCAACAGTGGAAGGACCTCACCGCCGCTCAGGACGACAGCCTCGCCCACCGCGCTCGGACTGCTGCAAGGAGCGCGAAGATCTGGGGAGCGCGCGCGGAAGAGAGCCTCAAGGCTCTCGGGCGCGAGACAGTAAGTACCCGGTAAGTACCCGAGTCCCGGGCCGGACGACACGAAATCCTGCAACGGCGCGGGAAAGAGTGGTCGGGGTGCCCAGATTTGAACTGGGGACCTCTTCGTCCCGAACGAAGCGCTCTGCCAAGCTGAGCTACACCCCGAGGCGCCGGCGCGGGCCCGCTCGCATCGAGCGGGGGCCGGGCCACGAATCGTAGCACCGGCCCCTCGGAGGATCGAGGGCGCTCGATGCGTCGAGGGGCCTCGGACTCGCGGCATCGCAGAATCGCGGCAGATTGGCCGGGGGGCGTGTCCTTCGCCTACCATCGCTCGTGGCGGGCGGGGAGAGAGTTCACGAGCATCGTGCCCGGACCACGCTGGCCCGCATCCACTCGGCGCGTCCTCCATTGGCCCGTGCCCGTCCGGCTGGACTGGCGCGCGCGTCGCCCTCGCCTGGCCGCCGTGGCGCTGCTGGCGCTGGCGCTGTCCGCCTTCGCCTACGGCGGGCCTGCCTCCTCGCAGGGCGTGGACCTGGGAGACGAGAACTCCTGGATCCGCATCCAGAACGTCGGCAACGAGCCCGCCGCCGTGGAGATCGACTTCTTCGACAACACCGGCGCGCTGGTCGCCCGTGACTCCTGCCCTCGCGCCCTGGTCTGCGACGCCCTACCCGCCGGCTTCGGCCGCTCCTTCTTCCAGCAGACGCTCACCGAACTCGGCACCACCTATCGAGGGTCGGCGTACATCACCTCGGACCAGCCGTTCACGGCGCTGCTGGCGCGCGACGTGCTGCGCACGGACGGAACGTTCCAGATCGCCGGCGACGCGCTGCGCCTGGGGTCGGGCGCCTCGCGGTTCGTGCTGCCGTGGGTGACGAACGGCGTGGGGTACACCTCGCGGATCGTGGTGCAGAACACCAGCGAGGATCGCGCGACGTGCGTGCAGGTGGTCTACCACGCGCAGGGGAGCGCCTCGCCCTCGATGGTGGACCCGCTGGCGCCGTCCGCGCTCTGCCCCAGCGGCGGGTACTACCTGGGGCCGCGCGCGTCCTGGGTGCGGGACGAGCACTCGCTGCCGGTCCCCTTCGGCTTCGAGGGCGGCGCGATCGTGCTGGCCCAGCGCACCGCCAGCGGCTTCTCCGCGGAGTCCGCGCAACTGCAGGTCACCGTGGACACGCGCGACCGCCAGGACGCGGGCCTGGCCTCCTATCGCGCGATCGCTGAGACGGAGGCCAGCCGCGTGGTGCTGCTGCCGCTGGTGGACCGCAATTCCAGCGAGGGCCAGAGCACGTTCTCCACGCGCTTCCGCATCATGAACGCCCAGCCCGGCGTCCCCAACGAGGTGACGCTGCTCTTCCGCGGCACCACCCCGGAGGGCGAGGAGTTCGAGGCGGAGCACACGCTGACGGTCTTCGGCGCGCGCACCTGCGACCAGCAGTCGGGCGGCCTCGCGGGGTGTCTGCCGGACGGCGTGAGCCTGCCGGACCGCTTCTCCGGGACGGTGCGGATGCAGTCCGTGGACCCGGTGGCGGTGGTGGCGCAGCGGGTGTCGTCGGATGGTTCGCTGGCGGACTACCGTGGCTTCACGGCAGAGGAGGCTTCCACGCAGGTGGTGCTCCCCGTCCTGAACAAGAACTACGGCCCCTTCGGCGGCGCGAGCGGCTGGAACTCCTGGTTCCGCGTGCTGACCTTCGATGGCTCCGTGGCCAACGTGTACGTCGTCTACTACTCAAAGGCGTTCCCCAACGGGCTGTTCCCGCCTTCGCCTACCTCGGTGGACGGGCAGCAGACCTTCCGGCAGTGGCAGAACCGGCAGTTGCCGGACGGCTGGGTGGGGAGCGGCGTGATCGTGGCGGACCGCCCCGTGGTGGTAGTGGCGAACCTGGAGAGCGATGTCTTCGAGGGTGATCCCGTGATGCTCTACAACGGTGTCTCGCTGGAATAGCGGCGGGCGCCGCCCGTCGCGATCTGCCTCGCGTGCCGCGGACGCGCAGGACCATACCCGGCCCGGGCCGGTGCGGTCGTCCTTCCGCTCGTCTGGCTCCATCGCACCGCTGACGCTGGAGCAGGTGCTGCAGCGCTACACCGGCGGCCCGCAGACGGGCGTGTTCACGGACGGCTCGTGCTCCGGCAACCCCGGGCCCGGTGGCTGGGGCGTGGTGTACGTCATGGAGGGCCGCATCCTGGCGCAGGAGTACGGCAGCGATCCCGCCACCACCAACAACCGCATGGAGTTCACGGCGATGATCCACGGCCTGCAGATGCTGGGCCCGGACGAGCCGATGGACATCTACACGGACTCGCAGTTGGTGGTGAACACCATCACCCAGTGGGCCGCCGGCTGGGAGCGCAATGGCTGGCGTCGACGCGACGGCGAGGTCAAGAACCTCGACCTCGTGCAGGAGGCGTACCAGTTGGCGAAGGAACGCCCGCGCGCCCGCATCCGCTGGATCAAGGCCCACGACGGCTCCCTCTGGAACGAGTACGCGGACGCCCTGAGCACCGCCTACGCCCGCGCGGAGTTGTAGGGTTGTAGGGTTGTAGCGAGTCGTAGCGCCGCTCCAGGCCCGCCCTCGTAGTCCCGAGTCGCAGTCCCCGCCCTCCGCGGGCACGCGTGTCCGCTTCTGTCCGAGTCGGCGCCCGCCCCTGCTGGCGAACACGCCTCGCCCGCGTATACTTCCGCGTCATGGGCACACCGTTGTATGCGATGCAGGTGATGTGGAACCTGGGGACGAACGGGCGCGACTCGAAGACCACCTTCGAGGAACTGCGCGAGTACCTCCACGACCGCTCGATCCCGAAGTTCGAGGGCATGGCCGGCATGCGTCAGAAGGCGTGGATCTCCAACCCGGAGACGGGCCGCTGGGGCGCCCTCTACCTGTTCGATTCGCCGGAGGCCCGGCAGGCTGCCCGTGACGGCATCCGTCAGAGCCCCGTGGTGCAGTTGTCCGGCATGCTCCCCGCCGTCGAGGAGTTCGACGTGGAGGCCGTCGCCGAGGGCGTGCATGCCGGCACCGACCTGAACGCGGCCGGGCTGGCTCGCTAGCCGGCTCTGCCCGGCGTCCCTCCCACCAGTCCGCTCCCCGCTTCGCCCACGTCCTGCCTACGCCTCAAGGCCCCTCATGCGTCCGATCCACCTCCTGGTCCTGGCCGCGCTGTCCGTGATCTGGGGCGCGTCCTTCATGCTCATCAAGGTGATGTTGGAGGAGATGTCTCCGCTCGCCATCGTCTGGGTGCGGCTCGCCGGCGGCGGCATCCTCATAGCCGGGGTGCTGGCCGTGTTGCGTCGAGGCATCCCCCGCTCGCGCGTCTACTGGCGTGATGTGGCGGTGGTCGCGGTGGTCGCCACCGCCCTGCCGATGCTCCTGATCCCCTGGGGGCAGCGCGAGATCCCCTCGAACCTGGGGGCGGTGCTGAACGGCGCCACCCCGTTCTGGGCCGCGATCCTGTCCACGATGTTCCTGCCCGCGGAGCGGCTCACGCGCAACAAGGCGATAGGCGTAACGCTGGGCTTCGCGGGGCTGGCGATCATCATCGGCCCGGACGCGCTGGACCTGCGCTCGGGGAGCACCCAGGGCCAACTCGCGATCGTGCTGGCGGCGCTGTGCTACGGCGGGGGCGCGGTGTTCACTCGCAGGCGACTGCTGGGCGTGGACCCCTCGATGCTGGCGGGCGCGCAGAACATGCTCGCGCTGGCCATGCTCACGCCGCTGGTCCTCGCTACCGGGAGCCTGCCGGACCCCGGCGCGCTCGAAGGCCGCACGATCGCCGCCGCGCTGGCGCTGGCGCTGCTCGCGCAGGGCGTGGGCATCCTGATGTACTTCTGGCTGCTGTCCAAGGTAGAGGCCACCCAGGCCGCCTTCGTGACCTACCTGGCGCCCATCGCCGCGCAGTTCTGGGGCTGGCTCGTGCTGGGCGAGGTCCCGGCCATGGCGCTGGTGCCGGGCCTGGCGCTGATCATCACCGGCATCGTGATCGTGAACCGGCGCCCTCGGACGGCCGTGCAGGTGATGGAGCCCGCGGAAGCGGCCTCTTAACGCGCTCATCACGTTTGCACGCTTGCCGCCTCGCCGGGCGGCGGTGATCCTGTAGGTACCGCCGATCACCCATCCCACTCCACCCCACGAACCCACGGAGGCGCCTGTGGCCATCCACGGCATGCACATCACGCGGCGGCTGGCCGCCATCGTCCTGGTCGGCGGCGCGGCGCTGGTGCTTGCCGCGTGCGGCGGCGGCGACGACTCCGGCAACGAGGGCGCTCCCGAGTCCAGCTGGGACGCCGCAGCCGTCCAGCAGTCCATCTCCGGTACGCCCTTTCAGCCGGTGATCACCAACTCCCCCAACGGCGTGGGCGTCGGCACCTCCCGCATCTCCGTGGCCCTCTTCGCGGAGGACGGCACGCTGGTCTCCAACGCGAACATCACCGCGCGGTTCTACAGGCTGGCCCCCGTGCCGGACGACGAGCCCGAGGTGGCTGAACTCGTCACGGAGGTGGGGCTTACCTCGCGCACGCTGGACATCGACGCGGAGCACCAGCACGCCGCCCCGCAGGGCGCGCGCATGACGCCCAATGGCGTCCCCGACGGCACCTCCACGCGCCCGGTGGCGAACACCGCCCCCCGCGACGATGAGGTGCGAGCGCCCGCGCACGAAGATGCCCTGACCACCGTCTACACCGCGAACGTGGAGTTCGACCGCGCCGGATGGTGGGGCGTGGCGCTGGACGTGATGGTCGATGGCGAGCCCTACCGCGGGCTGCAGATGCGCCGCTACGTCCTGGAGGACACGCCCATGCCCGGCGTGGGCGACCCGGCCATCCCCACGGAGCACCGCACCCTCTCCGAGGCCGGCGGCGATGTCTCGCTCGTCAGCACTGCCGCCCAGCCCATCGAGGAGATGCTGGACCTCACGGTCGCGGAGGCGCTGGAGAACGGCCGGCCCTCGGTGATCGCCTTCGTGACGCCGGCCTTCTGCCAGACGCGCTTCTGCGGCCCCGTGTTGGAGGCCGTGGTGGCCCCCGTCTGGCACGACTTCGGCGACCGCGTGAACTTCGTCCACGTCGAGCCGTACGAGATCGAGACCGCCCGCTCGCAGGGCGTCCTGCAGCCCGTCCCCGCCGTCCTGGAGTGGAAGTTGGAGACGGAGCCCTTCATCTACGTGGTGGACGCGGACGGCATCGTCACCGCAGCCATCGAGGGCATCACGGACGAGGCCGAACTGCGCGCCGCCGTGGAGGCCGTGGCCGGCTAGCGTCGCCGGCCCGCCTCCACGGCTGGCGTCCCTGCGTCGAGGAGGGCGATCAGGAGATCGCCGCGGGGATGAACGTCGAGACCGGCACCTCGAAGCGCCGCACGTCCACGATCTGCTCCTCGTGCCGTTCGGCTGCGCTGCTGCGGATCTCGTCGGCGGCCTGCTCGCTCGCCCGCAAGGCGCCCTCGCTCTCCCAGAAGGTGATGCTCATCGCTTCGCCGGTGGCGTTGTCGGCGAACGTGATGAGGCCGGCGAAGCCCTCGATCTCCCGGCAGGCAGGCAGCACTACGTTGCGGACGTCCTTCGTCGTGGCCTCCATCCGCTCCGGTGACACTCCCTGGTACCGACTCACTCGTGCCCACATGGCTCGTTCCTCCAATCGTCGCTCTTGGACAGTAGTGTCCGAGGGCGGTACGCGGGCCACATGGGCAGAGTTGCCCATTCCGCCGGCTAGCCGGGAGGCGGGGCGATGAGGTCGTGCTGGAGTGCGAACATCACCGCACCAGCGCGAGTGGAGAGTCCGATCTTCTCGTAGATGTGCTGCACGTGATGCTCCGCCGTTCGAGTCGAGATCACGAGACGCTCCGCGATGTCGCGGTTGGAGCATCCCTCCCCCATCAGCCGGAGCACCTCGATCTCGCGGTCCGTCAGGCCCGCCGGCCGCTCGCGTGGCGGCGCGCGCCGAGGTAGTCCCGCGGCGTCGAGGATGGCAGCCACGGCATCCGGGTCCAGCGCGCCACGCTTCGCTTCCTCCGTGATGAAGGCAGCCGCCTGCTCGGCGGTGAGGGCGGGCCGGTGTGGCCGGCGCTGGGTCTTCGCCTGGTACGCGTCGGCAGCGGCCAGCAGGCGGGCGGCGGCCGGGATCTCTCGCGCCCGCGTACCGCGGTGGTAGCCCGATCCGTCCAGCCGCTCATGGTGCAGGCCGGCGATCGCGGCAGCCTCCGCCAACACGGGGCTGCGGGCCAGCGCTCGCTCGGTGTAGTACGGGTGCAGCCGCATCCGCTCCCAGTCCCCCGCGCGCAGGGGGCCGGTCCGCTCCCACGCCCCGGAGGGCACGCCCACCCGCCCGACGTCGTGCAGGAGCGCCGCGAGGCGCGCGGTCCGGCTCACATCCTCGGGCAGCCCGAAGGGCCCCGCGGCGCCGGCGACCAGGCGCTCCACCCCCGGGGAGTGGCCCAGCGTGTACGCCGACTTCAGGTCCGCCATGTCGGCGAAGGCGCGGGCCAGGTCCTCCAGCCCCGCCGGGCTAATCCAGCGCCACGGTCGCGCCTCCGTCACGAGCGCCGCATCGATGACGCTGGCTGCATCCACTTCGCCCAGGATGTCGGCGCCGCATTCCACGAAGGTCGCCGCCACCCCCGGATCCAGCCAGCCGCCGGCGCTGTGGCGGACGCTCTGGACCGCCGCGTCCGCGCCACCCTCCGCGTTGAAGGCGACCGCCCGCGTAGCCACGTGGGTGATCCGGGCGGCGAGCGGGATCTCCTCGCCGGACACCCCGCCCGGCCCCTTGCCGTCCCAGCGCTCGAACGCGTGGGAGAGCGCCCGTGTGACCCCTTCGGTCATGCCGAGACGGGTGGCGATGAGCGCCGCCACCTCGCAGACGGCGCGCTGCACGTCCGGGCCCCAGCGGAAACCGGAGACGGCGCCCAGTACCGCGCGCCCTCGTTGGAGGAGGCCGTGCCCCGATCCCAGCGTGCGAAGGGTGGTGATCATCTCGGCCGGGCGGCCAAAGTCGGTGCGGCTGATCAGCGGCCGTGCCAGCAACTCGTCGCCCCCCATGTGGGAGGCCTCCTCGTGGGCAGTGGCGGTACACCCCACATGCTGGAGCAGCGCGGCGTAGTACGTGTCCGCGACCAGGTCTTCCGCCATGCCCATGTGCCGCGCCAGGGCGGTAGCCACCAGGCATGAGCGGGCGCCGTGCTCGTCCGGCTGTCCCATGCCGAGGTCGGTCACGAGGGACAGTGGGACAAGGACCTCGGCGAGGCGCACGCGGTCAGCAGGCGCCGCCTCAGCGGGTGGGCGAGACATCGCTGCCACCTCCGTCAGCATCGTCTGCGGGCATCGTACGCAGGAGGTGAAGCGAGATGGGCAGTCCTGCCCATGCCGCGGCGCTCGGCGCGCCTCAGTCTCCCCATCAGAACCCTCGTGATGGATTGGAGGACGAAGATGATCAACGCCACATCAGACACTCTTCCCCGGGAGCAGGGCCGAGTCGCCCAGCGACTCCTGCTGATCCCCCGGGTCATTGCGGGGCTGCCGCTCCTGGCCATCGGGCTCATGCACGTGATCGCAGACGGCTACGGCATGCGCCCACTTGTGGAGGCGGCCGGACTTCCTGCGGCGGCGCTGCTCTCGCCGGTGGCCGTCGCGGTCGAGGTCGTCGCCGGTGCGCTGCTGTTGCTCGGGGCATTCGCCCGCGTGGGTGCCGCCCTGGCCCTGCCCGCGATGGCGGTCGCCGCCTACGCGCACGTCGCCATCGAGGAATGGCCGAACGCCGGCGGGGAGCCGCCGCTCGCGCTTCCGGTCATCGTCGCCCTCGCGGCAGCGGTGATCCTCGCGCGCGGCGCAGGGGCGTGGAGTGTGGACGCGCGACGAGGTCCGGCCGAGGACGGCGAGACCGCCTGAGTCGCTGGCGACCGCCGCAAGTCGGCCCAGGGTCAGTCCAGGGCGGGCGAATCGACCGGTAGCCGTACGGTCATGGTTGTGCCACGGCCCGGTGCGCTCTCCGCGGTGAGCGCACCGCCGTGCGCTTCCACCAGTCCTCGAGCAATCGCCAGGCCGAGCCCGAAGCCGGACGAGCGCTGGTCCTTCGCGAAGCGCTCGAACACCCGGGGCAGTACGTCCGGATCGATGCCGGCGCCGGAGTCGGACACACGGATCTCGATCCACCCGTCGACCGCTTCCGCGGCGACCACGACGTCCCCCGGCCGGCTCGCGTGGCGGACGGCGTTCGAGAGCAGGTTCGCAAGCACCTCGCGCAGGCGCAGCGGATCGGCCTCCATGAGCGGGAGGTCCCCGCGGACCTCCGTCGCGAGGCGGACGCCCTCGCGGGTCGCGAGGTGGAGGTGGCTGGCGACCGCGTCCTCGATCAGTACCTCGAGGTCGACCGTCTCCGGGTGCAGCGCGAGCGTCCCCGCCTCGGCGAGGGTGACCGTCCAGAGGTCGTCCACCAGCCGGGAGAGGACGGCTACCTCGCCCAGCAGCATGGCGATGCGGGCCTCGTCCGCCGTGTGGATGCCGTCCTGGATCGCCTCCAACTCGCCCCGGATTACCGTGAGCGGCGTGCGGAGTTCGTGGCTGACGTCCGCCAGCAGGGTCTGCCGTGTCACCTCGTCCTGCTGGAGGCGGGCGGCCATGGTGTTGATCGCGTGCGCCAGCGCGCGGGTGGGCCCGAGCGACCAGCGCGGCTCCGGTACGCGCGCCTCGAAGTCGCCGTCCTCCAGGCGCGAGACCGCGCTGCCCAAGCCATCCAGCGCCCGGCCAACGCGGACAAGCAAGACCATGCTGGAGGTGAGGACGGTCACCACGAGGCCGAGCATCAGCAGCCACACACCGAGGGTGGCGCCCACCTCCAGCCCCGCGTCCACGGACGCCAGCGTGGCGGCCGCCAGTGTGAGCATGGCCACCAGACCGACGACCGCCAGCGCGACCACGAGGAAACAGCCGCACCCATAGGCGGGGCGCGCGCCACGCCTGCCACGTCGCCCACGCCGGCCCTGGCTGCCTCGGCCCCCGGGCGGCCACGTTTCGCCCTCCGGCCACCATTCGGGCCGCTCGTCGGGCGGAGTCGGTCGGCTTGTCACGGGCGGCCGTCGGACGCGTGGTCGTCCGGCAGGTCGCGGTCATCCGCGAAGCGGTAGCCGATGCCGTAGACGCTGATGATGTAGCGGGGCCGCCCCTGTGCCGGTTCGAGTTTGCGCCGCAGGTTCTTGATGTGCGCATCAATGGCCCGCTCGTAGGACTCGAAAGCAACGCCGTGGATGGCATCCAGTAGTTGGCTCCGGGAAAAGATCCGGCCCGGTTGCCGGGCAAGGAGTTCCAGCAGGCGGAACTCCGTGGGTGTCAGGTCCACTTCTCGCCCCGCCACGTCCACGCGCATGGTCGCCACCTGCAGTCGGACGTCCCCCGCGCGCACCTCGTCACTGTCGGGCGCCGCCGGTCGCTCGGCGCGGCGAAGCACGGCACGGACCCGCGCCACCAGTTCGCGCGGGCTGAAGGGCTTGGTGATGTAGTCGTCCGCGCCGAGTTCGAGCCCCAGCACGCGGTCCAGTTCGCGGTCCCGGGCCGTGAGCATCACGATCGGGACCGCGGAGGTCTGGCGGAGCCGTCGCGTCACGTCCAGGCCGTCTGCGCCGGGCAGGCCCAGGTCCAGGATCACCAGGTTCGGTTGCCTGGCCTGGGCCATCGCCAGGGCGTCCTCACCGTCGCCGGAGGTGAGCACCTGGAACCCCGCGTGTTCCAGGTAGTCCCGCGCCAGTTCCACGATGCGCGGCTCGTCGTCCACGATGAGGATTGTGGTCATTTCTGAATCGTAGTCGCGCCCAAACCTGCGCGATCAGACGGCGATGATGACCTTCCCCCGTGCCCGGCCGGTCTCCAGGTAGCGGATGGCTTCCGGGACGCCCTCCAGCGGGTAGCGTCGGTCGATCACCGGCACCATCTGGCCCGCTGCCACCAGCCCCGCCAGGTGCTCCAGGTCATCCGCGTTCGGCCTGCCCACCATGGAGGTCACCCGCCCCGGGGCGTCCGCGTCGTCGAGTGCCGGCTCGGCACCGCCCGCGTTGGCGACCGTGACGAGCACGCCATTCGCCGCGAGCGCCCGTCGGTACTCGGACAGCGGGCGATCTCCCACGGCATCCAGGACCAGGTCATACCGCTGCTCCGAGGTGGTGAAGTCTCCCTGCGTGTAGTCCACCGCGGCGTCCGCGCCAATCGAGCGCACCAGTTCGAGGTTCGGGGTGCTGCTCACGCCGGTCACGTGTGCGCCGCGTGACTTCGCGATCTGCACCGCGAAGGTGCCGACCCCCCCGGAGGCGCCGATGACGAGCACGCGCTGTCCTGCCTCGATCCGTCCGTGGTCGCGGAGGGCCTGGAGCGCAGTGATGCCCGCGATGGGGAGCGCCGCCGCTGACTCGTGCGACACGCCTGCCGGCATCTTCGCAACCCGACCCTCCGCCACTACGAGGTACTCCGCGAAGGCGCCGAGGCCCATCCCGAACACCTCGTCACCAGGCTGGACACGAGTCACCCCCGAGCCCACGGCCTCAACGGTGCCCGCGAAGTCCGCGCCCAGCGTCTGGCGTTCCGGGTTGGGGCGCTCCGTGCCGGACAGCATCCGCACCTGCGCCGGCTCGCCGCGCATCATGTGCCAGTCGTACGGGTTGGCGGACGCGGCGCGCACGCGCACCAGCACTTCGCCATCGCCGGCTTCCGGGCGGTCGATCTCCTCGGCCCGCAGGACCTCCGGCGGGCCGTACTCGTAATAGCGGACCGCCCTCATGGTGCCGCTCGCCGAAACGCCGTTCGCCATCTCGAGCGCCGTCACGCCCGCCCGCCCATTCGGTAGCGGCGGTACCGGCGCGCGTGCCGCCGCCGCGCCGTGATCGCCATGAGCACGAAGCCCAGGATGAGCCACTTCATCTACATGCCTCCCGTCGAGTCCCGTTGAGGGGCCATCGTCGCGGGAGAATGTGAACTCACTGCGGAGACGCCACGGAGGGCTGTGGCATAGCGCGCAGCGGCGCGTGCCGCCTCGATCAGTCGAGCCGGATGGTGCCGTCCAGCACGGTGACGGACGGGCCGCCGATCTCCACGTGGTCCGGCCCGTGCACGGACACCGCCACCCGGCCGTCGCGCTGCATCTGCATCCCCTGCGCCGCCAGGTAGGAGCGCCCCGTCTGCGACAGCAGCCCGGTGGCTCCGAGGTAGGCGCCCACCGAGGCGTTCCCGGAACCGCAGACCGGATCCTCCGGTACGCCGTCCCCGGGCGCGAACGAGCGGACGTGCACCCTAGCATCCCCCGAGCCCGGCGGGACGAGCGCGAACGCCGTGAGGCCCGTCAGTCCCGCGTCCGCCGAGAGCGCGGCGACGCCGGCCAGGTCCGGAACAGCCGCGGCCAGCGCTTCCGGGGAGGCGACCAGCGCGACCAGCCAGACCGGGCCCACGTCCACCGCGAGCGGTGCCGGTTCCGGGACGACCGGCACGCCGAGGAGCGCGGACAGCCGCTCGGCGGGCACGACCGTCTCCCGCAGCAGGGGCGGTGCGGGCACGCGCGCGGTGATGCGCCCCTCCTCCGCCCGCAGGGCGATTACCCCCGCCAGGCACTCTTGCGTCAGCGTCCCGCCCTGGGCTGAGGCGAGCCCTGCCTCCAGCACCGCATGCGCGGAACCGACGGTGGGGTGTCCGGCGAACGAGAGTTCGCGCGCGGGCGTGAAGATGCGCAGGCGGTAGGACGCAACTGCGGAGGGCAGCACGAAGGTGGTCTCGGAGAGGTTCGTCCAGCGGGCGATGCGCTGCATCTCCTCGTCGGAGAGTCCGTCCGCGTCCAGCACCACGGCCACCGGGTTGCCCATGAATGGGCGGGTGGTGAAGACGTCCACCTGCTTGTACGCGACCGTTCGCATCTGGGCCTCCCTGGATTCGCGCTGATCGTAGAGGCGAGCGCGGGCGGATGACTCCTCTCGCGCCGCTCCAGACTGGCAAGGGATACTGCCGAAGTGGTAGGTTGGCCCTCTCGGGCCCTCCGAACGCCCGTTCGCGCATTTGTATGCGCGTCTGAACAGTTCTCGCGGCAGCCTGGCGGTCACTCTCCCGTGTTCACCCACCTCCACACGCACACCGAGTACTCCCTCCTGGACGGCATGTCCAAGATCGAGCCGCTGGTGAAGCGGGCGAAGGAACTTGGCCAGGAAGCGCTGGCGATCACGGACCACGGCGCCCTGTACGGCGCCATCGAGTTCTACTCCACCGCGAAGAAGTACGGCGTGAAGCCGATCATCGGCATCGAGGCGTACGTCGCCCCGGGCTCGCGCTTCGACAAGGACGCCAAGAACCGCTGGCCGCACCACCTCACCCTGCTGGCGGAGAACGAGACCGGCTACCGCAACCTGCTGAAGTTGTCCTCCGCCGCCCACCTCGAGGGCTTCTACTACCGCCCGCGCATGGACAAGGAACTGCTGGCCGCGCACAGCGAGGGCCTGATCGCCCTCTCAGGCTGCCCGTCCGGCGAGTTCATGTCCGCCCTGCGCGAGGACGACGAGCACAAGGCCATGGAGGTCGCCGGCTGGTTCAGCGACGTCTTCAAGGACCGCTACTACCTGGAGACCATGGAGCACGGCATCGCGGAGTTCACGCCGCTGATGCCGCGGGTGTTCGACCTGGCCAAGCGGCTGAACCTCCCCACCGTGGTCACCAACGACTCCCACTACACGAACCCGGACGACCACAAGGCGCACGAGGTCCTGTTGTGCATCGGCTCCAACAGCACGATCCACGACGAGGGGCGCTTCAAACTCGACGGGCACACCTTCTACCTCCGCAGCGAGGAGGAGATGCGCTCGCTCTTCCCGGATCACCCGGAGGCGGCGGACAACACCTGGGAGATCGCGGAGCGGGTAGACATTGACCTGCAGTTCGGCCGCACCCAGTTGCCGAACCCGGGCATCCCGGACGGCAAGACCGCGCGCGACTACCTCCGTGAACTCTGCGAGGAGGGCCTCTACCGCCGCTACTCAGACGTCACGGACGCGCACCGCGAGCGGCTACGCTTCGAACTGGACGTGGTGGCCCAGACGGGCTTCGACGAATACATGCTCATCGTGCGGGACATCGCCCAGTACGCGAAGTCCAACGGCATCCGTATGGGCGTGCGTGGCTCGGCGGCCGCCTCGATCATCCTCTACACGCTGGACGTCACGGACATTGATCCGCTGGCGTGGGGGCTGGTCTTCGAGCGGTTCCTGAACCCCGAGCGCCTGAGCATGCCGGACGTGGACTTCGACTTCGCGGACGATCGGCGCGAGCAAATCATCCGCTACACCGTGGAGAAGTACGGCCGCGATCGCGTGGCGCAGATCTGCACCTTCGGCACGCTGGGCGCGAAGGCAGCGATTCGAGACACCGGCCGCGCGCTGGGCATGGACTTCGGCGCCGCGGACCGCATCGCGCGGATGGTGCCGGACGCGCTGCACATCTCGCTGGCGGACGCACTGAAGCAGTCGCAGGACCTGCAACAGGCGTACGAGGCCGAGGCGCAGGTTCGCGAGCTGGTGGACACCGCCCAGGCACTGGAGGGCGTAGCGCGCCACTCCTCCACGCACGCCGCCGGCGTGGTCATCTCCAGTGAGCCGCTGACCAACGTGGTCCCGCTGCAGCGCGCCACCAGCAAGGACGCGGACTCCGAGGCCTCCGTCCCCACCACGCAGTACCCCATGGCCGACATCGACAAGATCGGCCTGCTGAAGATCGACTACCTGGGGCTCACCAACCTCAGCATCCTGGAGAAGGCGCTGAACCTCATCGAGGCGCGGCGCGGGGAGCGGGTGGACCTGCTCACCCTTCCGGACGGGGATCCCGCCACTGCGGAGGTGCTGAGCAACGGCGACACCTTCGGCGTGTTCCAGATGGAGTCGGCGGGCATGCGCCGCTACGTCATGGAACTGAAGCCCCAGAACGTCGCGGAACTCTCTGCCATGGTCGCCCTCTACCGCCCCGGGCCCATGGAGCAGCTCCCCACCTATATCGACGTGAAGCACGGCCGCGCCCAGCCGTACTACGCGCACCCGGACCTGAAGGAGATCCTGGAGGAGACGTACGGCGTCATCACCTACCAGGAGCAGGTGCTGCACATCGCGCGGACGTTCGCCGGCTACTCCCTGGGCCAGGCGGACGTCATGCGCAAGGCCATGGGCAAGAAGATCGCTTCCGTCATGGTGGAGGAGCGCGAGCGCTTCCTCGCCGGCCTGCGCGAGCAGGGCTACGAGGAGAAACTCGGCAACGACCTCTTCGACCTGATCGAGCCGTTCGCCGGGTACGCCTTCAACAAGGCGCACGCCGTCTGCTACGGCGCCATCGCCTACCAGACCGCCTACCTGAAGGCGCACTACCCGGCCGAGTACATGACTGCCGTGCTGCAGGCCGCCAACGGCAACTCTGACCGCATCGCCGCCGCCATCGCGGAGTGCAACCGCCTCGGGATCCCCGTGCTGCAGCCGGACGTGAACCGCAGCGACGTCAACTTCGCCATCGAGGTGCTGGACGACGGCGCCGAGGCGATCCGCTTCGGCCTCGCGCAGATCAAGAACGTGGGCATGGGCGGCGTGGAGGGCTTGATCGCGGAGCGCGAGGCCAAGGGCGAGTTCGAGTCCGTGGAGGACTTCGCGCGCCGCATCAACCCCCGCGACGTGAACAAGCGTGTCCTGGAGGCGCTGGCCAAGGCCGGCGCCATGGACAGCATGGCGGACCGCGGCGCCGTCATCACCGGCGTGGACCGCCTGCTCTCGCTCGCCCAGCAGGAGGCGCGCCTGCGCGACACCGGCCAGACGAGCATGTTCGATATGTTCGGCGACGAGGTGAACACGCCCCTGCCGGCGCTGGAACTGGAGTCCGTGCGGATCCCGCAGCCGCAGTTGCTGGCCTGGGAGAAGGAACTGCTGGGGACGTACATCTCGGAGCACCCCTTCGCCGCCGCGGCCCGGACGCTATCTCGCTACACCACCCACCAGGCCGGTGAGATTGGCCCGGACGTTGCGGGCCAGGACGCCATCGTGGCGGGGCTCATCACCGGCATCCGCGCGCTGTCCACCAAGCAGGGCAAGCCCTTCGCCGCCGTCACCATCGAGGACCTGAGCGGCCAGGCGGAGGTCACGGTCTGGTCGGAGGCGTACGAGCGCTTCAAGCAGGCCGGCCTGCTCTTCGAGGGCAACATCCTGCTGCTGAAGGTCAACGTCCGCGCCCGGGGCGACCGCGTCTCCGCTGGCGTCTTCGAGGCGTGCGCGTACGACCAGGACGCCGGGCGCCTGGCGGCGGACTTCCAGCCGGGCAAGTTCCAGGTGCGGCCCTCCGGCGGCGGCTACGGCGGCGGGTTCACCCCGCGTCCGGCCGCGGTCCGCGAGCCACAGCCACCGCCCTACAACCCCGGCCCTCCGCCTGGCCCAGGAGGCCCCAACGGCACCGCCCGTACCCAGGCGGAGGGCACCTCAGACGCCCCTGCGCGCCGCCACCTGAAGGTGGTTGAGCCCGCCGGTGACGACGCCGCGCCGAGCGACCGCACGGTGGAGGCGGACACCGGCCCGCGCCGCCTGGTGGTGCGCATGGAGGAGACCACGGACGAGGCTGCGGACCGCCGCCGTATCCGTCGCATCTTCGAGACGCTGGACGAGGTCCCCGGTGACCTGTCGGTCGAGGTAATCATCGAGCAGCGCGGCGGCGCCGTTGCGCGCCTGCAGCGGGGCGGCGTGGACGCGGCGGCCCTCGAGCGCCTCATCCCGCGCCTCAAGGCGCTGCTCGGCGTGCTCGGCGAGGCGCGCGAGGTGGGCGCGGCGGTCGCTGACCTCGCGGCCGTAGGCGGCTGAGCGGCGCGACTAGACTCCGCGGATGCGGGTCCTGCATCCTGCGCGAACTCGGCTGTCAGCCACCCGTGGAACCCCGACATAGGCTTTCGCCGTACCGCCGGGCGGAGCGCATCGTCAGCCTCTCGTGAGCGCGCACTCGACCGGGTGAGACCGACGGCCAGAATTCAACAACTTCTGGCAGCAATTAGAGGCGAACGTATGACGTACGTCCTAAGCAAACAGTGACTTCACACCCCGAACGCCCCACCGGATCCCTCGTAGCCTCTAAGTGTCGCCTCCTACCTGGCGACCAAGTCAGGGGATCAAGATGGGTTTCCAATCGGTTGGATATCGCACAAGCCGTGGCCGTATGTGGGCCGTCGCGCTTGGGGTCGGCCTCGTGGGTGCGCTGGTGATCGGTGTGATCGCCGCGTCTACTGCCGGGAATACGGTGGAGGAGACGCGCGCCGGGGTCGGGCAGGGTTCCGTTACCGGCTACGACATCACCAGCGTCCACTACTCGCTGAACAGCCTGGACGCGACCAAGGTGGACGCCGTCTCCTTCGTCCTGGATGCAGGGCCACCGGCCGGGACCACCGTCCGCATCAAGCTCTTTGAGGCGTCGCCCAACTGGTACGACTGCACGATTTCCGGCGTCTCCGCCCTGTGCACCACTACATCGCCGCAGGCGACCGTAGTGGAGATCACCGAACTGGTCGTGGTCGCCGCGCAGTAGCGACTGCGAGAGCGACCGTCTCGAGGCACCGTCATGGCATCCGCCATACGCCTGGGCATCGTCGGCCTGGTGCTGGTTGCGCTGTGGTCGTGGGTGGGGCCGTCCCAGTTGGGCGGTCCGCTCACCTTCGCGGTGACGTCCGGCATCAGCATGGAACCGGACCTGAGCGCCGGTGACCTTGTCCTCGTGCGGCGCACCGCGAACATCGAGCGCGGCCAGGTGATCCTCTACCGCGGCGACCACGCCGGGCACGACGTACTGCACCGCGTCATTGCCATCACGGACGGTGCGTACACCACCAAGGGCGACAACAACGCCTGGGTAGATCAGGACCGCCCCACTGCCGCCCAGGTCCGGGGCGTCTACTGGGGCCACATACCGGGCGCGGGCAAATGGCTCAGCGTCCTTCAGTCGCCGGTCGGCGGAGCCGCCATCGGTGGACTGCTACTGGGAGTCCTCGCCATGTCCATGACCCCATCCGCCTCCACACCCGCAGCGGCGCCGTCGTCCGGGCCGCGAGCCCGCTACCGGGGGCCCCAAGGCCGGACCCCCAGCCTCCGCACCCGCGCCGCGGCCTTCGCTGAGTCGGCGATGGCAGACGCGGCGATGGGCACGGCCCTGGCGCTCATCGCAGTGGGCGTGCTGCTGGCCGCCTGGATGCTGATGCAGCCAGCCCGGACGACCATCACCGTGGCCACCTCGTACGCGCACTCCGCCGACTGGGAGTACCAGGGGCGCACCGGGTGGGAGGGCGTCCTTCCGGACTACGGCTCCGCGCCGAATCCGCTGACGCAACAGCCCACCACCGGTCAGCCGATCTTTCCGAGCGTCACACCGCTCCTTGATGCCACGATGAACTATCGGATGACTGGAGCGCTGCAGGACGTCTCCGGCCAGGCCCGCCTCTTCGTGATCCTCCGGGAGGACGTGACCGGCTGGTCGCAGGAGTTCGAACTGGAACCCTGGACGTCTTTCACGGGGAACACGGTCAGCCTGACTTCAGAGGTGGACCTGCGCGAGGCGATCCAGGCGCTCTCCCAGTTCGAACAGTCCGCCCAGATCAATGGTGCCCTCTACCGCGCGGTCCTCGCCGCGGAGGTGCGGGTGGCCGGGACTGACGACCGAGGCGCGCAGGTGACGGACGAGTACCGACCGTTCCTGGTCTTTCGCACCGAACTTCCTCGGCTGGTGCGCGTGGACCATGGTGGCACCGTCTCCCCGGAGGCCATGGCCGCGGGCATCGACCCGCTGGGGGACCTGGTCCGTGACGTGACCCCTCGTGAACTCGTGAGCCACGCGGAGGTCGACCGGAAGGTCTCCGTGCTGGCCTGGGATGTGCCGGTGTGGGGGCTCCGCGTGGTTGCCGTAGCGCTGGCCGTGGTCGGGCTCGCCGGGGCGTTCACGCTCCACCGCCTGCGGCGCTGGGCGGACGAGCGCGGCGAGTGGTTCCGCATCCGCGCGCGGTTTGGCAGCCACCTGGCCTTCAGCCCGCAGCCCCCACGCGACCCGGCGGGGCGGGAGTACCTGGACCTCCGCTCGTTCGAGGACATCCTGGCGATGGCGGCGACGCATATGCAGCCGATCCTGTGCGTGGAAGAGTCGCAGCGCGTGACCTTCTTCGTACTGGACCTGCCGAACGCCATCTATCGCTTCCAACTGCCCATCCCCGCACACGGACCGGGACACCATGTTGCGACTCAGACGGCCTAACCCCTGGGTGTTGGCGGTTGCCGTGGTGCTGGCCGCGCTGGCCATGGGGCTGATCCATGGCTCCACGGCGGCCAACTCTGTCCCGCCGTCGCGGGCGGGGATCTCGGTCGTGCAGACGGCGCCGTACCAGTTTGCGCCCCACGCCTGCGGCGGGCTCAACCTGTCGGGCATCATCTACGCGACGGGCGGCCGTACCCGGGGCACCGCCCAGAATGACCTCATCATCGGCACCAGCGGCAACGACCGTCTCGATGGAGAGGAAGGCGACGACTGCCTGGTGGCCGGCGGCGGGAAGAACGACCGGCTGGACGGCGGGCCCGGCTACGACGTGTGCGTGGGGAACGCCGACACGCAGTTCACCAACTGCGAGGTCGAAGTGCGCTAGTGCCGGGGAGGGGCGCACTCCGCCCGTGGGGACGGGGCGCAGCGTCAGCCTCCCTTGACCTCTGGCACACACGGCGGCCTCGCCGTTTCGGTACACTCGACCGACCCCACCTACCGCGAGGATGCCCATGGCCCAGCCTGCGGACTTCGGCACGGACGTTCCCTCCGCCGTCCAGCGTCAGCATGCGGAGGTAGATGCGATCCGCCGCGAGGTGGGGCGCGTCATCGTGGGACAGCAGGCCCTGGTGGACCGGCTGCTGGTGGCGCTGCTGACCAACAACCACGCGCTGGTGGAAGGCGTCCCTGGCCTGGCCAAGACGCTCACCGTGTCCACGCTCGCCGCGGCGCTGGAATGCACGTTCGCGCGCATCCAGTTCACGCCGGACCTGCTGCCGGCGGACGTGACGGGCACGCTGATCTTCAACCCCCAGGAGAGTGACTTCCGCGTCCGCCGCGGGCCGATCTTCGCCAACATCGTGCTGGCGGATGAGATCAACCGTGCGCCTGCGAAGGTGCAGTCCGCGCTGCTGGAGGCCATGCAGGAGCGCCAGGTGTCCATCGGCGGGCAGTCGTTGCCGCTGCCGGATCCGTTCCTGGTGCTGGCCACGCAGAACCCCATTGAGCAGGAGGGCACCTACCCCCTGCCCGAGGCCCAACTCGACCGCTTCATGATGAAGATCGTGGTGGACTACCCGGAGCGGGACGAGGAGCGTGAGATCCTGGCGCGCGCCCTGGCCGATGAGACGGACGGCGCCCGCCCCGCGGTCTCCATCATGGAGGTGGCCAACCTCCGCGCGGCGGTCCGCCAGGTGGACGTGAACGACCGCCTGCGCGAGTACGTGGTGCGCCTGGTGGAGGCGAGCCGCAATCCCGAGCGCTATCGCATGGGGGACCTGGCTCCGCTGATCGAGTACGGCGCGTCACCTCGTGCGGGCGTCTTCCTCGCCCGCGGCGCGCAGGCATACGCCTTCATCAACGGCCGCGACTACGTGACGCCGGAGGACATCAAGGCCATTGCCCCGGACGTGCTCCGCCATCGCCTGGTCCTGACCTACGAGGCGGAAGCGCGCGGCGTCTCCGCGGACCAGGTGGTCACGACGCTCCTCGAGGGCGTCGGGATTCCCTAGGGCCACCGCCGTGCCCTCCCGTCCCACCAGCGCCCCGCACGAGCCGCTTGCCCTGTCCGCGGGCCTCCTCGGCCGGGTGCGTGGCATCGAGATCCGCACGCGGCGGTTCGTCTCCTCGCAGGTGTCCGGCAACTACCGCTCGGTCTTCCGCGGTGCCGGGATCGAGTTCGCGGAAGCGCGCGAGTACGTCCCGGGCGACGACGTGCGCCGCATCGACTGGAACGTCACCGCGCGCACCGGCACGCCCTGGGTGAAGGAGTACGTGGAGGAGCGCGACCTGACCGTGGTCTGCGCCGTGGACCGTTCGCCCTCCATGCTCGCAGCGAGGCCGGACGCGGGCCGCCTGCGGGCGTCGGCGGAACTGGTGGCGCTGCTGGGCTTCGCCGCCTCCTACAACAACGACCGCACGGGGCTGCTGACGTTCAGCGACGGCGTGGACGCGTTCGTGGAGCCACGTCGAGGTACGCGCCACGTCCTGCGCCAGGTGCGTGACGTGCTGCATGCAGACCTCGCACCGCGCCGCAGCACGGCGATGGCCCCGGCGCTGGAGCACCTGGCGCGCATGCTGCGGAAGCGGTCGCTGGTCTTCGTGGTCTCGGACTTCTTCACCAGCGGCTACGCCCAGGCGCTGCAGACGCTGGCGCGCCGGCATGACGTGGTGGCGCTGGTGCTGGTGGATCCCCTGGACCTGGAACTGCCGGACGTGGGCCTGCTGGACGTGGTGGACGCGGAGACCGGCCGCCGCCTGCTGGTGGACACATCGGACGCCGGAGTGCGTCGTCGCTACGCCGAGGCCGCCGCCGCCCGCGCCACCGCACGGGACGCGCGCATCACCGGCGCGGGCGCGGACCAGGTGGAGATCCGCGTGGACCAGGACGTGGCGGAGCCCATGGCCGCCTTCTTCCGGCGTCGCGCGCTGGTCGCCCGATGATCGCGGACCGGCGGATCGCCAGGGCTCTCAGGCTCGCTTGCGTGCCGATGCTCCTCGCGGTCGCGTTCACCCTCCCCGTGCCCGCCGGAGCGCAGGAGGCCGACCCCGCGCTGGAGGTCACGGCCTCGTTCTCGCCGCCAGCGGCCACGCTGGGCGACCGGGTCACGCTGGACGTGCGCGTGCGGCACACCTCGGAGGTGGTGGTCACGGTCGAGCGCCCCGCCATCGAGGGCGCGGAGGTGCTGGGCGATGCGCAGCCCGTGACGGTGGTGCAGCCGGACGGCGCGGTGGTGACGTCCTACTCGTTCCGGTACCAGTTGTTCGTGCTCGGCGAGGTGGACGCGGGCCAACTGCGGGTGCGCTGGCTGCGCGAGGACGGCAGCACCGGCGGCTACGTCACGGCGGGGCCCATCCTGACGGTCGTCTCCGTGCGCGCTCCCGGAGACGTGGAACTGCGGCCATTGAAGCCCCCGCTCGCGGTGGCCGGCGCGCCTCCCGCGTGGGTGCGTCCCGCCGCCATCGCAGGGGCTGTGGCGCCGGTCGCGGTGGCGCTCGTGGCCGCGGTGGTGCTGTGGCGGCGGCGTCGGCGGCAACCGGAGGTGGAGGCGGAGCCGCACACGGCGGAGGAGCGCGCGCGAGAGCGGTTGGACGCTCTGCGCCGCCGACGGCTGGAGGACGACGAGGCGTTCCAGGCGTACTACGGGGCGATCGCGGTGTCCGTGCGGGACTACCTGGGCGACCGCTTCCACTTCAACGCGGCCGCGCTCACCACGTCAGAACTCGAGCGGCGGATGACGGCTCACGGTGTGGACCGCTGGCAGGCGCGCCTGGTCGGGGGGCTGCTGGACCGCTGTGACCGCGCCGTCTACGCGCGCGACTACCCGGACCCCGCGTCCGCAGACCATGACCTGACCGTCGCCTACGAGATCGTGGAGCTGTCGCGACCGCGACAGCCCGAGCGCGCGGAGGCAGAAGCGGTGGCGGCGCCGTGATCCTGGGGGAGGGCGTGACGCTGGCCGCGCCAGCGGCGCTGCTCCTGCTGGTGCCCCTGGCGCTGCTGTTCCTGGTGCGCGTCCGCTCACCTCGGCCCGCCGCGGCCGTCGCGGACATGGGGCCGCTTGCTGCGGCTGCGCGCACCACGTTGCGGATGCGGCTGCGCCGGCTCCCGGACGTGCTGCGTGCGCTGGCCATCGTGGCGCTGGTGGTGTCCCTCGCCCGCCCGCGCGAGGGGCTGGCCGTGACCTCGCTCCCGGAGGAGGGCATCGACATCGTCGCTGCGGTGGACGTCTCGTCCTCCATGCGCAGCGGCTTTGACGGCCGCGAGTCGCGGCTGGAGGCGGCGCGTCGGGTGCTGGAGGAATTCGCCGGGACGCTGGAGGGCGACCGCCTGGGCCTGGTGGCCTTCCAGTCGCGTGCGCTGACGCTCTCCCCGCTCACCAACGACATCCCGGCGATCCAGGCGCGCATCGACCAGTTGGCGCCGGGGTTGGTGATGGACGGCACCGCCATTGGCCTCGGCATGGTGGAGGCGCTCACGCTGCTGGAGGACTCGCCCGCGCGCAGCCGCGTGGTGGTGCTGCTGACGGACGGCGCGAACAACGCCGGGGACGTCACGCCCGCGGACGCCTCGCGCATTGCGCAGGCGCTGGGCGTGCGCGTCTACACCATCGGCATCGTGCCACGGGTGGGGTTCGCCCTGGACCCCATCGACCGGCGGGCAATGGCGGAACTGGCGGAAGTCACCGGCGGGTCATTCTTCGACGCCGGAACGCCCGAGGAACTGAGCGCCGCCTACGAGGAGATCGGGACGCTGGAGCGCTCCCGGATCGGCGAGCGCGAGTTCGTCGCCTTCCGGGAGTTCGGCCCGTTGTTCGCACTGGGGGCGGCAACGCTCTTGCTGCTGGACCTCTCGCTCAGGGCGACGTGGCTGCGGAGGCAGCCGTGATCCCCGGCGTGAGCGGGACGGGAGCGTGGGGAGAACCGCTGGCGCTGTCAGCGCTGGTGTTGCCGCTGCTGGCGCTGCTCGCGCTCCGCTATGCGCTGGCGCGTCGTCGCCACGTGGCTGCGGCCCTCGGTGGACCGCCCGGCCTGCGGGGTGGCCGCGAGGGGCGGCGCGTGGTGACGGGCGCGCTGCTGGTGGCGGCGCTGGCGCTGGCGGTGCTCGCGGCCGCGCGGCCGCAGTGGGGCGCCGGCGACCAGGCCCTGGAGCAGCGCGGCATCGACCTCGTGATCGCCCTCGACGTCTCGCGCTCGATGGAGGCCCAGGACGTGGCGCCCAGCCGCGCGGAAGCGTCGGCGGCGGGCCTCGCGGAGATGCTCACGCACCTCACCGGCAACCGGGTGGGCCTGGTGGTCTTCGCGGGCTCCGCCTTCGAACGCGCGCCGCTCACGGTGGACCTGCCGGTGCTGTCCTCCATGGTGGCTCGCGCCCAGGGGGAGGCGCCCCTCGTGCAGCCCGGCACGGACCTGGCCGCGGCAATCCAGGCGGCGCTCCGCGTGCTGGACGTGGACGAACCGGCGCGCACACAGGCCATCCTGCTGGTCTCGGATGGGGAGGATCTGCGGCCGTCGCTGGCGGAGGCGCTGGCCGCCGCGGACGAGCGCGGCGTGCGCGTCTACACCGTGTTCGCGGGCACCACCTCGCCCGCGCCGCTGCCCGCCCCGGGAGGCGGCACCCGCCCGGACGACCTCAGCACCGCTCGCCCGGAGGTGCTGCAGGAGGTCGCCAGCGCCACCGGTGGCGCCTTCCGCAGCGTGGAGCAGGTGGCGGGCCTGGCGGTGGAGTTCCGCCGGCTCCAGCAGACGCAGTTCGCCTCTGACGTGCGGCCCGCCCTGGTGGATCGCTTCCCGTGGTTCGCCGGCGGCGCGCTCGCCCTCCTGGCGCTGGCCATGCTGGTGGGCGAGGGCGGTCGGCCGCCTCGTCCGAGGCTGCGGGGCGGCGTCATCACGGCGTCGCTGGTGGCGGTGGTCCTCGCGGGCTGTGGGACGGCGGCGTGGCGACACGTGGAGGACGGTAACCGCGCCTACGAGGAGCAGCGTTACGAGGACGCGCTGACGTCCTACCGCCAGGCGGCCGAGGCGGACGCGGACGACCCGGCGGTGGACTTCAACATCGCGAACGCCCTTCACCGGTTGCGCCGGCTGGAGGAGGCGGCCGTGTCCGCGCAAGCCGCCGTGCAGGGCGCGCTGGACCGCGAGGATCTCCCGCTGGCCGCGCTGGCGCACTACACCAGCGGCAACACCGCGTTCCAGCGGGAAGAGTGGGAGGGCGCCCGCGACGCCTACATCGCCGCGCTGCGCCTGGACCCCGAGGACCGGGACGCCAAGGCCAACCTGGAACTCGTGCTCGCCATCCTCGCTCCACCGCCGGACGAACCCCCGGCAGGCGGCGAGCAGGAGGGCGAGGACGGCGACCCCGCCGATCCGGGCGACCAGGAAGGCGCCGAGGGCGGCGAGGGTGAAGGCGAAGGCGACGGCCAGCAGGGTCAGCCCGGACAGCAGCCCGGCGAACCGGGCCAGGGCGAGGGCTCCCCGGATGGGACGCCCGGCGATCCACAGCAGGGGCCGGCCCAGCCGGGCCAGGGACAGGACGGTGAACCGCTCCCCTCCAGCCTCCCGGAGGCGCGCCAGGCGCTGGCCGAGGCACTGGGAGCGCTGGGCCCGGAGGTCACGGAGGCGGAGGCGCTGCGGATCCTGGAACTCGCCCGCCGCGCGAACGAACTGGAGCCGCTACCGGACGATCGCGGAGGTGGGCCCACGGCGCGCTAGCGGCCCGCCCTGGACGCGGCCGAGCCGGAACACGCGACGCACCACCAGGCGGCGCAGCACGTTGCGGACCGTGCGGTACTGCTCGTCCGCCTGCTCCCGCTGGTCCTCGGTCTCCTCTGCGGCCTCGGGCCCGCCATAGCGCACGCCCGTGTACGAGCGCGCCAGCCCTCGCAGCGCCGCAGGCTCGCCGATGCGTGGGGCCAGGTCCTCCGCCGACTCAGCCGGCGTGCGGTCGTCCAGCACGCCGAAGCCGGCCCATGACGCCAGCCGTTGCACCTTTGCCCAGCGCCGCTCCGCCGGTGCGAGGCCCGCGTAGGCGCGCTCCCACCAGAACCGCGCGATCACGATGAGCACGATCGCCAGCGTGGAGGCGATGAGCGTCCACGCGATGATCCGCCCCACCGTCTCCCGCAGCGCGCTGTCCTCCGTGGTGATCGCCTCGCCACCCGCGGCGCTGTCCCGGAACTCCTCGTCCAGCAGGTCCAGCAGCAAGTCGTCCAGCAGGGCATTGAAGTCGTCGTCCACCGCCGGATCCACGGCGTCGCGCGCGTCGCGAGCGGCATCATCACTTTCAGGACGGCCCACTACACCCCGGCTGGGGGTTGGGTTGAACTCCACCCAGCCCAGGCCCGGGAAGAACACCTCCGGCCATGCCCACGCGCGTTCCTCGGTCACGCGGTATGCCTTGGTCTCCGCGTCCAGGTCGGCATCGTCCAGCGCAAACCCCACAGCCACACGGGTGGGGATGCCCAGGGAGCGCAGCATCACGGCCATGGAGGAGGAGAACTGGTCGAAGTAGCCCTGCTGAGACTCCAGCAGGAAGTGGGCGACCGCGTCTGAACCGGGCGGAGCCGCCTCGATGGCGAGCGAGAACTGGTAGTTCTGCCGCAGGTACGTCTCCACGAGGCGGGCGGCCTCGTACGGCGTCTGCGCGCCGCTGGTCACGGTGCTGGCCAGGTCCGCCACCTCCGGCGGCAGGTCCGGCGGGAGGGCCGTGTAACGGTCGCGGATGGACTGTGGGTAGTCCGTGCCGGCCTCCAGGAGCGTGGGGATCGCGGCCACGGAGACGGTGCCCACCGTGCTGTACGACGTGCCGGGCCGTACGGCGCCGGCGCTGGGCACCAGTGCCAGCGCCCGTCCGGAGGAGTCCAGCAGCAGCCGCGCATCCGCGTCCGTGGTCACGGGATCGCCCGCCGAGAGCAGCGCGGCGCCGGGCGCGTGCTCGCTGACCACCGTCACTTCCACGCGCAGGGGTTCGCGGATCTCCGCGCGGCTCGCGGGCGTGCCGAGTTCCGCCGCCTCCACGGTGGTGCCCAGCAGGTCCACCGGTGCTGCGGAGGACACCCGCCACCCGCGGCCGGTGTACTCGTCGTACACGGCGCCGCGGACGTTCATCTCGTCCTCCGCCACCACCTCGAAGAGCACCTCGGTGTTGAGGAAGATCTCGCCTTGCAGCGGCAGGGAGGCGCCCAGGGCGTGCACGGGGATCGGCTTCTTGGAGCCCACGCCCACGAACAACTGGCCCAGCCGGTCCACTCGCTCGTTCACGGGAGCCAGGACGCGTCCCCAGGTGTCCGCAACCGGGCCCCAGTTGTTCGCCGTGGGGATCACCCACGCGGCGGCTACTAGCACCAGCGCGACCACGCCGCCGGCAAAGACCACCTCCACGGACATGCCATCGCTGGGCTTGACGCCCTCGCTGGACCACCGGTCCACCGCGCGCAGGTAAGTCAGGCGCGCCACCAGCAGTACCGCCGCCAGGATGAAGACCACGAAGGAGAAGGCCGGCTGCCCCGGCAGATAGGAGATGTTGGTGAGCAGGACGAAGCCGCCGGGCACCAGCGCCACCCACGGGTTCCGCCAGCGCACCACGGCCCAGGTGGACACGAACGCCACCAAGAACACGCTGCTGACCAGCAGCACCACGAACGGCAGAGGGTCCGTGGAAATGCCGGAGTCCACCAGCGCGCGGCCCCACTCCAGCAGGCGCAGCCGGAACTCCGACCAGCGCGCCCCCAGGCCGGTGGCCTCCGGGTCTGCCAGCACCATGGTCTGCAGCACCAGGGCCACGGTGGTGACCGCGCCCACGCCCAGGCCCGCCAGCGCCGCCATGCCGCCGTTCAGGCGCATGTGGCCCAGCACCCACGCGGCCGTCAGGCCGGCAGCCGCCGGCGCGAGCAGCGAGGGCATCTCCGACACCCAGTCGGACGTCTGCAGCGACCCCACCACGGGCAACTGCACCAGGATCACCAGCGACAGCGTCAGCCAGGACTCCCACGACCGCCAGGTGCGCTCGCGCACCGGCGTCCCGGTCGGCCTTGACGGCTGGTGGGGCCGCTCGAAGTAGCGTTCGAAGGAGACGGCCTGCGCCACGGGCTACACCTTCCCGCTACCCGGCTCGGCAGCCATGCGCGCGGACTCGCGTTCGGTATCGATGCCGGCGGAGAGCACGCGACCAATGTCGTCCGTCTGCTTCACGGTGAACGTGTAAACGCCGCCCGAAGCCAGCGTGCTGTAGGCGTCCAGCGGGCTGGGCGCGTCCGCGAAGGTGTTGGCCTCCAGCAGCACCGCCGCCACCTTCACGCCACGCGTGGAGAGCGAGATCAGCGTCAGTGGCCAGTCGGGGTCGGTTGAGGGCGTGACCACCACCACCGTCGTGTGCCGGCCGAAGCGGCGGGACTCCTCCAGGAGCAGGTTGGAGAGCGGTGCGTCGCCCACCGCGCGCGCCATGGCCAGCGTCTCCAGCATGCGCGTGTAGTGGTTCTGGCCGCGGTCCGGCTCATCGATCCGCAGGTCCTGCCCGAACGTCATCAGGCCCACCGTGCGGTTCTGCTGGATGAAGTACCGGCAGATCGAGGCGGCGACGGACACGGCCGTCTCCTCCGTGGAGTCCTCGCCCACGCCCACGTGGTGGCGGGCCTCCAGGTCCAGCACTACCCAGATGTCAGAGGCCGGGTCTAGTTCGAACAACTTGACCATCGGGTCGCCCATGCGGGCGGTGGCCGGCCAGTGGATGCGGTTGTAGGAGTCTCCCGGCTGGTAGGGGCGCAGGCCCGACACGTTGGGCGTGACGTTGTGCGTGCGGCGCCGGATGCGGCCCTCGCCCGGCAGGTTCGCCGGTGGCACGTAAAAATTGGCCAGGTCCGGGGCGTTCGGGTACACGAGGATCGAGGTGGGTTCGCCAAACGTGCGCGTGACGCGGAAGAAGCCGAACGGATCGGACGCCGTGACGCGCACCGGCCCCAGCGTGTAGACGCCGCGCAGCCGCGTGCGCGTCCGGTAACTCCAGGAGGTCACGCCGCGCACGCCCAGCGTGAGCACGCGATGCGCGGAGTGGCCGGGCACCGAGGACGGATCCTCCACCTCCAGCCACACCTTGGGCAGCAGGGAGCGGGAGCGCACCCAGATCTGACCCTCGAGGGGCTGGCCCTGGGTGACGCGCTGATCCGTGCGGCGGACCTCCACCTCCAGGCCGCGCGCCATCTCGCGTGTCCAGAAGTACGCGAGCGGGATGGCAATGACGATGACGTAGGCCAGCCGGAATAGCAGCCAGAAGCCGGTGGCGAACCCCACCACCACGCAGATCGCCGCGACGAACGCGGTCACGGAGACATTGGGATGGCCCCGGACCCAGGCGACGGCGCCGGCCACGGTCTCCATGGTGGCTACGCGCCGCCGCGCGCGCGCACGCCGGGGACGGCTACGCGGTGGATGACCTCGTCAATGACCTGCGCGGGATCGATGTCGCGGACGCGGGCGCTGGGGCTGACGATCACCCGGTGGCCCAGCACGGAGTACGCCAGCGCCTTCACGTCGTCCGGCTGTACGAAGTCGCGCCCGTCCAGCATGGCGTACGCCTGCGTGGCCCGCATGAGGCCCAGTGAGCCTCGAGGTGACGCGCCCAGGTAGACGGACTCGTGCTCACGCGTGGCCGTGACCAGGTTCACGATGTACTGCTTGATCAGGGGGTCCACGTAGATCTTGCCCACCGCGTCCTGCAGTTCCAGCAGTTCCGCCGGGCTGACCACCTGCTGCAGTGCCTCAATGGGGTGGCGCTCCTGCTGCGCGTCCATGATCAGCACCTCGTCCGTGGCGGACGGGTAGCCCAGGTGGATGCGCATCAGGAAGCGGTCCAACTGCGCCTCCGGCAGCGGGAAGGTGCCCTCGTACTCAATGGGGTTCTGGGTGGCCATCACCATGTGCGGCGAGGGCAGGCGGTGGGTGATGCCGTCCACCGTGACCTGGTGTTCCTCCATGGCCTCCAGGAGCGCGGACTGCGTCTTGGGGGTGGCGCGGTTCACCTCGTCCGCCAGGACGATCTCGGACATGATCGGCCCGGCCCGGAAGGTGAACTCGCCCGTGCCCTGCTGGTAGATCGAGACGCCGGTCACGTCCGTGGGGAGCAGGTCCGGCGTGAACTGGATCCGAGAGAAACGACACCCCGTGGACTTCGCCAGGGCCCTCGCCAGCATGGTCTTGCCCACGCCGGGGACGTCCTCGATGAGCAAGTGCCCGCGACAGAGGAGCGTGACCAGCGCCAAGCGCGCCTCCTCCGTCTTGCCGATGATCACGTGCTCCACGTTGGAGAGCACGCGCTCCGCAACAATCCTGGGATCCTCCATGACGCCTCCGATCAAGGCTGACCTTGGACGGTCAGGCTGGGACAGTCAGGCTGGGACGTCCCTGTGAAGGACACCCGCGAGCGCGTTGCCGGGTCAAGAGGGTGGGAGTGTACCGGGCTCTGCCACACCCGATGTGGGCGGAGTATAGCAATGACGCAAGTCATCTCCCCTGTCCCGGGCGTTACGATCGAAACCACGGTGCAACCTTCTCGGATCTATGCCTGACCGGCCGCGAGGGCGGCGCTTCACTCGTCGAGCGGTGCTCGCGGGGGCCCTCGGCGTGCCGCTGGCCGCCCTGCTGGGCGCCTGTGGGGAAGAGGCGGAGCCGCCGGCAGCCGTGATCACCGGCACTCCCTTCGACCCCCCGACCGCAACCCCCAGTCCCACCACCACCGCGGAGGCGCCTCCCGGCACCCTGGAGGCGGCATTGGACCCGGCCGAGGTGGGCCAGGGCGAGAGCACCGTGCTGCTGGCCCGCCAGCCCGGCGCCGCCTCCGGGAGCGTGCGGTTCGTGGGGAAGCGCTATCCCCTGCTCGGCGAGGGCGACCAGGGGCACCTCTGGGCGGTACTAGGCGTGGGCCTGGGCGTGCCGCTGGGTGAAGACGTGGCTACGGTCACCACGCGCGACCGCGCCGGCGGCCCGCTGACCACGCTGGAGGTGCCGTTCACCGTGGTCAGCGTCCCGCGTCCGGTGGACTACCTGACGGCGAGCGCGGAGGTCACGGCCGTCCTGACGCCGGAGGCTGCGGAGATCGAGGCCGCCCTCCGCACCTTCGCGCAGTTCAACCGCTTCGAGGCGCGTCCCCGCTGGAACGGCCGGCTGGCGATGCCGGCCGAGGGCTTCATCACCACGGAGTTCGGCCAGGGCCGCTCGATCAACGGAGGCCCCGTGGGCGGCTTCCACAGCGGCGTGGATATCGCGAACGCAGCAGGAACCTCGATCCTGGCTCCCGCAGCGGGCCGCGTGGCATGGGTGGACGCGATGCCCATCCGCGGCAACAGCGTCCTGCTGGACCACGGCGCAGGCGTGGTCACCGGCTACCACCACCTGCTGGAGGCCACCCGCGAGGTTGGCGACTTCGTCGAAGAGGGTGATGAGATCGCGAAGATGGGTTCAACAGGGTTCTCTACCGGTCCCCACCTCCACTGGGAGATGACGATCTACGGCGTCAACGTGGACCCGCTGACGTGGACGCGGGAGATCTTCCTGCCGCGGGCGTAGTGCTGCAGTTCGGTCAGCGGTGGCTAGGACGCGCGCCGCGCCACGAGGCAGCCCCAGTTCCCCTCTGTCTCGTACGCGACTTCCTCGAGGCCAACCGCGGACAGGTGGCCCCGCACCTCCTCCACATCGCGCAGGATGAAGCCGCTGGCCACCACGAGCCCGCCCTCTCGGGCAGCCGCCGCGAGGGCCGGCGCGAGGCGCTCGATGACCAGGGATGAGATGTTCGCCAGCACCAGGTCATAGCCTCCCGCGGCACGGTCGGGCCACGGCCAGTCCGGGCCGAGCGAGCCGGCGGCGAACTCGATCTCCTGCTCGATGCCGTTGCGACTGGCGTTCTCCCGCGCCACCTCGATGGTCGCGGCGTCGATGTCGACCGCGTGGACCTCGCCGGCCCCCAGCATGCGCGCGGCGATGGCGAGGATGCCGGAGCCGGCGCCCACGTCCAGGACGCGGTCCCCCAGGCCCACGTGCCGCTCCACGGCGGCGAGGCACAGCCGAGTGGTCTCATGCTCCCCGGTGCCGAAGGCGGCGCCGGGGTCCAGGTCCACCACCACCTCCCCGGGGCGAGCGTCGTACGGCTCCCACGAGGGGCGCACCACCAGGCGGCTACCGATGTGCTGGACGCGGTAGAACTGCTTCCACTCCTCCGCCCAGTCCACCTGGTCCGCCGCGCGGAACTCCAGCGTGGCTGGTGCCAGCAGCGTGCGCGCGGCCACGGCGTCGCGGACAGCCTGGCGCTGGGCCTCGGGAAAGGGCGCGGCAAAGGTGCCGCGCACCGTCCAGGGCTGGTCCGTGAGTTCCTCGTACTGGAAGTTGGCGCCGTCCAGGATGCGGAGCGCCGGTTCGATGCTCACCCCGTTGGCGCCGGCCACCCCCAGTGCGTCCGCCACCTGGTCCGCGTCGCGCGCGTCCACCCGCGCAACCGCCTCAAACCAGCGATCGTCGGGTTGAGCCATGCCTGGAACCCCGGTGCGTGAGCGCCCTGCGGAGCAGGCGTCCTACGAGAAGGCGTTGCGGATGCGGTCGAAGACGGAGTGATCCTCGTCCGGGATCTCAGGCGTGCCGAGCGACTCGGAGAGTTTCGCCAGCAGATCCTTCTGGGCCTTGGTCAGTTTCGTGGGCGTGACTACGTGCGTGCGTATCAGCAGGTCGCCGCGGCCGCCGCCGCGCACGTGCGGCACGCCCTTGCCGCGGATCACGTGGACTTCGCCGTGCTGCACGCCCGGGCGCAGCTTCAACTCCACCGGGTCGCCGTCGATAGTGGGGACCTCCACGTCCGCGCCCAGCGAGGCCTGCGCGATGTTCAGCGGCAGGTCAAAGATCAGCGCGTCGTCGGAGCGCTTGAACACCGGGTGCTCACGCACCTTGATCTCCACGTACAGGTTCCCGGGCGGGCCCCCGCGGGGCCCGTGGTCGCCCTCGCCGGTCATGCGCAACTGGCTACCGTCGTCCACGCCGGCCGGGACCTTCACGGAGCGGGTGACCTTCACCCGGTGGAGGCCCTGTCCACGGCACGTCTTGCACGGGTCACTGACGATGGTGCCCTCGCCGCGGCAGCGCGGGCAGGTGGCCACGTTCACGAACTGGCCGAAGAGCGACTGCTGGACGCGCCGCAGTTCCCCCTGCCCGTTGCACTCCGGGCAGGACGGCTTGGTGGAGGCGTCCGCCTGGCCGGTGGCGCGGCAGTCCGGGCAGCGCTCCACGCGCTCGTACGCCAGGGTGTGCTCCAGGCCGCTGACGGCCTCTTCCAGGTCGATGGTGACCGTCGCGTGCAGGTCCGCGCCCGGCTGGGGGCCGGCGCGCCGTCCGGCGGTGCCGCGGAAGAAGGCGTCGAAGATGTCGCCGAAGCCGCCAAAACCCTCGAAGCCCTGGAACCCCTGCGCGCCGGCGCCGCCCACCCCGGCGGCGCCGAAGCGGTCATAGCGCGCGCGCTTCTCGGGATCGCTCAGGACCTCGTATGCGGCGTTGATCTGCTTGAAGCGGGTCTCGGCATCCGCGCTCTTGTTGCGGTCCGGGTGGTACTCCATCGCCAGGCGACGGAAGGCCTTCTTCACGTCGTCCTGCGAAGCGTCCCGCGGCACGCCGAGGACGGAGTAGAGGTCGGCACTTTCAGTCGTCATGGAGGAACCATCGTACCAGCGTCACCCGCCGTGCCGAAGCAGGATCGCTGCTCGCGTCCTGCGCATTCTGCCGGGAAACCTCGGACGCGAGGCACGGAGCCCGGCGTCTTGCGGCTGGCTCTCGATTCCCCCGTTGGCTGGGCGATTCCGTGTCAGCCCGCCAAATCCGGCGCTTCGCACGCACGGGCGCGCCTCCGCGCGTGCTAGGCAGGATGGGCGGGTTTGAGCAGGTCTCCGGGCGGACGGTGGGCCTGAGCGACACCATGGCCTCGTGTGGAGGCCTGACGGAGGTCCCATGGACGCAGCGCACGATCCACGGCCCGATTGGGCAACCCCCACCCCTGATGACGCCGTCATCGCCCGCAAGATCCGAGGGCGCCTCCCTCGACGCCGCTTCCTCGCGTCCGCGCTGGGTGCGGCGGGCGGTCTGCTTGCCGGCACGTACCTCGCCCGCGCACAGGAGGGCCCGGTACTTACCGGGCCCACGCTGGATCCCGACGCCATCCGTCACCTCCAGCCAGATGTCTCCGTCACGCCGGATGGAGAGGTGGGCCTCCCCACCACCGGCCTGGGCATCCGCTCGCCGTTCGTGGACATTGAGCGGGACGGCCTGAAGGACAGCACGGACGCTTACGCCTCGTCGTGGGACACGCCGCTCCAGGACCTGGAGGGGATCATCACCCCGGCGTACCTGCACCACGTCCGCAGCCGAGCGGGCAACCCGATCATCGACCCGTCCGAGCACCGGCTCCTGGTCCACGGCATGGTGGACCGCGAGAAGGTCTACACGATGGACGATCTTCGCCGCTTCCCCCGCGTGAGCCACATCTACTTCCTGGAGTGCTCCGGCAACAGCGACGAAGGCTGGCGCGCGGAGGCGGAGGCCGTGGAGCCGGACGACGGCGTGCAGGCGATGCACGGCCAGGTCAGCACCAGCGAATGGGCGGGCGTCCCCGTGCGGGCAATCCTGGAGGACGTGGGCGTCCAGGACGGCGCCGAGTGGGCGCTCGCCGAGGGGGCCGACGGCCTGCGGATGGACCGCAGCATCCCCGTGGAGAAACTCCTGGACGACGCGCTGCTCGCGATGTGGCAGAACGGCGAGCCCATCCGCCCTGAGCAGGGCTACCCCGTCCGCCTCCTCCTGCCCGGCTGGGAGGGCAACCCCCAGATCAAGTGGCTGCGCCGCCTGGAACTGGGCCCGGAGGTCTTCCAGACGCGCTTCGAGACCCGGAACTACTCGGAGGGGCGCGACGACGGCCAGATCAACTACCTGACGTTCCCCTGGGAGGCCAAGAGCCTCATCACCTTCCCCAGCCCCGGCTTCACGGTGGAGCCCGGCTTCATCGAGATCACCGGCCTGGCCTGGTCCGGTGGCGGGCGCATCGAAAGCGTGGAGGTGAGCACGGACGGCGGCGACACCTGGGAGGAGGCGCGCCTGGACGACCCGGTGCTGCCCAAGGCCCAGACGCGCTTCCGCTACCCCTGGCGCTGGGACGGTTCCGAGACCGTGATCGTCTCGCGCACCACGGACGAGACCGGCTACACGCAGCCCACCCGGCAGACGCTGGTGGAGGGCGAGGTCTACGCGGACGACGGCGACTACCACTACAACGGCCAACAGGAGTGGCGCCTGCACCCGGACGGATCCGTCACGAATGTCCTGGCGGACCTGGCGCCCCAGTCCGCACGCCAGAGGCCGCAACGAGGCGCCCCGCGCGTCTCCCGTGACCAGACTCGAGGAGGTGCGCGATGAGCCTCCGGATAGCCACGCGAACTCCCTGGCTGGCGGTTGCACTCGTAGCGGCCGCCCTCCTGATCGCCGCCTGCGACGACGACAACGGGGATAACGGGATCGCCACCACCACGCCCACGGCCGGCGCGCCGACGCCCACCGCAACGCAGGACGGCGGCAACGGGGGCACGGCGGCGCCGGGTGGCACCTCCAATGGCGACGCACGCGAGGCGTACGCATCCGCGCTGGAACTCGCCCTCCAGGACGACATTGGCAGCGAGGCGCCGGGCGACCTCCTGAGCGACTGGGACATCAACGTCACGCCAGACGGCGAAGGGCTGCCGGAGGGCAGCGGAACGGTGGAGGCCGGCGGCCAGATCTATGCCACGCAGTGTGCCGCGTGCCACGGCACGGAGGGGCAGGGCGGCATTGGTCCTCGGCTGTGGAGCGACCACGAGGGCGCGTGGGAGCCGGGCGCGCCCGTGACCATCGGCTCCTACTGGCCCTACGCCACCACCGTGTACGACTACATCGCCCGCGCGATGCCGTTCTACGAGCCCGGCACTCTCGAGCCGGACGAGGTGTACGCCGTCACGGCCTTCCTCCTGGCGCAGAACCGCCTGATCGACGAAGGCGAGGAGATGAACCAGGACACCCTGCCGCAGGTGGAGATGCCGGCCCGCGACCTGTTCGAGGCCTGTTGGCCGGACGGCTGCTACGACGAGTACGGCAGAGGCGGGGACTGACCGGCGCCCGCGCGACTCAGGTCCCCGCGCGGCCCTCGTCCGGGCGGAGCAGCACCTCGCGCAGCGAGGCGATCTCGTCGCCGGAGACGCCGATCGAGCGGAGGTAGCCCTCCGCCCCGCCGAAGCGGTCGCGCAGGCCGTCCAGGAAGATCGTGATCGCGTCCGCCGGGACGCCGAAGCGGCGGCGGAGTTCGTCCGGGTTGTCCGCGCTGGGCGCGCGGTTGTTCAGTTGCAGCCAGGCGAGCCAGCGGTCGGTGTCGTCGTTGGACATCGCGAAGTCCGCCTCGATGGTGGCGCGGTCCACGCCCGCGACCTCCAGCGCCATGGCCGTGACCACGCCGGTGCGGTCCTTGCCTGCGGTGCAGTGCACCATCAGCGGGTAGGACGCGGGATCCGCCAGGACCCGGAAAATGCGGCGGAAGGCGTCCTCCGCGAAGTCCAGGTACCCCAGGTAACGCTGGCCGGAGATGCCCGGCCCGTAGCGCGCGTCCAGCAGTGGGCTGGCGCCGTCCGGCAGCGGCGGCAGGTGGTGGTAGGCCGCGCCGATGTCTCGCGCGGGGTGCTGTTCCACGCGGGTGACCTCGTCCGGGCGGCGCAGGTCCACCACGCTGACCACGCCCAGGTCGCGCAGCCTCGCCCGGTCCGCCTCGTGCATGTCTTCCGGCGCGCCGGAGCGGAAGTAGCGCTTCCACGCCACGCTGCGGCCATCCTCCGAGGGGTACCCGCCGATGTCGCGGAAGTTCCAGCACTGCTCGAACGGGATCAGCCGCAGCGACTGCTGGCCCTCGCGGGAGGTCATCGCGGCTCCAACAGCAGCGCCTCGAGGGCATCGAAGGTCTCCGGCCCTACGCCGTGCGAGCGCAGGAAGCCACGCGCACCGCCGTAGCGCGCGTTCAGGTGGGTCATCATCTCCTCCATGGCCTCGCGGGAGACGCCCAGCGCCGGGTTGGGCTGCTCCCCGGGCTTGATGACGCCGCGGTTGCGCAGGCGCTCGATGAGCGTGTCCATCGCCTGCTGGCTCAGGTAGTAGTCCTCCAGCGTGGTCTCGTCGTCCACGCCCAGGGAGTTCAGGACCAGGACGGCGAACACCCCGGTCCGATCCTTGCCGGTCACGCAATGGAAGACGGTGGGATAGGAGTCCGGGTCCGCCAGCACGGAGTACGCCTCCACCCAGTGCTCCGGGTAGGACTCCAGCGCCTCCACGTAATTCGGCACCCACAGGCCGACGTCTCGCGCCTGGTACTTGCTGTTGGCGTTGCCCATGGGGAAGTGCAGGCGACGCACGCCTTCCCGCACCAGCGCGCCAAAGCCGCGCGCATCCCCCGCCTCGCCGTCCGACCGGAAGTCGATCACCGTGCGCAGCGCGACCTCGTTGAAGAGACGCTCTGCCTCCTCCGGGGTCATGCGCTGGTGTTCGGCCGTGCGGAAGAGCCGGCGCCAGCGCAGGGTGCGCCCGTCCTGGGTCTCGTAGCCGCCCAGGTCGCGGAAGTTGAAGACCTGCTGAAACTCGAAGTGGCGCTCGTAGGCGGTGGTCATGGCTGCCTCCCGAGGCACGTTATACCGCTGCGCTCCGGCCGCGTCTCGGCTCCTGTCCCCGGGAAGCAACGAGGGGTGCAGGACCGTCCTGCACCCCTCGTGAGCAGACGGTGCGCTTCGGCTAGACCTCGCGGAACTCACCCTCGATGGTGCCGGCTTCCTCGCCTTCACCCTCGCCGGTGTCGTGCTGGCCACCCTCGCCGCCGGCGCCCGGGGCGTTGGCGGCCTGCTGGGCGCCGTAGATGGCCGCGCCCACCTCCTGCATGGCGGCGGACAGGGCCTCCGTCTTCTGCTGGATCGCGGCGGTGTCCTCGCCCAGCAGGGCCTGCCGCAGTTCGGAGATGGCGGTGTTCACGGACTCGCGCTGCGCGTCGGACAACACTTCCTTGTTGTCGTTCAGCATCTTCTCCGCGGAGTATGCCAGGGAGTCGCCGGTGTTGCGGGCCTCCACGGCGGCGCGCTTCGCCTGGTCCTCGGAGGCGTGCTCCTCCGCCTCGCGCTGGAGGCGGCTGACCTCTTCCTCCGTCAGGCCGCTGGAGGCCTGGATAGTGATGTGCTGCTGCTTGCCGGTGGCCTTGTCCGCAGCGGACACCTTCACCATGCCGTTCGCGTCGATGTCGAACGTGACCTCCACCTGGGGGACGCCACGCGGCGCCGGCAGGATGCCGTCCAGGATGAAGCGGGCCAGGGACATGTTGTCCGCGGCCATGGGGCGCTCGCCCTGCAGTACGTGGATCTCCACGGACGGCTGGTTGTCAGAGGCCGTGGAGAACGTCTGCGACGCGCTGGTGGGGATGGTGGTGTTGCGCTCGATGATCGGCGTCATCACCCCGCCCAGGGTCTCGATGCCCAGGGTCAGCGGCGTGACGTCCAGCAGCAGGACGTCCTTGACCTCGCCCTTCAGCACGCCGGCCTGGATGGCGGCGCCAATGGCCACCACTTCGTCCGGGTTCACGCCCTTGTGGGGCTCCTTGCCGAAGAACTCCGCCACCTTCTTCTGGACCAGCGGCATGCGGGTCATGCCGCCCACCAGCACCACCTCGTCCACCTTGGAGGCCTGTACACCCGCGTCTGCCAGCGCCTTGCGCACCGGCTCCAGCGTGCGGTCCACCAAGCTGCCCACCAGTTGCTCGAACTGGGGGCGGGTGAGCGTCAGCACCATGTGCTTGGGTCCGGAGGCGTCCGCCGTGATGAACGGCAGGTTGATCTCCGTCTGCTGCGCGGAGGACAGCTCGATCTTGGCCTTCTCCGCGGCTTCCTTCAGGCGCTGAAGCGCCGTCCGGTCCTGGGAGAGGTCAATGCCGTTCTCCTTCTTGAACTGGTCCACCAGGTGGTTGATCAGTACGTCGTCAAAGTCGTCGCCACCCAGGAAGGTGTCGCCGTTGGTGGCCTTCACCTGGAAGGTGCCGTCGCCGATCTCCAGGATGGAGATGTCGAACGTGCCGCCGCCCAGGTCGTAGACGGCGATCAGCTCCTCTGCCTTCTTGTCCAGCCCGTAGGCCAGGGACGCGGCGGTGGGTTCGTTGATGATGCGCAGGACTTCCAGCCCGGCGATGCGGCCGGCGTCTCGGGTGGCCTGCCGCTGGGCGTCGTTGAAGTATGCCGGGACGGTGATCACCGCCTCCGTGACGGTCTCGCCCAGGTAGGCCTCAGCGTCCGCCTTCAACTTCTGCAGGATCATGGCGGAGATCTCCGGGGGGCTGTATTCCTTGCCGCCCATCTCCACGCCGGCGTCGCCGTTGCTGCGCTTGACCACCTTGAAGCCCGCCACGCGCCGCAGGCGCTCGACCTCTTCCTCTTCGTAGCGGCGGCCCATCAGGCGCTTCACGGAGTAGACCGTGTTGTCCGGGTTGGTGACCGCCTGGCGCTTGGCCACGGTCCCCACCAGCCGCTCGCCGTTCTTGGCGATCGCGACCATCGATGGCGTCGTGCGGTTCCCCTCGGCGTTCGCGATCACCCGCGGCTCGCCGCCCTCCATGACGGCGACGCAGGAGTTCGTGGTGCCCAGGTCAATACCGATGACCTTACCCATCTTGTTGCCTCTTTCCACCGCAGCCTGGCGGCTCGCGCGGTTCGTGTCTTCTGTCTGAGAGCGCCCCCTCAGGGGGCCGGTTGTCCTTGCTTACTCCTGGAGCGGCTCCTCGGCGGGAGGGGTCGAAGCGGGCTCGCCCGCGCTCCCCTCGGCAGCCTCGGAGGCCGTCCCTTCGCCGCTGCCCACCATCACCATGGCGGGGCGGATCACGTGGTCCTGTAGCGTGTAGCCACGCCGCAGCAGGTGGACCACCTGGCCCTCGGGGCCCGGTGCGGCGCCCGCGGCTTCGTGCTTCGTCGGGTCAAAGGCCTGGCCCAGCGCATGGATCTCGCGCACGCCGTGCTGCTCCAGCAGCGACGTGAACTTCTGGGTCACCAGCCGCACGCCCTCCACCCACGCGGCGTCCGCGGACTCCGCGGGCGCGACCTCCAGGGCGCGCTCCAGGTCATCCAGCACGGGCAGGAACCCGGAGACCAGCCCGCCCAGCGCCAGGCGGCCCGCCTCCAGGCGACCCTCCCGCGAGCGGCGCTCCAGGTTCTGGTAGTCCGCCACCGCGCGCTGGAACTGGGCGCGGGTCTGCTCCAGTTCCTCGCGCAGCGCGTCCACGTCCGCCGGCGGCGTTTCGTCGCCCGCCGCGGATGCTTCCGCCTCCGGCGGCGCCGGTGTGGGCTCGTGCTCGGTCATGTGCCGTCCTCGATTGTCCGTGCGCGGAGCGAGCGTCCCGGGGAGTGCCGGACGGGTGCCGGCCGCCCCTGGCTACTGCCTCACCTCGTGCAGCAGTTGCCCCATCAGGGACGCCACGTACCGCACGCGCGGGATGGTGCGCCGGTAGGCCATCCGAGTGGGCCCCACCACGGCCACGGCGCCGGAGGCGTCCATGCCGCCGTAGCGGGCGACCACGATGGACCAGTCCTGCATTCCCGCGTCCACGTTTTCACTTCCAATGATGACCTGCGTCGACCCCGGCGACCCGTCTACGGCGGGCTCCAGAAACGAACGCAGGCGGTAGGCCTGTAACTGCGCCACCGCCTCCAGCAGCCGGTCCACGTCAGAGAACTCCGGCTGCCGCAGTGCGGTGTTGACGCCCTCCACGAACGTCTCCTCCGCCACGCGCTGCTCCTGGACGATGTCCGCCAGGATGCGCGCCACCGCGGCTTCGTCCGCCTCCATGGCGTCCGTCACCAGCGAGCGGATCTCGCCCGCGTCCTTGCCGCTCAGCAGGCGGTTCAGGCGCTGGGCGCGCTCGTTGAGTTGGTCCTGCGTCAGCGCGACGGGCATGGGCAGGATGCGCTGCCGCACCCGACCGTCGTCCATCACCGCCACCAGCAGGACGGTCTCTCGATTCAGTTCCACCAGCTGCGCGTTCCGCAGCCGGACCCCCTGGGCCCGCGGCCGCGTCACCACCGCCACGTTCCCCACCAGCGAGGAGAGGATGGCGGCTGTCAGACTCAGCCACTCGTCCAGCCCGCCGGCCACCTGGTGCAACTGGTGCTCCACGGTGCGGCGTTCGTCCATCCCCACCGCCTCTTCCGCCATGAGCGCTTCCACGTAGAAGCGGTAGCCCATGTCAGAGGGCACGCGCCCGGCCGACGTGTACGGGTGGGTGATGTACCCCTCCGCCTCCAGTCGGGCCAGTTCATTGCGGATGGTCGCGGAGGACACCTCCAGTCCGCGCCGGTCAACAAGCGCCTTGGAGCTCACGGGTTCCGCCGTCACGACGTACTCATCCACGACCATGCCGAGGATCGACGCCTGCCGCTCAGTAATCACCGTTTGAACCTCCATTAGCACTCTCGGGGTCAGAGTGCTAACCGCTGTTCAGATTGTATTCACGCTGCCCTCCGCGGGTCAACGCTCGCAGCGTGCCGGGGAGTCCCGGGGCCGCCGATTCCCCGCCTCCGGGACCGGGGAGGGGTTGCTGACACAGTGAATGCAGCGCCGGGGTGGGGAGGACAAGGGAAACGTTACGGGCGCACTCGTAGCCTCGCCGCCACGAGGCGGGGTCGGCGCAGGCGGAGGCAGCACGATGCCGAGTCGGATCGCCATTAGCGGACACCCGCTCCATCCCTACCTGGTCCTGTTCCCGGTCGGTCTGTTCGCGTGGGCGTTCATCTCCATGATCGTCTTTGCCGCGGATGGGACGGCCTTCTGGTACGACATCGCGTTCTGGACGTCCTGGGCCGCGGTGGTCGCCGCGCTGATCGCCGGCCTGGCAGGGTTCGCCGACTACCAGGCGGTGGCGCGCTACCACGTCCCCACCACGGCCACCGCGCACATGCTTCTGAACGTGGCCGTCACCGCGGCCTTCGTGGCGGCCGGGATCCTCATGCTGGACCGCGGCGCGGCCGAGGGTGGCGCAATGACCCTGGTCCTGGCCCTGCAGGGGACGGGCGTGCTGCTCCTGGCCGTGTCCGGATGGCTCGGCCAGGAGATGGTCTACCGGCATGGCATGGGCGTGACGCCGGAGGCTGCTGCGGAGCTGCAGGAGACGCGCGGGCAGGTGCGCCCCACTGCAGGCCAACCTCGATAAGCCCGCCCGCGAGGCTTTGGCCTCGCAGCGGCGCCGGTGCGGGTTCCCCGCACCGAAGCGCGGACGGACGGCCCCGGTCGGAGAGCCCCGGGGCCGTCCTTCGTCGCCCCCGGCAGGCCGAGGGCGTGCGAAGTCAGCGGTTGGAGTAGAGCCACATCCCGAACACCGCCACGCTCACCGCCACCATCCCCGCCATCACCAGTGCGTCCGAGGGTGAGACGGTGAGGCCCACTGCCTGGAGCGCGGACCCGCCGACGAAACACGCTGCCGTGCCCTGCGCCAGCCGGCCCGCCTTCCCGACGAACCACATGCCCACGATGCCCAGGCTGGTCAGCACCATTCCCCACAGGAAGAAGGTGTTGGACGGATGCACGGTGAGCGCCATGGCCGTCAGCGCGCTCCCGGTCACGAACGATCCGATCACGGAGGTGGTCTTGAGGTTCAGGCCACCCTTGCCGGGCAGCCACATCGAGATGACCGCGAGCCCGGTCAGCACCATGCCCGCCAGGATCACGCGGTCGCTGGCGGCAACGGTGAGGCCCACGGAGGTGGTGACGCTGCCGGCGAAAAACAACGGCATGATGTAGATCCACGCCGGCCTCGCTCCCGTCGAGGAGGGCAGCGGGATCGGCATCCGCGCCAGGCGGCGCAGAGGTCTCCCGGATGCGTTATTCATGCGGCTTCTCCTCGTCATCTTCCTCGCGCGTCCGCGTCGGGCTTCCGGAGACGGGGCTACCCCCGGAGAACAGGAAGGGCAGGAACGCACCGCCGGAGACCAGCGCCCCGGCTACCGCGCGCTTGTCCACGCTCTGGGCGGCGTACCAGGGCAGCACCCCGCCGTTGTAGACAGCCCCCACCGTGGTCAACTTCCGCACCTCCGCGCGAGTCGCAGCCACCTCCGGCGGAACTTCGCGGCCGCCCACGGTCAGCGACGTGTCCACCGCGGCCAGCAGTCCCACCACCGGCGCTCCGAGGGCGAGCGACTGGGGCGCACCCGGCCCCTGGATCACTCCGGGCCCCTGCTGGCGGTCGCTGCTGCCTTCGGGCGCGGGCGCCACCGACGCGGGCTGGGATGGCGAACCGGGCGTCGGGGCCGGCGGAGTGGGCGTGGAGGTGGGTGGTGCGGGGGGGCCGGCCGGGGCCCCTGCCGAGGGAGGCAGCGCAGGCGGTGTCGCGGTCGCCGTCGGCGCCACGGTGGGGGCTGGCGTGGGTGCGGGCGTCGGAGTGCTGGCCGGGGTCTCGGGCGGCGGGGTCGGGGCCGCGGTCGCGACCGGGGAAGGGGTCGGGCTCGGTGTTGGGGTGGGCGTCGGCGCGGGCGAGACCACCACGAACGTCTGTGCACAGCCCGTGCCGTTGTCCTTGTCGGTCACGCACAAACGGGCAGTGAACACGCCCGCGGACGCGTACGTGTGACTCGCCCCGAACTCTCCGGGCTCATCCATGGAACCCATGGAGGACTCGCCGTCGCCCCATTGCACTTCGTAGGTCCACGGCGCGTCCAGCACGCCGGGGTCGCTGAAGGAGGCCGCGAGCGCCACCGGGCGGCCCGCGTTCGCGGGAGGCGGGGCGTCCAGGATCACCTCGGGATCCGCGTTGGCCACCGTCACCACCGCGCTACTGCCGGAGGCGAGGCCCACGGCGTCCGTGACCGTGAGCGACGCGACGTACTCGCCGCCGTCCTGGTACGTGTGCGTGACCGCGGGACCCGATGCCGTCGTGCCGTCGCCCAGGCTCCAGGCGAAGTCCGCGGGTGTGGAGGCCACGGTGGACGCGCCGCCGTCGAGGCCCACCGGCGCGCCCTCGATGGCGGCATACGGCCCGCCGGCGTAGGCGAACGGGGGCGGTGGAGGTGGTGGCGGGGCTGGTTGCCACGCGATCGTGGCCACCGCCTCCAGGCGCACCGGTGCCGCTCCGGCTTCGCTGCCCCAGGTCACGGTCACGGTGACCGTGTCCGTCCCGGCCGTGGCGCCGGTGTAGAAGGCCTGCGCGGACCCGGTCCCGCTGGCCGTGGCCGTACCCGGGTTCGCTCCGGTGCGGGTGATCTGGACTGTCAGGTCGTCCGCGAACGCCCCCAGCGTGTCCAGCAGCGGGGTGGCCGTCAGGCCCACGGACTCGCCCACCTGCGGGGACAGGTCGGACACCTGGAGTTCCAGGTCGGTGATGTAGCTCACCAGGTTGGCGTTCCCGCTCAGCTGGCCGCCGCCCGGGCCCGTGCCGTCACCCCACCACGAGGAGTGGACGTGGAAGTCCGCGTCGTTGGAGTCCAGCACGGTACCGGGGTTGGCGTCCGGAAAGGACGAGGAGCGGATGGTCGCCACGCCGTTGGCCGCGCCGGGTCGGTCGATGGCATTCACGGCGCCGGGGCGAGTGTTGTTGAGGAAGTAGGACTCCTCCACCAGGAACTGGTCGGATGTCTCTATCGCGCCGCCGGCCGTGGTGGCCGTGTTCCCGGTGAACACCGCCCCGCGGATGACCGTGTTCGCGTGCGCGTAAATCGCGCCGCCTCGGCCGCTCGGGTCGGCGCCGGTGGCCGCGTTGTCTACGAACGCGACTCGCTCCGCCACCAGCGGCGCCCACGCGTCTACCGCGCCGCCCTGGCCGGCCACGTTGCCGTTGGTCAGCGTGAGGTCGCGGAGGGTGAGGGAGGCTGCGGCTCCGCCGTTCTGCAGGTCGATGATGCGCGCGCCCTGCCCGTCCAAGGTGGTGACGCTGATCCCCTGGCCCCGGAGTACCACAGCCGTGTCCAGGTTGACGACGATGGTGGCGCCCTCCTGGTGGACGGGCTCCATGATCGTGATCGTGTGTGGGCCGGGATCCGGCAGCAGGGCGGCCACAGCCGCCAACGCCTGGGCCACGGTCGCGTGGTCGCACCCCACGGCGCAGACCGTGCGCTCCGTGGGCGCGCCATGCGCTGGCCGCGGCTGGGTGGCGACAAGCACCACCGCCGCGAGCAGCGTCACCACGAGGAGGACGGGGGCAAGGGCGCGAGCCCCTGGCGCGGTGAGCATGAAACTCGCTGTCACAGCAAGCGACGGAGTAGGGATGCACGCACTCACCCAACCCGCGCGCGCCGCCAGCACGAAGGTGGGGCCCTATCTTGCGGGTTTTCCTCGTTCAGCTCAACGAAACATCACGCGCTTGGATCGGAGCCAGGCGGCCTAGATGATGCCGAGTTCCGTCGCCTTGCGCGCCGCGCGCATCTTCCCGGAGACGCCCAGTTTTTCGTACACGCGTCGCGCATGGACCTGCACGGTGCGCCACTCGATACCCAGTTGCTCACCCACCTGTTTGTAGGTCAGCCCTTCGGCCAGCAGGCCCAGCACTTCCACCTCGCGCGGCGATAACTTTGGTTCCGCGTCGGCCGCACGCCCCCACGCCAGCGCCTCCGTGGTGGAGAGTTCGTACGGCCCCGGATCCACTCCAGCCTCCCGCAGCGCCGTCCGCCCCGCCCGCCGCATCGAGGACCATCGACGCTCCGGTGACGCCGTGGGCCCGAGCCCCAGCAGCACGCTCAACTGCACGTCGCACAGCGCAGCCTCGATGGCGTAGCCGGCGTTCCGCGTCCACCGCGCCGCGCGCTCCATCATCGCGATGCCTGCGCGCTCGTTGCCGATGCGCACCAGCAGCAGCGCCTGCACCCGGTCTCTCGAGGCCGGCCACTCGATGGAGGTACGGACGTGCTGCGGCAGGCGGTCGGCTGCCCAGCGCGCCCACTGCACCGCCTGCTCCTGGACCCCCCGGGTAGCCACCACCTCCATGGCAGCGAGGACCGAGGGCAGGTTCACCAGCGTGACCTCGGCCGGCGGCGCCAGCGTCCCGGCAACGTCCTCGGCACCGACGCGGGCGACCTCCATGAGCCTGGGTAGCCCCTCGGCGTGCCCGGGGTTCAGCCGCCGCGAGAGGGCCTCTAGTTCGCGCGCAGCCGCCTCGGCGCCCTCCCGATCCCCGCGCCGGACGGCGTTGTGCAGCACCGTGATCTGCGCGCGCCACGCCGCCATGTTGTTGCGCTGCGCCCGGAGGAACGGCTCGGGGTCTGGCAAACCGAGGTCGCTGACTGAACGGAGGCCGAAGTCGAGGGCGGCCGCATCTGCAAGGCGAAAGGCCGAGCCGCCGGCCTCGGCGTGGGCGGCGAGGGAGTTCACCCACGGCACCGCCCGTCGTCGGTGCCCCAGGGCGACCATCGCGGGGACAGCCCATATGTCCAGGCCGCGGGCCAGGGAGGCGTGGCCGTCGGACTGCGCGCGGTCGGCGACTTCTCGGGCCACCTCAACGCAGTTCGACGCGAGGAACACGCACTCCACGAGGGCCGCCTGGGTCTCTGCCTCGAGAACAGCGTCAGGAATCCCAACGTTGTGTCGCAGAGCGAGTGCCGCAGCGATGGTGTCCGAGGCAATCGTGTCGCCCCGGATTGCCTGGAGGGAGCCCAGGGTGCTGAGGAGTTTGATGGTCACGTCCGCGGACATCGCAGACTGGCTCAGGGCGAACTCGATCTCGGCGACGGCATCCTCGTAGTACCCCTGGGCCTCCAGCGATGCCGCAGCGAAGACCGCGAGCCCGGCCGCTTCGTCCAGCCGCTCGGTCCGGAACGCCTCAATCAGCCCAGATCGGTAGATCGGACGCCAGCCCTCGGGCGGTCCAAGGCCGTTCTGACGCAGGGACGTGAAGGCGCCGGTTATGAGGTCTGTCATTGTAGTAGGCGATGGTATACAGCAAATCACAGAGGACGGCCAGCCACCGAAGGCCGATGCTTTGGATGTTCAAGGAGGCTCGATGTCTATTCCGCAGTGCCAGCGCGTTACCGCCCACGTGACCCAGATCAGCCACGACGCCGAGTTCAAGGAGCGCATGCGCTCCCTCGCCGGTCGCGCGTACACGTCGCAGGAGGTGACTGACCTCCTCTGCGACTTCCTCCCGTTCGAGGTCGCCCGTGACCTGCGCGCGGAGTACCACGCGCTGCCGGAGGTCATGGCCTCGCTCATCGTGGACTCCTGGCGCATGGCCGACGAGGCCGGCAAGCCGTGGTCGTTCCAGTCCATGCCGCCCGCCGAGCCCATCGCCTTCGCCCGCAAGGGCCGCGTGCGCTTCGTGGTGGACGCGGACGAGGACGGCGTGACCCTGGGCGTGGCCCACATCGCCGGCCGCAAGGCCGAGTGGTACCAGCCGGCGACGGTGGCTGCCGCTCGCGACTAACACCCGCAGAAGCGAATCCCGGCCGCGGACCCCTCCCTGGCCGGTTTCGTGACAGGAACGACGGTAGCCGCCTAACGCCGTCGCTCCTGGGTAAGACATCACCGACGAGCGCTGGGTTCCGTTCGGTGATCGTCAGAGGTGGATCCGGGGGGTGGTGACGTCCAACTCACCACCCTCCGGCCGCCCACCACTCGCCCCAGCGTCCCACCGTTCAGAGAGCAGCAACCCGCGCTCGAAGCGCGCATCTGCACGACGCTCGGCGCGTCGGTGCTTCATCGATGTCCCGTGGGACCGAGGGTTGCCCGCTGACAGGCGGGGGCGGCGCTACTCGTCCCGGACCAGGCGGCGGTTGCGGACGTCCGCGGGGAGGAACTCCCGGCCGCACTGGTGGCAGACGAAGCCCATGGCCTTGGTGTCGTCCTCCATGACCTGGGGGCCGCGCCAGCGCGGCATCAGGTCATGGTTGCGACAGCACTCGGAGATCGGCTTCTGCTCCCGGACGCCTCGATAGGTCATCTTCGCGCGGCCAAAGATCTTCGTGAGCATGGGGCGCCCTCCTGCGGGTGGGAGCGTACCGAGCGGCGGGCGTGCAGGGAAGGTGCGAGGGCCCGGACTGCGCTGCCCTAACGCCGGCTCGCCCGGCCCTTCGAGGCGGTGACGTGCCGGGAGACCTCCTCCGCCAGCGCGGCCACACCTCGACGCGCGCACGTGAAGGTCTTGGCCGGGGCCGCCGTGGAGAATGGCTGCGAGACCTTGTGGTCCAGCATCGTGTTGGCCCAGATCACCACCACGTCTGCCGCTTCCGCCATCTCCTTCGCCCGCTTGGCCCCCGTGGGACGGTCGCCCTCGACGAAGGTGACCTCGACACGGCTCCCGGCCACGGCGTCTCTCAGCGCCCGGCGCGCGTTGGGGGAGCCGCCCACCACCAGCAGCCGAGTGCGTCCCGAGGCTTCGAGGTCCGCCACCATCTGTTGTGTCGCGCGCGCGGTGTCGCTGCCGCCGCACACCTCGCAGCCCTCGGCCGCCACCTCCACCACCCGCCGTCCGCCAGCATCGAGGGCGTTCCGGCACGTTGAGGAGGCGCACACCCGCGCAATGCGCGCGTCGATGGCGTCGATGGCCGCCTGGCGCTTGGCCTGGGCCATGTTCTGCTTGCGCTCGTTGGTCAGCCCCGCCTCGACGAGCGCAGCCCGCGCCCGTTGCTGGGAGTCCACGCGCCGAAACCCCATCTCCTCCAGGAGCGCGGTGATGGCGAAGGTGGGCTCGGCGGGCATGTGTTCCTCAGTCGCGCCGTGGGGGAGTTGACACGAACAGACGTTCGGCTGCTATCGTACCGCGCTGCGGGACGAACGCATGTTCTCACCTCCGTCCAGCCGGACTTTGAGGGGGAAACGGTCGTCCTGCGCCACCTGATCTTTCTACCTCGGGCGGGGTGTTCGAGGGAGCGTGCGATGGCGCTGGCAGACGCAATCGAGGCCATCCGAAGCGACCCGGCGCTCGCGCCCTGCTTCGCGGACTGGCGCACGCTGCCCGCGGAGCCCGCGCGCTACGGGGAGTGGCCCGAGGCGCTGGACCCGCGCATCGTGGACGCGCTGCGCTCGAGGGGCATCGAGCGGCCGTACACGCACCAGGCCCGAGCGATCCAGGGCGCCCTCGGCAGCAGCGAGGGGCGACCGCCCGATCAGGTGATCGTCACGCCAACGGCCAGCGGCAAGACGCTCTGCTACACGGTGCCCGTGCTGCAGGCGATCCTGCGCGACCCCTCTGCGCGGGCGCTCTACCTGTTCCCCACCAAGGCGCTGGCCGCGGACCAGTTGGACGAACTGCACGGCATCGTCTCGGACGCCGGGCTGCCGGTGCGCACCTTCACCTATGACGGCGACACCAGTCCCAAGGCGCGCCGCCTGGTGCGCACCTCCGGGCACGTGGTCATCACCAACCCGGACATGCTGCACACGGGCATCCTGCCGAACCACACCAAGTGGGTGCGTCTGTTCGAGAACCTCCGCTACGTGGTCATCGACGAGTTGCACACCTACCGGGGGGTGTTTGGCTCCAACGTGGCCAACCTGCTGCGGCGGCTGCGGCGCATCTGCCAGTTCTACGGCGCGGACCCGGTCTTCATCTGCTGCTCCGCCACCATCGCCAACCCCGGTGAACTGGCGGAGGCCCTCATCGGCCGGCCCGTGGAGGTGGTGGACGACAACGGCGCACCGCGCGGCGAGCGCACGCTGGCGCTGTTCAACCCGCCCGTGGTCAACGAGGAACTGGGCATCCGACAGGGCGTGGTCAACGCGACCACGGCGGTGGCGTCTCGCCTGCAGGCTGCGGGGGTGCAGAGCATCGTCTTCGCCGGGTCGCGCACGCGCGTGGAGGTGCTGACCCAGTACCTGCGCGAGGCGAAGGGCGGGCGCCCGCACAACCCCGGCGCGCCGGAGGTGGTACGCGGTTACCGCAGCGGCTACCTGCCCCAGGAGCGCCGCGACATCGAGGCGTCCCTCCGCGACGGCCGCCTCCGCACGGTGGTCGCGACGAACGCACTGGAACTCGGCATCGACATCGGCGGCCTGGACGCCTCGGTGCTGGCGGGGTACCCGGGGACGGTCGCGAGCCTGAAGCAGCAAATGGGGCGCGCGGGGCGGAGCCAGCAGGCCTCGCTGGCCGTGATGGTCGCGTCGTCGTCGCCGCTGGACCAGTACGTGGCCACGCACCCGGACTTCGCCTTCGGCGAGAGCGTGGAGGCGGCGCGCGTCCACCCGGACAACCCGATCATCGCCGCGGAACACCTCAAGTGCGCGGTCTTCGAACTCCCGCTGGACCCGGAGGAGCAGCAGGACGTCATGGGCGTGCGCACCCCCGAGATCCTGGAGGCGCTCGCCGAGATCGGCACGGTGCACCGCGCAACCCTCGAGCAGGGCGGGCGCGCGTACTGGAGCAGCGAGGCGTACCCCGCGGAGGAGGTCTCGCTGCGGCTGGGTGCGGAGCAGAACGTGGTCATCGTGGACCAGGGCCCGCCCGCCACGGTCATCGGCGAGGTGGACCGGCCGAGCGCCATGACACTGCTGCACACAGAGGCCATCTACATGCACGACGGCCGCCAGTACCACGTGGACGTCCTGGACTGGGAGGAACTGAAGGCCTACGTGCGGCCGGTGGACGTGGACTACTACACGGACGCCCACCTGGCAGTGGACCTGAAGGTCATGGACGAGTGGGACGCCACGCAGGGGGACTCCGGCATGGTCCGCGGCCATGGCGAGGTGGCCGTGACCTACCTGGCCACGATCTTCAAGAAGATCAAACTCCACACCCACGAGAACATTGGCTGGGGCAAGATCCGCATCCCCCAGGACGACCTGCACACCGGCGCGTTCTGGGTCGCGCTGCCTGACGAGGTGGTCGCCGGCGCTCCGAAGACGACCGTGGAGGCGGCGCTGCTGGGCGTGGGCCAGGTGCTGGTGAACGTGGCGCCGCTGCTGCTGATGTGCGACCCCCGCGACCTGCACCTCTCCACGCAGACGAAGTCCCCGCACACCGGCCTACCCACGCTGTTCCTCTGGGAGTCCGTGCCCGGTGGCGTGGGCTTCGGCGAGCACCTGTACCGGGAGACGCCGCGCCTGCTCTCGATCGCCCTCGGCCTGGTGGCCTCGTGCGCCTGCGCGGACGGATGTCCCGGCTGCGTGGGCGCCCCCGCCGACCCCGGCGCGGGCGTGAAGGCCGTTGCCACCCAGGCCCTCCGCGCCATGCACCGGGCGGCCCTCGGGCCGGGCGCCGCGGCGGAGGCCGCGGGATGACCGGGCGTCCCCGCTGGCGGGCGGGGATCGAGGTGTCCCGGGGCGCAGATCATCCCCTCCCCCATGCTTCCCCGCGACGGGGAAGGAGGTCGGAAGGAGAGCCCCCAGGGGTTGCGGGCGAGCGCGTCCCTCTGACCCCCTCCTCCTTCCCACAGAGGGAAGGAGAGGGTTGGGGTGGGGGCATGCACTCGGCGTGCCTTCGACCGGATCACGTTCTCGCGCGGACCCTCCCCAGATGGGCGCAGCACGCTGCGCCCCTACGAGAGCGGCGTGATCACTCACCTCTGCTCCACTCCGGCAGAGGCGCACCCATCACCCCCACCTTCCCGCTCACCCTGAGCCTGTCGAAGGGCGAGCGGGAAGGTGGGGTGTCTAAGCCGCGGGGGCACTTCCCTCTGACGCCCTCCCCCCTTGAGGGGGAGGGCTGGGGAGGGGGGTCTCCGGCCTCCCCGAGGTATCGGAATGCCTCCACTACCTGCCGCGCGCAGGCGGGCTGACCGGGCATGGTCACCACCGACCGTCCCACGGAGCGCGAGACACCAGCCCAGGTGCGGGAGCGGCTGCGGGCGCTCATCCGCCGACTGGAGTCGCGGCCGGCGCGCCCGATCGGGCCGCCTCGAGAGGTCGGGCAGCGGCCCCGGCCATGGGCGGTGCCGGAGGTCTTCCCGGCAGCGGAGCGCCGGGACACCTCCAGCGGGCCCTGCTGGGTGATCGAGGAGGCGTACCCCCTCCAGCACCTGGTGGGCGCCCAGCCGCTGGAGGAGATCGCGCACGTCTCCCCGGCCACGCTCGCGTTCCTCGCCCCGGACGAAGGAGCGGAGGACGCTGCGCTGGGTGACCTGCTCTTCATCGATATCGAGTCGACCGGCCTCGGCGGGGCGGGGGCCATGGCGTTCCTGGTGGCGGCGGGGCGACTGGAGGTGCGGGACGGCGCGGAGGCGTTCGTGCTGCGGCAGTACCTCGCCACGTCACCGCCGGAAGAAGGCGGGGTGCTGGCGGCGCTGCTGGAGGACGCGGACGTGGCCGGCGCAGACCCCGTGCTGGTGTCCTACAACGGCCGCGCCTTCGACGCGCCCATGCTGGACGAGCGCGCCACCATGCACCGGCTGCGCGCGGGCTTCGATGCCCTGCGACACGTGGACCTGCTGCCGCCGGTGCGCACCGGACTGCGCGGCGCCATGGAGTCCTGCCGCCTCTGCATGGTGGAGACGGAGGTCCTGGGAGCCACGCGTCCCGCCACGGAGGTGTCTGGCTCGGACGTCCCGGGCTGGTACTTCCGCTACCTGCGTACAGGGGACGCCCGGCTGCTGGCACCCATCGTGGAGCACAACGCGCTGGACGTGGTGGCGTTGGGGGCCATCCTCGCGCGCTTCGGGGCGCTGCTGTCAGGGGCGCGCGAGCCCGCGCCACTGGACGCCGTGGCCATGGGCCGCCTCCACGCCGCCCGGGGCCACCACGGCCCGGCGCGGGCGCACCTGGAGCGCGCCCTGGACCTCCTCCCGGCCTCCACGTTGCGGGTGGACACGCTCCTGCGCCTGGCCACGCTCCACCGCCGCGCCGGACGCCGGGACCTGGCGGAGCCGCTGTGGCGAGAAGCGGCGGGCCCGGTGGCCCCAGGCCGACGACTCGCGCCCGGCGAGGGCATCCGGCCACTGGTGGAGATCGCGAAGGCGCTGGAGCACGACCGCCGGGACTTCGCGGGGGCGCTGGAGGTGGTGGCGGACGCGCTGGGGCGGGCGGAAGCCCTCGCGCGGTTCGACCCGGTCGGGGCGGCGCGGTGGCGGGAAGCGCTGGAGGGAAGGCGCGCCCGGCTGCTGCGGAGAAGTCTGACGACTCCCTGCTAGAGCGCTGCGGCGGTTCGTCTACACTCGGTGTCGCGAGATTTCCCACTGCGCTCGCTACCCGGATGTCACATGCTGCTTCGACTTGGCGTCCGCCTGTTGGTGGTGCTCGTCCTTGGCACCACGGCGCTTGCAGGCGACGCCCTTCCCGGTCCCGCATCCTCCCCCGGCGTCCACGCCGGAGGCACTGCCGGCGTGTTGTCCGGCACGGGAGCACCAGGCGCCGTCCCTGACACGCGGGTGGAACTCGTGGCCGTGGGAGGCGACGTGGCTCGTGCCCAGGCGCTGGTGCAGGCGCTGGGTGGGACGGTGGAATTGACGGTGCGCGAGCGGGTCCAGGCGCTGGTCCCGGTCGCCGCCGTGCCGGCGCTGGAGGCCGCCGCTGACGTGGTGGAAGTCGCTCGCCCCGGCTTGTTCGTCCCGCTGCAGACGGTCTCCGCCACGGAGCTCATTGGCGCCAACAACTGGCACTCGGCCGGCTTCAGCGGGTTCGGCGTCACGGTGGCCGTGCTGGACGCGGGCTTCCAGGGGTACTCCACGTTCCTGGGCAGCACGCTCCCTCCGGAGGTGCGCGTGCGCTCCTTCCGGCAGGACGGGCAGATCGGCGCCGGGACAGACCACGGCCGGCGGGCGGCGGAGGTCATCCACCGCGTGGCGCCGGGTGCGTCCCTGGTGCTGGTGAACTTCTCCACGGTCACGGAACTGGCCGCCGCGGTGGACTACCTGACCCAGGACGGCGTGGACGTCGTCTCGTTTTCGCTCGGCTACATCCACAACGGCCCGGGGAACGGGACGGGGCCGGTCAACGACATCGTCAGTCGAGGAGTGTCCGCCGGGCAGGCATGGGCGGTGGCTTCCGGCAACTGGGCACAGCAGCACTGGACCGGCATGTTCCGCGACGAGGACGGCGACTCGATCCACGAGTTCAGCGGCTCCACGGAGGTCAACGAGCATCAGTTCACCGCCGGCGACCTGATCACTGTCTCCCTGAGGTGGGACGAACCGTGGGGCGCCGCCTGCTCCGACTTTGACCTGGAACTCTTCGGGCCCAGCGGCGCACTGGTGCGCGCGTCTCGGGGCATCCAGAACTGCCGGCAGGATCCGGTGGAGTCGCTCCAGGTGCTGGCGACCCAGACCGGAGCGTTCACCGTGCGCGTGATCCACGCCCACGGTGAGGCCGCCCGCACGCTGCAACTGATGGTGGTCGGCACTCCCGACCGGGGCAATCCGCTGGCGATCAGCAACCCCGCGTCGTCGCTCTCGGAGCCGGCGGACCACGCCGGCGTGCTCACGGTGGGCGCGCTCACGGTGGCGGCCCAGCGCACGGAGGCGGCGTACTCCTCGCGAGGGCCCACCGTGGACGGGCGCTTCAAGCCGAACATCCTGGCACCCACGGGATCGGCGGCCGCGTCACCGGCCGCAGCCTTCGGGGGCACGTCCGCGGCTGCGCCACACGCCGCCGGCGTACTGGCGATGCTGCAGGAGGCGTATCCCTCCGCGGACGCGCAGCGGCTGTTCGCGCTGGTGCAGGCGCGCGCGGTGGGCCTGCCGCCGGTGCCAGACGGTTCGGGCGCGCGACGCCTGGACCTCGGCTCGCTGTTCGGGCTGGGCCTCCTGCTCCCGGAGGGGGCGGCGGATGCGCAACTGCTGGGGGAGATCCCGGAGAACGGGCTCACGCTGGTCCAGTACGACGGGCCGAACGGCTATCCCACGCGCTTCATCCACCGCCTCACCGGCTATCAGCCAGTGGCGGCGGTCTACGCCCTCAACGTCGCCGCCCAGCAGTGGCGCGTCTTCATCCCGGGGGCGCCGGACTTCGTGAACCGCGACCTCCTGCGGCTCGACGACAACGTCGTGCTCGTGCTGCGGATGCTCTAGGGACGGCTGGCCGCCGACCGATGGCGCGGCGCGGCCCGCTCACTCGGCTTCAGGCTGAGACATGGTGGCGGGGATGCGCTCCGTGTCTCCTCGCCACACCCACCACGAGTATGCGATCAGGCCGGCGGTCATCAGGCCGCCCCCCGCCAGTAGGGCGACCAGGTACCACTCTTCCCGGACCACGATCATGCCGAGGAACGCCAGGCCCCAGGCCGTGAAGATCCAGCCGCCGATGCGGTGAGTCGCGTTCCATGACTTCACGGATGAGAGCGTCCACGGGGTCCTGATCCCCGCGAAGAAGTTCGGTCGCATCTTCCCCATGACGTTCCCAAGGACCAGGAACAGCGCACCCACGCCCAACGGGACCACCAGGAACGTGTCCACCTCGGCCCCGTACGCGGTTGCGAGCACGAAGGCATGGATCAGCCCCATGAATGCGACGAAGGCCACGCGGATCAGGCGGTAACTGCCCGCGAACAGGCCGTAGTTCGCCCGCGCCGGATCCACGCGAGGGATGAACGTCAGCAGCAGATAGAGCGCCGCCGTGATGCCCGGAAGGAGCAGCAGCCCCTCCGCCTTGCTCCCGTAGCGGTCCACCTCCCCGGAGGCGTCCCAGTGCACCGGGATCGGCTCGTCGACCAGCGGCCACGAGACCGCGGAGGCGACGACCATGGCCGCGAGGACCCCGAGCATGGGAACCTCTCTGCGCCACGTCCAGGCCATGGGCTTCGCGTCACTCATCTCGGGTGCTCCCTTCCGCTGAATCGTCCCCGCCGGCCGGCCCGAGTTGTGCCCGCTCGCCGACGCCCAGCACGCCCATCACCGAGGACAGCGCCTCCTCCGCGACGGAGACGTGCGCGCTGTAGACCACGCGCGTGCCGTGGCGCTCGGCCACCACCAGGCCGGCCTGTCGCAGCACGTTGAAGTGGCCGGACATGGTGGACTTGGCCAGGTCGAAGTGGTCCGCGAGTTCGCCCGCCGTGAGCGGACCGCGGCGGACCAGCAGGCGCACCACCTCGCGTCGGGTGGGGTCGCTGAGTGCCCGCAGCACGTCGTCCAGTCCCACGGGATCAGACCTCCCCGGCGCCGCGCGTCTCCAGATCCGATCCCAGAGATTCGGTCTTTCGCCAACTAGCGAATGATACCACTTGTTCGCGACGATGCCGCGCAGAAGCCACGCTTCTGCGGCTGGGTCTCTCGTTCTCTCTGTGAGTCCGGGCGCTCCCGCCTGCCGGCCCCGGTGGTCGCGCGGGTACCAACTGGAGGGGCGCCCACGAGAGGACACCCATATGGGCTTCCTGAGTAAGCTCACCGGCCGCGGCGCGGAAGACAAGCGCCAGGCGCAGGAGCATCCCCGCCCGGCCGGTGGCCAGGCGGACGGGGCCGTGGAGTGCATCCACGGGACGCTGATCCCTCGGTGGGACCGGGCGGAGGACATGGGCTACGAGGATCGCGTGGTGTCCTACACCTGTGAGTCCTGCAGCCGCTCCCTCACCCCGGATGAGGCCCGCGCGATCATGGCGACCGAGGCCCATCGGCTGCGCATCTAAGCGAGCGCGACCTGGCTCGACCTGAGCCTCGGTCCACCGGCCCGTCGAGGGCACTCGTCCTCGGCGGGCCTCTTCGCGCCCCGGGAGTCGCTACACTCGCGCCCATGGCCAGCACCGAACAGATCGAGGACCTCCGCCAGAAGATGCTCCAGGAGCGGGACGCCCTGCTGACCGCGGTGCGGAGCATCGATGACGGGGTGGCCGAGATTCGGCCACCGGATCGGGACGGCGAGGACGGCTGGTCCGTGAAGGAGCAGTTGGTCCACCTGGCACAGATGGACGCCCGCTACCGCTCCTGGTGCGAACGCGCCCTGGCGGAGGACAACCCGGACCTGGACACGCCTCCGACGCCACTCTCCGACCCGCCGCGCTACGACTTTGATGCGGCGCACGGCACTTCGCTCCAGGACCTGGTGGCGGAGATGGACCGCCAGCGGACGCTGACCCGGGAGTTCATCGACGCGCTCGCGCCGGACGACTACGAGCGCCGGGCGCGCAGCCGGCTCTTCGGCGAACTGACCGTGCTGCAGTGGATGCGTTCCTACTACCGGCACGACCGCATGCACGTCGCCCAGATCGAGGGCCGCGCCTCCGAGTACCAGCCGCGCTTCCTGAACGGCGAGCCGGACCAGCGCCGCCGTCGCTAACGCCGCGCGTTCGACACCCGGGAACCGCTAGCCCAACTCCGCCAGGCTCGCGCGCAGGCCCTCCAGGCGGGCGCGGGCCGTCTCCAGGCGCTCGCGCTCCTTCGCCACAACGGCCTCCGGGGCCTTGGCCGTGAAGTTCTCGTTGGCGAGTTTGGCCTCCTGGCGCTGGACCTCGCCGGCCACCTCGTCGATCTGCTTGCCCAGCCGGGTGCGCTCGGCATCCACAGAAAACAGGCCGGCCATCGGCAGGATCACCTGGCCCACGCCCAGCACGCCGGTGACCACTCCCTCCGAGGGAGCCTCCGCCGCCGAGGCGACGACGTGGAGGGGGCGGACGCGCGCGAGCGCCTCGATGGCGGGGGCCAGCGAGCGGGCGGTGGCCTCCGCCTCCCCGGCCACGATGTACGCCTCCACCCAGCGGCCCGCGTCCACGCGCTTCTCCGCGCGGATGTTGCGGATGGTGCGGACGAAGTCCTGCACGGCCGCCAACTGGCGCTCCGCCTCCTCGTCGCGGCGCCCGGCTCGGCCGGGCTGCGGGTAGGCCGCGACGATCAGCGCCGGTGCGCCCTGCGGGTCCGGGCGCACCACCTGCAGCCGCTGCCAGATCTCCTCCGTGACGAACGGCATGAACGGGTGCAGCAGCCGCAGCACCTGGTCAATGGCGTGGACCAGCACGGGGATGGCGGTGCGGTCGCCGGCGCGTACGCGCACCTTGGCGAGTTCGATGTACCAGTCCGCGAACTCGTCCCAGAAGAAGTCGCGGGCCTGCCGCACGGCCTCTGAGAGTTCGAAGGTCCGCAGGAGCCGGTCCACGTCCGTCACCACCGTCTCCAGGCGGCTCAGGATCCAGCGGTCTTCCACCGCCTCCGGCGTGTCCGGCAGGTTGAGGTCGTCCGTGTCCTCCACCATCTGCAGGACGAAGCGGCTGGCGTTCCACAACTTGTTGGAGAGGTTGCGGCCCGCCTCGATCTTGTCGTCCGTGATGCGCTGGTCGTTGCCCGGGCTGGTGCCGCCCAGCAGGGCGAAGCGCAGGCCGTCCGTGCCGGACTGCTCGATGACCGAGAGGGGGTCCACCACGTTGCCCTTGGACTTGGACATCTTCTGTCCGTCCGGGGCGCGCACCAGGCCGTGCAGGTAGACCGTCTCGAAGGGCACCTCGCCGTCCATGTTGTAGAGGGAGAGCATCACCATCCGGGCGACCCAGAAGAAGATGATGTCGTACCCGGTCTCCATGACCTGCGTGGGGTAGTAGCGGCGCAACTCCGCGGTGTCGTCCGGCCACCCGAGGGTGGAGTGCGGCCACAGACCGGACGAGAACCACGTGTCCAGCGTGTCCTCGTCCTGGCGGACGTCCGCCGAGGCGCACTTCGTGCAGGCGCTCGGATCCTCGATGGCGACGATCACCTCGCTGCAGGCGCCGCAATACCAGACGGGGATGCGGTGGCCCCACCAGATCTGGCGGCTGATGCACCAGTCCCGGATGTTCTCCATCCAGTGCAGGTAGACGCGCTCGAAGCGCTCCGGCACGAACTTGATGCGCCCGCTGGTGACAGCCTCGATCGAGGGCTTCGCCAGGGTCTTCGCGTCCACCCACCACTGCATGGAGATCAGCGGCTCCACGATCGTCCCGGAGCGCTGGCAGTGGCCCACCGCGTGCGTGTACGGCTCGATGTTCTCGATGCGCCCTGCGGCCTCCAGGTCCGCCACTACCTGCTTGCGCGCCTCGAAGCGGGGCATGCCGGCGTATTGCACGGAGAGGTCGTTCAGCCGGCCGTCCGGGTCGATGATCGAGATGATCTCCAGGCCGTGCCGCTCGCCGATCTCGAAGTCCACCGGGTCATGGCCGGGGGTGACCTTCAGCGCGCCGGAGCCACCCTCCATGCTCACGGCGCTGTCCGCGATGATGGGGACCAGGCGGCCGTTGGTGGGGACGGTGGCGCGCAGGCCGATGAGGTGGCGGTAGCGCTCGTCCTCCGGGTTTACGGCGACGGCCGTGTCCGCCGGGATGGTCTCCGGGCGCGTGGTGGCGATGACGATGTCCTCGCCGGTCGGGTTGCCGTCCGCGTCCGCCACGGCGTAGCGCACGAACCAGAAGGACCCCGGCTCGTCGTCGTACTCCACCTCGATGTCGGAGATGGCGGAGCCGCAGTCCACGCACCAGTTGATCAGGCGCTCGGCGCGGTAGATCAGGCCGTCCTCGTAAAGGCGCTTGAAGGTGGTGCGGACGGACTTCTCGCGGTGGGCGTCCATGGTGAACGCCTCCCGCGACCAGTCCGCGGAGGCGCCCAGGCGGCGGTGCTGCACGGAGATGCGGTCGCGGCTGCGATTCACGAAGTCCCAGGTGCGCCTCAGGAACTCGTCCCGGCCAATGTCGTGGCGTGAGATGCCCTCCCGCTGCAGGTCGCGCTCGATGATGGCGTTCACGGCGATGGCGGCGTGGTCCACGCCGGGCACCCACAGCGCGTCGTCGCCGAGCATGCGGTGCCAGCGGGTGAGCGAGTCCTCAATGGCGGTGGTGAGGGCGTGGCCCATGTGCAGTTCGCCGGTCAGGTTCGGCGGCGGCATGATGATGGTGAACGGCTGGCCGTCCGGATTGCCGGGCTTGAAGAAGCCGTTGGCCTCCCACCACTCGTAGAGCGGCTCCTCCACCACCTGCGGGTCATAGGCCGGCGCCATCTGGCGCGGGTCGAGGTCGGCGCTGTCTCGCGGAGTGGTGGTCATGGTCATCCCTCGGTGGCTGCCCCGGATGGGACTGGCGCCCTCGGTAGGTCCGAGGGCAAACAAAACGCCCCGCTGTGCGGGGCGTGCGGCAGGCGTTCGGCGGTCCCTCTAGGCGAGGGCGCCTCCAACCTGCCGCGTGCGTACTACTACTACGAGTGCGGTGCTCACCCGGCGATGGTACGCCGCGCGTCAGCGGCGTGGAAGCGGCGCCCGATGCCTCGCCGGACGCCCTATCCTCCGCGGCATGACGCGAGACCGCCGCGCCGAACTGCAGGGCTGGGTGGAACGCGCCCGCGCGTTCACCGGCTGGTCGTTCGCGGAACTCGGCGCTACCGAGGTCGGCCCGCGCCCTTGGGACTACGCCGAGGTGGTCCGGGAGCACTCGCCGAGAGCGGATGGCGAGGGGGTCGCGCTCGACCTGGGCACGGGCGGCGGTGAGCAACTCGCAGCCCTGCTTCCCGTGCTGCCTCGGCGGGTGGTCGCGCTGGAGCAATGGCCGCCAAACGCCCCCGTAGCGCGGGCACGACTGGCGCCGCTGGGCGTGGAGGTGGTCCACGCGGCCACGGAGCCCTGCGCGCTCCCGCTGAGGGGTGCCTCCGTGGACGTGGTCCTGGCCCGCCACGAGTCGTTCGAGGCGGACGAGGTGTATCGGGTGCTGCGGCCAGGTGGCGTGCTGATCACCCAGCAGGCCTGCGGCAGCGCCGGTTCATGGCCGGAACTCGCGGAGTTCCTGCCCATGACGGACTGGTCCCACGTGATCCCGGAGATGCGCTCTGCCCTGCACGCCGCCGGCCTCCAGGTGCTGCGCGACCAGGAGCACGCGGGCAGGACTCGGTATCCCTCGCTGGGCGCGCTTGTGTTCCTACTGCAGGTGACGCACGTCTGGGAGTGCCCCACCTTCTCGCTGGACCGGCACCTGGGGGCCTTGCTCGCGCTGGAGGCCCGGTACGGCGACTACGAGGGCGCGGTCACGGTTACCGAGCCACGGACTCTCTTCGTCGCGCGCCGTCCTGCCACGGAGGCCGCTGCTGGCCACAGGGGCTCCACGGCGCCGCCGGACGGGTGACGCCCCCGCAAGCACCCACGGTGGACTCTGGAGTCGTGCGACCGCCTCGATGGCGGTCCTGGCGACAGCAGGAGGCGCGTGATGGGCAGGGCTTCGGACGTCGCGATGGAGACGCTGGCAATAGGGATGGTGGGAGACGGCGTGGTGGCCGGGACGTTCGCCCGCCGACACATCATGCTCTGGGACTTCGCGCGGGCTCCCCGCTGGTACCGGCGCCTGGTGCGCAGCACCGCGGAACGGCCGTGGTTGGTGCGGGCGATCGCCACGGCGCAGGCCGGCCTTGGCATGTGGTGGGTCTACCGCCTGACCAGGCGGCACGCCTAGCGCGGGCGCAGAGGAGTGGCGGCAGCCCGTGAACGGCCTACTCGAGGTCGGTCTCGTCCGATCCATCGGGCGTCGCCGAAGGAGTAGTCGAAGGAGTAGTCGAAGGAGTAGCCGTGCCGGTGGGCTCGGCGTCCGGCGTCGCGGTCTCGTCCGGATCGACGGTCGGTGTAGCCGTGGGCGTCCCGGTGGCAGTGGGAGACTCCGTGGGGGTGGCGGTAGCGGTCGCCGTCGCAGTCGCAGTCGGCGTCTCGTCGCCTGCCTTCGGCTCGTCCGTGACGCTGCCGCCCAGCCAGCGGGTGGCGACGGTCATAGCGTCCTCGGCGGCGTGGGCGGCGGCGGCCGCGGCGTCCTCGGAACCGGGCTCCGCCTGGCGGCTGGCCAAGGCAGCCTGCACTTCCTGCGCGCTCTGCTGGTACTGGAGCACCGCGTCCGGGCTGACTGAGTTGGGTTCGCGCTCGATGGCGTTGGCGAAGGAGACGGCGGTCTCCGTGAACTCTCGGAGTGTGGCGCTGGTCAGGGGCTGGCCCGTGTTGGCGCTCTCGCGGATGCCCTGCACCGCCGCGGAGAGGCGGCTGAGTTGCTCCTGGGAAGAGCGCTCGGTGAGGTTCGGCACCGCCACGGTGACGCCGGGCTGCGAGCCCTCGTTGCCGCGGATGGTGTCCAGTGCGGGGCCACCGAAGGAGGCCACGCCGATCACCAGCGCGGCCAGGCCGGCGGCAGCGGCCACCACCACGCGGATGCGCTCGCGGAGCGGCACCGGCTGCTCCGCCTCAAGGGCATGCAGGATGGCGGCGCGAGAGCGGTGGCGGAAGGAGTGGAAGGAGTGGGTGTCCGCTGCGGCGGCAAAGGTGTCGTCCATGGCCAGTGCGGTGGCAAGCAGGGTGGCGAGTTCGGGGTCCTCGCGTGGATCCAGGTCCGGGACCAGGCCGCTGGCCTGGCGCTGTAGAGCGTCGTCCAGCCGCATGATCTGTGCGATCTCCACGGGGTCAGTGACGGTCGCGTTCTCCGCGCCGTCCGTGTCCCCGGGGTGCATCCGCCCTGCGTCGTCTGTCATCGTTCGTCGCGTCCCTCTGTGGTCCCGCCGGCGGCGCCGCTTGTTGGTGTGCGACGCGCCTCCACGAGGATCTCCTTGAGTTTCTTGATGCCCTTGTGCTGGAGCACCTTCACGTTCGTCTGTTGCTTGTCCAGTGCCTCCGCCGTCTCGGCCACGGAAAGCCCGGAGCCGAACCGGAGGAGGATGACCTCTCGTTGTGCCTGCGGCAGGTCCTGGACCGCCGCGAAGACCTCTTCCACCGTCATGACGAGTTCCGCCATCTCCTGCGGGCCTCGTCGGTCGTCCTGCAGCCACTCCGGCACCTCGCCGGCGACAGGCCGGGCGGATGTGCGCCGGTAGTGCGAGACCACGTGGTTGCGGGCGATCCGGAAGAGCCACGCCCTGAACGGGCTGCGCTCTTCCCCGCCCTCAGCCACCGGCAGCGGTCGCCACTCGAACCCGCCGACGGACCGCATGACCTTGAGGAAGATCTCCTCGGTCAGGTCCTCCGCGTCGGTCTCATTTCCGACGCGGGCGAGGCAGAAGCGGTAGAGGGGGCCGACGTAGTGGTCGTACAACGCCCCGACTGCGCGCTGGTCGCCTCGCGCGGCGCGTTCCACCAGGGAGCGTTCCGCATCGATCGGCAAGCCCGCGGACGAGGGGGCGCGGCCAAACGCGCGTGGCAGATGATCCGCCATCGGAGGCTGCTCCTTGAGGCCCGTCCCAGTGTATGACTGCCGCTGCGTTGCCGCTGCGTGGGTCATGCCGAGTACCGCCTGAGGGAGTACGCCGCCGTCGCGCGCTGGGTCCTGTCCCCCCGCTGCGAAGGGGATAACGGCTGAGGAGGCCAGAAAGTTAACCGGGCCTCGGCGATCCGCTCGGCAGCCCGAAGCCACTCGGACTCGATTTGGTGTTGAGCCGTCCGCCGAGATGGTGGCCCTCGAGATAGTGGCGACTTCCCTGCTGGCTCATCGGCGCCAGGGCTTGTAACCTCTGGCACAAGCGTTGCCCGAGCGGAAATCGACTCCTATACTTTACGGGCTACAACGAAATCGATCGGAGCAGCGGTGAAGCGTACCTGGCAACCGAAGCGCATTCCCCGGCAGCGCAAGCTGGGCTTCCGCGCGCGGATGTCCACCGCGGGTGGGCGGAGAATCATTGCCCGCCGCCGGCAGCGCGGCCGCACTCGTCTGACTGTCTAACCGCACCTCGAGGACCTCGGCCGTCCCCTCCATCGAGGGAAACGGGGCTCACACCGTCCCATCACCCGGCGTGCGCGCGCCCCTGCGGGGCGCCGACCCGCCGGGGGGCCCGAGGGGACCACCCCCCGGCAACCGCCCCCCCCCCCCGACCGGAACGACTCCGAGCGCGCCGCGACTTCTCCCGGGTAATGCGCGCTGGGCGTCGGGCACGGCATCCGCTGCTCCAACTGGTAGCACTCCACACGGGTGGGCCGGCCACACGCGTCGGCCTTTCTGTCGGCAAGCAGATCGGTGGCGCTGTCGTGCGCAACCGGCTGAAGCGGCGGCTGCGGATGATCATCCATGACCTGCACTGGCGCCCCGGCTATGACGTGGTGATCCTCGGACGCCCAGGTGCCGAATGCGCGAGTTTCGAGGAGATCACGAGCGCTGTGCGGAAGAACGCCGAGCATCTGCGGCTCCTGGACGAACTCAAGGCATGAGAAAGCCGCTGCTGCTCGCTATCCGCTCCTACCAGCGCGCCATCTCGCCCCTGATGGGCGTTGCCTGCCGCTACGAGCCCACCTGTTCCCACTACGCCTACGAGGCCATCGAGGTCCACGGCGCTCGCCGTGGGGTCCGCCTGGCGCTCGGTCGTCTGACCCGCTGCCGCCCCGGCGGCGGAGGCGGCTTCGACCCGGTCCCAGAAGTCCCGGGGCAGACCACTCCCACCATCCAGCAAGCAGGGCAGGCTCGATGATTGTCCATGCTAACAGCGCGATCGCGCGCGGTGCCGCTCGGCTGTTTCACGTGAAACATCCACAGTCATCCACCGTGCATCCCCAGGATCGTCCCCAAATGTTTCACGTGAAACACCGCCGCCTGGCGCTGGTCGGCCTGCTCGCCGTGGCCCTGATCGCCGTTGGGTGTGGCGGGATTCAGCAGCCGGATGGCTGGGCGTCCCCCGTGCAGATTGGCGACCGCCTGCTGGTCCAGGCGCGTTCCGGCCAGTTGTCGCTCATCGATCCCTCCAATGGCCAGCCAGCATGGCAGTACCCCACGGATGACTTCGGTGACCGGCCCTTCTACTCCACGCCGGTTCGGGACGGCGACTTCCTCTACCTAGCCGACTACAAGGGGCGCGTGACGCGCCTGGATATCTCAGGCGGCCATCCGGTGGTCTCCTGGGTGGTGGAGTTGGACGGCCAGTTGGTGGCCACCCCGCTCTTGCGAGGCGACTCACTCTTCGTCCCCTCGGAGCACGGCGACATTGCCGTCATTGACGCCGCCAGCGGCGGTGTCACACGCGTGGTGCGGACCTCCGACCGCCGCATCTGGAGTTCGCCCGTCGCCAACGGCGGTTCGCTCTACGTCACTGACCTGGACAACGGCGTCACCCTGGCCTTCGATGTCGCCACGGGTGAGCGTGTCTGGGAGCAGAGCGCCTCTGGTCCATCCGCGGCGGACCTGACGCTGGACGGCAGTCTGCTGCTGGTGGGGGCCTTTGACCGCTCCCTGCACGCGCTGGATGTTGACCAGGGCGGCGCGGAGCAGTGGGCGTTCCCCGGGGACGGCTGGTTCATGGCGCGCCCGATGGTGGACGGCCAGACCGTGTACGCCGCAACGATGCGCGGCAGCGTCTACGCTGTCGACCGCGAGACCGGCGCCCAGCGCTGGGCCTTTACCGCGGAAGACGGGGCCGAGTTCCGCGCCGCGCCGGCGCTGGTGGACGGCAACGTAGTGGTAGCAGCCCGCGACGGCCGCGTCTTTGCGCTGGATTCGTCCACCGGCAACCTCGCCTGGAGCGTGGACTCCCTGGCGGATGGCAGCCTGAATGCCGACCCCCTGGTGGACGGCGAGAACATCTATTACGTGACGTCCAAGCACAACCTGGTGCGCGTCACCGCCGGGTCCGTCCAGACGGTCCCGCTGGCGGCTGCTCGCTAGCCGCCGAGGAGAGCGCGACACACCATGCCGATTGGCGCCATCTGGCAGACGTTCCTTGAGACTCCGCTCATCAACATCATGGTGGGCCTCTCCGCGCTGACCTTCGGCTCGTACGGCCTCGCGATCCTGGTCTTCACCGTCATCACCCGCGCGCTGATGTTCCCGCTGACCCTGCGCATGCTTCACTCCATGCGCTCGCTGCAGGACATCCAGCCGCAGATGCAGGAGATTCAGAAGAAGTACTCGGATCCGCGCCGGCGGAACGAGGAGATCATGAAGCTCTACAAGGAGGCCGGGGTGAACCCCCTGGGCTGCCTTGGGCCTCAGTTGCTCCAGTTCCCCATCTTCATCGCGCTCTACCAGGTCATCCGCATCACGCTGGGCAACACGCCAGAAGGTGTGCTGGACCTCTCCCGCCGCCTGTACGACGTGGGGTTCATCCAGGACGCTGTACCGCTGAGCCGCACCTTCCTGGGCATGGACCTGGGGGAGAACGGCAACTTCTTCCTGGCTGCGCTGGTCTTTGCCGCCATGTGGCTGCAGCAGCGCATCTCCACCAACCGCTCCGCCCAGGCTGCGCCCAGCGCGAACCAGGCGCAGATGACCCAGATGATGCAGTGGATGCTGCCGCTCATCTTTTCCTGGTTCGTGCTCTTCAGCCCGGCCGGCCTGGGCGTGTACTGGTTCGCCAGCACGGCCATCGGCCTGATCCTGCAGTGGGTGTTCGTGGGCCCCGGTGACTTCACCTGGGGATCCCTGGTCCCGGGGCCGTTCCGGGACGCCCTGGGCATCACCCTGCCGGAGCCCGGCACTGGCCGCGGCTCCCGGCCCCGTCCGCAACCTGTCGCTGCCAAGAACAGCGATGCCGAATCGAGGGAGAACGACGATGCGAGTAGCGGAGACGAGCGGAAGAACGGTCGACGAGGCAGTCGGCAAGGCCCTCGGTCAACTCGGTCTTCGTCGAGATCAAGTCGACGTAGACGTCATCACCGAGGGTAGAGGCGGCTTCCTGGGCTTCGGCTCAGAGGACGCCATTGTCCGCGTCACGGCCAAGGACTCCGCTCCCGCTTCCGGCCAGCGTGGCCGTGGTGGTCGCGGTGGGCAGCGCGGCGGTCGCCAGCGCCCGGCGCCCAGCGAGGAGTCGCCGGGCGTGCAGCGCGGCGCGCCGCGCGACGAGGACGAGCGAGACGACCGACCCCGCGACGACCGCCCCCGCGGTGGTGCGCGCGACGAGGCCCGTGACGGGGACGCGGACGGCGAAGCCGGCGAGGGCGCCCGGCGGCGCCGCCGCGGTCGTCGGGGTGGCCGTGGCCGTGGCGGGCGAGCCGAGGGCGAGGCGGCGGGCGAGCGCACCGAGGGTGCCGAGCGGCCTGAGCGACCAGAAGGCGCCGCCGCTGCCGGCCCCCGTTCCGGGGACCGCGCCGAGCGCAGTCGTGCCGATGGCCCTCGCGAGGACCGGCCGCGGGGCCGCGGGCGCGACGGCGGCGGTCGTGACGGTGGGGGGCGAGACGGCGGCCGCGACGGCGGGCGAGGTCGGCGCTTCGAGGACCGCGAGCCGCGCGGCCCGTTCCAGGAAGTGGACGAGGACGACCTGGTGCTGATCCCGGGCACCCCGGACGAACTCCCCTTCGCGCCGAGCGCGGAGGCGGCGGACGACGTGGACCTGGCCGGCTCCACGCTGCGTGATGTCCTGACGCTGCTGGGCTACACCGGCACCGAGATCACCGCGCGCGACCCGGAGACTCCCGGCGACGGCACGGGGCTCATCGAGCAGATATTCGACATCTACGGCGAGGACGACGACACCTCCGACGACCTCGGCGTCCTGATCGGGCGTCGCGGCGAGACGCTGGCGTCGCTCCAGTACCTGGTGAACACCATCGTCTCGAAGGGCGGGAACAAGCCGCCGGTCTTCGGCATCGACATCGAGGGCTACCGCCGCCGGCGCGAGCAGATGCTGGTGGACCTGGCGCGCGAGATCGCGCAGGAGGTCCGCGAGACCGGCGACGTGATCACGCTGGAGCCGATGCCCGCCTACGAGCGCCGCATCGTCCACATCGCCCTTCGCGAGGAGGCCGGCGTGAAGACGGAGAGCGTGGGCTCCGGTGAGCACCGCCAGGTCGAGGTGATGCCCGAGTAGGTCGACAGGCCGGAGATCGGCTGAGAACCGCCGAGGATGGCGGAGATCGCCCCAGGCAATACCTGGGTAGTCGCCACTGCGACGTGGGATCTGTTCGGTGAGCGCCGCGTCCCGGGCGGGACGGCCGCATACGTCGCACGGACGTGCGAGGCACTCGGCGTACGGGCGCGGCTGCTCGTGCTCGCGGGTCCGGACGCGGACGGCGAGGCCTCGCTCGCGCACGAGGTGCGCCGGCGTGGCGAGCGGACGCTGACCTTCCGCCACGAGGTGGATGGGGGCGGCCCGCGCTCACGACGGCTTCTCAGGCTCGTGCAGGACCCGGGCCACACGCTGAGCCCCGCGGACGTTCCTTCGGAGTGGGGCGAGCCCGACACGCTCATCCTCGCCCCACTGCTCCCGGACGAGGTGGACGTGCTGGCCTTCATCGATGACTACCCGGCCGCGGAGGTGGCGCTGCTCGCGCAGGGCCTCCAGCGCGCCGTCGTCCCCGACGATCGCGGGGACACCGGTGGTGAGGGGCTGGTGATGCACCGCGCGCAGCCGTCATCCGTGCTGCTGGACGCAGCGCGGCCCAACGTCTCGATTTTCCTCTCGCAGGAGGAGGTGGAGTTGTGGCCCGCGGGCGCACTCGCGCACCTGGCGGCGCGCGCCGCGCGGGTGGTGATCACGGACGGCCCTCGAGGGGCCTCGATCATCGACCGCGCCGGGACGCGGACGGTGGCGCCGGTGCCGGCGCGGGTGGTGGACACGACGGGGGCGGGTGACGTGTTCGCGAGCGCGTTTATACTCGGCCTGCGAGCGGGGGAGCAGTTCGCCGGGCGGCTGGCGGCGGCATGCGCTGCGGCCGCCGTTGAGGTCGTTGGACCGGCGTCCCTCCCGCCCCGTTCGGCTCTAGAAGCGCGTCTCTCCGAACCCGATCGGGGCCTGTCTCGTTGAGCGTGGTGATCGCCCTGGCGAACCAGAAGGGCGGGGTCGGCAAGACCACGTCCACCGTCTCGCTCGCGGCCGCGCTGGCCGCGAAGGGGCTGCGCGTGCTGGTGGTCGACGCGGACCCACAGGCCAACGCCACCAGCGCGTTGGGCGTCCCGCGGCCGGAGGACGGCGGCGGCCTGTACTCCGCCCTGGTGGACGAGCACCCGCTGGCGGAGTCCGTGGTGCCCACGGCAACCCCCAACCTGTTCGTCCTGCCCACCAGCCCGGCGCTGGCGGGGGCGGAGGTGGAACTCGTCTCCATGATGGCGCGCGAGTTCCGGATGAAGCGCGCGGTGGAGCCGCTCCGTGACCTCTTTCACCTGGTGCTGATCGACTGCCCGCCCTCGCTCGGCCTGCTGACAGTGAACGCGCTGGCCGCCGCGGACGAGGTGGTCATCCCCGTGCAGACGGAGTACTTCGCCCTGGAGGGCCTGGGGCACCTGGCCCACACCATTGAACTGGTGAAGCGGAATCTGAACCCGCGCCTGACCATCCGCGGGGTGCTGCTCACGATGTACGACGCGCGCACGAACCTGTCCCGCGACGTGGAGCAGGAGGTGCGCGCGCACTTCGCGGCCACGTTCGAGACGGTGATCCCGCGCTCCATCCGCCTGGCCGAAGCACCCAGCCACGGCGAACCGATCCGCGCCTACGACCCGCTCTCCACCGGCGCCCGCGCCTATGACTTGCTCGCCGACGAGGTGGTGGCCAGCCTGGGCGATCGTCTGCCCTCGACGCAGCCCGTGGCTCCCGAGCCGGCGCCGGCCTCGAGTGGCGCACCGCCACCGAGCGCCGACGCGCCCCCTCCGGCGGCTCCGACCTCGATGCCCTCGAACCCCCTGGGAGGGCCGCGGCCGATGCCCACCCTGCCACCGGCGCGCAACGGCTACCGGAACGAAGGAGACGCCTAGATGGCAGCCAGGAAGGGCGGCCTGGGCCGCGGACTCTCGGCGTTGATCCCCGCGGGGGGCGACTCCGCGGAGGAGGTCAGCCGGGACGAGCGCATCCCCGTCACGGAAGTGCCGATCGACGAGGTGATACCCAACCCGCAGCAGCCTCGCATGGTCATGGACGAGGACCGGCTGCGCGAACTGACGGACTCCGTCCGCATGTACGGGATCATCCAGCCGCTGCTCGTCACGCAGGAGACCGGCCAGGACGGTCGCCCCGTCTACCAGTTGATCGCCGGCGAGCGGCGGTTGCGCGCGGCGAAGGCCGCCGGGCTGGAGATGGTGCCCGTCACCATCCGCCAGACCACGTCGCAGGAACTCCTCGAGATCGCGATCGTGGAGAACGTCCAGCGCGCGGACCTGAACCCGCTGGAGGAGGCGCTGGCCTTCCAGCGGCTGCGCGAGGAGTTCGGGCTGACCCAGGCGGAGGTCGCGGAGCGGGTGGGCAAGTCCCGCACCGCGGTGGCCAACACCATGCGCCTGCTGGACCTCCCCGTGGAGATCCGCGCTGCGATCTCAAGCGGTGACATCTCGGAGGGTCATGGCCGCGCACTGCTGGGCCTGCCGGACGAGGCGCGCCAGGTGCAGTTGATGGAGCAGGTGCTGAAGGACGGCTTGAACGTCCGCGACACCGAGCGCATCGTACGCGAGTGGACGGGCGCTCCCGCGCGGCCGCCTCGCAAGCCTCGCCTGGCGGACCGCGGTTTGGAGACCGTGACCACCGGGTTCCAGGAGGCGCTGCAGCGCAGCCTGGGCACCAAGGTGGCGCTGCGTCGCGGCGCGCGTGGCAAGGGCACGCTGACCATCCACTTCTACAACGACGAAGAACTCACGGGGATCCTCGAGCGGATCCTGGGACCGGAAGCGCTCTAGATGTCAGTAGCCGACCGCCTGCAAGAACTGGGGATCACGCTGCCGGAGGTGTACACGCCGCTGGCGGTGTACAAGCCGGCCGTGCGCTCCGGGAACCTGGTGATCGTGTCCGGCCAGGTGGCGGTGCGCGCGGGGGAACTGCTCTACCCGGGCAAACTCGGCGCCGGCGTGACCGTGGAGCAGGGGCAGGAGGCCGCCCGCCAGTGCGCCATCAACGCGCTGGCCGCCGCCAACGGGCTGCTCGGATCGCTGGAGGGCCTGCGCGTCCTGCGCACCATCGGCTACGTGAACAGCACGCCGGACTTCCTGCAGCACCCGACGGTAGTCAACGGCGCGAGCGAGTTGTTCCGGGACGTGCTGGGCGAAGAGGACGGCGTGGGGGCGCGCTGCGCCTTCGGGGTGGCGGCGCTGCCGCTCGACTCGCCCGTCGAGGTCGAGGTGATGTTGGAGGTCCAGTCTTGAGCCGCATCGACTTCGTGACCGGGGCGCCGGAGAAGTACGCGCACCTGGTGGACGCGCTGGCCATCGTGCCGGAGCGTCTGCGACAGGCCGTGGCCGGCCGCCGTGATGCTGAACTGCGGCGGGAGGCACCGGACGGCTGGTCCGCCGTGCGCATCCTGGCGCACATGCGCCTCTACGCGGAGCGCAACGGCGTGTTCATCCACCAGATGGGCACCATGACCGACCCGATCCGCCAGCCCTTCGAGGAGGCGAGCTCAGAGGACTACCTGACGCTGGGCGGTGAACGCCTCGCGGACGACATCGAGCGCGAGGTGGGCCAGACCGTTGCGTTCCTCTCCCTTCTGCCGGACGCCTCCTGGGGCCGCCCGGGGCGAGTGGCCTCCGGACGCCGCTCGCTGCGTCAGCAGGTGCAGGCGCACACGGACCACCTGAACGAGCACCTCGCCCAGATCGAGGCGGTCCTGGCGGGCGCGTAGCGCCGCTCCCTTCCCACCGGGCCACCTTCGAGCCAAGCGAACGGGCGTCCTTGCCGAAACCCGCCCTCCGTTGACCGCGCCGGCGCGCCCTCGCTTCTTCTATGGCTGGGCCATCGTGCTGGTGGGCGCGATCACGGCGTTCAGTTCGGGGCCCGGCCAGTCCTTCGTCTTCTCCGTCTTCATCGACGAGATCATCGCGGACACCGGCATCAGCCGGACGGGCATCTCCACGCTCTACGCGGTGGGCACTGGCGTCTCCGCCGCCATGGTCTTCACGGTGAGCCGCCTGGCCGACCGCTACGGTGCGCGCACGACGCTGATTGGCGCGGCCACCGGCCTGGGCCTCGCCTGCCTCGCGATGTCCCAGGCCCGCGAGGCCGTGCTGGTGTTCTTCGCGCTGGCGGCGCTGCGCGCGCTGGGCCAGGGATCCATGACCATCAACGGGACGCTGCTCACGGCGCAGTGGTTCGTCCGCCGGCGCGGCCGGGCCATGGCCCTGATGGGGCTGGGTTTCCCGGTGGCCGTGGCCACGCTGCCGCCGGTTACCCGCGTGCTGATCGACAACATCGGGTGGCGTGAGTCATACGCCGTGCTGGGCGTGATGGTCTGGGTGCTGGTGCTCCCCGCCGCGTTCTTCCTGGTGCGTGAGCGCCCGGAGGACATGGGGCTGCACCCAGACGGCGCGGACGCCCCTCCGCCGGAGGAGATGGTGGCCCCCGGCCTGGCCGACGACGGGCGCGACCGCCGACCGGTGCTGACCTCCCTGCGGTTCTGGCTGCTCGCCATCCCGCTGGCCACGCCCTCGCTGGTGGTGACGGGGCTGATCTTCCACCAGACGGCGATCATCGAGGAACGCGGGATGAGCGCAGCCGTGGCGGCTGCGATCTTCGTGCCGTACGCCGTCGCCTCGGCGGGCGCCTCGCTGGTGGCGGGTGCGGTGGCGGACCGCTTTGGCCCCAAGGTCGTCTTCGTTGCCTCCATGACGGCGCTGCTGGTGGCGATGGGCTGGGCGCTGCTGATGAACTCGCGCGAGGGCGCGGCGCTGTACGGCGTGGTGGTCGGGGTGGCCGGCGGCACCTCGCAGATCGTGGGCGCCGTCACCTGGGCACACTTCTACGGTCGCGCCGGCCTGGGCCGGGTACAGGGCGCCGCGATGATGGTGGGTATCACCGCCTCCGCGCTGGGCCCGCTGCCCCTGGCCGTGCTGCAGGCGCGGTTCGACGGCTTCGGTCCCGGCATCGCGGCACTCGCCATCCTGCCGGCGCTGGCCATCGTGGCAGTCGTGCTGGCGCGCCCACCGGGCGAGACGCGCCGGGCCGCCTGAGGCGTTGCTTCCGCCCCTCGAGTGCTCCGTGTGGCCGGGTTGTCGACGGCTAATGCATGCCCATGGTCCCGGGACGGACGGGCCGTTCCGCGGTCATTACATCTGTGCAGAAGCGTTACCGTACGGCGGTGACGAAGGAGGTCGGTATGCAGACGCACTCGGCCAGCAAGATCGCCGCGGGCGTGATCGCATGGTTGCTCGTTGGCGCGCTGGCCCTCGTGGCCACGGAGTACTGGGATGCGCTCTGGGGCGCCATCCCGGTGCTGGTCGCCGTGGTGGTGATGTGGCTTCTGGGCGAGCGCATGATCCACCCGGAGAAGTCGGACGCGGAGAAGGGGGCCGGCAATGGCTCTTAGTCGACTCGGCAGCACTCGGCCGGAAGAGTTTCCGGACCCGGGTTGGTACCGGCTGCTGTTCGCCAGTTCCTGGGTGTCGCCGCTGTGGCTGCTGGTCCGGTTCTACATCGGCTGGCAGTGGCTGCACTCGGGCTGGGGGAAGGTCCGCGGAGACGGCTACGTGAACAACGATGGCGCCGCGCTACAGGCCTTCTGGGAACGCATCGTCGTGGTGCCGGAAAACGGTCGCGCCACCATCACCTACGGCTGGTACCGGGACTTCATCCAGTACATGCTCGACAACGAATGGTACACGTGGTTCGCGCCGCTGATCGCCTGGGGCGAGGTGATCGCGGGCCTGGCGCTCATCGTGGGCCTGCTGGTGGGCTTTGCCGCGCTTGGCGCGGCGTTCATGAACTTCAACTTCATGCTGGCGGGCTCGGCCTCCACCAACCCGGTGCTGTTCCTGGGGGCGGTGCTCCTCATCTTGGCCTGGAAGGTCGCCGGCCGCATCGGCCTCGACCGCTGGGTGCTCCCTGCCCTCGGCACGCCCTGGTCGCCGGGGGTGCTTTTCGGCCGCACGCCTCGCGCGGGCGACCGGGAGGCACGCGCAGGTACGTAGCCTCGCCACCGTCGCGCTTGCTCACCGGCTCCTCCCATTGGGAGGGGCCGGCTGCTTTTCACGCTCGCGCCGCCGCGGCACCTGCGCGGCCCGCTACACGAGCCCGTGGAGGATGGTGTCCAGCCTGTCCGGGGAGGCGGAGGGGCCTACCACGGCCAGGGAAAACGTGGGCTCGGCGAACAGGCGAGTGGCCACGCGCTGGATGTCGTCGGTGGTCACCGCGCGTAGGCGGTCCACCGTGACGTCCGCCGGTTCCAGTTCGCCATCGTGCAGCAGTTGGGCGCCCCAGCGCTGCGCGAACGACATCGGCGTCTCCAGCGACAGGCGGAACGAGCCCACGGCGTAGTCCTTCGTGCGCGCCAGTTCCGCCTCCGGCATCGGCTCGGAGGCCAGGCGCTGCAACTCCCCGACGATGACCTCCAGCGCCTCCTCCTGGTGCTCGCGCGTCACGCCCGCGCTGACGGAGACGCTGCCGATGTCCCGGTAGCGCGTGGAGCCGGAGCCGACCGAGTATGCCAGGCCTCGACGTTCGCGTACCTCCTTGAAGAGGCGGGAGGACATGCCGCGGCCCAGGGCCGTGTTCATGATGTCCACGGCGTAGCGGTCGGGGTCTCGGCGGCTGAGGCCCAGCACCGAAAGCGCCAGGTTCGTCTGCTCGATGGGCCGCTCGTCCACCTCGATGTAGTCGGACGGACGTTCGGAGAGGGCGGAGCGCTCAGGTGCGGGCTCACCGATCGGGAGCGCGGAGAACTCGCGCTCGGCCAGGTCCAGCACCTGATCGGGGTTCACGTTGCCGGCGATGGAGAGGACGGTGTTGGCCGTGGTGTAGAACGCCTCCATGTGTTCCACGAAGTCCTGCCGGGACATCAGCGCCACCGTGTCCAGCGTCCCGGCGATGGGCCAGCCGATGGGCTGGTCGCCGAAGGTGGCGCGCGAGAGCAGTTCGGAGACGTGCGAGCCGGGCGAGTCGTGCGAGCGGCGAATCTCCTGCTGCACCACCGGGCGCTCGCGCTCCACCTCCGCCGGGTCCATGACGGAGTGCTGCAGCATGTCCGCCAGCACCTCGATGCCCGTGCCGACGTGCTCGAAGGGGAGGTTGTTCCAGTAGCAGGTGATCTCCTTGGTGGTGAAGGCGTTCAGGCTGCCGCCGGCGCCCTCGATGGCCTCCGAGATCTCGGGGGCGGTGGGGCGGCGCTCGGTGCCCTTGAAGAGCATGTGCTCGATGAAGTGGGACACGCCGTTGGTGCGAGGTTCCTCGTTGCGGGAGCCGACGCCCACGAAAAACGTGACCGCCGCGGCCTGGGCGGTGGGCACGGGTGTGACGATGACGCGCAGGCCGTTGGACAGCGTGCTGATCTGCGGTTCGCCGGCCACAGGGCCCCCTTGCTGTGCGTGTGTGATCCCGAGCGGCTCGCACACCGCGTTGCCGTGGACTGCGCCGCCCGTCACAGACTACCGGACGCCCTGCGCAGACGGCAGGCTGGCCCCGGCGTGGAGCGCCCTGGATGCACCGGAATCTGGCGTCATGCACGACGGGGCAACACGAACGCATGCAAACTGTATCTGGGTTCCGGTATAACGAACCTCCCGGTCACCATCTTCGCGACAACGCGTGAGCGTCCGGGTCTGCGGAGGGAGAGCAGGCATGTCCGACCGCGCCTTTAACGGCCGCATCCTGAACGTCAACCTCACCACGGGTGAGATCACGAAGGAAGAACTGCCGGAGTCGACCTACCGGTCGCTTCTCGGCGGCTACGGGCTGGGCTCGCGGCTGCTGTTCGACCGCATCCCGGCTGGGGCAGACCCGCTGGGCCCGGACAACGTCCTGGGGTTCTTCCCGGGCCTGCTGACCGGCACTCCGCTCTTCGGCCAGCGCTTCCAGGTGGTGGCCAAGTCCCCGAAGAACAACGGCTGGGGCGACGCCAACTGCGGTGGCGACTTTGGCCCCATGCTGAAGTTCACCGGTTACGACGGCCTGCTGGTCTCCGGCAAGGCGGAGAAGCCGGTCTACCTCTACATCGACGACGACACCGTGGAGATCCGGGACGCGTCCGCGTACTGGGGCGGCCTGGCCATCGACGTGGAGGACCGGCTCAAGGAGGAACTGGGCAAGAAGATCAGCGTGGCGCTGATCGGCCCGGCCGGGGAGAACCTGAGCATCATGTCCGGCGTCTCAAACGAGCGCGGACGCCTGGCTGCCCGCTCCGGTGTGGGCGCCGTGATGGGCTCCAAGAACCTGAAGGCCGTGGTGGCCAAGCCCACCAAGAAGATCATGGCCCAGAGCAAGGACGTGCTGCTGACCGTGAAGTCCTCCCTGGAGGGCTTCAACCAGGCCTCCAAGCAGTTCTTCACCACCTTCGGCACCACCGGGATCACCGCCAACTCCGCCATCAACGGCGACGCTCCCGTCCTGAACTGGGGCGGCGTCGGCGTGGTGGACCTCGTCGAGGACATGGCGATGGCGAACATGAACGGCCCCGTGGTCAACGAGTCCATGGAGAAGAAGTACGCCTGCTGGCACTGCCCGGTGGCGTGCGGCGCGGAGTCCGTGGACGGTTCCGACCGCGGCGAGTTCGCCTTCCCGAAGCACACCCACCGGCCCGAGTACGAGACCATGGGCGCCTTCGGCGTGATGAATGGCGTCAACAACACGGACGCCATGATTGCCCTGAACCACTGGTGCAACCAGTACGGCCTGGACACCATCTCCACCGGCGCCACGATCTCCTACGCCATTGAGTTGTACGTCAACGGCATCCTCACCAAGGAGGACACGGACGGCATTGACCTGAAGTGGGGCAACGCCTCCGGCGTCCTGGAAGCCCTGCACAAGATCGGCCGTCGCGAGGGCACGCTGGGCGAGTTGCTTGCAGACGGCACCCGCGTGGCAGCGCAGAAGCTCGGCGGGCGGGCCCTGGAGTTCGTCACCAGCATCGATGGCGAAGAGCCGCCGATGCATGACCCGAAGTTGGACGTGGGCTTCGCGGCCTCCTACGTGCTGGACCCGACGCCCGCGCGCCACACGCTGTGGTCGCCCGGCAAGTCCTCCAAGTTCCCCACCATGCCCGGCGGCCCCAAGGACCGGCGGCAGGTGACGGAGAAGGGCCCGCAGTTGAAGGCGGCGCACGAGCAGGCGCACGTCATGAACAGCGCGGGCATGTGCTACTTCATCTACACCATGTCCCCCACCGAGCGGATCCCCGAGTGGATCAACCTGGTGACCGGCTGGGACACGGACTACCAGGAACTGGACCAGGTGGGCGAGCGCATCGCCAACCTGCGCATGGCGTTCGCCGTGAAGCACGGCAACAACCCCGCCGCGCGCGCGGTCCCCGGCCGCATCGTGGGCGACCCGCCCCAGTCGGCCGGCCCGCACGAGGGCTTCACCATCGACCTGGAGACGATGAAGAACGACTGGTTCGGCGCGGCGGAGTGGGACACCACCACCAGCAAGCCCAGCCGCCAGAAGTTGGAGTCGCTCGGCCTCGCGGACGTCGCGGACGCGCTGGCGGTCTAAGCCGCCCCGCCCCGCGAGGCGCTTCGGTACTTCACGGACGGGCCGCCTTTCGGCGGGCCGTCCTGTGTCACCGGAGGGCGTCGATCGAGCGTTCGCCCTCGTACGCTGCGAGGGGCAAGCGGAGCGCAGGAGGACGGCCATGCAGGTGAACTCGGTCAGCATCAACCTCAACAGCGCGGACCCGGAGCGCCTAACGGCGTTCTACCGAGATGTCGTCGGCTTTCCGGTGGACGAAGCGAGCGGCGGCCTCTTCGTCCGCGGGGGCATTCACCTGTTCGTGGACGGGCACAGCGAGATCAGCGGGCCCGCGCAGGAGCCGGCTCGCGTCCTGATCAACTTCTTCGTTGACGACCTCAGGGCGCAGCAGGCGCGGCTGGAAGCGGCGGGCGTCCCGTTCATCCGGAAGGAAGGCGTGGAGTTCTGGGGTGGCGTGATCTCCACGTTCGTCGACCCTGACGGGAACTACTGCCAGTTGATGGAGTTCAACCCGCCTGCGGGCTGACGCCCATCGGCCACCCCTCCGCCGCGGCGGTACCATCGGGCGGTCCACCGCTTCCGCAGCCGAGGAGCACGCCATGACCCTCGTCGTCTCCGACCCGCTGGCCGCCGCGCGCGACCTGGCCCCCCGCATCCGGGAGGCCGCCCCGCAGATCGAGGCCGAGCGCCGCATCCCCGCCGAACTGGCGGACGCGATGCGCGACGCCGGCCTGTTCCACCTGGCGGTGCCGCGCTCGTACGGCGGGGTGGAGGCTGATCCGGTAACCGGCTCGCGCGTGGTGGAGGAGATCTCGGCAGCGGACGGCTCGGCCGGGTGGTGCGTGATGCTGGCCGCGCAGTCCGGGATCTACGCCGGGTTCATCCCGCCGGAGACCGCCCGCTCCGTCTTTGAGCCCGGCGGCGTGTTCGCAGGGGTGGCCAGGCCCATCGGCCGGGCGGTTCCGGCGGACGGGGGCTACACGATCTCCGGGCGCTGGCCGTTCGCATCGGGCTCCTCGCACGCCACGCACTTCACGGGCGAAGCCCTGCTCTACGAGGGCGGGAGCGAGACGCCGAGCAAGGACGAACAGGGCAACGACCGCGTGGTCGCGTTCTTCGTCCCCCGCGACCAGGTGACCGTCCACGACACCTGGGACACCACCGGCCTGCGCGGCACGGCGAGCAACGACTTCGAGGTCCGCGACGTCTTCGTACCGGAGGACCGGGTCTTCAACTTTGCCACCCCCCGGCACGACTGGGCGCTGTTCCGCTGCGGGGGGCTGATCTTCATGAACCACGGTGCGCAGGCGCTCGGCCTGGCTCGGGCGGCCGTCGAGGCCGCGCGCGAGACCTTCGTGGCGAAGCGCGGCTGGGGCGGCGTCCCGCTGCAGGAGGTGGGCCGCGTCCAGGAGACGTTCGCGATGGCCACCGCCCGGTTCGAGGCGGCCCGTGGCTACTACTACGAGACCGCGGAGGCGCTCTGGCAGGACGTGCAGTCCTCGGGCGGCGATGGCGATGTGACGCTCCGGGCGAAGGTGCGCCTCGCGGCGAGCCATGCGGCTTCGGAGAGCATCGCGGTGGTGGACCTGCTCCACCGCGCGATGGCCACCACGGCGATCCAGCGCTCGAACCCCCTCGACCGCATCTTCCGGGACATCCATACCGCGGGCGCCCACGTGATGGTGGGCCCGCTGGTCTACGAGGCGGCCGGCCGTGTGCTGCTGGGGCGCGACGCGGACTTCCCGCTGTTCTGAGCCGGCGACCCTCTTGATCCGCAGAGACCCCCTCCCAGCCCTCCCCCTCAAGGAGGGAGGGGGTTGGTCTGTCGCCCCGGCGAGTCCGGCGGCGTACGGAGACTGCCATGGTCCCTGCTCCGGTGTAGGGGCGCAGCGTGCTGCGCCCTCCGCGGGCCACCGGGAGCCTGGCGCTCTCGTGCATCGAGGGCTGATGCGGGCTGCCCCCACCCCCTCCCCCCCCGCGAGGGGGGAGGGAGCCAGAGCTTCTGGGGTGCAGTCCTCGACGGTCCGCCGACCGTTTGCCTTCCCCTGTAGGGGCGCAGCGCACTGCGCCCGTCTGCCGACGGTCCTGCGGCCAGCCCCCGCGACGGGGGAAAGGGCAGATGGTCAGGCGCCGGCGTCACTCCCGGGGGAGGGGGCGTGGGATTCGTCCACGATCAGGCGCGCGGAGCGGTTGTGGGTGAGGTAGGACCACGCCCACTGGGTGACCACCAGCAGGCGGTTCTCCAGTTCCACCAACTGCAGGAGGTGGATGAAGAGCCACCCGAGCCAGCCGAGGATGCCCGTGACCTTCAGCCGCCCTCGCCAGAACACGGCGAAGCCGCGGCCCACCGTGGCCATGCTGCCCTGGTCCTTGAACCGAAACGCCGAGGCGGGGCGCCCCTGGAGGCGCTGGCGGATTGCCTTCCCGGCGTGCTCGCCGCCCTGGATCGCCACCGGCGCCACGCCCGGGAGCGGCTTGCCGTCCGGTCCCGCTGCCGCCGCCATGTCTCCGACGATGAAGACCTCCGGGTGGCCGGGTAGCGAGAGGTCCGGCTGCACCGGCACCCGGCCGCCACGGTCGACCTCGATGCCGGCGGCGCGAGCGACGCGGGCGGCCAGGGGGACGGCGCGGACGCCGGCGGCCCAGATGACCGTGCGCGAGTCGATGCGCTCCTCCGTGGGCACCTCGCCGGGCGGGACGGCGGCCGGGCGGACGGTGATGCCCTCGGCGTCCACGCTGGTGACCATCGCGCCGGTCCGCACGATGACGCCGAGGCGCTCCAGTTCACGCTGCGCCTTGCGGGCGAGGCCCTCTGGGTAGGCGGGCAGCACCTGCGGGGCGCCCTCGATGAGGATGATGCGCGTCTCCGTGGTGTCGATGCTGCGGAAGTCGTGGCGGAGAGTGTCGCGGGCGAGTTCCGCGATGGCGCCGGCCATCTCCACGCCGGTGGGGCCCGCGCCAATGATCACGAAGGTGAGCCATCGCCGGATGGCGACCGACGCTAGTGCGCGCTGCTCCCCCTGCGCGCCCAGCAGTTCCGCCTGCTCGAACGCACGCAGGATGCGTGCGCGGATGCCCGTCGCGTCCGAGATGGACTTCAGGCCAGGCGCGTCCTCCGCCCACTCGTCGTGGCCGAACCATTGGTTCTCCGCGCCGGCGGCGATCACCAGATGGTCGTAGCGCACTCGACGGTCCGGCAGCACGACCTCGCGCGCGTGCAGGTCCACGTCCTGCACGTCCGCCAGCAGCACGCGGGCGTTGCGCTGCTTGCGGAGGATGCGGCGCAGCGGCACGGCGATGTTCGCCGGTGAGAGGGCGCCCGTGGCCACCTGGTAGAGCAGCGGCTGGAAGACGTGGTGATTTCGCCGATCGATGAGGGTGACGTCGACCGGTTCGTCGCGCAGGGCTCTGGCGGCGGCGAGCCCCCCGAAGCCGCCACCGATGATGACGACGTGTGGGCGGTGCGGGGTGAGGGCGGGTGCCGTCATGCCTCGATGGTAGAGCCCGGAGGCGGAGGCAACTGCGCCGAAGCGAGCGGCAGCGTGAGCTTGAAGGTGCTGCCCTGGCCCCTTCCCGGGCTCGAGGCCGTTAACGTGCCGTGGTGCGCTTCTGCGATGCCCTTCGCGATGTACAGACCCAGGCCGAGCCCCGGTACACCAGAAGCCTGTGCCGAAGCCGTGCGGCCGAACGGTCTGAAGAGCCGAGACGCCTCGTCCGGTGTGAAGCCGACACCCTGGTCCGTGACGGATACGCAGCCCGCATACTGCTCGGCCGCCACCTCCACCCGCACCAACGTCCTTGCAGGCGAGTACTTTCCCGCGTTCTCCAGCAGGTTGCCGATGACCTCTGTCACGCGGTCGCGGTCGGCCAGCACCACCAGCGGGCGGGCGGGGACCGTCACCTCCACTGGGTGGTCTGCCATCGGGGCTGCGTTGACTTGGCCCATCACCAGATTCGCCAGGTCCAGTCGTTCGGGCCGCATCCGGAGTTCGCCCTGCTCCAGGCGCGTCACGTCCAGCAGGTCGTCTACTAGTCGGCCGAGGTGCGTGACGGACTCCATCAGCATGTGCAGATAGTCGCGGTCACGTGTCTCCAGGGCAGTGCCTCGGAGGCGGCGTTCCAGGAGTTGACTTGCACCGAGGACGTTCGCGACGGGATTGCGGAGTTCATGGGCGGCGACCGCCAGGAACTCCTCACGGATCTGCAGTGCCTCTTCCGCCTCCCGCCGCGCCGCGGTTGTCTCCCCGTAGGACCGGCTCAGGCTTCGGCCGAGGTAGCCGGCCACCACCAGCACCCCCCCGATCGTGAGCGCGCTCAGCAGGAGGCCCCGCCTGACGATCCGATTGGCTGCTGCGTATGCCACCGGGGTGGTCTGTGACACGAAAATGACCCAGTTGGGATCGTCCAGGGGGACATAGGTGACCAGCCGCACCTCGGACGTGAACTGCACGTCAAGGGCTCCGGCCCCCTCCCGGCGAGCCGTCTCAACCGCCGGGTTCTCCGAGAGGTCGGACAGGAGCGTGGTCCTGGCAAGCGAGGGACTGACCAGCAGCTGGTTGTCCTGGTCGACTACGGAGATGCGCTCTCCGCTGGGACCTACGGCAAGTCCGGCAAGCACAGCAGCCAGGTCGTTCAGCGTGATCGCACCCACCACGGTGCCTCGGGCATTCCCCGCCAGGGTCACCGGGACATTGATGGTGATGATCGTCTCGTCCGCCACGTCGCTGTAGAAGCCCGCGCTTACGACCACTGCATCGCTGCGCCGTGATTCCTGCATGTAGGACCGACTGGACAGGTCAAGTCCCAGGGATGAGGCCATGCTGGTGGCGAACACAACGCCACGCGAATCCGTCACGCCGATTCCCACGAAGGCGGCATTCGCTGCGGTAACGCGTTCCAGAAACGGATCGACTTCTGGCGGGGGCGGATCCAGTCCGTGGTAGCGCTCCGCGATGGCGGTCAGGAGGTTGAGGTTTCCCTGCAGGTACGCCTGCACGGCTACCGCTCCCGCTCGGGCGACCGCCAGTTGATCTTCGCGTGCGCTGTGCCGTTCAGCCGCCTGCAGCGTGTAGACCAGGGAGAGAGAGAGCACAAGGAGGGGCACGGCCGTGACAGCCAGGATCGCGATAACCCGCCGCTGAGGCGAGCGTGTGTCCAATGGCGCGCCGCCAGGTGGAGCCTGGATGGAACCCCAGACTAGGGCATCGGCGCAGTCGCAAATGTGCGGTCGCCCGTGGGACGACTGCCCCCGCTAGCGTCCCGTGAACTTGGGCGGGCGCTTCTCCGTGAAGGCGCGGGGGCCCTCCTTGGCGTCTTCGGTCTGGCCGATGGCCCAGCGCGTGGCGCCCGCGAAGCGGAATGCCTGCGGCAGTGACATGTCCAGGCCCTCGTAGACCGTGTAGCGCAGTGCCTTCACGGCCAGTGGGGCGTTGGCCGCAATCTTCGAGGCGAGCCGGGCGGCCTCCTCCAGGAGTTCCTCCGGCTGCATGACCCGGTTCACCAGGCCGTACTCCAGGGCCCCCGCCGCGTCGATGCGCTCGCCGGTCAGGAGCATTTCCATGGCCTGCCCCAGGCCGATGATTCTTGGGAGCCGGAGCGGAGCGCCCGCGCCGGGGAAGAAGCCGAGCGTGATCTCGGGCAGGCCGAAGGTCGCCTGGGTGGAGGCGATGCGGAAGTCGCACGCGAGAGCGATCTCGAGGCCACCGCCGATGCAGTGGCCGTTCACCGCGGCGATCATCGGCTTCTCGGCATCCACGGTGTGGTACTGGCGGGGTGGGTATGCGGGGAACGGCTGCCGCCCGCGCCCCTCCTCCTCCTGCTCGCGCGCTCGGTCCTTGAGATCTGCGCCGGCACAGAAGGCGCGGCCCGCGCCAGTGATCACACCGCAACGGATGCTGTCGTCGTCGCGGATGCGCTCGATGGCGTCCATGTACGCCTCGCCCAGCGGGCGGTCGATGGCGTTGAGCGCGTCCGGGCGGTTGAGCGTGAGCCACGCGACGCCGTCGCGCACTTCAAAGAGCAGGGGGTCAGCGTCCGCCATGAGTGCCTCCGTGGGGTGATTCGCCCTCGGACGGCACTCTAGCAACTGGGGCGGCTATGCCGGCCGAGCCCTAGCGAGGTTCGGGCTCACTCGCGGACTCGGGGGTCACGAAGCCCGAGTCGAAGGCGAAGACTGCGGCCTGCGTCCGGTCGCGGACATCCAACTTCGCCAGGATGCGCTTCACGTGCGTCTTCACCGTGCCCTCGCTCACCACGAAGGCCTCCGCGATCTCGGCGTTCGAGTACCCACGCGCGATCAGCAGCAGCACCTCGCGCTCCCGCGCGGTGAGCGCGGCGATCGAGGCGTGCTGCACCGCGGCGGCGGACACGGCGACCGGGCCATCCTGCAGCGTGGCGGGCGGCGCGGGGATATCCCGCGCGCGGGAGCCGAGCATCAGGCGCGCCCAGCGGGCGTGCAGGACGGCGAGCAGGTTGCCCAGGTGGACCGTGGCGAGCAGAACCAGGAACCCGAGGGGTACCGCGAACCAGGCGTCCGCTCCCTCGTCCAGCGTCCACGGGCCGACCATGAAGTCGCCTTGCTCTCGCAGCGTCTCGAAGAGCGGCAGGTCGGACAGGATCAGCGGCGTCGCAATGAAGGCGAGGCCCACGGAGAGCCCCGTTGCGAGGAAGACCAGCATCGCGACGCCCCAGGCGAACTGCGCGAAGAGGTACAGCACGCCGGTCCACGTGGACGGATCCTGCAGCACTTGCTTCGCCTGCTCGCGGACGGGGACGTCTCGCTCGTACCAGGTGGGCGGCCGGCGGATCTCGATGCCCACGAGGCGCCGCGCGAGGGAGGCCTCCAGGTCGCCGAACCAGCGGGCCCCAATCACCACCATGATCAGGAGCGCCAGCCCCGGGATGGTCCAGGCCAGCACCGCACCGGTGGTGAGCCCGACGACCAGCGCCACGAAGTAGGCGAGTCCCAGCGGGAACGAAAGTGCGAGGTAGAGGAGCCGGAGATACGTCCACCGGCTGCCAAGCGGGCTGAACACCCGGAGCGGCGGCGCGCTGGTGGGGGTGGGGGCGGGATAGATCGGTATGGCAACCATTGGGGCCTCCTTCACCGCTCCACCATCCCCTCGCAGCCCGCTGGCGGCGTCTCTCTCAAGGGGGATTGTGGCCGATCCGGGCGCTGAGAGCCCGCTGACACCCGGTTGTTCGACACGTCCCGGCGGCGGCGGTAGCATGGGAAAAACCAGGGCTCCTCCCCCGAACCCCAGGCGTTGCTTCCATGGCCAGGTACATCTTTGTGACCGGTGGCGTTGTCTCTTCCGTGGGGAAGGGCATCGTGACCGCCTCGCTGGGTCGCATCCTGAAGGCCCGCGGCCTCAAGGTCTCGATCCTCAAACTCGACCCCTATATCAACGTGGACCCCGGGACCATGTCGCCGTACCAGCACGGCGAGGTCTTCGTCACGGACGACGGCGCCGAGACGGACCTGGACCTGGGCCACTACGAGCGCTTCATCGACGCCGACCTGACGAAGATGAACTCCTCGTCATCCGGTCAGATCTATGAAGAGGTGATCCGCAAGGAGCGCCGCGGCGACTACCTGGGCGGCACCATCCAGGCCATCCCCCACGTCACCAACGAGATCAAGCGCCGTATCCGTGCCGCCGGCACCCAGCTGAAGGCGGACGTCGTCATCATCGAGGTGGGCGGCACCGTCGGTGACATCGAGGGCCAGGTGTTCCTGGAGGCGATCTCCCAGATGCGCTACGCGCAGCCCTCGGAGACGCTGTCCATCCACGTGACGCTGCTGCCCTACATCGGCTCCACGCACGAACTGAAGACCAAGCCCACGCAGCACTCCGTGCGCGAACTGCGCTCCTTTGGCATCCAGCCGGACGTGATCATCGCCCGCTCGGACTTCCCCGTGCCGGAGGCGCTACGCGAGAAGATCGCGGCGTTCTGCTCCGTCCAGCGCGAGGCGGTCATCCCCCTGCAGACGGCTGACTCGATCTACGAGGTGCCCCTGATCCTGGAGGCCTCCGGCCTGGGCGAGATCGTGGCGCGCGAGTTCGGCCTGGCGGCCGCGGGCGCGGAGGCGAAGCCAGACATGGAGGAGTGGGCGCAGTTCGTGGAGCGGCTGTCCGCGCCCCGGAAGCGCGCTCGCATCGCCATCGTGGGCAAGTACGTGGAACTGCACGACGCCTACCTCTCCATCAAGGAGGCGCTGGTCCATGCCGGCGTCCACAACGATGCCGCACTGGAGTTCTACTGGGTCCACGCCGAGCACATCGAGGCGGACGACGCCGCGAACCAGATCGGCGACGTGGACGGCATCCTGCTCTGCCCGGGCTTCGGCGACCGTGGCCTGGAGGGCAAGATCGCCGCGGTGCGCTACGCCCGCGAGAACCGCATCCCGTACCTGGGCGACTGCCTGGGCATGCAGATGCTGGTGGTGGAGTACGCGCGCAACGTGGTGATGATGCCGGAGGCGAACACCACGGAGGCGGACCCCAAGACCCCGTTCCCCGTGATCTCGCTGCTCTCCGAGCAGCAGGACGTCGTGGACCTGGGCGGCACGTTGCGCCTCGGCGGCTACGACTGCCGGCTGGTGCCGGGCACGAAGGCGCAGGCCGCGTACGGCACGGACGTGGCACGGGAGCGCCACCGCCACCGCTACGAGGTGAACAACGCCCTCCTCCCGCAACTGGAGCAGGCGGGCCTCGTGGTCGCGGGGCGCGACGCGGAGAGCGGGCTGGTCGAGATCGTGGAGTTGCCGGACCACCCCTTCATGGTGGGCGCGCAGTTCCACCCGGAGTTCACCAGCCGCCCCAACCGCCCCAACCCGCTGTTCCGTGACTTTGTCCGGGCGGCGGTGGCGTACTCGGAGGCCGCGGCCGGCCGCCGGGGCGACGCGGGCGAGGCGGCCACAGCAGTCGAGGAACCAGCGGCGCAAAGCCTCGCGTGACCACCTGGCGGTTCATCCACCTGCTGGCGCTGCTCTACCTCGTGGCGGGGGTGGGCAACACGGTGGTGCCCATCTGGAAGGCGTGGATGGCGCAGGCGGTGGAGGAGAAGTCGCTCTTCCTGCAGGACGCCCACCGCAACGAGACGTTCTTCCTGCTGCCCGGCATGATTGCCACCCTGTTCTCCGGATACGCCTGGGCGGCGGCGGCGGACTACAACGTGGTCACCACGGGCTGGCTGGTGGGTCTGCAGGTCATCACCTTCGTGGACCTGTTCATCTTCCTGCCGCTGCTGGGAGTGGGCCTGCGCCGCGTGCGCTACCTGGCGCTGGCCGCGAAGAAGCACGGCGATGTCACCCCGGAACTCCAGGACGCCCTGGCCGACAATGTGCCCCTGGTGTTCGGTACGCTGATTGCACTGAGCATCCCCGTCATGGTCTGGCTCCCCGTCTTCAAGCCCTTCTAGCCCTCGACACCTTCGAGGAGACGCCCGCCCGACCCGAGCACCGCACCTTCAGCACTGGAGCCGCACGATGCGCATCTTCCTGGACACCGCGAACATCGATGAGATCCGCCGTGGCGCCGCGCTCGGCGTCGTGGACGGCGTGACCACCAACCCCAGCCTCGTCGCCAAGGAGGGCATCCAGTACCGCGACCGCGTGCTGGAGATCTGCGAGGTGGTGGACGGCCCCATCTCCGCCGAGTGCATCTCCACGGACTACGAGGCGCTGGTGGAGGAAGCCCGCCGCGTGGCGGCCTGGCACCCCAACGTGGTGGTGAAGATCCCCATGGGCGAGGTGGGCCTGGCGGCGATCAAGACCGTGAGCGCGGAGGGCATCCGCGTGAACACCACGCTGATCTTCTCGGCGAACCAGGCGCTGCTGGCCGCGAAGGCCGGCGCTGCCTTCGTCTCGCCGTTCATCGGCCGCCTGAACGACGCCGGCCACGACGGCATGGAGGTCATCCGCGAGATCGTTGCGGTCTTCGACACCTTCAACCTGCCCACGCAGGTGCTGGCGGCCAGCATCCGCAACCCTCGGGACGTGACGGAGGCGGCGCTGGCCGGCTCGCACGTGGCCACGATCCCGCCCGCGGTGCTGTTCCAGATGGTGCAGCACCCGCTGACGGACAAGGGCATCGAGATCTTCCTGCGAGACGCCCAGAAGTACTCGCCGGTCTAGGTCGCCCCGGTACGCAGAGCCCCCGCTCCCCAACCCTCTCCCTCAAGGGGGAGGGGGCTTGGCCTGCCGGCCACGGTGGTTCGAGGGGTATCCGCGGGATCCCCCGCCCTCTCGGAGGGGCGCAGCGCACTGCGCCCTCGTCTGCCCTCGATGCTTCGAGGAACGCCCCCCCCGCTCACCCTGAGCCTGTCGAAGGGGGAGCGCGGCGTCCGAGATGGCCCGGTACGCAGAGACCCCCCTCCCCAACCCTCCCCCTCAAGGGGTGAGGGGGCCAGAAGGGGAGAGCCATCGCCGCCGGAGGAGGGAGGGGCGGAACGGCGGGGCGGTGTACCCTCGCGGGCGACCCTCGGCGGGCCGAGGGGGCTGAAGGAAGGGTGGAGCGCATGCTCCAGGCGATGGGCATCGGCTATCCCGCGATCATCGTGCGGGACATGGAGGACTCCATCCGCTTCTACGAGCGGCTGGGCCTGAAGCCCCTGTACGTGGAGCAGAACCGCGACGACCCCGAGTCGATCACGGCGATGCTCTACTGCGGCGGCAACGACACCTTCCTCCAACTCGTCGGGCCCATGAAGCCGGGCACCGTGAACATCGCCCAGGCCTCCCCGGGCGTGGGGTCCATGCAGTACCTCTCCTTCGTGGTCTCGCTGGAGCAGATGCGCGAGATGTGGCACGAGATGTCCAACGCCGGCGTGCAGGGCTCCGAGGAGATCAAGCGCGGCTTCGAGCGCCTGGTCTTCCTGGAGGACCCCAACGGCGTGCTGATCACGCTCACCGCCTGGGCGGAGGAGCCGCCGCCCGGGATGCCGCGCGCGCTGGTCCTCCAGCGCGCCGCCATGCTGCGCGACCAGGCCGGCTCGAACTTCATCGAGGATGAGCACGTAGCGCAGGCGATCCGGGACGTGGACGCCGCCTTCCGCTCTCAGGACTGACAATCGCAAGGATGACGATGACCGACTCGCCGATGACTGCCTGGGACGTCCTGGCCCTGCGCCGCAGCGCAAAGGCGTTCGCGGACCGCGTGCCGCCTCGGCAGGTGGTGGCGCGGCTGATCGAGGCGGCGACGTGGGCGCCCAACCACCGGATGACGGAGCCGTGGCGCTTTGTGGTGCTGGCCGGCGAGGAGCGGGCGCGCTTCGGTCAGGCGCTGGCAGAGGCGATGGCCGCGGCCGGGTCGCCGGAGAAGGCGGCGGAGTCCACGCGCGTGAAGCCGCTGCGCTCGCCGGTATTGATCGCCGTGGCCCAGCGTGGGCCCGCCGCCACGGAGGAACTCAAGCGCGAGGACTACGCGGCCGTGGCCTGCGCCACGCAGAACCTGATGCTCGCCGCCACGGCGGAGGGCCTGGCAACAAAGTGGAGCACCGGCGAGATGGCGTCGCTCCCGGAGGCGCGGGTGTTCCTGGGCCTCGGCGAGGGCGACCGCATCGTGGGGTACGTCTACCTGGGGTACCCGGCGGAGGGGGTCGTGCCGGCTGCACCGGTTCGCAAGCCCGCCGAGGTGGAGTGGCGGGGCTTCCCGGAGGCGTAGGCCGCGTGACCTATGTGAGCGCCCACGGTTGGTGGCGGGGCAAACGTCCCGCAGGCCGCGTTACTTCTGCCTGACGCGTCCGTATCCCATCCAGCGCATGCTGGACTCGAACTCCTCGCGCGGGCGACTGAGCCCGTGCGCGAGGGTTGGAGGAACACGAATGTATCGCAATGCACTGGTGGCCACGGACGGTTCGGAGACCGCGAGCGCGGTCGTCCCCCATGTCCGCCACGTCCTGGATCCCGAGGGGACAGTGACGGTCATCGAGGTGATCGACGACGTTGCGCACGTCTTCGCGCGCACCACGCCGGCCGGTTACGAACTCGGCGGCGTCATGATGGCCCCCGATCTCGCGGAGCAGGTGGTGCAGTCCCAGCGCGAGGCCGCCGAGCGCCACCTGGCGGCCGTCCGCGAACGGCTGACGGCGGACGGCGTGCGCCACATCGAGACACGCGTCCTCAGCGGGACGCCGGGTGACACCATCGTGCGGGAGGTGGTGGAGCGCGGGCATGACGTGGTGCTGATGGGCACGCACGGCCGTTCTGGCCTGCGGCGGACGGTGCTGGGCTCGGTGGCGGACCACGTTCTGCGGCACCTGGACAACATCCCGACGCTGCTGATCCACGCCGGCGGCGACTAACGCACGCGCGAGGACGGCTCCGTCCTCGCGGGAGGTGCCGATGCGCGCGATGGTCCTGCGCGAAGCCGCGGCGCGGGCGCCGTGACTAGGCCTGAACCGGACGGACCGCGCTCGTCCTCTCCCGGCAGTGTGGAGGCGCTGATGACGCGCGCCGTGCCGGAGGTCGCGCCGGAAGCGACGGCCGCCGAGATCCTGGCGGGGATGCGTGGCCGGTCCTTTGACGCCGTGGCGGAGGTAGCGGTCACGCGGGACGGTCGACTGCTCGGGCTGATCCCGCTCGAGAGCGTCCTGCGGGCGGAGCCCCAGGAACGAGCCTCCGACCTGATGGACGCCGACCCGCCGGTGCTCGCGCCCGGCGTGGACCGGGAGAGCGCCGCCGTGAAGGCGGTGGAGCACGGCGAGGTGAGCCTGGCCGTGACCGGCCCGGACGGCGCGTTCCTGGGCCTGGTGCCGCCTCGCCGGCTCCTCACCGTGCTGCTCCAGGAGCACGAGGAAGACCTGGCGCGCCTCGGCGGGTTCGGGCGAGCCGACTACGCTGCACGGCTCGCCGCCGCCGAAAGTATCCCCCGGCGCTTTCGGCACCGGCTGCCGTGGCTGCTCCTGGGCCTGGTGGGTGCCCTGCTGTCCGTTGGCGTCGTCGGTCAGTTCGAGGCGGCCATGACACGCAACGTAACGCTGGCCTTCTTCGTCCCCGCCGTGGTGTACATGGCGGATGCGGTGGGGACGCAGACGGAGACGCTGATCGTGCGAGGCCTCTCGCTGGGCGTGTCCATTCGTCAGACTGCCGTGCGAGAAGTGCTGACCGGAGTCATGCTGGGGGGCACGGTTGGCCTGCTCGCCTTCCCGGTGGCGGCGTTCTTCTGGGACGACCGTGCCGCCGCCGCCACACTCGCGATTGCGCTGGGTGCAGCCTGTTCCACGGCCACGGGCGTGGCCATCGCGCTGCCGGGGCTGCTCCAGCGGCTGGGTGCGGACCCGGCGTACGGCAGCGGCCCGCTGGCCACCGTGATCCAGGACCTGTTGTCCATCCTGATCTACTTCATGGTCGCCGTTGCCCTGGGTGCGTGACGCCCATCTAGCCTGTCACCGGCACGTACTCGCACATCGCGTTGCATTCCTCGCAGAAGGTCTCGCGGATGGTGTTGCCCGCGACCTCCGTCTCGCGGAGTACGTGCGCATGGCCCTCGTGGCCACAGGTGGCGCAGGGGGTGTCCGGGGCGCCGCGGTCGTCGGCGGGGTCTGGTTCGGGGATGTTCACTATGGGGGCTCCTCGGTACAGCGGTTCCACCGTAGACGCCCGGGGGCGCGGGGTGAGCGGCCCGGGGCCCCGAGGTGTCGTGACGATGGTCCTGCTCGCCGGCAGGGCCCGGGCGCGTGCAGCCGGTGCCGTCCTCCCGGCGCTCGACGCTGCCCTCGAGGGCTCCCGGGACCCCTGCCCACCGCAACGGGCCCTTCCCTGGAGCGCACGGGTGGTGGTGGCGCTCGGGACGCCCGAGCGGAGGTTTGGGCTACTTCTCCCCTGCTCCCGGGTCCCCTGGAGCGGTTCTGGGCGAGTTCGACGGGGCCGATGGGAACAAGTGGGGTGGCTGGGACGTTAGCAGTGATTGGACGGGGCATTCTGATGCGCCCGTTCGCCAACCTGCTGGGGACGCGGTACCGCGGGCGGCACGTCCGCCCATGGGTTCGCCCCTGCCCGGCACCCGCAACGAATGTGTATCGATGCGGGCAGATTGCGACATAACGTTGTCGTCAATGGGATGCGAGGTTGACCGGCGGTCGGATGGCGGCGGGTGGACGAGGCAGATGCGAACATTTGACCGTACATCCGCGTCCCGGACGAACTTTCTTCCGTTCGACCGGCTTAGCGTTAACCCCTACGATCGCCGGAGCGTTACCACGCTTGTGTCACCCTCCCTGTACGGCCTCGGCCGCGCGGGGTCGTGTGTGCATGGAATCGAGCCAGAGAGAGGAACCTGGGGGCAACAGAGTGCAGCGCCGCGTTTGGTGGCGTCTCGCTCGAGCGGCGGCATCAGAGCCGCGCCTGCGCCAGGTCCCGATGGAACCTCGCCACGGAAGGAGCGCCTTCGGACAGCGCAGTAGACCTGTTTCGCATGAAGACACAGTCCAGGAGGACTTGACTTGACTCAGATTAAGAAGCTTGCTTGGTACGGCTCGTCCGTTGCCGTGGCGGCGCTGCTGGCGGTGGCCCTGGTGGTCACCGGCCCGCTGAGCACCGCCTTTGCGGCCCCGGGCGACGTCACGCCGAGCGCCACTTCGGTGGCTGCGGGCAGCAATGTCACGCTGACCGTTGAGACCAACGGTGTGGACGAGGTCCAGACGATTGGCCAGCTGACCGCTGCCACGTCCGGTAACTTCACCCTGACCTTCAGCGGTCAGACCACGGGCAACCTGGCGTTCAACGCCACGGCGGCGCAGGTTGAGACGGCCCTTGAGGCCCTCTCCAACGTGTCCGACGTGACGGTGACCGGTGGCCCGATCAACGCCGCCGGCTTGACCGTGACGTTCCACTTCGGTGGTGACGTTGCGCAGCTGACCCTAAACGACGTTGACCTTGACGACGCCACCGGCGGCGCCATTGCGACGGGCACCGCGGGCGTCACCCCGACGACCGTGGCTGCGTTCTCGATCAACCAGGCCAGCACCGCAACTGCACAGTTCGTGCAGGGTGGCGGTCAGAGCGTGGCTCTGATCAACGGCCAGACCGGCGACCAGAGCGCGACGCAGGCGTCCATTGCCGTCCTGCTGAAGACTCTGACCTCCGGCGCGCTGATCGTGGACGTGACGGCCGCTGGCCAGAACAACTCGGTCGGCATCAACGTGACCGCTGCCCCGAACCCGGTGGCGACGATCACGCTGGGCGGCGCTGGCTCGCAGCTTTCGGCTGCGGACCTGACCGCCAACGTTGACGTGTCGGTCGCCCTGGCCGACGCGAACGGGACCGCTGTGACGGGCCGCTCCTACACGGCCACGATCTCTGGCCCCGGCCTGCTGAACCGCACCGCCGGCAACGTGACCACCTGTGAGGTGGCCGCGAACAACACGCTGGCGAACGCGGCCACGTCCTGCACCATCACGAACGCGTCGGCCAACACCGACGTGCTCGAGGTGTTCTCCACGGGCGTCCCGGGCACCATCACCCTGACGGTGACGTCTGAGGGTGTGACCGCTACCCGCACCATCACCGTGGCCGGCGGCTCGCCGTCGTCCCTGTCGGTGCAGGTCGTGGGTGGCACGAACGCTGGCGGCACGGCCCTGCTGGGTGCGAAGAGCATCCTGCACGACCGCGACGTCAACGGTGGTACTGACGCGACCCGCGACGAGGCCCTGATCGTCGTGAAGGCGCTGGACGCCAACGGCGTCTCGATCATCCCCGCGCAGGCCAACGTCACCGTCAAGGTGACCAACGCCGCCGGGACCACGGTGGCCACGATGCTGGCCGCCGCGGCTGAGGACATGGTTGTCGGCGCTGGCGTGGGTGCCCTGGGCACCGTCGCGGCTGGCACGTGCACGGACGCCATCCAGGCGGCCGGCGCGCTGGGCAACGTGGCTGTGTGTGCCATCGACATCGAGGCGGCTTCGACCGCCCCGCTGCCGCGCGGCGCGTACACGGTGACCGCTTCCTGGGTCTCCGGCACGACCACCCTGACGGCTACGACCACGATCAACATCGCTGGTCCGGCTGCCTCGGTGACCGTTGACCCGGGTTCCCCGGTCCTGGGCACCAACTCCTCGATCACCTCGTCGGCGGCTGACTCCGACGGGAACCCGGTTGCCGACGGCACGACGATCACGCTGAACGTTTCCAACGCGAACGCTCTGCTGTCGTCCGCTGCTGGCACGGTTGGTTCTAGCGTGGGCGCGACGACCACGGGCGGTACCGCCACCCTGACCCTCATCCCGGTCTCGACCGGCACGAGCGTCGCGGTTGGTGTGGCCACCGGTGGTGTGACCGGCTCGCAGACCTTCACCATCGCCGCGTCGGGCACGACCCCGCCGCCGGATGGTGAGGGTTCCTTCACCGGCACCATCTCCGACTCCGGTGTCTCGATCGTCTCGTTCGACGGTGGCACGGTCGCTGACCTCGCCGCCGCGGCCGCTGACGCGGGCCTGATCTCGGTGTGGGTGACGGTTGACGGTGAGTTCGTCGGCTTCATCTCGGGCGCTCCGGCGTTCGTGAACGCCGCGTTCTCGGCGCAGTTCGCTGGCGGCATCCCCGCCGGCACGCTCGCCATCGTGGTGAAGTAAGGGAGCCTCGGCTCACCTGCTCGCTCGATAGTGTTTTCACCCCAGGGGTCGGGTCCTCGGTCCGCCGAGGGCCCGGCCCCCAGGGGGAGACGCAATCTTTTAGGGCGGGACATTCCTAGGAGATCTCATGGCTCTCATTCGGAAGATGGCGGCCCTGGGCACTGCGATGGCCGTTGCGGCCGTCCTGTTCGGCGCCTTCGCGGCGTCGGCCAATGCCCAGACCCCGCCGTTTACGGCCTACGGCACCGGCCTTACCGCTGGTGACGTGGTCACGGCAACCATCGGTGGCGACGCTTGTGGCGAGGCCACCGTCGACGCCGACGGCAACTGGCTGATCTACGTCGAGGCTGGTGGCGACTGCGCCCCGGTCGCCGGCGACGAGATCAACTTCGCCATCAACGGCGAGGCTGCCAACGAGACCGCGACCTACTCCGCCGGCGGTGCGCCGGCTGACGTGGCGAACGGCATCTCGCTGACGCTCGCTGACGGTGGTGACGGTGGCGAGACCCCGGCCCCTGGCCCGTCCGACACCGGTAACGCTGGCCTGCTTGGCTCCACCGGCACCTCCATGGCGCTGGTCCTGGCCCTCGGCGTCTTCGCCGCGGCCATGGTTGCCGGCGGCCGCACGGCGACCCGCCGCAACTAAGTAGCGGGTTGTTATGGATAGGACGTTGAAGCACCTTCGGGCCCTCATCGTCCTGTCCGTGGCCTTCGGGCTCCTGGCCGGTCTCTCCGTCCCCACTTCGGTGGGGGCGGAGGGGCCGGCTTCTTCATTCTTCGGCTTCGTCTTCGCGGACGGCGGCCAGCCCATCCCCACCAAGGTGCGCGCCTATGGCGCGGGTGGCGTGGTCTGCGGCACCGCCGACGTGCGCGCGATGAACGCGCAGACGGGCTTCTTCCAGATCGACGTGGTGGGCCAGGACGCGCGCGAGGGCTGCCCGCAGGTGGGCGGCGAAGTGACGTTCTGGCTGCTCTACGGCCGCGTGGACGACGGCGTCCCTGCGTCCATGGAGGCCCCGCTCACGTTCCAGCCCGGCGCAACCACGATGGTGTCGCTGGGTATCCCCGGTGCCCCCCCGCAGGGCTGGTCCGGCGAGGCGCCCCCGCCCGGCGGCGTGGCGATCCTGCGCTGGAACGGCCCGGACCGCATGCCGACCTCGGAGGCGGTGGCTCTGCTGGGAGTGCCGGTGCGGGGGGCGTGGCACTACGACTCAGCTTCGGCCTCGCGGCTGGCGTGGGTGCCTGATGCTCCGCCCTGGGTGCAGACGTACCTGGAGGTGCGGACGGGCGACGTGGTGGTGGTGCGGGCTCGGTAGCCCTCGGCCGCTGGCCTCGCGATGGTTGTTGGCCCCGCCGGTGAGCGGGGCTTCTTGTTGCCCTGGGGGCTGGTGCTAGAGGCGCCGCTGGCGGCTCGGCCTGTTTCCGTGTGCCCCTCGATCCCCGATCCGCTCACGCTGAGCCTGTCGAAGCGGGAGCGCGGGGCTTGCGAGGTGGGCCGTGGCGCAGAGACCCCTCTCCCCCGCCCGCTCCTTCCCTCTGTGGGAAGGAGGAGGGGGTTGGGCTTCGCCGCCTGCGAGTGGGCGGTCGTGTGCGGTCCGCGGTCGGCGGGGCGGGGTGGGCGACGCTCCCCGCAGGGGGCGCAGCGTGCTGCGCCCATCCTCGACGCTTAGGGTGCCCTCCTGAGCCTCGCCTGCCGTGGCGGGCGGGGTAAAATGTCCCGATGGCCTCTACGTCTGCGCCGCGCACGGATGAGATTGCCCGCATCCAGGACATCCCCGTCCCGGATGAAGGCCCGCTCACGCCCCAGCAGGGGGTGGTGGCGTTCCGGCGCGCGCTGGAGGCGGGGGACGACTGGTACGCCGCCGTCCTGCGCGTCATCGCGAGGTGGACCGCGCCCTCCGAGGAGGTGGACGGGGTGCGCCTCCACTACCTCATCGCAGGCGAGGCGTTCGACTGGCTGCTGCTGGCGCAGCGCCTGGTGGGGTCCGCGGAGGACCTGGTGCCGCCGGGAGAGGCGGAGGCGCTGCTGGTGCAGGGCATCCCCCCGCGGCAGGAGAGCGAGGACGAGTTCGAGGCGGCCATTGGCCCCGCGAAGTACCGCGCGCACCTGAACTTCCAGTACGGCGTGGTGGTGGAGGAACTGCTGCTGCTGGCGGCGGAGATGGAACTGCAGAAGACCGGGAGCCTCGCCCGCCACGGCCTCAAGGCCGCGGATATCGAGGCGTTCGAGCGCGTCTACGGCAAGACGCTGGAGGAACTGAAGGTGCTCTACCAGGCGGAGGAGGGCGCCCCGGTGGGTGACGAGATCACGCAGTCGGAGATGCGCTCCTTCACCTACTGGCTGAGCAAGTTCCGCATCCGCCACGCGGAACCCGCCCGCATCGCTTCCGACACGCGCAAGGCGATGACGGTGCTGGCGCGCCTGGAGGGCAACCGCACCCGCATGGCCCGCCTGCGCGCGGCCGCGGAGCGTCGGGCCGCCCTCGGTCGGTAGCCCGCCCCCTGAGCCCCCCGAGCCCCTGCGGACGGGCGCATCCGAGACACCGAGCCAGCGTGCGAGCGATTGGACGCCCGCGCCCACCGAGAGCGGGCGCAGTGCGCTGCGCCCCTACGGGGAGGACGGGGAGAGCGGGCACTCCGGGCGCCTTCGGCAGGCGCGCTCGCCCTTCGACAGGCTCAGGGTGAGCGGGGGTAGGGAGTGGCGAGCGAGGTGGGGGCTGCACCCTCTGCCCCCCTCCCCCCCTCAAGGGGGGAGGGGGCTGGGCTTCGCCGCCTGCGTACGAAGGCCCCCGTCACACCTCGGCAGGCGCGCTAGCCTTCGACAGGCGCAGGGTGAGCGGAAGCCGGGTGCGCCGCTAGGGGATGACCAGCACCTGGCCGATGCGGATCAGGTAGGGCGACCGCAGGCCGTTCGCGTTGGCCACCTGCGAAAGCGTCCGTCCGTGGCGCAGCGCGATGCCGAGCAGCGTGTCTCCGGAGCGCACCGTGTGGTGCCTCGATGCGGGGGCCGTGGAGGCGATGGGGGTGGTGCCGCCCGTGAGGGCGCCGCCGGGGAGGCGGAGGACCTGGCCCACGCCGATGAGGTTGGGGTTGGCGATGCCGTTCAACTCCGCCAGCGCCGGTACCGTGGTGCGGTAGCGCGCGGCGATGGCGCCCAGTGACTCGCCCGGCTGCACGACGTGGCGCGTGACGCGCGGCGGCGTGTCGCGCAGGAGCGACCACAGGTCGCGCTCGGCCACGCCGTACCGCCACACGGAGAGCGTGTCCGCCTCGTTGGCGTAGGACTGGTCGATGAACTCCTGCCAGCCGTGCAGGGAGCGCACGGTGCCGTCGCCAATCGGGTGGATGGGGCGGCCGAACTCGCGGAGGCGGGCCATGGCGGAGCCTAGGATGAAGCCGGGGCCGATGAGGTCCGGGCGCGTGTCGATGCCGCCGTCGATGTACTTCTTGGCGTTCGCCTCGTTGGCGAACATCGTCCAGTAGACCTGGGGCGAGATCTCGTCCGTGAAGGCGGCGAACTGGCCCAGCGGAATGCGCTCGATCTCCCACGGGCGCGGGTCGATGGAGGTGGAGAGGCGCGCCGAGGGCTGCGCGCGGCGCAGGGCCTCGCCGTAGCGGTCGGCGTCGTCGTCCGTGCCCACCCAGAAGCCGCGGTGCGCTTCCAGGTCCAGGAAGAGGCTGCGGGCGCCGGAGTTGAGGACGTCCGAGGCCATCCTCGCCTCGCGGTCCGGGTCCTGGCCCTTCACCACCGCCCAGGCGTGGAACGGCACACCGCCCTGCTCGAAGTAGGCGGCGTACTCCTCGATTCGGCGAGGGCCGGAGACGGCGGTGGGGGTCTTGTCGTAGTGGGACATCCAGCGGACGCCGTCGTGCGTCTTCAGGACGATGCCAAGGCCGTGGGCGGCCAGCGTGTCGCGGATCTCGGCGGGGTCGCCGTCGTGGTTGAACTGCCACACCCACGCCAGGTGGCGCGGCTCGTTGGAGGCGCGGGCAGGGAGTGCCGGCTCCGTGCCTGCCGGGCGCGCATCAGGCACGCCGGCGGCGAACAGCGAGCGCGGGGCGATCAGGCCGACCGCCGCACCGGCGCCGGCCGCGCCGAGTCCCGCAAGCAGCCGCCGGCGCGAGAGCGAGCGCGAGGACAGCGCATCGTCCGGGGTGGGGCGCGTGCTGGAGAGTCGAGTGTTGGTGGAACCGGTCGCAGAGAAGCCCGAGTGGCTCAAGGAACGCACCCCTCACCGGCGGCCGCTGGCCGTCGTTGGTTTCAGATACCCGCCGCGTCTGAGTCGAGATGTCCCGCGGGGAGCGGTGCGGGGACGTGAGTAATCTACGTGCTGCAATGCAGCGGCTGGCATATCAAATAGGGATAAGCGCTTCGATTTGGCCAGACTCCCTTCCCGATTTCGGGCGAAAGAGTGCCCCAGCCTTCTCGGCCGGGGCTCCGTGGCTCACTCCACGGCGACTCAGTTCACCTGGGTGATGTCAGCCGAATAGAGCCGCCACTCGCGCACCGCGCCTTCGATCACGCCGCGCCGCAGCGCGACCGATCCCTCGAAGCGCTGCTCCTGGCCGGACTCGAGCGTGGCGGTGATCTCCACGGGGACCTCGATGAAGCGGGAGCCGGCGGCAGGGTCGACGCGGCCGGGCTCGCCCAGGACCACGGAGACGGTGGCGGTGTCCTGGAAGCCCGAGCGGAACTCCTCGAACGTCTGGCCGCTGGCGGCGCCGTCATTGCTCCAGAGTGCGTAGGCCGCTTGGTAGTCACCGGCGTCGATGGCGTCGTAGTACGCCTGCACCGTGTCCAGCGCGTCCTGGACCGTCGGTTCGCCCTCGGCCCCACCGCCTGGCGTGGAGGTGGGACTCGGCGAGGGCGTCCCGGCCGGCTCGGTTGCCGTGCTCGTGGGGGAGGGGCTGGCGGTCGCCGTCCCGGGCGCGGTCGCCGTGGCCGTGGGCGAGGCCGTCGACGTTGCCGTCGACGTTGATGTCGGCGAGGGAGTAGGAGTGCCCTCGTCGGCCCCGTTGCAGGCGCCGAGGATCAGTGCGGCGCCCGCAAGGGCGGGCAGGATGATGCGCGAGCCCCGAAGGGCACGCGTGATGGATGACATACAGCACTCCAGACCATCCCCGCTTCTACCTCGACGGTACGGCACGCCGAGGAGTTCCCGTGTGCGGGAAGGGGAGATGCGGCGCGTGAGGCGGGGGCGTGCCGGAGGGGAAGCGGGATTGCCTCCACTCCGACCCTCCCTCTGTGGGAAGGAGGAGGGGGCCAGAAGGGGCGCCCTATCCGCGGGGCAGGCCGAGTCCGCGCTGGGCGATGATGTTGCGCTGGACCTCGCTGGTGCCGGCGGCGACGGTGGCGACGCTGGACGCGAGGTAGAGGTGCGAGAAGGCGCCGCCCATCTTGGCGTACGGCGAGCCGGGGGCCAGTTGCGCCGCCTGCCCCAGCAGGTGCATGCCGGTACCGGCGATGCGCTGCTGGAGTTCGGAGCCGTACAACTTGGACACGGACGCCTCGTGGTTGGGGACCAGCTTCTCCGCCTGCAGCAGCGGGACGCGGTAGGCCACGTTGAAGCCCACCTGGAGTTCGATCCAGCGGTCCGCCAGTTCGTAGCGGGCGGCGGGATTGCGAGAGACCAGGGACGCCTCGTCCTTCGCGGCGGCGACCAGGCGCTCCAGGTTGCGCTTGCCCTGCGCGAAGGTGGAGACGCCGGAGCGCTCGAAGTCCAGCGTGGTGGCCACCTGGTACCAGCCGCGGTTCTCCTTGCCCACCAGCGCGTCAGCGGGCAGGCGGACGTTCTCGAAGAACACCTCGTTCAACTGGGTGCCGCCGGTCATGTCCTCCAGCGGCCGGATGCTGATGCCGGGGCTGTCCATGGGGACCGCGAAGGTGGAGATGCCTCGATGCTTGGCGGCGTTGGGGTCCGTGCGCGCGGCCAGCCAGCCCATGGTGGCGTCCTGCGCGCCAGCGGCGAAGATCTTGGCGCCGTTGATGACGTACTCGTCGCCCTGGCGCTCCGCGCGCGTCTGGATGGAGGCGAGGTCCGAGCCGGCGCCGGGCTCCGTGTAGAGGGTGCACCAGGTGTCTTCGCCCTGCGCGATGCGGGGCAGGTAGAGGCGCTGCTGCTCATCCGTGCCGAACTGCTGGATCGCGGGGCCCACCCAGGCGACGCCCTGGCCGCCGCCACCGGGCATGCGCGCGTACGCCGTCTCGTCCGAGAAGATCGCCTGCTGGACGTGTCCGGCGTCCAGGCCGCCGAACTCTTCCTTCCACGGCAGCGCCAGCCATCGACGCTCCGCGAGCGCCTGGTTGATGGAGCGCGCCATCTCCGCGCGCTCCTCGCGCTGGACCTCGCCCACGAAGTCGCGGAAGTCCCAGTCCTCCGGCAGGCGGCCGGCCAGGAAGGCCTTGAGTTCGGCGCGGAAACGCTCTTCGTCCGGGGTGAAGGTGAAGTCCATGGGGATCCTCGCTCGTGCGGTCCGTCCGCGCGTGGCCGCCGCGCTCCGCGACCGGACAGGTCATGCGGGTGCGGTCGGCTCGCTCCAGTCCACGGCGAATACCAATTGTACCAATGCAGGACGGTAGGGCGGGCGTCGTCACGCCCGCGGTGGGGGCGGGCGGCGGACGAGCATCACGGGCACTCGGTCCTCGTGGCGCACCACGTGCTCGGCGACGGAACCCAGGAAGGCGCGCCGCCAGCCGGAGCGGCCGTTGGTGGCCATGACGATCAGGTCGCAGTCGTGACGCTCCGCGGCGCTGCGGATCGCCGGCCCCGGCTCGCCCGACTCAACGACAATCTCGCCCACCCGGCCGCCCTGCTCCTCCACGACCCTGGCGCACGCCCGCAGCGCCTCCTCGGCAGCCTCGCGGCGCGTGGTGAAGACATGGTCCGCCAGTTCCGAGGCGCGGCGCACATTGCGGGAGACGGTGCCGGCGCGCGCGGTGGCGGCCCGCAACTCCTCGCGGGTGGGGATCACCTGTAGCAGGACCACCTCGCCCTCCGTGCCGAGCGCACGGAGCGCGGCCGGGATGGCCGCCAGCGAGGGCTCCGAGCCGTCCGAGGGCACGAGTGCGCGCTTGAACATGGTCATGCTCCTCCCTTTCAGGGTGGCCGCCGCGCGCTCCGTCGTGCGCCCCGTCAAAGGATAGGTGACGGCACGGAGCCCCGCGGTGGCCCGTCCGCGTGCGGCTGACGTCGTACCGCGCAGCGCCTAGCGTTGCGGTGCCCGATCATCGAGGTTCCCCTCGGGCTCCGTCCCGCAACGAAAGGCGCTCCGTGCTTCCCGTCGTGCTGCTGTTGGTGGGGCTGGTACTGCTGGTGCTCGCCGGCGACCGGCTGGTGACGTCGGCCGGGCGCCTGGCGCTGCGGCTGGGGATGTCCACGGTGGTGATCGGCGCCACGGTGGTGGCCTTCGGCACCTCCATGCCGGAGTTCACGGTGAGCCTGATCAGCGCGCTCCAGGGCGCCTCCGGGGTGGCATCCGGCAACGTCATCGGCTCCAACATCGCCAACGTGCTCCTGGTGCTGGGTGTCGCGGCTGTGATCGCCCCGGTGGCGGTGCACCGTCGCATGTTGCGCCTCGACATCCCCGTGCTGGCCGTGGTGACCGCCTGGGCGCTGGTGATCCTGGCGGACGGCGAGGTCTCCCGCCTGGAGGGCGGCGCGAGCCTGCTGGCGCTGGCCATCTTCAGCGTGGTGCAACTGCGGTGGTTCTCTTCGCCAGACGTGCTGGCGGAGCCCGAGCCGGACTTCGCCGGCCTCCCCGTGCCCCATGAGGGCGATCAGCCCCACGTCGCGCTGGACGTCGGCGTGCTGGTGGCGGCAATCGCCGCGCTGGCGGCCGGGTCCTGGCTCTTCGTGGAGGGGGCGACCGAACTGGCGGAACGCCTCGGCGTCAGCGAGTTTGCCATCGGCGCCACGGTGGTGGCGGTGGGGACGAGCCTGCCGGAACTGGTGACGAGCGCGATCGCCGCCTTCCGGCGCCAGGATGACATCGCCATCGGCAACGTGGTGGGGTCCAACCTGTTCAACGTGCTCGGCGTGCTGGGCGGCGCCGCCCTGGCAAAGCCCGTTGCCGTGGAACTCTCGCTGTTCGAGTTCGAGTTGCCGGTGCTGGCGCTCTCCGCGGTCGTGCTGTTCCCCCTGGTGTGGCGGCGCAACCGCATCGGCCGGACCGAGGGTGTGTTGCTGCTGGTGGGGTTCGTGGCGTTCATCGGGCTGACGCTGATGCGAGGCGGATAGCGACCGCAACGGACGGAAGCCTCAACCGAGGGGCAGTGTTACCATCGGCCCCCGGCGCCGCTCGGCGGCGGAGACCTCCTGGGATGCACATTCCGAAGATCACCCGCCATGCCCCGTGACTCCTACAGGAGGCCCGCTGTGTACCGCGATCTGTCCGTGTTTACGGGGAACTCCAACCGCGGGTTAGCGGAGTCGATCTGCAGGCACCTGGAGATCCCCGTCGGCGATGTGCAGGTGTTCCAGTTCTCCAACGAAGAGATCTTCGTGAAGTACGAGGAGAATATCCGGGAGCGTGACGTCTTCCTGATCCAGCCGATCGTGTCGCCCGTGAACACGCGGCTGATGGAACTGCTGATCATGATCGATGCGGCGAAGCGCGCCTCCGCGGGCCGCATCACTGCCGTGGTGCCGTATTACGCCTACGGCCGCTCCGACAAGAAGGACCAGCCCCGCGTCCCCGTGACCGCGCGCCTGGTGGCGAACTTCATCGAGGTGGCCGGCGCGGACCGCGTGCTCTCCATGGACATGCACGCCGGGCAGATCCAGGGCTTCTTCAACATCCCGCTGGACGAACTGACCGCGTTCCCGCTGATCTCGGACTACTTCGCCTCGCTCAACCTGCGCGCTCCCACGGTGGTGGCGCCAGACGTGGGCCGCGCGAAACTCGCGAGGGACCTCGCGGCGCGCATCGACGCGGACATCGCCATCGTGGACAAGAAGCGCGACGGCAACAAGGAGTCCGCGGAGGCGATGACGCTCATCGGCGACGCGACGGGGCGCGACTGCCTGATCTTGGACGACGAGATCCTGACGGGCGGGACCGTGGCATCCGCCGTGAGGTTGCTGCGGTCGCGGGGCGCGACCTCTGTGCGGGTGGCCTGCGTGCACCCCGTGATGGCGCCGAAGGCGTTCCAGATGCTGGACACGCCGGACGTGGACGAGATCGTGTTCACGGACTCGCTGCCGCTGGTGCACGGCGAGTTCAAGACGGTGCCGACGACGGTGCTGTCCGTGGCGCCGATGATCGGGGATGCGATCCATCGCATCCACACCGGTGGCTCCGTGGGCGCCCTCTTCCGCTAGGCATCGCCTGGGTCGCAACGGCAGCGCACGGTCCCTTCACCGGGTGACCGCTCGACGCCAGCCCTTGCCGGTCTACATTGGTAGGACCGGTTGGAGGCACTGAGATGGTCGGGATCTTCCGCAAACTCATGGGTGGCGACTCCAATGAGCGGGTGCTGGACCAGATGCGCCCGCTGGTGGAGCGCATCAACGCCCTGGAAGCAGACGTGCAACCCCTCTCCGACGAGGAGTTGCGGGCGCGCACGGACTGGTTCCGCGAGCGCTACCAGCAGGGCGAGTCCCTGGACGACCTGCTGCCGGAGGCGTTCGCCACGGTGCGCGAGGCGATCCGCCGCGCCACGGACGGCCGCGAGCGCGCCTACGACGTCCAGATCATGGGCGCCATCACGCTGCACCGCGGCATGGTGGCGGAGATGCGCACCGGCGAGGGCAAGACGCTGGTGGCGACCATTGCCATCTACCTGAATGCCCTGGCCGGGGAGGGCGTCCACTCCGTCACCGTCAACGACTACCTGGCCCGGCGTGACGCCCAGTGGTACGCGCCGGCGCTGGATGCCCTGGGCATCACCATTGGCGTCATCCAGAACGGTGGCGCCGCGTTCCGCTACTCCGCGGAGGAGGCGAACGACCAGTCGTCGTTCGAGCACCTGGTGGCGGTCCCCCGCACCGAGGCCTACCTGGCGGACGTCACCTACGGCACGAACAACGAGTTCGGCTTCGACTACCTGCGCGACAACCTGGCCACCACGCTGGCGGCGCGCGCCCAGCGCGGGCGCCACTACGCGATCGTGGACGAGGCGGACTCCGTCCTGATCGACGAGGCGCGGACGCCCCTGATCATCAGCGGCGCCTCCCAGGACGACACCTCGATCTACCCGCGCTTCGCGCGCATCGTCCCGCAACTCCAGGAGGGCCGGCACTACGCCATTGACCTGCGCCACCGCTCCGTGACCCTCACGGAGGAGGGCGTGGACCACCTGGAGCGCGCCCTGGGCGTGGACAACATCTACTCGCTGGAGAACTTCCGCCTCACCCGCTACATGGAGGCCGCGCTGAAGGCGCAGATCCTCTACCAGCGCGACCGCGACTACGTGGTCAAGGACGGCGAGATCATCATCGTGGACGACTTCACCGGTCGCCTGATGGAGGGCCGGCGCTGGTCAGACGGCCTGCACCAGGCGGTGGAGGCCAAGGAGGGCGTGCAGATCCAGCGGGAGTCCGTGACGTACGCCACCATCACGCTGCAGAACTACTTCCGCCTCTACGAGAAGTTGGCCGGCATGACCGGCACCGCCGCCACGGAGGCGGAGGAACTCTCCGAGATCTACAAACTCGAGGTGGTGGTCATCCCCACCAACCAGCCCATCGAGCGGGAGGACCACCCGGACCTGATCTACCGGGTGGAGGCGGCGAAATGGAAGGCCGTGCTCGCCGACATCGAGGAGAAGCACCACGCCGGCCGACCGATCCTGGTGGGCACCGTGGCGATCGAGACTTCGGAGATGCTGTCGGACCGCCTCAAGCGCGCGGGCATTGAGCACGAGGTCCTGAACGCGAAGCAGCACCAGCGCGAGGCGACGATTATCAGCCGCGCGGGCCAGCGCGGCGCCGTGACCATCGCCACGAACATGGCCGGCCGCGGTACGGACATCAAACTGGGCGAAGGCGTCGCCGCGCTGGGCGGCCTGCACGTCATCGGCACCGAACGCCACGAGTCCCGCCGTATCGACAACCAGTTGCGCGGCCGCTCCGGCCGCCAGGGCGACCCCGGTTCCACGCGCTTCTTCGTCTCCTTCGAGGACGACCTGATGAAGCGCTTCGCCCCGGACTGGCTGCCGGGCATGATGCAGCGCCTGGGCATGGACGAAGAAGAGGCGCTGGAGTCCAAGATGGTCACCAAGGCCATCGAGCAGGCCCAGCAGCGGGTGGAGGCCTACAACTTCGACATCCGCAAGCGGGTGGTCGAGTACGACGACGTGATGAACAACCAGCGCACCGTGATCTACGGGGAGCGCGACAAGGTCCTGCAAGGCGAGAGCATGCGGGAGACCGTCCTGGACATGCTGGAGGAAGAGGTGGAGGCGCTGGCCGCCGACCACCTGGGCGAGGCACCCGACGTCGAGGCGTTCCGCACCGCGGTCGGGCAGATCGTGCCGGACATGCCGGACGACGTGCTGGTGCTGGAGGAGAACGTCCGCCCGGACGCCGCGGTGGAGGCCGCGCTGGACGTCATCGAGGACGCGTACGACGCGCTCGAGGAGTCCGTGGGCGAGGAGACGCAGCGCCTGGTGGAGCGCCTGGTGCTGCTGCGCACCATCGACTCGATGTGGGTGGAGCACCTTACGGCCACGGAGGAGTTGCGGCAGGGCATCGCCCTGCGCGCGTACGCGCAGCAGGATCCACTGGTGGCGTACAAGCGCGAAGCGCACGACATGTGGCAGCAGTTCCGAGAGCGCATCCGCCAGATGGTGACGCGCCAGATCCTGCGCGCCCGCCTGACGGTGCAGGCAGCCGCGCAGGCCATGGCGCAGGAGCAGGCCCCGCGCCAGATGCAGACCAGCGGCCCGGCGGGGCCGGACGGTGAGCAGCCTCGAGAGGCCGGCGGCGTTGCGGCGCCGGTGCGCGCGGGGGTGGCCATGGCGCCGCCGCCGGAGGACGCCTCCCGGGCGGAGCGCCGGCGCTACGAGCGGGCGCTGCAGAAGGCCCAGAAGAAGAAGGGCAAGCGCGGCGGATGAACTTCCGGCCCCCCGAGGTCTGGCTGATCACCGGCATCCCCGGGGTCGGCAAGTCCACCGTGGCCCTGGAACTGGCGGGACGCCTGGAGCGCGCCGCCCACCTGGAGGGCGACCTGCTGGGGCTGCAGGTGGTGTCCGGCCGCGTGCTTCCCGGCGAGGAGCCGAAGGACCAGTCCGACCGCCAGGTGGAACTGGTGATCCGCAACCAGTGCCTGCTGGCGCGCTCCTACGCCGAGGCCGGGTTCACCCCGGTCATGGACTACGTGGTCTCCACGCGCCACCTGCTGGACGCCTACCGCAACTACCTCCTGGGCGCCGCCCTGCACCTGGTGGTGCTCGCCCCCGGCAAGCAGGTGGCGCTGGAGCGGGACGACCAGCGGCAGAAGACCGCCGCGCCGGACTGGCTGTACCTGGAGGACCGCTTCCGGGAGGAACTCCGGGACGTGGGGCTGTGGCTGGACACGTCCGACATGACCGTCCACGAGACCGTGGATGCGCTGCTGGCCCGCAAGCCAGAGGCGCTGGTGCGCGCCTGACCGCTACTCCGCGAGGGGCTCCCACCGGCGGAGCATCTCAGCCAGCGTGACCACGCCCTCGCGCGACTGGTCCGGCCACTGCCACGGCTCCAGTACCACGCGCAGGTCGCCCAGCGTCGCGACGCCCAGGAAGCGGTCGCGCTCCCTGTCGCTGGGACACTCGTCCTCGGTAGCCCGGGGGACAGCATCCGGCCACGAGTAGCCGGAGTAGACCGTGACGCTGCCGCCCTCGATCTGCACCTCCTCCTGCGTCCAGCACGGGTCGGTGGGGAGATGCGCCATCGAGGCACGTCGGTTCCACTCCGCGGCTGTGTACTCCGTGAGACGCAGCAGCAGCGTCTGTCCGAAGACATCGCTCGCGCGGACGTACTCGAGCATCAGTTGCTCGGTGGAGGGATCCGCCTCGTCCGAGCGGTAGCGGTCAGAGCGCCACAGCGTGAGTGCGGGCGTGACACCCATCGCCTCCGTCGCTGGGCCGAGCCAGTACGTTGCCAACGAGGCCGGTCGCTCCCTGAGCGCCGTCAGCGGGTCCTCGCGGAGTTCTGGCAGGGAGCGGGGGTCGAAGAAGCCCTGCGCCAGGGTGGCCGCGGCCACGGTCTCCACCTGGTAGCGGAACACTTCCGTAATCCCGGGCTCCTGCCGGATCTCCATGTACACCGGCAGGTAAGTCCCCGGATCCAGCAGGAGGCGGCGTGTCTCCCGGAACGGCGTGGATCGGAAGGGCTGCACGTACCGGCTCGCCGTCACCTCGATGACTCGCGCGCCCTCGTGGGTGCCCTCGCCAACGGTCACGGTGGGGACGGCTGTGACGGCGCGAGGGCTGCCGCCTTCGAAGATGTAGGTCTGGAAGGGGCGGTTCGGGCAGTCCGTGATCAGCGCCACGGCGGGGTCCGCGCTGGGGCACCTGCGCGGGTCGATGTTCATGCTGGAGCCGGCGGCGATCGTGAATGCGCCATCTGTCGTGGCAATCGTGATGGCCTGCGGCTGGCCTTCGAGGGGGTCGTACTCGCGCCGGGCGGCGGTTGTGCGTGGGTCCGCCCAGGTGGTCCACGCCGTCGCGGGCCCGCCCGGCCGCTCGGCCGTCACCCGCAGGGCCACGGAGCGGGCCGGGTCGGCACGCAGCGCCTCGCCCATCAGCCGGTAGACGTCCTCGATGGCCCGGTCGCCACCCGGAGTGGGCGTGGGGGATACCGTGCGTGAGGGAGATGCCGTGCGTGAGGGAGATGCCGTGGGCCCCGGCGGCGTGGTACCGGGCGAGAGGGGAGGCGTAGCCGTGGAGGGGCCGGGTAGAGGACTCGCCGCAGTAGCGGTGGGCGCGAGCGGCGCTCCGGGGGCCGGCGTCGCCGATTCGGTCGCTACCGCCTGCCCGGACGTCGGCGTTGGGGCTACACCGTTGTCATCGCCTTCGCCGGTAGCTAACGCGAGGAGGGCCACCACCGAGACCAGCGCCAGTGCGACGCCCGCGGCGATGAACACTCCGCGATGAGCCTCGTCGGGAGGCGACTGGTCACGCATGGGCGGAGCGTAGGCACGCGGCGGTTCAGCCCAATGTGGCCAGGCGGGCACGGGATTGCGTTCCCGTGCCGGTTGAGGTGGGCGCTAGTCACTCTCGCGGACGTTCGAGGCGCCGCTCGTGTCCACGTCCACCGTCCCCGGCTGACCGTAGACGTTGACCGTGGAGGCGCCGGACGCGGAGCCACGCACCACCTCCGTGGCGTGCACGTGCACGGTGCTGGCGCCGGAGGCGTCCACCTCCGCTCGCACGGAAATGGCCCGGTCCACGTCCGCGGTGGAGGCGCCGCTCACGTCCACGATCATCCGCTCCACCTCGCCGCCTTCGACCTCGATGCGCGAGGCGCCGGCGGCGAACAGGTCGAGGTCCGTCGCACGCACCTCGTGCACGGAGGCGGTGCTGGCGCCGGAGATGTCTACGCGCACCCGGGAGCCTCGATTGTCCCGGACACCTCGACGCGCGAGGCGCCGCTGGCATCCACGGCTTCGAGGGAGGGGACGACCACCTCCACACGGGCCTCGCTGCTGGGGCGCAGGTTCTGGGTCGCGTCCACGACGAGCACGCCGCCGGAGACGTGGATGTCCAGGTACTCGACCAGGTTGTCATCGATGGTGACCGTCACGGACTGCGTGGCGGCCGGGTCCACCGCGACGGAGGCGCGGAAGGCGCGGTGCACCTCGATGGAGTCGAACTCGGCGACGTCCAGCGTCTCCGTGACCAGGTCGCCGGAGCCGCGCTCGCCAATGATCCCGCTGCATCCGGCAGCCAGCAGGACGGTAAGCATGACCACGGCCGCCCCGAGCGCGCGTTGGGTTGACGGGAGGTGACTGGACACGCCGGCGCTCCTTGATCCCTGCAGTGTGGCGCTCAATGGCCACCCATACAGGGTCGCGCGCCCGTCAGAGGTGCGCCAGCAACCAACGCTCCATGTCTGCCATCACCACCGGGTGCTCTGGCTCATTGAAGATCTCGTGCAGCAGGTCCGGGTAGCGGTGCAGTTCCTTGTCCGTGCTGGCCACGGTCTCGTAGAGGTCCTGTCCCCGCGGCCCCTCGCCCAGGGGCGAGGCGTCACCCACCATCACCAGCAGCGGGAGGCGGATCTGCTTCGCGCCTTCCGCCGTCCGCTGGGCGACGCCGCGCGTTGCGGCGACGCTGCGCTCCGGCCGGGGGCCCAGGTAGACCAGCGGGTCGTTCCGGTAGTCCTCCGCCACCTTGGGGTCGCGCGAGAGCGTATCCGCCAGTTCCAGGTGCGCGGGGCGCGCAGCCGGCTGTGAACCAGGCTTCACGATGCCGCTGCCGGAGATCACGAGGCCCGCGAGTTCGTCCTGGTGGTGGACCGTGTACGCCGTGGCGATGCCGCCGCCCATGCTGTGGCCGACCAGGAACACCGGCAGGTCAGGCTGCCGCCCGCGCACCAGGTCAAAGAAGGTCTTGAGGTCCTTGAGGTAGTCGTCGTAGTCCTCGATCTCCACGCGCGCCCCCTCAGACCGTCCGTGGCCGCGGTGGTCCAGCGCGTAGACGGCGTAGCCGCGAGGGACGAAGTAGTTCACGAGGTTGCCGTAGCGGCCGGAGTGTTCCGCGTAGCCGTGGGCGACGAGTAGCACGGCCCGTGGCGCGTCCTGCGGCAGCCAGCACTGCCAGTAGAGGCGTAGCCCGCGCTCGCCCTCGAACGTCCCCTCCTCGTGCTGCTCGACCTGAGGTGACCCGCTCTGCAGTGACATGGCGCTCCCGTTCCCGCGGGAGCGTAGCGATCCTGCGCTCGGGCCGCCACGGCCGCCTCCCCGGTAGAGGTGGAGCCGATGTTGATGAGCGGTAGCGCCTGAGGGTGCTGGTGTCATTTCTCCCGAGGCCGATAAAAGGAGGAGAAGTGCCTGCCCACGGGAATACGCTGCCATGTTCTCGCGCGATCCGGCCTTTTCCTCCGGATATTGAATTTCCATTCCCACTAGGGCCATGCCAGTATCACGACCGCAACAGTCCTCCTCGGTGTTGTCAACACCGCACGAGGGCTGGATGCGTCGGGTGGGGCGCCGGCACGCCGAATGCGGGCGCCGAAGTCCATCCCGAGTGACGACTGGGCGGGTAGCCGAAGGGTGGCAGGAGGTCGCCGCCGCCGCTGGTCGTTGCTGGCTTGAGTCTCTCTCTCCCCAGGCCATCGACCGGGTTCAAGAGCGGTCGCGCTGAGCGCGTCCGGCAACCCTCTGCTGTCTCCCACCGAAGGGACCCTACCTTGCTACGACATCCACCAGCCCGCGCGGCGTCATTCGCCGCCGCAGCAGCAATCGCCCTGGCCATCCTGGTCGCAGGCCAGGCCGTCATGGGCGCCAACCCCGCGCCCACGGAGGACTTCTCCTCCCGCGCCGAGATCGTCCCCACCCTTGCCGGGACCACTGACGTCGACGTGTTGATCCGCGACGTGCCCTTCCAGGTGCACTCGGTCAGTGCGTTCCTGTTCGACGAGCAGCGCTTCGTCACCTACATCCCCGGTGCGCCATCTCACGTGAACGCGCCGATGAGTGGCGCGTTGACCTCCGGCTCCGTGGTCTGGCTGCGCGTGCCCCCGGGTACCGCGACGCAGGCGGCGGACTGGGAGAGCGCGACGCGAGGGCACACGGAGCAGACCGTGAGCGGGACGACGGCACACGCCCTCCGCACCCCGGCGCCCGGCGGCCTCACGGTGGGCATTGCCGGCACCACGTCTCTGGATCAGTTGATCGCCGCGCAGCCATTCAGGGTGGCGTCCGTGATGGTCTTCGACCTGTCCACCCAGCGCTTCATGGCCTTCGTGTCCGGGGCGCCGTCCTACGTGAACTCGCTCGCCACTTCCGGTGCGCTCCGGCCGAACAGCATCGTCTGGATGCGCCGGTCGTTCTCTGACGCGCCGCCGGCGCCCGCGCCCGCGGCCACCCCGGCGGCGGCGCCGGCGTCAGCACCCGCGAGCACCCCCTCGGCAACGCCGGCGGCGAGCCCGACCGCCAGCGCGACGGCGAGCCCGACGGCCAGCGCGGCGGCGAGCCCGACCGCCAGCGCGACGGCGAGCCCGACGGCCAGCGCGACGGCGAGCCCGACCGCCAGCGCCACGGCGATCCCGACGGCCACGCCCGCGCCGGCTTCCACGCCTGCACCGGTGCGCTCCTCCGGAGGCCTGCTCCGGCACACCACCTACGAGCCGGGCAGCGCCACGCGCGAGGAGAGCCACACCACGGCCAGCCACTCGCTGGGGACGACCAGCACCGCTCGCACGGGCAGCCGCGCCGGCACGGCGCTGCTGAAGCCGGGTGACCCCTCGTGGCACGGCGGCGGCTACCGGGCGGAGTGGCACGCCATGGACCACACGTCCGGTCCGGGCGCGGAGCGCTGGCAGGGCATCTCCTTCTACTTCCCGGAGGACTACAACCAGGGCCACAACTCCAGCACGTGGAATGACCGGATCATCTTCCAGTACACGGACGAGGGTTCGCCGATGTTCAGCCTCCACCTGGACGCCGAGCGCCAGGAGTTGTGGCTGCGCCGGAAGACCAGCACGGGCGGAACGCAGACTTTCCAGGAACTGGGCCGCTGGTCCTTCCAGACCGGCCGCTGGTACGACCTGGCCTTCCACGCGAAGTGGACCAAGGACTCCAGCGGCGTCTTCGAGGTCTACGTGGACGGCAAGCGGGAGGTCTCTTACAGCGGCCGCACGCTGGCCATCCGAGACGTGACCTACAGCAAGTGGGGTATCTACGGGCAGCCCACTCACCTCTTCTTTGACGAGATCCGCATTGCGGAGGGCTCCAATCGGTTGGCGGACGTGACCCCGTAATCACCCCGCCCAGGGCGGTCACGTCGCACGTGGAGGGGGGCGCGTTCTGCGCCCCCTTCCTTGTCTTCACAATTCCGTGAGGTCTCCGATATGGCAGGCGACTTAGCCTGCACGCAATGTCCGCGACACGCCCTTCCCGATGTTCGTGGGGCGCCTGGCGCACGGCGCTATTCGCGCTGGGCGTGGTACTGGTGCTCCTGGGCTGCGTGCGAGAGGGCGCGAGCGTCCGAGCGGAGGAAGAGGGCGGCCCGCAGATCGGCGATCCAGAGGTCTGGGTCCCGCGGATCACGTCCGTGATGCTCCGCCGGGTGACCTACGAGCGCGACGAGCGACCCAACTCCGTCATCGTGGAACGCGCGCAGGCTGCAGCCGCCGAGGCGCTCGAGGTCACGGACGAGTCGTCACGCCTCGGCCGGCTCGCGGGCCAGTCGGTGCTGCTGCCGGGCGACCCGCAGTACCGGGGCAACCTGGGATATCGGTCCGAGTGGCAGAGCGAGTTCCACGCCGAGGCCGATGTGGAGTACTGGTACGCCGCCAGTTACTACCTGCCGGAGGACTGGAACCAGGGCGTCAACACCAACTTCTTCCAGGACCGGATCATCTTCCAGTTCCACGAGGGCACCGGCGGGTCGCCCGTGTTCTCGCTCCATGTCCAGGAAGATCCCGAGCGGTTCCTGGTGCGCCGGAAGCAGGTGGACGGGAGTTTCGAATACATCTGGTCCGCCCCCTTCCAGACGGCGCGCTGGTACGACTTTGTCTTCCAGGTGCAGTGGTCCAGCGGTGACGACGGCTTCTTCCGTGTCTTCCTGGATCAGCGGTTGGTGCACAACTACCGCGGTCGCACGCTCGCGGATGGCCACCGCGTCTACACGAAGTGGGGCGTCTACGGGCAGCCCACCCGCGTCCTCTTCGACGAGGTGCGCATCGTGCAGGGCTCCAACGGCCTGCAATTGGTGAGCCCCTGGCCGTCCGTCCGCCTCCGCTGACCGGCCTGCTCGGTACTCGCGCCAAGTGCGGGACCTAGGTGCGGGACCGCGGATCCTCCACCGTCGCGGGCTGCACGGCCGGGCGCCGCGGTTCACGCTGGGCGGAGGGGAGCGAGACCATCGCAGCGCCGGCCGGGGCATGGGCCCGCGCCCGGTGGGACGCGCGCACGCGGTTGAGGATGACCCCCACCAGCGGGGCTCCAGAGGGCGCCAGCCGCTCCACCGTCTCGCACAGTTCGGAGGCGCCCGTGTGCCCCGCGCGGAGGACGAGTACCACCGCGTCCGAGACTTCCGCCACGGCAGCGGCGTCGCTTGCCTCCAGGGCGGGGGGCGTGTCCACCAGCACGACGTCGAACTGGCGCCGCACGTCCGCGACCACGGCACGCAACTCCGGTGAACCCAGGAGGTCAGCGGCGCTCGCGCTGCTTCCGGCCGTCCGCACCAGCGACAACGGACCGGAGGTGATGACGGACACTCCCGGGTGCGCGGTGGGCTGGACCACCCAGTCCGCGGGGCGATCGGCGGTCAGGAGGGTGGTCAGGCCCTCGCGGTTGTCCACCCCAAAGACCTGGTGCATGGCCGGACGTCGCAGGTCCGCGTCCAGCACGAGCGCGCGGTAACCGGCGAGGCCGAAGGCGACAGCCAGGTTGGCCACAACGGAAGTCTTGCCCTCACCCTCCGTGGCGCTGGTGAAGACCACCACCCGTCGGGACGGGCCCTCGTCCGCCTGAGGCAGGAGAACGTGCCGCAGCACGGTGCGCGCGGTGCGGTACTCCTCCGCCAGGGGAGTGTCCGGCCCGCGGGCGAGCGCGAGGTACTCGGCCGGGCGGGCTGCGGCCCGGTCGGCGGGGAGCCTGGCCAGGGTGGGCAGGCCGATGAGGTCCGTCACCTCCTGCGGGCGCGTGATGGCCTGGTCCAGGAACTCGTATAGCGCCACGAGCCCCAGGCAGAGCGCGAACGCGAGGCCTGCCCCGAGCATGGCGTTCAGCAGGCGGTTCGGGGCCTCCGGGGCGGTGGGCGCCCGGGCGGGATCCACGATGCTGACGGCGGGCGTTGCACCTCCGCCGGAGGACCGCGCCGCCTCCGGGGACGCCACGAAGGTCTGGGCCAGCACGTTCGCGATGTCGCGCGCCGTGCCCGGATCCTCGTCACTCGCCGTGATCGTGATGAGTTGACCGTCCTGGGCAACCTCGACGGCCTCAGCGATCGCCCCGGCGTCCGAGGGCAGGCGCTGGTCAGCCGCAGCCTGTTCCAGTACGGGGCGCACGGTGACGAGGTCCGCGAGCGTCCCGGCCAGCAGCGCGCTGGTCTCCAGGTCCGCGCGCTGGAGGACCCCTTCCTCCTGTTGTTGCGCCACCAGCAACGTGGCGGTGGCCCGGTACGTGGGTGTGAGCGTGCCGGTCAGCCAGTACGCGATGGCTCCACCCACCAGCGCGGCGAGCAGCAGCAGGAGGCCCCATCGGCGGGCCATTTGCCATGCCGAAGGTGACCCCAGGGATGCGGAGGCGGCCGGAGTGTGGTCATTCATGAGAGGGCGGGCTCCTTCATCGGGACGGGCCTCCGGTCGGAGAGCACGTGGTCAAACTGTTCGTCCACCGCCGCTCGCAGCGCCGGCATGGCTCCGAGCAGGGCTTCGCGCACCAGGTCATGGTGCTGGCGCAGACGGTGATGCCGCGCCAGGAGGTGCTCGGGCTCAAAGGCATCGATGTCGAGGCAGTAGTCGCCCTGGCCGGCCATGGCCATGAGGTGGACGGTCTTGGGGTGGTAGGCGAGCGCCAGCGTGGGGACCCCGAGCATCAGCGGCGTGAGCACGCAGTGGTAGCGCGCCCCGATCACCTCGTCGCAGCCCGCTACCGTCCGCAGCAGGTCCTGCACGCTTTGGACGGGATGCACGGCCACCCGACCCGCGGGAACCCCGCCTTGGGCATCGAGGTGTTCCAGGACATCGTGGGCGGTCAGCGGATCCGCTCGCACCTGGGAGGAGAAGAGGACTACGTCTGCGTCCTCCTCCACCAGGGCGCGCACCAACTGCGCCACCTTCTCCACGTATGCGCGGTACAGTGTCTCGTCGCCGCGGCCCCAGTAGTGGGCGCTGGCGTGGGCCATGGGGTTCACGCCCACCACCCAACGGTCGCGATGGGGCCCCACCACGGGGAGTTCCTCCTGCGCGAGTCCGAACGCCATGTCCGGGACGACCGGCAGGGCCTGGCGCACGCCGGCGCTCCGGAGTTCGCGCGCGCTCGCCTGGTCTCGCACGGACACGTACTCGGCGCGCTGCACGGCCGAGCGGACGAACCAGCGTGACAGCGGGTGCTGGATGGGCCCCGCTCCGACCGAGAGAAACGCGAGGCGTGTCCCGGCCAGGCGCGCCAGCATCGCCCACTTCCACGCGGTATACGGATGCCCCCACGGGCCGCTCCAGGAGTCCAGCAACTGGCCGGAGCCGGCGACTATCAAGAGGTCCACGCGTCGGAGCGCGCGGTAGCCGTGCCAGAGGTGGGGGCCCTCGCGAAGTACGCCGCGGGCACGGCGCCAGAGGCCCAGCGCGATGCGACGCCAGCCGGAGGGACGCGGGCGTGGTGCCCGCTCGGGGTGGTTCTCCGGCGGCCGCGCCGAGATCGGCGTGGCGGGCAGGCCGTGGCGGGCCCGGCTGTCCTGCGGGTCCAGGGAGAAGGCGTGTATCTCAGCGTGGGGGAGCCGCGCCCGTATGGCCTGCGCCACTACGTGCGTCACCAGTTCGTCGCCCAGGTTCGCGCCGTAGTAGTGGCCCCAGATCCCGATGGAGGACGGGGCGGCGCGCGGTTGCCGGCGCTGGAAGGTCACCATGAGCCGGCCGCGCCGAGCGGTGCGGTAGGAATGGCGCGCTGGGTGGAGTATGCGCAAAAGGTCGAGCGGGTCGTCACGCGCCTATCACCACTCCTTCACGGTCGCCGACCCACCGAGCGCTACGGTTCGAGCATTGCGGCGGGGCCTCAGCCGAAGGTGGAGCAGAGGTGACAGGCACGGATTCACCGGGAGACTCCTCCCGGCCCCCGGCCCGGCTGCACGCCGTGGTGGCCACCTATCGACGCCCGGACGTCGCCCGCGGCGCCGTGGAGGCGCTGCTGGCGCAGACGCGCCCCCCGGACCGAGTGCTGCTGGTGGAGAACTCACCGGAGCCCGAGTTCCACGGCGTGTTCCCGGAGGAACGGGTGGAGGTGATCCGCCCCGGTCGCAACACCGGCGCGGCCGGCGGCTTCGGCATTGGTGCGGAGGCAGCCCTCGCGAGGGGCGCCACGCACGTAGTGCTCGTGGACGACGACTGCATCCTGGCCCCGGACGCCCTGGAGCGACTGGAGCGGCACGCCACGGGGGACCTGGAGGGCGCCGTGGTGGGGCCCGTGGTGGTGGCGCCGGACGGCGAGAGCCTGGTGTGGGAGGTCTACCGCCCGGACGGACGCCGCTATCCGGGGCGCTCCGCGCTTCCTCGTCATCCCGTGCCCACGCGAGACCTGGCCTTCCACGGGATCACCGTCAGCGCGGAGGCGCTGCGCGTGGCGGGAGGTCCACGGCAGGACCTGTTCTTCGGTGGGCCGGACGTGGAGTTCTGCCTGCGCCTGGCCGCGCACGGCTATGCGATCTTCTACTGCCCTGACGCGGTGGCGACACACCACGCGGTACCGTACCGCCCGTTCTGGCTGCTGGGCCGGCGCAAGGTGGTGTCAGGCACCCCCGGTCACCGCTACTACGTGCTGCGTAACCGGCTGCTCATGTGGCGCCTCTACCGGCGGGACCCCGTGACGCGCGGCGTGGTGCGGCTGCTGGCACGCGAGGTGGCCGGCGCGCTGGTGCTGGGCGACCGCGTGCGCCGCCTGCGGCTGCTGGGCGCGGCGCTGCGGGACGGGCTCATCGGGGATCCGCGACGGACGCTGACGAATGTCGTACCTCTCCACCGGCGCTAGCCTTCGCCGCCTGGGCCCCGGTGCCCGCGCGCTCATGGTGGGCGCCTCCGCCGCGCTGACCTCGCTGGCTGCCGGGGTGGCAGTCGCTACGTTCGGTTGGATCGCGCTGGCGGCTTCTGGCGCCCTGGCCGGGCTGTGGGCGGTCGCGTTCGCGCCGTCGTTCGTGGTGGTCGGCAGCGTGCTGGTGGTCCGAGGCCTGAGCGACGCCGTGGCGGACGTGGGCATCGTGGCCGGGCTGAACGGCGGCGCACTCATCGGCCTGCTGCTGATCGCCGGGGCGATCCTGCTGGTCGGTCGGCGCGTGGCATCGGGCAGCGTGGTGGGAGCGGGCGCCGGCGTGGTGACCGTGCTGGGGCTCGGCTACTGGCTGGTCGCGGGCGTGGTGCAGCATGGCGTGGATGCCTCGCTCCTCCGCGAGTTCGTGCGGGCTGCATCGGTGCTGGCCGTGGCGCTGCTGGCGGCGAACGCGGACCGGACGCTCACGGCGAGGCGGCTGGCGGACATCGTGGTGGTGGCGGCGCTGCTGCCGGCAGTGCTGGTGCTGGTGGAGGGGGTCACGCAGTGGCAGCAGGTGGTGGGGGGCGACCTCCGCCCGCGCGGCACGCTCTCGCACCCCAACGCGGCCTCCATCCTCTTCGGGACCGCCATTCCAATCGCCGCGTGGCGCTGGGCGTATGGCGGCGGCGGGCGGCGCTACCTGCTGGCGGCGCTGCTGCTGGGGGCCGCGATCCTCCTGACGCGCAGCATCGGCGGGCTGGCGCAGGTGGTGGTGACGCTCTTCGTGGCCACCTGGCTGCTGCCGGGGCGCGGGCGGGAGCGCGCCGTGCTGGGCATGGCCACGGCGGGCATCCTCGCGGTCTTCGTGTTCGACCCCTTCGGCCTGAGCCGCATCTCCGAGATCGATCCCGGCGCGTTGCAGGGCGAGTTGGACCGGCACGACAGTTCCATGGAGTGGCGGCTGGTGAACTGGGGCGAACTGATGGAGGAGTGGCGCGAGCAGCCGTGGCTCGGCCACGGCCTGGGTAGCACCGCGGAACTCGTGCGGCCCTTGGGCCACCTCCCGCACAGCGACCCGGTGCGCTTCCTGGTGGAAGGCGGCGTGGTGGGAGCGACCCTGCTGGGGGCCGGCTACGTGCTGCTGGTGGCGGGCCTCCTCCGCCGGTCTCGCCGAGGAGCAGACGCGTCGTTCGCCGTCGCGGTGCTGGCGGTGGTGGCGGGGGTGAGCGTGCATGCCCTGGCAACCCACGTCACGTTCAACACGCAGCCCATGTACGTGCTCGCCGCGCTGGTCGGATGGACGCTGGCCCGCCGCCAGGTCCATCACGCTCCCCGATCTGCCGAGGGCTACCGGCCTTCGTCCGCGCCGAGTCCGGCGTACACCTCGCGGATCCGGCTGCCATAGGCGGCCGTGCTGTAGCGCTGCTCCCACGTCTCGCGGGCACGGTCCCCCAGGCGCGCGCGCAGCGCAGGCGAGCACAGCAGCCTGTAGAGCGCCGCCGCCAGCGCGTGCGTGTCGCCGGGGGCCACCAGCAGCGCGTTCTCACCGTCCTCCACCACCTCCGGTATCGCCCCTACCGGTGTGGTGACCACGGCCAGGCCGTGAGCCAGGCCCTCCAGCAGCGCGAGCGGTAGGCCCTCGGCGTGCGAGGGCAGCGCCAGGATGTCCGCCGCGCGGAGTTCCGCCGCCACGCCCGCCTCGTCCAGCCAGCCGGTGAATCGCACGCGCTCCTCCACCTCCAGGCGGCGCGCCTGGGCCTGGAACGGAGCATCGTCGCCGTCGCCGGCCAGGACCGCCTCCCAGGGGAGGGGGCACACGGGCGCCGCTCCGAGCGCGCTGAGCAGGTCGCCCACGCCCTTCCTCGCCCCCAGGCGCCCGAGGAAGAGGACGCGCACGCGACCATCCGAGGTGCGAGGCGCCAGGGCGGGTGGCCCCGGGACCGCGTTCGGCACGACCCACACTCTGTCGGGCGGTACACCCAGGCTGCTCGATGCGAACTCCGCCCAGCCCTGCCCCAGGACGAGTACGCGGTCCGCATGGCGGAACATCCACCGCACTGCCGCGCGCCCCGGACCCGGGAGGCTACCCAGGAACGCTGGGTACTCGCTGCTGTGCAGGTGCAGGACTACCGGCGTGCGCGTCGCGCGGGCGAGGAGCACCAGGGGCAGAGCGCGCCCGGTGCTGCCGCGCTGGGTGACATTCACGTGCAGCAGGCGCACGCGCCGCCGCGTCAGCCAGACTCCCAGGCGCGCGAGCGCCCCCAGGTAGACCGGGACGCTCGAAAGGAGCGCGCCCTCGCCACGCAGCGTGACGCGCTCGATGCGCGGCCCGCCCTGCTCCGCGAGCGCGGCCTCTAGGTAGTCCGCGGCGCGGCGGACGCCGCCGGGCATGCCGTCCTCCGCGAGCACCACGGGCGCATCCGGGGAGGACGCCACGATCAGCCCTTGCCCTGCCGCAGCACGCGGCGCGGGGAGGGGATACTCCTCGGGCGCGGCGCGAGCGCCTGCTCGTAGGCGGCCAGCAGCGCGCGCTGCTGGTGCTCCCACCCGAGCGTGGACTCGATGCGCCTCCGGCCGATGTCCCCCATCCGCCGGCGGAGCGGCTCGTCGTCCAGCAGCAGCGCGATCTTCTGCGCCAGGTCCGCCGGGTCGCCGTGCTCCGCGTACAGCGAAGCCTCGCCTGCGGAGGCGCGCCCCTCGGTGAGGTCGAACTGCACCAGCGGCTTCCCGAACGCCATGTACTCCAGCACCTTGTTCATGGTGGAGCAGTTGTTCATGGCGTTGGGCGGATCGGGGCTCACGCCCACGTCCGTGGTGCTGAGCGCGGTCATCAGCAGATCCGAGTTGGGTGGGACCAGGCCGGTGAACGTCACGAACTCCTGGAGGCGAAGCCTCGCGGCCAGGGCCTTCATGGGCTCGAGTTCGGTGCCGCCGCCGATCAGCAGGAAATGCGTATCAGTCCGGCCCAGGTGGTGCACCAGGTGGCGCACGGCGTACAGCAGGCGGTCCACGCCGTCCTGCTTGCCCATGATCCCCACGTAGGTCACCAGGTAGCGCCGGCCCTGCTTCAGCGACTCATCCGGCGGCAGGTGGCGCAGGCGCGCGAGGTTGGGACCGGAGCGGACGACGAACACCCGGTCCGGCCGCATGCCGCCCCGCTCGATCGCGATACGCCGATACGAGTCGTTGGTGGCGATGGTGGTGTCCGCCGTGCGGAAGGTCTGCCGCTCCAGCCAGCGCAGCACCCGCGGCAGCGGGCCGTCGCCGCGCCCGGTCTTGGCCTCGTACAACTCCGGGCAGAGGTCATGGTGGTCGAAGATGAAGCGCTTGCCGAGCGCGAATTTGAAGAAGCCGCCCACCAGGAACAGCGCGTCCGGCGGGTTGCACGCGTGGATCACGTCGAACCCACGGGTGAGCAGCACGCGCCACGCGAGGGCGAACTCCCACGCGAGCGCCCAGCCATACTCCAGGACGTAGCCGTACCAGCGGCTCGCCTGTAGCGGCAGCGGGTGGCGGAAGACCTCGATGCCGTCGATGACCTCGTGGGCGCGGCGATAGTCCTGCCCGCGTGGGCAGATCACGGTCACGTCGTACCCATGCTCGTGGAGCGTGGTGGCCTCCTGCCACACGCGACGGTCAAAGGGAACCGGCAGGTTCTCCACGATGATCAGTACCCGGCGGCCGGGTGCCGGCCGGCTCGGCAGGCGCATGCGCAGGCGCATGGGGGTGCAGCCTTTCGAGACCCCGCTCGAATCCGCTGGTGCTGCGCCGACCCCTCACTCCGGTTGCTTCGCGGGCGTCCTCCATCCCCTCGTCATGCCGCCGTTGCGCCGAACGGGCGGATGACCGCTCGGGTCATCAGGCCCACGTGCATTCGCGTGGGGCCGTAGCCGAAGCAGATGACGTAGGACGCAAACGCGTACGAGATCAGCGTGGCCGCCGCCGCGCCCATCCCGCCAAAGGCGGGAATGAGTACCGCGTTGAGGCCCACGTTCAGCACGGCGCCGGCGACATGGCGGGAAAGTTCGAACGCGCGACGGTCCTCCGTGATCAGCGCCCGGCCCAGGACGGCGCCCATGAAGATGAACGGCGCGGCCCACATGTGCAGGCGCAGGATGTCCGCGGAGCGCGCGAAGGCGTCTCCGAACAGCAGCGCCACGATCGGCGTGGCCGCAAGCGTGGTGAGCAGCGCGATGGTGATGGCGATCCACACCGCCACGCGGAACGCCTGCTCCAGGCTGCGGCGGTATGCGCGTTCGTCCTCCAGGCGGCGCTGCACCAGCATCGGAAGGATGGAACTGGCGAGGGCGATGGGCACGAAGTACCAGATCTCGGACAGCCGCGCGGCAGCCGCGTACACGCCCACCTCAGTGGACCCCGAGTAGTGCTGCAGCATCACCTGGTCCACCTTCAGGTAGACGGCCGCCGCCAGCGAGGAGAGGAAGAACGGCCAGGAGATGGCCACGATCCTGCGGGACATCGGAAGGCTCATGCGCAGGCCCAGGAGCGACCCCCGGCGCCGGTAGTACGTGACGATGAATGCGACGCCGGTGGACGCAAACTCCAGCGCTCCCGCCGCGGCGAACCACAGCAGCGGCGCGCCCGCTACGAGGAGCGCCACCCGTACCACGGAGGCGACGAGCAGCGCGATGGTCCGCGCAGCGGCGGCGTGGTGTGACTCCAGGGTGGCCTGGAAGTACAGGTCCAACTGGGCGAAGGCCATCAATGGCAGCCCCGCCGCCAGCACGGCCAGGACCGTCAGCGAGGGAGACCCGGGATCCCGCGCCCACAGGGCAAAGATCACTGCGATCGTGAGCAGACTGCCCAGGAGGCGTAGGCCCACGCTGGTGCCCAGCACCTCGCCGGCCCGACGGGGATGCTCCACGAGTTCCCGGACGACGGACGAGCGCATGCCGAGCGTGGACACTACGTCCACGATGGTGACGATGGACAGGCCGTAAGCCAGGATGCCGTAGTCCGTAGGCCCCAGGTACCGCACCACCTGGATCGCGATGGCGAGCGAGATCGCCATCCGCAGGATGCGCTCCGCGATCAGCCAGCTGCTGTTGACGGCCACCCTGCGGCCCAGGCTGTCCGCGCCCGGGAGCCGCTCCCAGGCGCGTTGCAGGCGCTGCTGGCCCGGCACCCGCCGGCCCGCCCGACGCGCCAGCACATGCAGGCGCCCACGTGGTCGCGTGGCGGTGCGCGCTTCTCCGCTCATCGCCCCGCGCCGGCCTGCCGGGTGGGAGCGCGGTGCAGCACTGGCCCCAGGATCCCCAGGATGACCGGCCGGGCCTCGCGGCGCGCCCAGTGTCTCAGGGCCAGGGCGGTGCGGACGCGGTCGCCAGTGGACAGGGGCGCAGCCTGCACGGCGCGCGTGTACTCCCACATCAGACGCGCATGGGGGAAGTGGAAGCGGCCGTCTGACCGCGGATCGAACCACTGCGCGACCGCGCGCGCGGAGCGGTTGGCCTGCCGCGACATGCCCGGGTGGATGCGCCTGCGGAAGAGGTACTCCGGGATCTCCATGAACTCGCCGCGCAGGCTCAGTTCCGCCAGCAGCACGTTGTCCGAGGAGGCGTAGGCCCCCAGCAGGCGCGTGCTCATCACGGCCTCCCGTCGCCAGAGGCCATACAGGAGGTTCGCGTAGCGGAGGCGGCGCGCCACCACCCGGAAGCGGTCATGCGGTGGCAGCCCGCGCGTGTCCAGTCCGTCCTCGTAGGTCTGTACGGCCTCGCCGGCGGCATCCAGGAGGACGGAGCGCGTGTAGGCGAGGACCACGGAGGGCGGCGCGCCCTCCAGCACCTCCACGCAACGGCGGAGATGGGTGGGGCCGCAGGCATCGTCGTGACAGGCCCAGCGGAAGAACTCGCCGCGCGCCAGGCGGGCGACGTAGTTGAAGTTCCAGGCCGCGCCTCGGTTCTCATCCTGCCGGCGATAGCGGATCCGGGGGTCGCGCGCGGCGTAGGCGCGGCAGATGGTCTCCGTGGCGTCGGTGGAGCCGTTGTCCGAGATGATCAGTTCGAAGTCCTGGTAGTCCTGCGCCAGCAGCGAGTCCAGCGCCTGCTCCAGGTAGGCGGCGCCGTTGTAGACGGGCAGGCCCACGCTCACGCGCGGCACGCCCTCCGGCGCCTCCGGTTGCGCCGCCTCCGCGTGCAGGACCGGCTCCGCCACCTGCGCGCTCATACGCCCTCCGGGTCGACGAGGCGCACCGACACGTCCAGGGACTCGAGAGAGTCGGCGATCTCCTGCCGGTAGACCGGGTTCATCATCACCACCACGTCCGGCCGCAGCGCTCGCAAGTGCTCCGGCGCGACCACCGGCTGGCCCGTACCGGCGATGAAGGTCCCTTGCTTGCGCGCGTTGATGTCCACCACGCAGTCCACGAGGTCTTCGCCGAGGGCCACGAGGTAGGCCGTGGCCTTGGAGCCACCTCCCCAGAACACCACCCGCTGTCCGCGCGCGGCCAGGTCCTGGAACGCCTGGCGCAGTCCCGCCACGGTGCGCTCGTGCTCCTCCCGGAAGGCCAGGGCGGCGTGCCAGAGGGCGCGTCGGTCGTCCAGCACCGGCGCCGGCTCGCCCGGGTGCGCGTCCACCACCAGGTACTGGCCCCCGTAGGTGCGCTCCACGTTGCGCACATGGAAGCCCACACGGCCCAGGAGCCGTGAGAGCGCCCCTTCGCTGAAGTAGTTGCAGTGCTCGTAGTAGATGTCCCAGAAGGCAGTGGCGCGGAGGATCGGAGCAACGTCCGGCACCTCCAGCAGGAGCGTCACGTCGCGGGTTCCAACCGCATCCCGGATGTCCCGGAGGAAGGCCGCGGGGTCAGGCACATGTTCCAGCGTGTGGCGGCAGATCACCGCGGCGATGTCATCTTCGAGGTGTGCGCCCTGGAAGGTCGCCGGGACCCACTCCAGCGTGGCGTCCGCGGGCGGTTCTTCCCCCGGGCCCGCTGTCAGCGCCGGGTCCACGCCGACGCCTCGGCCGCCGCTCTCGCGGCAGAAGGTGGTGAGGAACTCACCGCGGCCGCAGCCGATCTCCAGCACGGCGCGTCCGCGCAGTCCGTGGCGCTCGACCCACGCCCGCGAGAGGTCGCCGGCGTATCGGCGGAACTGTGCGGAGGCCGCCTGGCTGGACTCGTACTCATCCAGCACCCCGGAGCCCTGGAACGCGACGTTCGTGATCAGTCCGCACGAGTGGCAGAAGCCCAGTCGCATGTCGCCGCGCGGACAGTCCACCGCCTGCTGGCGGGTGGTGAACATCTGGTTGCTCGTCACCGGCACGGCCGGCTGCTCGAAGAAGACCTGCACGTCCTTGCCCCCGCATCCCGGGCAGGCGCGTTCCCGCGCCGGGCGCGAGGCAGCGGGCTGGGGCACCGGTGCACTCACGCGGAGCCTCCGTGCGTGACGGCCATCGCGCTGCGGCCGGCATCGGACCTGGCGCCGGGTGGTATCGAGAGCGGGGCCTTGCGGAGCGTGAACGCCTCCGCGAAGCCGCTGGTCGCCCGCGCCTCGATACCACGGAGGCGCATCAGGCCGCGGAGGGTGTCCTCCGTGAACCAGTAGCGGGACGCCTGCGACTGGTGGTGACGGCTGAGCAGGTCCCACTTCCGGGCGACGTGCCCTTCGCTGACCTCTACGTAGGCATTGGGCTGGCCCAGGTCGCCGTCGTACTTGGGGATCTCGTACTCCAGGACCAGGTGGTCGCGGAAGGTGCTCCAGGTCAGGTCGCTGACCAGGCGGTGATCCTGGTGCCGGTCCTCGCGCGCGTGCGTGAGGATCACGTCCGGCGGCCGTCCTGCGAGGCGGGCCTTCAGGTCTTCGAAGGCATCCTTCACCTGGGCGCCCTCGAAGGGGAGGTAGCCGTCCCGGAACGAGAGGATGCGGACTTCCGACCGCGGCACGTCTCGCAGGAAGGCGTCTGCCGCCTCGCGCGCTTCCCGCGCGCGCTCCGGTGTCGAGGTACACACGAGCCAGTCCACGTGCTCCAGCCCGCCCGCGGCGGCCCACTCCAGCAACGTGCCGCCCGCGCCGATCTCGATGTCGTCGCAGTGGGCGCCGATCGCCAGGACGCGCAGAGGGCGCCCTTCGCCCGGGGTGGCGCCCGGCGCGAGGTGGAGGCTCAGAATCTGGTGCCCCCCTCCAGGACGGGCACGCGGGGGGTGTTCGCCCACAGCGCCCAGGGGCGCTCGCCGCGCCCGAACATGTCGTCCAGCCGTTGCTTCTCCTTGAACGTGTCCATGGACATCCAGAAGCCGTCATGGGCGCGGGAGGTCAGCAGTCGCTGGTCCACCAGGCGACGGAACGGCTCCTGCACCAGTTCTTCGCCGGCGCGCATGTAGTCGAAGATCTCTCTCCGGAAGACGAAGTAGCCGCCGTTGATCCGGAGGTCCGCCTGCGTCAGGTCGCGTACTGCGTTCACCTCCCCGTCTGGCTCGGCGTCCACCACGTGGAACGAGTACGGGGGGCGCACGGTGACGAACCCGCCCACGGCGCCCGTGGTCTCCACGCGGTCCACCAGGTCCGGCAGGTGGAAGTCCGTCAGCCCGTCCGCGTAGTTCGCCAGGAAGACCTCATCGTCCTCCACGTAGGGGCGAACGCGCCGGAGGCGCTCGCCGATGTTGGCCTCCAGCCCGGTGTCCACGAAGGTGATGGTCCAGTCGCGGATGTCGCAGCCCAGCAGGCGGAGGTCGTCTCCACCCTTGGCCATGACGAAGTCGTTGGAGACGGTCTCGTCGTACTCCAGGAAGTAACGCTTGATGGCGTGGCCCTGGTACCCGAGGCACAGGATGAACTCCGTGTGCCCGAAGTGCGCGTAGTACTTCATGATGTGCCAGAGCACCGGTCGGTCACCGATGGGCACCAGCGGCTTGGGGACGTTCTGGGAGAACTCCCGCAGGCGCATCCCGTATCCGCCGCAAAACAGCACTACCTTCACGCGGGCCTCCACTCGCCGCCGTCCCGGACCATGACCTCCGGGAGGAAGATTACGAACTGCCCGCCCCACTCATGGATGTATCCGTGCTGGTCCGCGATCTCGTCGCGGAGGTTCCACGGGAGGATCACCACCAGGTCCGGGCGCGTCTCGCGCAGTCGCTCCGTGGGGTGGATGGGGATCTGCGTGCCGGGCGTCAGCCGCCCGTGCTTCCAGGGGTTGCGGTCCACCGCGTAGTCCAGGAAGTCCGTGCTGATTCCGCAGTAGTTCAGCAGCGTGTTGCCCTTGCCGGGTGCGCCGTAGGCCACCACCTGGCGGCCGTCTCGCTTCGCGCGGATCAGGAACTCCAGCACGTCGCGCTTGGCCGCCACCACGGACTCCTGGAAGCGCGTGTACGTCTCCACGCGGTCGATGCCATATGCGCGCTCACGCTCGCGGAGGGCGCCCAACCCCTCGGTCTCCTCGTGCGCGGCGGAGGACTCGAGGCAGGCGTACACGCGGAGCGATCCGCCGTGGGTGGGCAGTTCCTCCACGTCAATGACGCGCATGCCGTTGCGGCGCAGGATGTCCTCTAGCGTGAGGAGTGAGAAGTAGAAGAAGTGCTCGTGGTAGATGGTGTCGAACTGGCGCCCCTGGATGAGGTTCACCAGGTGCGGCACCTCGATGGTGAGGACGCCGTCCGGCTTCAGGATGTGCGGGATGCCGCCGACGAAGTCATGGATCACCGGGCACTGGGCCAGCACGTTGTTGGCGGCCACCAGGTCCGCGCGAGTGCCCTCCGCGGCCAGTTCCCGGCCGAGCGCCACGTTGAAGAAGCGCGCGAGCGTGGGGACGCCCTGGCGCTGCGCGGCCTCCGCCACGTTCTCCGCGGGCTCGATGCCCAGGCAGGGGACGCCGAACTCCACGAAATTGCGGAGCAGGTAGCCGTCGTTGCTGGCCAGTTCCACCACGAAGGAGTCCGAGGTCAGGCCGAAGCGGTCGATGGCCATCTGGCAGTAGGCGCGCGCGTGGGCAAGCCAGGTGTCCGAGTACGAGGAGTAGTAAGCGTAGTCCGTGAAGATCTCCTCCGGACGCACCGCGGAGGGCGCCTGCACCAGGTAGCACTGCTCGCAGACGTAGGCACGGAGCGGATAGAAGGTCTCCGGCGCGAAGTGCGAGGGCAGCGGGAACGCCTCGCAGGGCGGCTGCATGCCCAGGTCGGCAAAGGGCACGCGCAGGTCCGCGCCACAGGAGGCGCACGCCAGTGCCTCGGGGGCTAGGGGCACCTCACGGGCAGGCGCCGCGGCGGAAGAGGGGCGGAGGTCCAGGTCTTGCGCCACGGTCAGCGCACCTCGTCCGCGACCGCGCCGGAGGCCACGCCGCCGGCGGCCTGTCGGTCGGGTGACGAAGGATCGAGGGTCAGCCAGCGCATCTCCGCGTCCAGCCGGCCGGCCTCCTGCTGGCTGCGCAGCCACGCGATGCGCGAGTAGCGGGTCTGCAGGACCTCCTCCAGCGTGATGCCGTGGCGGCGGTAGGCGTCCAGCAGTTGGTCGATGCCCTGGCGCAGCGTCCAGCGCGGCACCGCGGCCGGGAGCAGCCGGGCCAGTTTGTCGAAGGAGACACGGTAGGAGCGGAGGTCCGCGCCCGCGCCCTCCCCGAAGGTCACGGTGCTGCCCGGCACCGCGGCGCACACGGCCTCCGCGACCTCTCGCACGGTGTAGTTCTCGTCCGTGCGGCCCACGTTGAAGGCCTGGTTGTGCACGGCCTCGCGCGGGGCCTCCAGCGCGGCGATGAACGCGCGCGCGATGTCCTCCACGTGTACCAGCGGCCGCCAGGCCATGCCGTCGCTGTTGAGTTGCACCCGCCCGTCCACGTAGGCGCGCGCCACCAGTTCGTTCACCACCAGGTCGCCGCGCAGTCGCGGTGACAGGCCGTAGGCCGTGGCGTTGCGCAGGTAGACCGGGCTGAAGTCGTCCGTGGCGAGGGGGGCGAGTTCCGCTTCCGAGTCCACCTTGGATCGGCCGTACGGCGTTACCGGGTTGAACGGCGCCTCCTCCGTGAGCAGAGCATCCCCCTCAGCCGCGCCGTAGAGGCTGCAGGAGGAGGAGAAGAGAAAGCGCTGGACGCCGGCCTCCCGGGCCATCTCCGCCAGGCGGACGCCGGCGCGGTGGTTCACCTGGTCCGTGATGGCGGGGTCAATGGTGCCCAGTGCGTCGTTGGAGAGCGCCGCCAGGTGGATGACCGCGTCGCAGGAGGGCAGGTCGGAGGGCTTGAGGTCACGCAGATCCACTCGGACGGACTCGACCTTCGCGGGCGCATCGCCGAAGCGGCACGCCTCGAAGAAGTCCGCGTCCAGCCCCACCACCTCGTAGTCCGCGGAGAGCAGAAGAGGGACCAGGACGCTGCCGATGTATCCGTGATGCCCGGTCACCAGCACACGCGTCATGGGTCGCCTCCGCTCACTCGATGGATCGCTCGCGCCTCGCTTCCCGTGGGGCCGTGGTGGATGGGCCTCGGCAGGACGCGAAGCACCGCCCCGGGTGGGGAGGCGGCGCTGTGCACGAGCAGACCCGTTCCTGACGTTGTGTCAGATCACGCTCGGGGCGTGCCGTGAAGATCACGTTGAGGGGCGGCGAGGGGACGCCGCCGGACATGCAGCGGCCCCCGGATTCCTCGCGCTCCCGGTGGGTGGGGAGAGGAATGCGAGGCCCGGGGGCCGTTGTCGTGGGGGATCAGGACGAGGGAGGGGTTACTCGCCCTTGATCTCGATCTGCTTCGGGGACGCCTTCTCCGGCAGCGGGATGGTCAGGCGCAGCACGCCGTTCTTCAGTTCGGCGTCCACGTCAGCGTCCTTCACGATGCCGGGCAGGGCCACGCGCCGGCTGACGGAGCCCCAGGAGCGCTCGCGGCGGTAGTACTTGCCGCCGGGCTCACCCTCCTCGTGCTCCTCCTGGCGCTGGGCCTTGATGGACAGGATGCCGTCGTGCACCTGCACGTCCACCTCGTCCTTCTTGTAGCCCGGCAGGGACGCCTCCACCACCAGGTTGCCGTCGCGCTCGTACACGTCCAGGGCCAGGGAGCCCTCGTCGTTGCTCATGCCGTTGAGCCCACCCAGCGGGGCGAACGGCGCCCGGAAGAAGGGGTCGTCGAAGAAGCGGTCCATGACCTGCCGGAAGGGGGCAAAGGGGGTCATGAACGGGTCTCGGCGAACCAGGTCAGTAGCCATGATCGATCTCTCCTCTCTCTCGGCCGCGCGCCCGGGGGCGACTGGATTGTTGGTCCGACGGGTGCCGGATCCGAGTCTGCTGGCTCTTTCGTGTCTGTCTCGGTCTGTCCTGCTCTGCTGGAGTCACCGTTCGCTCGGAGGGCTCCGGCAGGAAGAATTATGGAACCACTTCCCGAACCAGGTCAAGAGATATGAGTCAGGATCGCATAGATTCGTGGCCAGCGAACCAGTAAGATTCATGTATACTCGGTGTCATGACGTCGGGAACCACTGGCTCGAGCGACTACTACGCCATCCTGGGCGTGCAGCGCGGCGCCTCCGAGAAGGAGATCCGTGCCGCCTACCGACGCCTGGCGCGCAAGTGGCACCCGGACGTGAACCCCGGCAACGCCGAGGCGGAGGCCACCTTCAAGCAGGTCAACGCCGCCTACGAGGTGCTGTCGGACCCTGACAAGCGCCGCAAGTACGACCAGTACGGCGACCAGTGGATGCACGCGGACCAGATCGAGGAGATGCGCCGCCGGCAGGCCGCGTCCGGTGCGGGCGGCTTCGGTGGATTCGGGGGCGGCGCGCCCGGGGGCGGGAACGGTACGTTCCACTTCACCACGGACGACGTGGACCTGAGCGACCTCTTCGGCGCAGGCGGCGCTCGCGGCTCCGGCGGCATCTTCGACTCGCTATTCCGCCGCGCCGCCGGACGCCAGCGCGGGCAGGACGCGGAGGCGGACGTGCGCGTCTCCCTGGAGGAGGCGTACACCGGCACCCGCCGCACCATCGAGGTGCGCGCGGGCGAGGAGCCCTGCCGCGTCTGCGGGGGCACCGGCCAGATCGCCGGCGCCACCTGCCACGTCTGCCGCGGCACCGGCGTGGCCGCGCCGCTGCGCCGGGTGGAGGTGAACGTCCCCGCCGGCGTGCGTGATGGACAACGCATCCGCCTCTCCGGCCAGGGCGCGCCGGGCGCCAACGGCGGCGCCAGCGGCGACCTGTTCCTGCGCGTGACGGTGGCGTCGCACCCGCGCTTCGAGCGCCGCGGCGACGACCTCTACGTGGACGTGGACGTGCCCGTGGCGGATGCCGCGCTGGGCGGCGAGGCACGCGTGCCCACGCTCAAGGGCAAGACGCTGGCGCTGAAGGTGCCGGCGGGCACCCAGGGCGGCAAAGTCTTCCGCCTGGCCGGCCAGGGCATGCCTCGCGTGGGCGGGGGCTTCGGCGACCTGTTCGCCACCGCACGGCTGGTGCTGCCGGACCCGATGACGGAGGAGCAGCGCCGGCTCTTCGAGCAGCTGCGGGACGCCTCGGACGGGCGTGCCGGTGGCGAGGACGGCGCCGGCGGTGCGGAGGGCGTCCCGGGTGCGAGCGGAAGCGGGGCAACGCGATGACGGACGAACGGACGCGGGCCGCTCGTGACGGCTTCCAGCACGACGAGCCCGTCTTTCAGATCAGCGTGGTGGCCCGGATGGTGGGCCTGCACCAGCAGACGATCCGCTCCTACGAGCGCATCGGCCTGGTGCAGCCGGCCCGCTCCCAGGGCAACACGCGCCTCTTCTCCTACCAGGACGTAGAGCGGCTCCAGCAGGTGGTGCGCCTGGTCAACGACCTGGGCGTGAACCTCGCGGGAGTGGAGGTAATCCTCCGGCTCTCACGCCAGGTAGAGGAACTGCAACGCGAACTGGCCGAGACGCGACACGAACTGCAGCGCTCACGGGCGGAACTCGCACGACACAACCAGACGAACCACAACCAGACGAACCACAACGAGACAAATCAGGGTGGGGGTAACGCCCGATGATGCGACAGGACCGATTCACCGAGCAGGCGCAGGAAGTCCTGCAGGCCAGCCAGCAACTCGTCCGCGACCAGCGGCACGCACAGTGGGACGTGGAGCACGTCTTCTTCGCGCTGGTGCAGCGCCGGGACGGGCTGGCGCGCGACGTCCTCAACAAGATGGGCGTGGACGTGGACGCGCTGGGCCGGGCGATCAAGGAACGCCTGGACCGCTCGCCGCGCCTGCAGCAGGACGTGGTCCAGATCTACACCACGCCGCGCATCGTCCAGATGCTGGAGGCCGCGAACAACGAGGCCGCCCGCCTGAAGGACGAGTATGTGGGCGTGGAGCACCTGCTGGTGGCCATCGCGGACGCGCGCGACGGCGACGCGGCGGCGATCATGGGCGAGTTTGAGATCACCAAGGAGCGCATCTACGGCGCGCTGCGCCAGGTGCGCGGCTCCGCCCGGGTGGACTCGCCCACGGCGGAGTCCCACTACCAGGCGCTCTCCAAGTGGGCGCGTGACCTGACGGAGTTCGCCCGGCAGGGACAGTTGGACCCGGTCATCGGCCGCGACGTGGAGGTCGCGCGCGTGATGCAGGTCCTGAACCGCCGCACCAAGAACAACCCGGTGCTCATCGGCGACGCCGGCGTCGGCAAGACCGCGATCGTGGAGGGCCTGGCCCAGCGCATCGTGGATGACGACGTGCCGGATCGCCTGAAGGGCAAGCGCGTGCTGGCCCTGGACATGGGCGCGCTGCTCGCCGGCTCCAAGTTCCGAGGCGAGTTCGAGGAGCGGCTGCAGGCGGTGATGAACGAGGTCCGGCAGTCCGCCGGCGAGATCGTGCTGTTCATCGACGAACTGCACACGGTGGTGGGCGCAGGCGGCGCTGACGGCGCGATCGACGCGGCGAACATGCTGAAGCCGGCGCTGGCCCGTGGCGAACTGCGCGTGATCGGCGCCACCACGCTGGACGAGTACCGCAAGCACATCGAGCAGGACCCGGCGCTGGAGCGCCGCTTCTCGCCCGTCTACGTGGACGAGCCCTCGGAAGAGGACGCCATCGCGATCCTCAAGGGGCTGCGCCCGCGGTATGAGGAGCACCACGGCGTGAAGATCACGGACGCCGCGGTGGAGGCCGCCGTGCGCCTGGGCGCCCGCTACCTCACCGAGCGCCACCTGCCGGACAAGGCCATCGACCTCATCGACGAGGCGGCGTCCCGCCACGTCATCGAGGCGGAGAGC
>JAWLHV010000006.1:0-2426 GCA_041690175.1 Dehalococcoidia bacterium
CCGCCGGGCGCTACGGGTGCCACTGGTGCCACGGGCGCGACTGGCCCCGAGGGTGCTCAGGGCCTGCAGGGCATCCAGGGTGACGCTGGCCCGGTCGGCCCTCAGGGTCCGACCGGCGCCACTGGTGCGACCGGTGCGACTGGCCCCGAGGGTGCTCAGGGTATCCAGGGCGACACCGGCCCTCAGGGTGAGCAGGGCATCCAGGGTGAAGTCGGCCCGGTCGGTCCCCAGGGCCCGACGGGTGCCACTGGTGCTACGGGCGCGACTGGCGCGACGGGCCCCGAGGGTGCTCAGGGCCCGCAGGGCGACATCGGTCTCCAGGGTGAGCAGGGCATCCAGGGTGAAGTCGGCCCGCAGGGTGAAGTCGGCCCGGTCGGTCCCCAGGGCCCGACGGGTGCTACCGGCGCCACGGGTGCGACCGGTGCGACTGGCCCCGAGGGTGCCCAGGGCCCGCAGGGCGACACCGGCCCGCAGGGCGACACCGGCCCGCAGGGCGACACCGGCCCGCAGGGCGACACCGGCCCGCAGGGCGACACCGGCCCGCAGGGCGACACTGGTCCCCAGGGTGAGCAGGGCATCCAGGGTGACGTTGGCCCGGTCGGGCCTCAGGGCCCGACGGGTGCTACCGGCGCCACCGGCGCCACCGGTGCGACCGGTGCGACTGGCCCCGAGGGTGCTCAGGGTATCCAGGGCGACACCGGCCCTCAGGGCGAGCAGGGCATCCAGGGTGAGGTTGGCCCGGTCGGTCCTCAGGGCCCGACGGGTGCTACCGGCGCCACGGGCGCGACCGGTGCGACTGGCCCCGAGGGTGTTCAGGGCCCGCAGGGCATCCAGGGTGAGATCGGCCCGGTCGGTCCTCAGGGCCCGACTGGTGCGACGGGCGCCACCGGCGCCACGGGTGCGACTGGTGCCACTGGCGCGACTGGTCCTCAGGGCGAGCAGGGCATCCAGGGTGAGATCGGCCCGGTCGGACTTCAAGGCCCGACGGGCGCCATCGGCGCTACGGGTGCCACTGGCGCGGCTGGTCCGCAGGGTGACACCGGGCCTCAGGGCGAGCAGGGCATCCAGGGTGAAGTCGGCCCAGTCGGTCCTCAGGGCCCGACGGGTGCCACGGGTGCTACCGGCCCCGAGGGCCCTCAGGGTCCTCAGGGTGAGCAGGGCATCCAGGGCGAGCAGGGCCTGACTGGCGCTACGGGTGCCACTGGCGCGACTGGTCCGCAGGGCGACACTGGCGCCCAGGGTGAGCAGGGCATCCAGGGTGAAGTCGGCCCGGTCGGTCCTCAGGGCCCGACTGGCGCGACGGGTGCTACCGGCCCCGAGGGCCCGCAGGGTCCTCAGGGTGAGCAGGGCATCCAGGGTGAAGTCGGCCCGGTCGGTCCTCAGGGCCCGACGGGTGCGACTGGCGCGACGGGCGCCACCGGTGCGACTGGTGCGACGGGCGCCACCGGTGCGACTGGTGCGACCGGCCCCGAGGGTCCCCAGGGTCCGCAGGGCTTCGACGGTGCAGACGGTCTTGCCGGCACCACGGGTGCTACCGGCCCGGTCGGCCCGCAGGGTGAAGTCGGCCCGGTTGGTCCTCAGGGCCCGACGGGTGCGACCGGCTCCACTGGTGCCACGGGCGCGACTGGCCCCGAGGGTCCGATGGGCCCGCAGGGCTTCGACGGCGCTGACGGCCTCGATGGTCCGACGGGTGCCACTGGTCCGACTGGTCCGACTGGTGCGATTGGTCCGGTCGGTCCGCAGGGCCCGACGGGCGCCACTGGTGCCACGGGCGCGACCGGCCCCGAGGGTCCGATGGGCCCGCAGGGCTTCGACGGCGCTGACGGCCTCGATGGTCCGACGGGTGCCACTGGTCCGACTGGTGCGATTGGTCCGGTCGGTCCGCAGGGCCCGACGGGCGCCACTGGTGCCACGGGCGCGACCGGTCCGACTGGTGCGATTGGTCCGGTCGGTCCGCAGGGCCCGACGGGCGCCACTGGTGCCACGGGCGCGACCGGCCCCGAGGGCCCGATGGGTCCGCAGGGCTTCGACGGCGCTGACGGCCTCGATGGTCCCACCGGTGCTACCGGCCCGACCGGGGCGATTGGTCCGGTCGGTCCCCAGGGCCCGACGGGCGCCACTGGTGCTACGGGCGCGACTGGCCCCGAGGGTCCGATGGGCCCGCAGGGCTTCGACGGCGCTGACGGCCTCGATGGTCCGACGGGTGCCACCGGTCCGACTGGTGCGATTGGTCCGGTCGGTCCGCAGGGCCCGACGGGCGCCACTGGTGCCACGGGCGCGACCGGCCCCGAGGGCCCGATGGGCCCGCAGGGCTTCGACGGCGCTGACGGCCTCGATGGTCCGACGGGTGCCACTGGTCCGACTGGTGCGATTGGTCCGGTCGGTCCGCAGGGCCCGACGGGCGCCACTGGTGCCACGGGCGCGAC
>JAWLHV010000006.1:2526-141782 GCA_041690175.1 Dehalococcoidia bacterium
CCGCAGGGCTTCGACGGCGCTGACGGCCTCGATGGTCCCACCGGTGCTACCGGCCCGACCGGGGCGATTGGTCCGGTCGGTCCCCAGGGCCCGACGGGCGCCACTGGTGCCACGGGCGCGACTGGCCCCGAGGGGCCGATGGGCCCGCAGGGCTTCGACGGCGCTGACGGCCTCGATGGTCCGACGGGTGCCACTGGTCCGACTGGTGCGATTGGTCCGGTCGGTCCTCAGGGCCCGACGGGCGCCACTGGTGCCACGGGCGCGACTGGCCCCGAGGGGCCGATGGGTCCGCAGGGCTTCGACGGCGCCGACGGTCTCCAGGGCGCCACGGGTGCCACTGGCCCCACCGGGCCGCAGGGTATCCCCGGCATGCAGGGTCCCATTGGCCCGACCGGTCCCGCAGGGCCTCCAGGCCCGTCGGGCTTCGACGGTGCCGACGGCCTTGATGGTCCGACTGGTGCTACCGGCCCCGCCGGTCCGGTGGTCTCCTTCCAGACGCCGGGCACCATCGCCACCACGAGCGTGGGCCCCAGCCCGGGTGAGATGATCACCTCGACCGCTACCTGCTCCGGTGTGCTGATGGGCGGTGGCTTCCAGGTCATCACCGACAGCCCGGGTGACGCGTACCACCTGGTCGTGACGGAGAGCCGGGCGCTCTCGGCGACGACGTGGGCCGCCACGGGTGTGATCGGCCAGAGCGGGCTGTCGGGGGCAGCGAGCATCCAGGCCTTCGCAATCTGCGCCCCGGCCCCGTAAAGGGCGCCTGCTGGCGCGGGAAATGGGTGATGCACGCAACAACCTCCGCGGACGCTCCGGCGTCCGCGGAGGTGGGCGTCTGTCCCCGCCTGGCTGGATGCGTAGATTGAGAGTCAGGCCACCGCTAAGATCGCGCTGGGGAACCACCTGATGTCCGTCTCTTCCGCACAAGGATGATGGAGGGGACAGCACGGTCACCCGGAGTGGCGGCCGAATCAGGAATTGAGGGGGGCCGGCGTTAGCGAAGCGCTGACTACGTCCGACAATTACTCATATCCGTCCTGAGCTCGCCGGCCGGGCGGGTTTTCAGGCTTCTGCAATGACCGGCGTCGTGGGAGGCATCTTGTGGATTCGGTGAGGCTTCAGGCTCGTCCTTCGTGGGCTGTTCGGGTACTCGGTGGCGCAGGGATCGCGCTGCTCGTGCTCTTCGGTGCTGCCGCTTGCGGCGGTGACAGCGACGGCGGCGACGCGGACGTCACGGCCCTGCTGACCAGCGCTCTGGAAGACCAGGTGGCCGGACGCTCCGACGAGGCGCGCGAGACCTACCAGCGCGTCCTCGAGGACGACCCGTTCAACCAGGTCGCGCTCTACAACCTGGGCGTGATGGACCACGCCGCCGGTCTGAACGCCGAGGCGGAGCGGAACTACCGGGCCGCACTCGTCACGGACCCGAACTTCGCTCCGGCGTTGTTCAACCTGGCGATCCTTCGCACCGCCGCCGGCGCGACCGCGGAGGCGATCACGCTCTACAACCAGTTGATCGCCGCGGACCCGACCAACGCGGCCGCCCACCTGAACCTGGGCTTCCTGCTGCAGGAGTCCGGCTCGCGCTCACAGGGCCAGGCTGCCATCGACAAGGCGCTCGAACTCGACCCGAGCCTCGCCTCGCGGCTCCCGTAGGGCGCCCAGCAGCCGCGTCCGTCGCTACTCACGACACAACGAGGCCCCCATCACCTTCCGGGTGATGGGGGCCTCTGTAGTTCGTAGTTCCCGGGCACGCTCGTCCGCGACGGGACGCTCGGTCGCAACGGCTCTGGCGGCGAGTCCTCGGCTAGGCGGAGACGGCTACGACGACACCGACGGCGATGAGGGTCGTGCCGATCATGTAGCGCACGCCGAGGGCGTCCCCGAAGAAGAAGTGCGCCGCCACGGGGACGATGACGAACGCGAGCCCCATGAACGGGTAGACCCGCGAGATCGGCGCGTGCTGCAGCAGCAGCATCCAGAGGATCGAGGCCAATCCGTAGGTGGCGAGGGCGGCCACGGCGATCGCGATCGGGCGCGGCGCGATGAAGGTCCCCGCGGAGACGCCCGCGTCGGCTGCGGTCTTGAAGACGATCTGCCCGAAGGCGATGAGCACCACGCAGGCGATCGCGGCGAGTCGAATCAGCACGCTGCACACCTCTCAGCGGAGACCGGGCGAGTGCGCGTCCCGCCAGGACGCGCTTGGCGCGAACCACCGGTCATGCGGAGTGCTGTTGGGTTCCGTCGGCGGTCGCCTCGTTCAGCACGGCTTCGTCCAAAAGGGCGGCGGTCACCTTCGTCACGGGGGCCACGCGGGCCACACCCGCATCGTCGGCCGGGCGAGCGACGCCTGCCACGGCCTTCGGGCGGATGATCCCCAGCCGCCGGCCCACGGCGTGGGCCGGGACGCTGGCGATGTCCGCCGACAGGAACGCGAGCAGCAACTGCACGCCAAGCAGCGCCGGGAGCGCAGCGAGCATCACGGTGCCGCTACCCGTCTCCTGCCCGAGGGCGGCGTTCTGGATCCAGGTCCGCGTGCCAAACGCGACTCCGAACGTGAGCAGCAGCAGCCCGAAGATCAGTTCCATGGACGCCACCGAGAACGAGCGCACGTAGTACGTGTAGACCACTCGCTTCAGGGTGTTCAGGGCGTGTCGCGCCAGGAAGTCCCAGAGGACGCGGTGGATCGCGAGGCTGCTCTGTTCGTCGCCGTAGATCGCGGGCATGGGAATGTCCACCACGCGCGCGCGCAGGATGCCGAGGCGGAACAGCATGTCGGACTCGAAGAAGTAGCGTTTGCTCACGCGGTGGTGGGGCAGGGCGGCGGCCACGCGGGCGTCGATGGCGGTGAACCCATTGGTGGGGTCCACGATGTCCCAGTACCCGCTGGACAGTTTCGTCATGAAGGAGAGCACCGCGTTCCCGAACAGCCGGATGCGGGGCATGCCGCCCAGCGACTCTCGGTCGTAGAAGCGGTCGCCCTTGGCGTAGTCCGCCTCGCCGCTGCTGATGTCGGAGACCAGGGCGGGGATCCAGGCGGCGTCCATCTGGCCGTCGCCATCGAGTTTCACGATGACCGTGGCGCCGCCGGCCACGGCGTGGCGGTAGCCCGTGAGTACGGCCCCACCGACGCCCTGGTTCGTCTCATGGAAGACCACGGTGACGCGCGGGTCCGTGCAGTGCTCCAGCACGTACTCACCGGAGCCCTCGGGGCAGCGGTCATCCACCACGTAGATCGAGGCGCACTCGTCGCCGATGCCGGCGATGACCTCCAGGATGTGCGCCTTGACGCGGTAGCAGGGGATGACGACTGCGATGTGTTGGGGAGCGGCTTCGGACGCGCCGTCACCGTGCGAGATCACGGGCGCTTACCCCACGGAACCATCGCCCAGCGTGTCATGACACGATTCTAGCACGGTGGCCCGCCGGAAACCGTTGGGTTTACTGGCTTTCCGGGTGCCCCGTTGTCCGGGCCACTGCTAGACTCCGAGCGCTCGATCCTATCGCTGCTCCTCGAGCGTGCTGGTGGCCATGACGCACGTCCTCCTGTTTCATCTCCCTGCACGCGCCGCGTTGCGGGTGGCGGTTGCGCCCGGCGAATCGGACGGGACGTGGCCGCCGTGCGAACCACGTTCGCGATGCTGACGACCCTGCTTCCGACCTACCAGGAGACTGCCCGACGGCTGGCGAGAAGCCGTGCCTGGTCGCGCTGGAAGCGGCCCGAGCCGCTGAGCGACCGCTGGCGGGACCTGCTGCTGGTCGCCCTCGTCGCGGTGCCGGTGGTCTTCAACGCGGTGATGCTCTGGCCGGAGGTTGCGCACCCCGTCCCCGGCGTGAACGACAACACGTTCCACTACCTGATGATCCGCTCCGCCAGCGAGGCCATCGAGGCCAGCGCGCACCCCCTGGACTCCTGGGGCCACGAGATGGACCTGGGGGCGGCGCGGTTCCTGCACTACCAGAACCTGCCGGCGCTGTTCGTGATCGCGCTGGACCGCCTGACGCTGGGGGCAGTGGGGCTGCTGGACCTCTTCAACTTCACCCGCTACATCCTGCTGGTGCTGATGCCGCTGACCGTGTTCTGGTCCATGCGGCGGATGCAGTTCTCTCGCGTCGCTTCCGCCGGCGGCGCGGCCGCCTCCACGCTGTTCACCTCCACGCCCGGCTTCGGCATCGAGTTCGACAGTTACATCTGGCGCGGCTTCGGGATGTACACGCAGCAGTGGGCGATCCACCTCTCGTTCATCCTGCTGGCGCTGCTGTGGACGCTGGCCCGCACCGGCCGAGGGCTGACCCCCACGGTGCTGGTGGCGTCCGTGCTGGTGCTCTCCCATCTCCTGTACGCGGAGATGATGGTGGTGACCGGCGCCGTGGTGTTCCTGGTGGCGGTGGACCGCGCGGCGTGGCGGCAGCGCCTGGGCCAGTTCGCCCTGGCGGGCGTGCTGGTGGGGATCATCACCGCCTTCCTCTGGCTGAGCTTCCTCCAGTTCAACGCCTACATGGGCGAGAGCCCGTACGACGCCGCCTGGAAGTTGGACTCCTTCGGCGCGGGGCAGGTCCTGGCATGGCTGGTCCAGGGGGATCTGTTGGACGCGGGTCGGCTGCCCCTGTTCACGGTGCTGCTGGCTGCCGGTGCGGCTGCCTCGCTGGTGCTCCGTACGCGGCAGCAGGCGCTGGCCGTGGCGCTCTGCGTGGTGTGGCTGGTGCTCTTCTTCGGTCGCAGCGTGTGGGGGCCGCTGACGGACTTCATCCCCTCCGGCAGCATGCTGCTCTTCCACCGCTTCATCGGCTCGTTCCACCTGGCGGCGGTGCTCCTCGTGGGCGTGGGCTTCGAGGCGGTGTGGCGCACCACCACGTTGCTGCGTCGGAGCGAGGCGCCGTGGGTAGCGGGCGCCATCTGCGCCCTGGTGCTCGCCGCGCCCCTGGGTGAGCGCCTCAACTACTACGGCGAGAACGCGCAGTGGATGGACGACGTCACCGCCGCCTACGAGTCTGATCCAGACGCCCGTCTCATCCTGGGCACGCTGCGCGCGCTGCCGGAGGGCCGCGTCTACGCCGGCCTGCGCGCCAACTGGGGCGAGAACATGCGCATGGGCCAGATCCCCTGGTACCGCGTGCTGGTCCACGAGGGCTTTCCCGTGGTCTCCGTGCCCCTCCCCAGCATCAACCTGAACTCCGACCTGATGTTCCACTTCAACGAGCAGGACGCGACGTCCTATGACCTGTTCGACGTCCGCTACGTGGTGGCGCCCACGGGGCGACCCATGCCGGACTTCCTGCGGCCGCTCTCCGTGCAGGGCGCGTACACGCTCTACCGTGCGCCGTCCTCCGGTGCCGTGACCTTCGCGAGCAGCGTGGTGGAGCAGGGCGCGGCGGACAAGTTGGACCTGTTTGTCGCGAACCGTGCGTGGCTCCTGTCCTCGCAGCCGGCCGCGGGGACGTTCATCCGCTGGGACTACCCGGCGGACCGCACCACGCTGGGCCAGGCGCCCGTGCCGGGCTGCTCGGACGGCCGCGTGCGCGACCAGGTGGTGACGTCGCAGGACGTGCAGGCGGTGACCGAGTGCGCCACGCCCTCCACGGTGGTCATCAAGAACACCTACCACCCCAACTGGCGCGTGACCGTGGACGGCCTGCCCGCGGAGGCGTTCATGGTGTCGCCGAGTTACATCGGCGTGGACGTCCCGGCGGGCTCGCACGTGGTGCGCGCGGAGTACCGCGCTGCCGGCACCCGCAACGTCCTGCTCGCAGTGGGCCTGGCCACGGCGCTCGGGCTCGTGGTGGCGAGCCGCTTCCTGCGAGGGCTGCGCTAGCACTCGAGGGCTGCTCGGGACGGCCGGCCACCGGCCCGCGCGGCAGACCGGAAGCGAAAGGGGCCGCGCCCTCTCGAGCGCGGCCCCTCCGTGGACTGCCGTGGTGACGCCTCGCGGCGCTACTCGCCGGGCGAGCCTACGTTGTCGGACTCCTTCACCAGGAGCATGGGCTTGAAGTCCGGGAAGGCGTTGGGGAAGGCCGCCCGGAACGCCTGGTTGATGAAGACCGGGCCGTCCGGGATGAAGATGTGGAACTTGCCCTTGCTGTCCAGCGCCCAGACGGCGCCGGCGCTTTCGCGCTTGGTCGCGAGCGAGAGTTCCTCGAAGGAGGCGCCGGCCTCCAGCATCACCAGGTCAATGGTGCCGGAGCCGAACTTCGCCGGGGCGACGAAGCCGCGCAGGCGGCGGTACTTCACAGAGTAGAGCGTGAAGTGTTCCGCCTGCGTGGTGACCTCCACCGATCCGTCCGGCAGGAGCCGTGCCTCCGAGGGCACGTCGATCCAGTCGGTGCCGTCCCAGTAGGCCATGGTGAAGGCGGACAGCACGGCGTTCAGCGGGAGCGCCTCCGGCGGCAGCACCGCCGTGACGGCGATAGGCTTATCGAACTTCATCGTGATCGGCTTGTTGGTCTGGTCCAGCACCTGCGCGGACACGGCTGACAGGATGCGTCCCTGCAGCGTGGGCAGCGGGGCAACCTCCTCCAGGTCCGCGATGGAGGTCACGGACTGGATCAGGACCTTCCAGCCGTTGGCGACCGCACCCTGCGGGACGGACAGGAAGACTTCCGTCTGCCGCTGCTCCGGGCCGGTCCGGGTGACGTTCACCACCAGGGCGGAGACCTTCGTGGGCAAGGTGCTGCCGGTGTTGAGGTCGAAGATCTCTGGCTCGAACCCCGGAATCGGGGTGGGGAGGCCGTCCTCCACCATCGGGGGCTTCGGCGTGGGCGCCGGCGGCGGGAAGAAGCCGCCACCACCGCCGCCGGGCACCGCGTTGGTCACGGCCTGGGCCGTGAACGCGGCCAGGATGCCGGTGTTGGTGGCCACCACCCCACCCGACGTGTAGGACACCGTGATGGTGTCCCCGTTGCCGATGGGGTCGCCGTCCACGGTCAGGACAATCTTCGTCGGGTCGCCGTCCAGGGCGGCTGCGGTGAAGGTCCGGCCGGTGCCGTCGCTGAAGGTGAAGTTGCCGAACTCGGCCGCCGGGTCAGCCATCGCCCGGTCGAAGGTGATGGTGATCTTCGTGCCGTCCGTGCTCGTCGCGGCGGAGACGAACACCGGCGGCGCGAAGACAGTCGAGTTGCCCTCGTCGATGCCGGTACCCGTGAACTGGGCCAGGACGCCGGTGTCGGCGGCCAGCACGTCGCCGGGGGTGTAGGAGACGGTGGCTGCCACGTCGTTGTAGATGGGCGGGCTCACCGTCAGCACGATGATGCTGCTGTCCCCGCCGTCCAGCACCGCCGCCGAGGCCGTCCGGCCGCCGGAGAGCGTGAACTGGCCATGCTTCCCGACAGGGCTCGCCATGTTCTTGTCGAAGTCCAGGCGCAACTGCGTGCCGGCAGCGTTGGTCGTGGCGGACTGCAGCACCGGCGGCACGAAGACCGTCGAGTTGCTCTCGTCGATACCGATGCTTGCGAACGGGCCCAGGACACCCGCGTCCGCGGCAACCACGTCGCCCGGCGTGTAGGAGACCGTGGCCGCCTGGTCGTTGTAGATCGGCGGACCGCTCACGGTGAGGATGATGATGCTCGCGTCCCCACCATCGAGCGCCGCCGCGGATGCGCTCCGGCCGCCGGACAGCGTGAACTGCGCCTGCTTGCCGTTCGGGTTCGCCATGTTCTTGTCGAAGTCCAGGATCACCTGGGTACCGGCGGCGTTGGTGGTCGCCGACAAGAGGTTCGGGGCAGCCGGATCCACCACGTTCGTGACGGCCGACGGACCGAAGTTGGCCAGGATCCCGGTGTCCGTGGAGGTCACCGTGCCCGCGGTGTAGGAGACCGTGACCACCGCCGCGTCGGTGACGGGCGCGCCCTGGACGGTGAGGGTGATGGTCATCCCGCTCGTGCTGGCAACACCCGAGAAGCTGCGGGCGCCGCCGTCATTGAAGGCGAACTCGCCCTCCTTGCCGGCAGCATCCGTCATGTTCTTGTCGAAGGTCAGGATGATCTGCGTCCCCGCGGAGTTCGTAACTGCCGAGACGAGCACGGGCGGGACGAAGACTGTCGAGTTGCTCTCATCGATCCCGGTCCCGGTGAACGCGCCCAGCACGCCGTTGTCCGCGGCCAGTACGTCGCCAGGCGAGTACGACACGGTCGCTCCCTGGTCGTTGTAGATGGGCGGGCCGCTGAAGGTCAGGATGATGCGGCTGTTGTCCCCGCCGTCCAGGCTAGCCCCCGTGGGAGTGCGCCCGCCGCTGAGGGTGAACTGGTCGTGCTTCGTCGCGGGGTTCGCCATGTTCTTGTCGAAGTCCAGGATCACCTGGTTCCCCGCGGCGTTCGTGGTCACAGACTGCAGGACCGGGGGCACGGCGTTCACCGTGTTGGTCACCCCGGTCCCCGCGAAGTTCGCCAGGATGCCGGTGTCTGCAGCGGTGACGGCTGGGCTGCCGCTGTAGGACACGGTGACCGTGTCGCCGCTCTCGATGGCCGCGCCATCCACGGTCAGGTGGATGATGGCGGCGTTGCCGCCGTCCAGCTCGGCCGCGGAAAGGGCGCGCGCGCCACCGTCGTTGAATGAGAAGTTTCCGTGCAGCCCGTCCGGGTCCGCCATGTTCTTGTCGAACGTGAGGCTGATGATCGTGCCGGCGGTGTTGGTCGTTGCGTTCGTGACGACCGGTGGCACGAAGACCGTCGAGGCGCTCTCGTCAATGCCGGTTCCGGTGAACTGGGCCAGGACGCCGTCGTCCGCCGCGAGCACGTCGCCCGGGGTGTAGGAGACAGTCGCCGCCTGGTCGTTGTAGATCGGCGGGTTGCCGTCCAGCGTGAGGATGATGCGGCTGTTGTCGCCGCCGTCCAGGGCAGCGCCGGTGATGGTGCGCCCGGAGACGGCGAACTGGCCGTGCTTGCCGGTGGGATCCGCCATGTCCTTGTCGAAGTCCAGGATGACCTGGTTCCCGGCGGCGTTGGTGGTCGCGGACTGGAGCACGGGCGGGGCTGGATCAACGTCGTTCGTCACGGCCTGGCCGGCGAAGTTGGCGAGGATGCCCGTGTTGGTGGCGGTGACCGCAGGGGCGCCGGAGTAGGAGACGGTGAGCACGGCGGCGTCCGTGATGGGCGCGCCCTGGACCGCGAGCGTGATGGTCATCCCCACGGTGCTGACGACGGAGGAGAAGGTGCGGGCGCCGCCGTCGTTGAAGGAGAAGTCTCCCTGTCTGCCCGCGGCGTCCGTCATCGCCTTGTCGAAGGTGATGGTGATGGTGGTGCCGTCCGTGCTGGTGGTGGCGGAGACAAACACCGGCGGGTCAAAGACCGTGGAGTTGCTCTCGTCGATCGCCTGTCCAGCGAACGCGGCCAGGACACCCGTGTCGGCGGCTACCACGTCCCCCGGGGTGTAGGAGACCGTGGCCGCGACGTCGTTGTAGATGGGGGGGGTTCCGTCCAGGGTGAGGATGATGATGCTGGCGTCGCCGCCGTCCAGTGCTGCGCCGGTGATGGTGCGGCCGGAGACGGCGAACTGGCCATGCTTGCCCGTGGGGTCGGCCATGTCCTTGTCGAACGTCAGGATGACCTGGGTGCCGGCCGCGTTGGTGGTCGCGGTCTGCAGCACCGGCGGCGCGAACACCGTGGAGTTACTTTCGTCGATGCCCTGTCCGGCGAACGTCGCCAGGATGCCGCCGTCGTCCGCCAGGACGTCGCCTGCCGTGTAGGACACGGTGGCCGACACGTCGTTGTAGATGGGCGGGTTACCGTCCAGCGTCAGGATGATGATGCTGGCATCGCCGCCATCGAGGGCCGCGCCGGTGATGGTGCGCCCGGAGACGGCGAACTGGCCGTGCTTGCCGGTGGGGTCCGCCATGTCCTTGTCGAAGTCCAGGATGACCTGGGTGCCATCGGCGTTGGTGGTGGCGGTCTGCAGCACGGGCGGGTCGGCCGCGGGGCCGCTCTCGTCCGTCAGGGTGGTGGGGTTGGCCGGCACCAGGAAGTCTGCGGTGGTGCGGAACTCGATGTCCGTCAGCGCGTACCCCAGCGGCCCGTTGACCACGCCGGCGATCGAGATCGAAGACGGCGTGCCCCCGGCCAGCAGCGTGCCGCTGACCGACGGGTGGTACGCGTAGATCTCGACCACGCGGTTCGGGCCGTCGGTCACCAGTCGGTAGGGGTAGGTGCCGGCGAGGAACTCCGCCCCGAAGGTCGCAGCCGTGTAGCCGGGGGCCGCGGTGGGGCCGCCGCCCGGGATTCCCGTGACGTCGAAGCCCGCCGGGAACGTCAGGTGGACGCGGTGCGTCCGGGTCATGTTGGACTCGGGCGTGAAGTTGAACGTCCACGTGGCCGTCTGGCCCTCTGCAAGGGTGGTGGCGGAGGCGGTGACGTTGGTGACGAGGCCGGAGGCCGAGTAGATCGGGAACTCCTCGCCGGGCGCGGGCATCTCGTGCTCCGCGGCAGCCGGGCCGGTCAGCGCCGGGCCCAGGGCCAGCGTGAGGTCGGTGCGCCCGAAGTCGTGGCCCTCGATAGGAACGGTGGCCCAGCGGACCTGGTCGAAGATGTAGGCGTTGTCGTGGCCGCTGGCGGACAGGAGGGCCGCGACCCCGGCGACGTGCGCGACGGCCGCGGAGGTGCCGCGGACGGCGGTCAGGCCCGCGCCGGGGGCGATGGTCAGGATGCTGGTGCCGGGGGCGGCCAGGTCCGCGCTGCCGGTGTTGCTGCTGCCGGTGACCTGGTCATCGCCGTTCGTCGCCGCCACGCCCAGGACGTGCGGCATGCCGGACGGGTAGGTCACCACGTCCTGGCCGCCGTTGCCGGTGGCCGCCACGACCACCACGCCCTGCGTCCACGCGTACTCGATGGCCTCGGCCAGCGCGGGCGAGTAGTCGTCCGTGGAGAAGCCCATCATGATGACCTGCGCGCCGTGCTCCACGGCCCACAGGACGCCGGCGACCACGTCCACGTCGTCACCGGTGCCGTCCGCGTGCAGTACCTGCACGGAGGCGACGTTGACCCCGGCGAAGGCGACGCCGGAGATCCCGGCATCATCGTCCGCGTTGGCCACCGCGATGCCGGCCAGGGCGGTGCCGTGGCCGTGCGGGTCCGTGTTCGGGTCGCCGCCGGTGAAACTCACGCCCTCCACCACGCGGCCCGCGAGTTCCGGGTGCGAGGCATCGATGCCCGTGTCCAGCACGGCGATGGTGGCGCCGCCGGTGATCGAGGTGCCTGCGCGGGCCACGTCCCAGCCGATGCGCGAAAGCGCCCACTGGTCCTCGTGCCCCTGGGCACCCTCGGCGTCCGGGTCGCCTGCGATGCCGACGCGCACGGAGGGCTCCACGCGCTGGACGGCGGCATCGCGCTCCAGGGAGGCGAGCAGGGCGTCCGCCTGCGTGGCGGGGACGTTCACGGTGACGGAGCGGATCTGGTCCAGGGTGTGCTGGCGGCTGCCGCCGGAGGCGGCGATGGCGGCGTCCAGGTCGGCGGCGGAGGCGGAGGGGGCGAGGCGGACGGTGAGGCGGACCGTGCCCTGGGGGCCGTGGGCCTCCAGGAGGGAGGTGGGGGAAGGGGCGCGGGTGGGGGCCGGCGCCGCGGCGACCGTGGTCTGGGTAGTGGTGGTCTGGGTAGTGGTGGTCTGGGTGGCGGTGGTCTCGGTGGCGGTGGTCTCGGTGGCGGTGGTCTCGGTGGCCGTGGTCTGGGAGGTGGTGCGGCCGGCGCCGTCCAGGCCGGAGAGCCCCAGCAGCAGCGCTGCCATCAGCAGGACGGCGGCAGCCGCCTTCTTGACGTGAGTCATCCGTGCCACGAGGGCCCCCTCATCGTGCGCGAAAGGCTCAATTGCCGTCCATGCAAGAAATGAACTGCGGAGATACCGACGAGCCTTCGCAACCAACACATCGCCACGAATTACGTGGCGCGCCGCCTGCAACCATTGTCCGTTTCTTCGCGTGTACGGAGGACATATCTCTCCGTTAAGTCTTGGTTGAGGAACGACAAGTCAGCCAGAATCAGAACCCCAAAACGCGGTTCCGGACTAACATCAGCCTCACAAGGCGGCCGGTTCGAGTGTGCTCCCAGCGGCGTCCTCGGGCCAGATAGTGGACATAACTCCGTGGCGGAACCCGCGCGCGTACAGCGGAAGTACAGTCTCCCTCCCGCGCGTCCCAGCGAGGACGCAGGGATGGTTGCGTACCGTCGTATTCCACTGGAAGTAGGTCCGTTCGCCAGCCAGGGCGACTTGCTGCGCTTCGCAATGCAGCTCGAGGCGAAGCCGGGCATCCTCCACATTGACCTCGTAAACGCGGACCTCCGGCACGGCCGTTTCATCGTGCATGCGCCGTCCGCTGCGGGCGTGGCGCTCGCGATCAGTGAACTGAGCGATTTCCGGGTCTCTTCCGTGGTGGCCAACGAGGCCATCAGCACGCGCATCCACGGATCCACCACGCGAGCAGTGCAGGTCTTCAGCCCGCCTGCCATCGCTGGAGGGCGCACCGGAGGCGCCTGGTGGCAACTGGGCGGGATAGCAGTGCCGCTGGTGATGCTGCCCCTGGTGGCCCTTGCCGCGGTCGCCGGGCTCTTCTTCTCCAGCACCTGGGGCTTCTCCGGGCTGTCCGCCTCGGCGGGCCTGCAGCCCACCCCGACCGCGACGGCCCCGCCCACCGAGACGCCCCCCGCCGTGTTCCTGACTCCCGTGGTGACGTCCACGCCCGCTCCCACCGCGACCGCGACCGCCGAGGCGAGCCCTGTCGCCACCGCGGAGCCGACCTCGGAGGCCGCGGCCACGCCGGAGGCCACCGCGACGCCGGCCCCGACGGCCGAGCCCACGCAGGCGCCGCCGGTGGTCGTGGCCACGGCCCCGCCCGCGGCCGCCGGCGACCGCTACGCCGGCACGGTCACGGGATCGCTCGGCTCGCTGGTCGCAGCCAATGGATGCACCTGGGACACTCCCTTCGAATCAGACGTGGAGTTGAACGTCTCCCGAGGCAGTGACGGGCGGTTCAGCGGCGAGGCCACGAGCGTGGGCACCATCGCCTACGCCGTCACGCACACGCCCTCCGGCGCCGTCTGCAACCCCGCGACGGTCACCACGCTGGCCAGCGGGTCCGTGGGCGGCAGCGGAACCCAGGTCACCGCGAACCTGTCCGGCGACCGCCAGTTGCAGGTCACCTTCAGCGGCCTCTACCGGGAGGGCGAACTGGTGGGCACCGTGACGGTGCGACGCGTCCTGAGCACCACCAGCCCGTTCGGCAACACCAGCGAGGTGCGCACGACCACGGTCACCGGCGTGCGCCTGGGCCGCGTCTACTAGCGTAGAGTTCCTCTCCCGGACCCTCAGCCCGTCGACGTAGAGAACTCGCGAGGCCGCTCGCGGTCCCTCAGCGCCTGCGCCACCTGCCTCCCGCGCGCGGCCTGCTGCGATGCCTGCTGGGCGCTCTCGCCCGTGTAGGCGGCCGGGTCCAGTAGTTCCGCGACGCGCTCCGCCGTGACATGCGCGCTCACGGCATCGTCCGCCGCCAGCCGCTCCGCGAACGAGCGCGAGGGCTCCACCGCTGCCGCCTGGGCGGCCTCGTAGACCGCGTCGTGTGCTCGCTGGCGTCCGATCTCCCGGCCCAGCACCAGCATGACGTGCTCCGCCATGATCAGCCCGCCGGAGAGGTCCAGGTTGCGACGCATGTGCTCCGGGAAGACCCGCAGGCCCTCGAAGAGCGCCGTCATGCGGACCAGCACGTCGCCGGCCATCACGAGGGAGTCCGTGAGCGCGCGGCCGATCATGGCGGCGCGGCTGCCGTCCGCCTCGTGGTCGGACAGCGTGGCCTCCAGCGCGAGCGGCAACAGCGAGCGGATGTGCGCCTCGATGGCGATGACGTCCTGGCAGATCTTGGGGTTCCGTTTCTGGGGCATGGTGCTGCTGCCCACGCTGCCGTCCGGCACCGGCTCCTCCACCTCCGCGAACTCCTCCTTCATCAGTTCCCGGATCTCCCGCGCGGCGCGGCCGGAGGTGGTCCCCAGCAGCGCGAGCGTCAGCGTGTACTCCACCAGGTGGTCCAGCGTGGTGCGGGAGGGCACCGGCATGGAGCCCAGCTCCAGCACCTCCGCCATGCGGTCCTGGATCTGCGGGCCCATGCCCTCGAAGGAGGCCTGCGTCCCCGCGCCGCCGCCGAGCATCGCCACGAACAGGCGAGGCTCGCACGCCCGCAGCCGCTCCACGTGGCGCGCGTACTCGTCGATCCACACCGCCGCCTTCGCGCCGAACGTCGTCGGCACGGCGTGCTGGCCGTGGGTGCGGCCCGGCATCGCGTGGTCCCGGGTGCGCTCCGCGACGTCCGCGAGGGCCTCCAGCAGCGCGGCGAGCAGGTCCAGGACCACCTGGTGCGCCTTGCGAACCTGCAGGATCAGTCCCGTCTGTGTGATGTTCTGCGTGGTGGCGCCCCAGTGGGCGTGCCCGCCGGCATCGCCCTCGCAGATGCGATCCAGTTCCCAGATCAGGGGCACCAGTCCGTGGCCCGTGCGACGCAGGCCGTCCTCGATGCGGGAGACGTCCATCAGGTCCAGGCGCGCCTTGCGCTGGATCTCCTCCGCGGCTTTCCGGGGGATTACGCCCAGGTCCGCCTCCGCGCGGGCGAGGGCGGCCTCCACGTCCAGCCACGCCTGCCAGCGCGCCTCGCGCGTGAGCAGGGCGCGGATGCCGGGCTCGCGCATCCACAGGGCGGTCGACTGATCATTGACCATCAGGGTGCCTCCAACAAAATTCCCGTGTGAGCGCACTCAGGCTCCGGTGGCGCCCATCCTGCCTCACGGGGAGGTGCCGTGTCTCTTTCTCGCGGTGTCCGCCGCCAAGGCGGCCCGGCGGGGCGTCGAGAGATGTTGTGACTCAAGTCACACAGGTCCCGGGACCAAGGCATCGGGAGCGGGCGGAGCCCCGGACGTACCTTCCGTACTGCGACCAAGGCCAAAGCGGCATCGGCGCAACTGGACGGAAATCGGAGACCGGCAACCGGCCGGGATCCGCGGAAGGAGAGGGCAATGCCCGCACCAAGGTTCTTCGCAATCGGTGGGTTCGTGGCCGGGTTCATCCTGATCGCTTCGGGTATCGGCTCGGCGTTCATCGGCTACCAGGGCCGCGCGGAGGTGCGGGACACGCTGCGCGCGGAGGGCATCATTGGCCCGCAGGACTCGACCATCCCCGGCCAACTGGTGGACACCGGTGACGAGGCACGGGCGCAGGCTGCGGTCATCCGCATGCACCAGTTGGAGCGGACCGGTGGCCTGACCTACGCCCAGATGGGCCGGTTCGCGCTGCCGGACGGCGACCCGAAGGGCACCAACGTGGCCGCTGAGGCTGCGGTGGGCGCCAACGGGAACCCCGCTCCGAACACCCCTCGCGAGTCGTGGGTGACTGCAACCACACTGATCACCGCCCTGGAGACGGCGTTCTTCGCGGAGCAGGTCGGCAACTTCGCCATCCTGATGGGGGTGACCCTGATGCTTACCGGCATTGGCCTGGTGGTCCTGGTGGCCGCGGCCATCCTGCGGATGCCGGCCTTCGAGGCCCACAAGGAGCAGGTGCCGGCGGGACAGCCCGCAGCCGCCTAGCAACGGACAACGGTCCCTCCAACACAGGCCCTGCCGCGTAAGCGGCAGGGCCTGCTGCATCCCCCGAGGCCCCCGGCTCGGCGGACGCTGGGCGGGGGCCTCGGTGATGCGGCCCGCGCGGGCGCCAGGGAGGGACGCCTCAGTCCATCAGCGTGGGGAAGAAGACCTGCCACGCGAGTGCGGACTTCGCAGTCAGGCTGAGCAGCACGTACACGGACTCTCCGAAGAGATAGTCGCGCCACGGGCCCACTCGCCGGTACTGGAGCCACATGTTGATGGCGAAGACATTGAAGAACACGAAGAGTGAGATGAAGATCCCGTAGACGAATCCGGGTGGGGTGGCGTCCGTCCCCGGGCTGAAGAGGTAGATCGCGATGGCGATCCACGGGACCGCGCCGGCGATGGAGCCGAGCCAGAACGGCAGCAGGCTGCCCTCGCCGGGGTGCGCCGTGTGTTCCTGGACCAGCCCGAAGAAGATCATCGATGCGTTGACGCCGAACAGCGCGACCAGGGCCGCGACGTCGCTGATCCCCGTGAGCATCGCGATCAGCACGATCATGATCGAAGCGCTGACGGAGTACTCGATCCACCGCGCGTCGTTCCTGTTGCGCTCCAGGTTGCGGCAGTACCAGTCGAACGCCCCGGGCAGCACCAGGATTGCGTGGGCGGCGGCGGAGATCAGCACGAACACGGCCACCGCGGGGCCGACCGGCAGGTCGAACAGCGTGCGCAACTCCGGCAGATCGCGTCCCGGGGGCCCTTCCATGAATGTCGCCGTCACCGGCAGCGCGAAGTCGTTGCTCAAGGCCAGCAGGGCCACGCCCTGCGCACCGTGCAGCAACGCCATCGCGAGGTTGTAGGCACGCAGCCTTCGGAACCGGGCCGCTGTCGGTGGCTGTCCGAGCATCACGCGGTCCTCCCGCCAGTGTTCATCTCCTCGGCGCGATCGGCGAGTCCGTCCGCGAGCCGCCGGAAGATCTGACGGTGTACGGGAAAGAGGGCGAGCCAGTAGAGCATTCCCCAGACGCCGGCTGGGTGGAAATGTGCCGTTGCCGTGATCACTGACGATCGTCCGCCGTCCCGAGGACTGGCTTCCAGCTCCAGCACGGCCGCGCCCGGGACCTTCATCTCCGCGAGCAGGGTGAGCCGGCGCCCTGGTTCCACGGCGACGATTCGCCACCAGTCGATGGTGTCGCCGACTCGGACTTCCGTGGGGTGCCGGCGCCCGCGTCGGAAGCCGACACCACCCACGGCCCGGTCGAGGGCCGCCCGCACTCGCCACAGCCGACCGTAGGCCGGCCATCCGGACCTGCCGCCGACCGAGGCGATCGCTCGCCACGCGGCCTCGATCGGTGCGTGACAGGGGGCGGTGGCGCTGGCGCGGCGCGAGTAGAAGGCAATCTCCGGGCGTCCGGCGCGGAACAACAGGGCGCCCTCCGTCCACCGGGCGGGCACGGCTTCGCTCTGCTCCAGGTCCAGGGCGCTCCGGACGGCCTCGCGGTAGCGCTGCAGCGGGAGCGGGATCAGCGCCCGTATCCGCCGGTCGTCCGCCAGGAGGTCGTGGCGAAGGCCATCGACCAGCGGACGAGCGATGTTCGCGGGCACCGCTGTCACGAGGTCGAGCCAGTAGGACGACAGGCGAGGTGTGAGGACCGGCACGGGGATGATCGTCACCTTCGTTCCTGCGACCTCCGCGAACTGGCGGATCATCTCCTCGTAGGTCAGCGTCTCCGGACCACCCACATCGAACGTGCCGCCGACCGTCTCCGGGACCTCCAGCACGCCCACGAGGTAGGCGAGCAGGTCGTCCAGGGCGATGGGCTGCGTGCGGGAGCGGACCCAGCGAGGGGTCAGCATGACACGCAGGTGGAACGCCAGGTCACGGATCACCTCGAAGGCCGCGCTGCCCGCGCCCACGATGATCCCTGCTCGGAGTTCGGTCACCGGGATCGCGCCGTCCCGGAGGATCTCGCCCGTCTCTTCTCGTGATGCCAGGTGCTCCGACTTCGCTTCGGCTGGTTGGAGTCCGCCGAGGTAGATGATGCGCTGGACGCCGTTGCGCTCAGCGGCACGCCGGAAGTTGCGGGCGGCCCGCCGGTCGCGCGCCGCGAAGTCGGCGCCCGCCGCCATGGAGTGGACCAGGTAGTAGGCGACGTCCACGCTGCGCAGGGCCTCATCGAGGGTTGCGGGATCAAGCGCGTCGGCGGTGACGAAGTCGACCCGATCCCAGCCGCGCCCGGCGAGCGCTTCGGGGTGCCTCGAGGTTGCACGGACGTCGTGCCCCAGCGTGACGAGGCGGGGTACCAGGTGGCTCCCGATGTAGCCCCTCGCGCCGAAGACCAGCAGGCGCATGCGGTCCTCCCCTTCCGCCCCTGGGGTGGACGGTCGTTTCTCGAGGTTGTCCTGGTACTGAGGGAGAGTGACGCCACGAACCGGTCACGGTCCGCCTCGCGCCCGTCCGCGTGACCGACTCACCGACATCGCTGGGGATGAAGCGCGCCCAATCGTTCGTGGTTTCCCGTCGTTCATCTGTTCGTACGCTCGCGTAGACGGCGCGGTACTGCCTCCGGCGTGACTTTGGCAACAATTGCGTGTTACAACCCGGCGGGTTGGTTGCGCATCAGAGCGGTGTGCGAGGGGTGTTGGGGGTGCCGCCGGCGCTCCTGGGAGCGGGGCGGTTTTTCTATGTCCTTTGTTCGTTCCAGGCGCGCCTTTGCGCTCGTGGCTGCGGCGTGTGCCTTCGCGCTCGCCTTCGCGGCCTTCTCTCCGTCGTCCACCGTGGCGTCCTTTGTCACCCTGACGGTGGTGGACGATCCGGAGGCGGATCCGATCGAACTGTCGGGCCTGACGTTCTCTGAAGCGGAGGATGTCCTGGGGCCGCTGGCGGGGAGCACGCTGAGCGTGGACCTGCCGGGCCAGGCGGACCAGTTCCTGGACGCCATCGCCATCGATGCCGGTACCTCGTCCATCACCCTCACCGGCGCGGCCGGCGTCATGGTGCTGGCCACGTGGGACGGCGCCACGCCGGACATCACCTTCGCCATGAGCGTGGACAATCGGAGCCTGGCCGACCTGGGCCTGTCCGGTGACCTGGTAGACACCCCTTTCGCCCGCGTCGTCCTGCTCCAGTCCGCAAGCGGCCAGCCCTCCTCGGTGGCCACCAGCGCCCTTCCGGCGGCTGCCACCGCCTTCCTGGACGGCCTGCACCCCGGCGCCGAGTCCGGGCAACTGGTGATCTCCAGCGGCCTGGACTTCGCCGCGCGCCTGGACCTGGGCGCGCTCCCCGGCCCGCTATCCGCAGCGTTCGGCACCGGTGACGTGCTGCTGTCCGGCTCGCTGGGCAGCAACGACTTCGGTGTCCTGAGCGGCTCCATGCCGGACACCTCCTCCCTGAGCCTCTCCGCCGTGTTGCCCGAACTCGGCAGCGTCCTGCCGGACTGGCTCTCCCTGACCACCCCCACGCTCTCCGTGACCTACTCGGAAGGGGCGGTCGTCGCCTCGCTGTCGCTGGTCGCCGAGGCGGACGTGGACGGCACGACGCTGACGTTCACGGTGGACGCAGCGCTGGACTTCGACGCCGCCACCGCCACGCTGGACGCCGCCCTGGTGTCCCCGTGGGTGGCGCCGTTCGGCCTCAACTGGCTGACCCTGAACAGCACCACGCTGGGCCTCGCGATCGACGGCGCGGGCAGCGTGGACGTCTCGCTCACCTCCTCGGTGAGCGCGGGCGCCAGCACGGTGGACCTGGCGCTGGCCCTGGCCGGCGGCGAGGCCACCTTCACCGGGCACCTGGACAGCCTGACCAGCGCCGACCTGGCCTCGCTGCTCGGCTCGAGCGCGGGCGTTGTGGCGCCCACGGGCCTCCCCGACCTCTCGCTCACCGACCTCACCGTGTTCGTGGACACCGCCACGGAGGCGTTCTCCGTCTCCGGTGACGTGGCCGCCTTCGGCGTCAGCGGCTCCGTCCTCGTCTCCGCGCTGGACCGCGGCGACGGGCGCGAAGTGCTGTTGGGCATCGGCCTGGACTCGACCACCCTCGGTGACCTGCCGCTAGGCCTCACCGGAGCGCCCGGCGACATCGTCCTGCCGGACGTGGGCCTCGCCTTCGTCCAGGCCGGCTCGGGCACCGTCGAGATCGCCCGGGACGACCTCACCGCCCCGGAACTGGCCTTCTTCGACGGCCGCTTCGGCCTCACGGCCGAGTCCGACACGCTGACGCTGGCCAACGGCCTGAACCTGGAGGCGTCCCTGGCGGCCGCCGACCTGCCGGACGCCCTGCTGGACGCGCTGGGCCTGGACGGAAGCGGCTCGCTGCTGCTGGAAGGCACGCTGGCCATCGACTCCGGCGCCGTCACCGGCGCCACGCTCAGCGCCTCGCTGCCGGGCACGCCCTCGATCGCGGGGATGCCTGACTGGTTCCAGGGCGACCCGGGCGTGCCGTTCCAACTGGACGTCGCCTATGCGGACGGCGTGGGCTCCTTCGGCGCTTCCGCGGGGTTCCTGGTCACCGCTGACGGCGTGGACCAGGTGCCCTTCGAGGTGGCACTGGAGGTCACGACGGCCGGCTCGGTGAGCATCTCTGGCGCCTCCACCGCCGCGTGGCCCACGCCGTTCGACCAGCCGTGGCTGACGTCGCTGGACGTGGTCTCGCTGAACATCGAACTGGACGCCGGCGGGGACGCGAGCGCCACGCTCGACTCGTCGTTCGTCATCGGGGGCACCACGTTCACGCTGGACGTGGGCATCACGGGCAGCAGCGGCGCGGTAGGCGTGGCCTTCAACGCCACGGCGTCTCAGATCACGGACGAGGACCTGCTGGCCCTCATCGCCGCGACCGGTGCGCCCACGGACGGCCTGTCGCTCCCTGACTTCACGGCCACGGACCTGGTCCTCTCCGCCGGGGCGGGCACCAGCGGCTTCACCTTCGAGGTGGGCGGCAAGGTCACGCTCTTCGACAACGTCCAACTGAACCTGGTGCTGTCGCTGGTCGCGGACGGGGCCGGTGGGCTCCGTGTGATCGGTGGCTTCCAGGCGAACGACCTCTCGCTCTCGGACATCGTGCCTGATACCGCAGGCACCTTCGCGGGCGACCTGACGCTGGACGCCTTCGCGCTCGTCGTCAGCCTGGGCGGCGACGCCGTGGCCTCCGACGACCTCTCCCCGGTGCTGCGCGGCTTCTTCGACGGCATCTACGGCTCCTCCGAGTACGAGGTGGACCTGGGCAGCGGCATCACGCTGATCGCCTCCACCAGCGTCCCGGAGGAACTGGAGACGGTCGCGGACGCCCTGGGCGGCCTGACCGTGGACCGGCTGCTGCTCACCGGCAGCATCGGCATTCCCTGGGGGAGCGGATCGACGTCCAGCGGGCTCTCGCTGACCGCCTCGATCCCGCGGCTGGAGTTCCCGTCTGGCGGGCCGGACTGGTTCCGCTACGCGTCGCTGGCGTTCACCGTCTCCGCGACGCCCGCCGGGTTCGAGGTCTCCCTGGCCGGTGAACTGGGCATCACGATCACGGAGGACGCGGGCCAGACGGACCTGACGTTCATCGTGGAAGGTGAGTTGAAGGCCGGCGCGGCCGGCCTGCAGTTCGCCTTCGGCGGTCAGTTGCAGGCCGACCAGCCGTGGGAGCAGCCGTTCGGCATCGAGTGGCTGGTCATCAATAACCTCAGCCTCTACCTGTCGTTCGACGCCACCACTCAGGGCTTCGGCCTGGAACTGGGCGGCGACGCCGTGCTGGGCGTGGAGCCAGACACGAAGCAGCTCGCGGTCACCGTTGGCCTTGAACTGAACATCGCCACCGGTATCCCCACGAACTTCGTGTTCGTGGCCAGCAGCACCTCCAACTGGGGGCTGCAGGACCTGTTGGGGCTCTACTCGCTCATCGAGCCGGAGGGCGGCGAGCTGCTGGACGGCATCCCGGACATTCAGCTGCGCCCGGTGGACGAAGACACACCCATCCAGTTGAAGTTCGCGCTGAAGAACTCCCCGAACGTGTCCGCCGGCTTCGCGCTGCGCGGCTCGCTATGGGTGGAGTTGCGGCTGGACCAGCCGCTGGAGCAGGTCGCCGTTCTGGACGTGGAGGTCGGCACGGCCGGCATCTTCCTGGAGGGCGCGTCGTCCATCCCGATCCTGCTCGGGCCGGTCACGCTGACCAACACGGAGTTCGACCTGGACTGGGCGTTCCAGCCCTCGCCGGACTTCGCGTTCTTCGCGGCCGCTGACCTGGAGAGCGAACTCCTGGGGAACACGCGCCTGGAGGTCCAGGTCCCGTTTGACCTGGACTTCAACGACCTGTTGCAGGACGTGCTGGCGAACCTCCAGAACATCGAGCAGATCTGGGCGGACCTGCGGCCGCTGCTGGACAGCGACCCGGCTGCCGCCTTCACCAGCGACAGCATCCGCGACCTCTACGACGCGGTGGGGCTGCAGGTCCCGCCGTGGATCGACGAACTGATGACGGTGATCGATGCCATCCCGCAGGTGGAGGGCGTGCCGACGAACCCGGTTGCCCTCGTGAACGCCGTGCTGGGCGGCTTCGAGATCAGCATCTCGGGCAGCCCGGGCTACCCGACTGGTGGCGTGCCGTCCGGCACCTGCGCCCCGCTGGCCACCGGCCCCAACGGCCACTGCTACGTGACGCCGCCCTCCAGCGGCGTGGAGCAGGGCTTCCGCACGGTCACGGTCTGCGACTTCGCCCTCTACGAGGACGGCGAGTGCTGGATCGTCCCGCCGAGCATCACCATCTCGACCAGCCTGCAGACGTTCTGCCCCACCGGCTTCATGGAGCAGGGCAAGTGCTGGCTGATCCCGCCGAGCATCACCACCACCGTATCCAAGGTGCAGGGCTGCTCGGACGTCCTCGCCATCCTGGAGAACGGCCGCTGCTGGACGCTTCCGCCCAGCCTCACTTGGACAAGCTTCTACGCGTTCGGCGCGTGCGTCGGCATCGAGTCCGGCGGGACGTGCTACGGCGTGCCGCCTGGACCGCCGGTCTACGCCAGCAACTCCTGGCCGCAGCAACTGTGCCCCGGGATCACGATCCCGTACGGGGGAAAGTGCTACGAGACCATCCCCGGGCCGCCGGCGCTCACCTACCCGAGCACGCCGATCACCGGCTGTGTCCCGCCACTGATCGAGGCGCAGGGTGAGTGCTGGTCCCCCATCCCGGGGCCGCCCCTGAAGTCCTCCGCGCAGCCGTACCAGAAGCAGGTCTGTGATCTGCCGGGCATCGTCCAGAACGGCAAGTGCTGGGAGTTCGGCAAGACCCCGACCGCCGGCCTGCCGGTGGGCGGCTTCGAACCCGGCTGCCCGATCTGGGCGCCCTTCTACGTGGAGGGTGAGTGCTGGACGATCCCGCCAACGGACGACCTGCAACTGGTGAAGTTCGAGGGCATCTGCCACGAACTGAACATCGCGTGTTCGCTGGGTGGCCTGATCGAGGACACCATCATCGCGCCGATCATCACGGAGATCCGTTCGGACCTGAACGTCTTCACCCTGCCCGCGGACAACGCTCCGCCGGTGGCGAACGCGGGAGGCCCGTACTCCGTGCCAGAGGGCGGCTCGGTCTCCCTGAGCGGCAGCCTGAGCAGTGACCCTGAGGGCGGCGCGCTGACGTACGCCTGGGACCTGGACAACGACGGCCAGTTCGATGACGCCTCCGGCGTTACGGCGACGTTCTCTGCCGCCGGCATCGACGGCCCGGCCAGCCGCACGATTGGCCTGCGGGTCACCGACACCGCCGGCAACACGGACATCCACCGCGTGGCCGTCACGGTCACCAACGTGGCCCCCACCCTGACCGTCAACGGCCCGGCCGTGGTGGACGAGATGGAGACGTACACCCTGACCCTCTCGGCGACCGACCCGGGTTCCGAGACGCTGTCCTGGTCGATCGACTGGGGCGACGGCGGCACGGCCACCGTCGCCGGCAACTCCGGCACGCTGACGCACCAGTTCACGGGCAACCCGCTGAACCCGGTGATCACCGTGACCGCGAGCGACGAGGACGGCGACTACGCGGGCGGCACCATTGCCGTCACCGTCATCGCCGTGTCGCCCACGATCACGGCCGACGTGACCAGCCCGGTCACCGAGGGCGGCGTGGCGACCCTGACCGGCACGATCATCGAGCCGGGCGGAGACGACGCGCTGGAGTTCACCGTGGACTGGGGCGACGGGAACGTCTCGACGTACGCCGTCGCCGCTGGGACCACGAGTTACGTGTTCTCGCACCGCTACCTGGATGACCCGTCCGGCCTGCCGGACACCTACGACATCCAGGTGGTCGCGGTGAATGAGGACGGCCTGAGCGACGAGGCGTCCGCCACCGTCACGGTGCTGAACGCCGCGCCCACCCTGGAACTCCAGGGCGGGGAGGGCGACGAGGGCTCCTCCGTCACCCTGCAGGGCCTCATCCGTGACGCCGGCCCGGAGGACACGTTCACCCTGGACGTGGACTGGGGCGACGGCACGGTCGAGTCGTTCGCTCTCGCCGCGGACGAGCGCACGCTGGGCTACACCCACGTGTACGCGGACGACGGTGAGTACACGGTCACCGTGACCGTCACGGACGACGACGGCGGCTCCGCGCAGGAGACGGCAGTCTTCGACATTGCGAACGTGGCCCCCGAGGTCGCCGGCCTTACGGCCTCGCCGACCGTGATCGACGAGGACCAGGTCATCACGCTCTCCGGCTCCATCGTGGAGCCGGGGGCGGACGCGGTGACCCTCGCCGTGGACTGGGGCGACGGCACCGTGGAGTCGTTCGACTTCGAGGTGGGCGAGGACGAGTTCAGCCTGACCCACCGCTACCTGGACGACCGTCCCGGGGCGGAGGACCTGTACCCGGTGCTGATCACCGCGACGGACGATGATGGCGGCGAGACCGAGTCCACCACCAGCCTGGGCGTTGCGAACGTGACCCCCTCGGAGGTCGTGCTGACCCTCTCGGAGGAGGCCATCGACGAGGCTGACGGGATCACCCTCTCAGGTGAGTTCGTCGACCCCGGCACGCTGGACACCTTCACCGTGGTCATCGACTGGGGCGACGGCACGGAGGCCACCACGCTGGAACTGGAGGCGGGCGAGCGGTCGTTCGATGCGGACCACGTGTACGCGGACGACGACCCGGCCGGCACGTCTTCGGACGCCTACGCCATCCAGGTATCGGTCACGGACGACGACCTGGGCCGAGGCGAGGCGGAGGCGGAGGTCACCGTCTCCAACGTGGCGCCTTCCGCGCTCACGCTGGAGCACGAGTCCTCCATCGACGAGGACGGCACGCTCCACCTCGCCGGTGAGTTCGTCGACCCCGGCGTGGACGACACCTTCACTGTGACCGTGGACTGGGGCGACGGCAGCGAGCCCACGGTGCTCGACCTCGAGGCGGGCGAGCGGTCGTTCGAGGCGTCGCACCAGTACCTGGACGACGACCCGACGGCCACTCCCAGCGACGTCTACACGGTCACGGTGACCGTGGAGGATGACGACCTGGGCGTGACCCAGGAGTCCTCTGACTTCACGGTACTGAACGTGGCTCCGGTACTCGCCGGCACGCCGCTTTCGGCGACGATCCTGTCCACCGAAACGCAGACCATCGAGGTGACGTTCACGGACGCCGGCACGCTGGACACCCATACCGCGGTGATCGACTGGGGCAATGGTCTCCAGGAGACCGTCGTGGTCGCGCAACTGGCGGGCGGCGGCAGCCTCGGCGGCTCGCTCCGCTACGTGGATCCGGGCGACTACGTCATCACCGTCACCGTCACGGACGACGATGGTGGCGTGGGCGTGATCACCCTGCACCTGGAGGTGCTGGGCCCGCAGGACCTGAAGGAAGCCGCAGCCGCTCTGCTGGCCCCGCACGACGGCGTGCGGCGCGTGGACCAGGCCATCGGCAGCATCGAGGACAGCCTCGCTGACGCGCTCTGGGCGGACGTGATCCGGCCAGACGACAAGCGTGGCCACAGCATCTTCGACCGCGAGCGGCAGGCCGCCCGCACGCTGCAGGACGCCCTGGACAAGGACGGCTCACGCCTCGGCGCCGGCGGCCGGGCAGCGGTGGCGGAGGCGCTGGACCTGCTGGTGACCGCGGACTGGGTCATCGTGCGCGTGGGCTGGGTGGACGCGGAGGCACTGCCGGACGCGATCCAGACCAACCGTGCCCGCCAGGTCGAGCGTGAACTCGACAGTGCCGAGGACGCCTACCAGGCCGCGCAGGCGGCCCAGGCTGCCGGGGACCACGAGAGCGCCATCCAGCGCTACCGCGAGACCTGGCAGCACCTGGACCGCGCCTTCCAGCACGCCGGCCTGAGGTAGGCGGCGGACGGACGAACTTCCAGGACGCCCCGGCACTAGCCGGGGCGTCCTGTATCCAACTGCTCCTCGGGCCACGCGTGCGCGTTTGGGTCCCATGCCGCCCGGTGTGGGGATGGAACGTTGTGATCTCCCTCTAGAACGCCTCGGCCAACTCTCAGATGGCTCTGATCACGCGCAGGAGGTCGGCGCGGGGTACGTCCTTCAGGAGGGCGGCGTCCGCGCCGGCGTCCAGGCCGGGCTGGAGGTGGCCCGCGTGCACTGTGAGGACGATGACGCGGACGGACGGGTCGGCCGCTTTGATCCGCCTCGTGGCCTCCGCACCGTCCATGATCGGCATCTGCGCATCCATCAGCACCACCGCGGGACGTGCCGAGCGCACGAGGTCCACGGCCTCTGCGCCGTCCGAGGCAGTCCCGACCACCTCCAGGTCCTCGTGTGCATCCAGGATCGCACGCAGGCCGTCGCGGATCGCTGGGCTGTCGTCGACGATGAGGATGGTGATGTGGCCCACGGGATCTCCCTGCCTCACTCGAGGCTACGGGAGGCCCGCGGGAGGGCCATCAGCCGTACGGCCGATGCCACGGTGGCCGCTTGGTGGAGGGCCGGCGGGACTTCCGCCTAGCGTCTGAGTTCCAGGATGCCGCGCCGCATCGCCTCCGTGACTGCGCCAGTGCGGTCGTTCACGCCCAGCTTCTGGAAGATGTTGGCGATGTGCGTCTTCACCGTGCTCTCGCTCACCACGAGTTCGCGGGCGATCGCCTTGTTGGGCGAGCCGTCCGCCAGGAGCCGGAGTACGTCCATCTCTCGCTCCGAGAGCAGGTTGTGGACGGCGCCCTGGCGCGAAAGCGTGTTGAATCGGTCCAAGAGTCTGGCTGCCACGGCAGGGTTGATCACGGACTGACCCCGGTGCACGGCCCGCACGGCGCGGAAGAGTTCCTCGCGGGAGGTGTCCTTCAGCAAGAAGCCGAGCGCCCCCGCGTCGATGGCGTCAAAGATGAACTCATCCGTGTCGAACGTGGTCAGGACCAGGAAGCGGGTATCGGGGCACTCCGGCCGGATCTCCCGCATCGCGCTCACACCGTCAAGTTCCGGCATGCGGAGGTCCATCAGGATGACGTCCGGACGGAGTGAGTGCGCCGCGGCTACGGCGTCCCGGCCGTTCTCCGCCTGTCCCACCACCTGGAAGTCCGGCTCCCGACTGAGCATGGAGACGAGGCCGTCGCGGACGACCATGTGGTCATCCACGATCAAGACCTTGATGGCGCTCACCTGCTGCCTCCCTCGGATGCGCCCGCACCCTCCCCGGTGGCCCCGGTTGGCACCGGCACTACCACCTCCACCCGCGTCCCCCGACCCAGCTCGCTGACCACGGAGAACGCCCCGCCCAGTTGGCGCGCGCGTTGCTCCATGGAGATCAGACCGAAGCCCCCGGCCGGGACCTTGCTCGGCGCGCCGTTGCGTACGGCGCCGGACGCCGTGGCGAAGCCTACCCCGTCATCCTCCACGGAGAGACGCACCGCATCCGCCTGGTAGTCCAGGGTCACCTGGACCCGACGCGCCTGCGCGTACTTCCGCACGTTCATGAGTGCCTCCTGGCAGATGCGCAGGAGGGCAATGTCCACGCCGTCAGGCAGTTCTCGGGGTGCGCCTGCAAGCGTCAGCGCAGCGTGGCCGGATCCGCGCCCCTGCAGGCGCCGCACCTCCCGCTCGAGCGCCGGGACGAGCCCGCCGTCCTGCAGGACCTGCGGGGCCAGGTTCCACACGGAGCGCCGAGCCTCATGCAGGCTCTCGCGGGCGAGTGACTTCGCCCGGGCCAGGTGGGTGTCTACTTCCCGGATCCCCGCCTCGGCGGCCTGCTCCGCAGCCTCTAGTTGCAGGACCACGCCGGTCAGTCCCTGGGCAATCGTGTCGTGGATCTCGCGAGCCATCCGGTTGCGCTCGTCCAGCACCGCACTCTCACGGGTCTGGTCGAAGAGGTCCTCCTCGGTCCGCTTCCACTCCGTGATGTCGCGCAGGATCCCCTCGAAGCCAAGTTCGTCCCCGCCGACGGTGTAGGTGTGTCCGGTCAGAAGGCAGTCGCGCTGCTGCCCGTCCGGGCGGTGGACCACGATCTCGAAGTCCTTGACCGCGCCATCCGCCTCGTAACCCGCGGTGTTGATCCGTTCGCGCTCGCCGGGGGCGAGGAACTCGTCCACGTGGCGCCCGATGACCTCATCCCGGCGGGCGCCCAGGACTTCGAGTGCGGCCGGGTTCACGTCGACGAAGTGCGCGTGGGCGGCAATGAAGACCGCGTCCCGCGAGCGTTCGAACAGGTCGCGGTACCGCGCCTCCGTGGCGCGGAGCTCGCTGGTTCGCTCCTCCACGCGCGCCTCGAGGAGTTCGTACGCCTGTACACGCTCGGTGACGTCCCGGACGATCGCGAGCAGCACCTCGGTGCCGTCAATGTCGACGCACGAGAGGCTCACCTCGGCGTCGAAGGGCGTCCCATCCTGCTTCGTGTGCTTCCAGTCGAAGACCTGGCGCTCGCCGGCCAGGGCTGCCGCCATCCGCGTGCGCGCCACCTCCTCCGAAGTGCGGCCGTCCGGTTGCTGTGGGGGCGAAAGTACCTGGGGGCTCTGACCCAGCACCTCGTCTCGGTTGCGGCCAAATATCTCCTCGGTCGCAGGGTTGCAGTCCACGATGACGCCGTCACGGATGAGGAAGATCGCGTCGTTCGCGCTCTCGTACAGCGCTCGGAAGCGCCGCTCGGAAGCGGCTACGCCGTCCTCAAGGCGTCGCTGCTCCGTGATGTCCATCACCAGGCCCTCGATGGCGAGCAGGCCGTCCTCAAGGGTCGCTACCGCGCGGCCCTGCTCCCACACCCATCTCAGTTCGCCCGCTGCGTCCTGAAGCCGGTAGATGAATTGGAACGGCCGGCCGGCGGTCAGGGCGTCCTGCACCTGGCGCCAAACGTTGTCTCGGTCGTCCGGGTGGATGAGCGATGCGTACGCGACCCGGCGGCTCTCGATCAGGTCGTGCGGTGGGTACCCCGTCAGGTCCCGGGCGCCGTCGCTGACGAACTCCATGGTCCAGTCGGGGTCGTTTCGACAGCGGTACGCCATGCCGGGCAGGTTGCTCAGGAGCGTGGCGAGCGTGCGCTCGGGCTCTCCAGGCCGGTCCTGTCGGGATGCCTGGGACTCTATGCGGACGCGGTCTTGTCCGGACGCCATTCGTCGCCCTTCCGGAACTGGCGTGTCGTTGGTCCTGCGCGACGGGCCGCGCGCCCCGGGGACGACCGCCGGGGCGGCCTCCACGGGGCGAGCGTAGTCACACCCTACGCCCCTCAGCCGCATGGGTGAGCCCACCTCGGCCATCCGTCCGCCGGATGACCGTCCAACTGTACGAGCACGGATCAACGGGCTGGTGGAGGTGGCGCCGCCGCGCCCTGCATAGCGTTCTCGTCACCGGCGGAGGGCCGGCCAGACAGGAGGAGGCAGCAATGAAGTGGCGATCGCGATGGACGGGCCGCGGCACGCGGGAGGACGAGTACTACTCGCAACTCCTGCGCCGCGGCAGGGCTGGCGGCCCGACGTACGCGGAGTCCACCAGGGACTTCCAGGCGCGGGCCCGCGCGCAGGTCACCCTGTAGATACCTGGCGGGCGGTTCCACCGCCCCCGTGAGGAGTAGAGACATGTCCAAGTGGTTTTCAACTCAAGCAATGGCGCGGCAGTCTGCCCGCCGTCCATGGCTCGCGGTCGCCCTCTGGCTGGTGGTGATCGCGGGCGCCATGGTGGCCGCAAGTGGCCTCGGTGACGTGCTCACGGCCGAGCAGACGGTGAGCACGTCCACGGAGTCCGGTCGCGCACTGGCCCTGGTGGAGGAGCACCTCCACGCCGATGAGCCAGCGCGCGAGTTCGTCATCGTGGAGGTCACGGATCCGACCCGCCTGGATGCGACGGTGGCCGACCTGGTGACCTCCCTGGTTGCCGTGGACACGGTGATCGAGACCGCGAGCCACCTCCAGGGCGCCCCCGGCATGGTCTCCCCGGACGGGACGACCGCGCTGGTCCAGATGGTGCTCAACGCCGCCAATGACGACGCCGTGGAGGCTGCCCGCCCCGTGGTGGAGGTCATCACCGCCGCGAGCAAGGCGGATGGCGTGCGGGTCACCACCATTGGTGGGGGCTCGATCAACATGGAGTTCGAGCGCCTGGCGGAAGAGACGCTGATGCGCGGCGAGATGATCGGCATCGGCGTTGCGCTGATCATCCTGCTGGTGGTCTTTGGGGCGGCGGTCGCCGCGGGGCTCCCGCTGGTCCTCGCGATCGCGTCGGTCATCGCGGCCCTGGGCATCACCGCACTGGTGGGCCGGGCGATCGAACTGTCCACGTTCGTCACGAACATCATCACGATGATCGGCCTCGCGGTCGGCATCGACTACTCACTGCTGATCGTCCAGCGCTTCCGCGAGGAGCGCGCGCGAGGCGTGGAGAAACTTGAGGCGATTGCCCGCACCGGCGCCACGGCCAGCCAGGCAGTGTTCTTCTCCGGCATCGCGGTCATCATTGCGCTCACCGGCCTGCTGGTGATGCCGGATCCGATGTTCCGGTCCCTGGGGCTGGGCGCCATCTTCGTCGTGATTGCGGCGGTCTTCGCCGCGCTGACCCTCCTGCCGGCGATGCTGAGCATCCTGGGCGACCGGGTGAACCGCTTCTCGCTCCCGGGCCGGCGAGCCGGTAATCCGGATGAGCAGAGCGGGATCTGGACGTGGATGACCCGGGCGGTCACTGCACGACCGGTCGTGAGCGTGGTGCTCTCGGCGGGGCTGCTGATCGGCATCGGTGCATTCACCATCGGCATGGACCTGGGCACCAACGGCATCTCTTCCCTGCCGGAGGACAGCGCCCCTCGCCACGCCTACGAGACGCTGAACGAGACGTTCACGGGCGGCGCTACCTACACGGACGTGGTGGTCACCGCCGCCGACGTGCAGGCGCCCGCCGTCCAGCAGGCCGTGGCGCAGATGGTCGCCGCCCTGGAGGGCGACGGCTTCTACGGCGAGGTGTCGCTGGAGGCGAACCCTGACGGCACGCTGGCGCTGGTGCGCGCCGCCACGCTCGCCGACTTCGCCAGCACCGAATCGCGGGAGGCGCTGGAGCGCCTGCGCGGGGAGTACGTGCCGGAGATCTTCGCGGGCGTGCCCGCGGAGGTCGCCGTGGGTGGTGACACGGCAGTGGTCACTGACAGCGTGGCCCAGACGGTCCGCTACATGCCGATCGTCTTCACCTTCGTGCTGGCGCTGTCGTTCCTGCTGCTGACGATTGCCTTCCGCTCGATCGTGATCCCCGTCACGGCCGTGCTGATGAACCTGCTCTCGCTGGCCGCGGCCTACGGGGCGATGGTGCTCGTCTTCCAGCGGGGCTTCGGTGCGGACCTCCTGGGCTTCCAGCAGGTGCCGATCATCGAGGCCTGGCTGCCGCTGTTCCTGTTCTCCATCCTGTTCGGCCTGTCGATGGACTACCACGTCTTCCTGCTGAGCCGGATGAAGGAGCGCTACGACCAGACCGGGAACAACGCCGTGGCCGTCGAGCACGGCCTGCGTCGCACGGGCGCGATCATCACCGGGGCGGCCGGCATCATGGTCGCGGTATTCGGTGGCTTCGCCGTGGGCGACCTGGCCACGTTCCAGCAGATGGGCTTCGGCCTGGCGGTGTCCGTCATCCTGGACGCCACCGTGGTCCGGTGTGTCCTGGTCCCGGCCACCATGGAGTTGCTCGGCGACCGCAACTGGTACTTCCCGCGCTGGCTGGAGTGGCTGCCGCGCGTGGACATCGAGGGCTCGCACCAGGCGGAACCGGCTGCGCCGGCGCCGATCCTGCGTAGCACTGGTGTCGCCGTGGGCTCCGCGGACGCGGGGCACTAGCATCCGGCCAGTCGAGGTCAGCCTCGGGAGGACGGGGCGACGGACTGTGTCCGCCGCCCCGTTCGCGTGTCCGGCGAGGTACGAGGTGGCGGCCGCTAGAAGTGCAGTTCGTGCTCCGCGGTGTCGCCTTCCTTGAAGCGGGAGAGGCGGAAGGCTGACACGTCGATGTCGGGCGGGTCGCCGGCGGCGAGTTGGGCCACGAGGTAGCCGCCGCCGGGGCCCTGGGCGAAGCCGTGGCCGCTGAAGCCGGTGGCGACGACGAGGCCATCGGGGCCCGGACGGTCGATGACCGGGATAGCGTCCGGGGTGTAGTCGATGTAGCCCGCCCACACGGAGCCCATGCCGGCCCCCGAGGCCAACGGCATCACCTCGCGGAAGCGCTCCAGGGTGCGCCATGCGCCCTCGAGGTCAGGGCGCGGCTCCTCGTCGCGGGTTGCGGGCCAGGCGGGTGCGCCCAGCGGCTCGGGGAGCAGGGAACGCACGTCGCGCAGCAGGCTGCTCCCCACGTGGTAGTTCGCCCGGCCGCGCCGCCGCGCGTCCAGCATGGAGCGCCAGAACCGAGGAGCGAAGCGGATGCTCTCCAGGTCCAGGTCGTAGTGGCTTTTCGCCCCGCCGGCCAGGATGAAGCGACCATCGCGAGCCTGTCGCAGCGCGACGCCCTCGGCCCACACCACGACATCGGTGACCGGGGCCACCGGCGTGGTGGCGAGCACGGTGCTGCGCACCTTGCGTTGCGGCAGGCGCAGGCCCAGCGGCCACAGCAGGCGGCTGGACCACGCGCCGGCGGCAACCACTACCGAGGGCGTCTCGATGCGGCCGCGCTCCGTGCGCACCGCCCGGACGTGCCCCGAGTCCATCTCGATGCCCTCGACGGCGGTGCCGGTCAGCACCTCCGCGCGCGCCCGCTCTGCCGCGCGCGCATAGGCGGGTGCAGCGAGGTGCGGGTCTGCCTGCCCGTCCGTGGGGGAGAAGATGCCACCGATGAACGTGTCGTCCAGCGTCGGCAGCAGGGCGCGGACGCCCTCGCGGTCCAGGATTTCGGTGGGAAGGCCGGCCTGCTGGGCGTGCGCCTGCCAGGCGCGCATCGTCTCGAACTCCGCCGGGTCGTAGACCAGGTCCACGTTGCCCGCGGAGACCCAGCCCACGTCCTCGCCCAGTTCCTCGGCGAGGCCTGCCCAGATGCGGCGGGAGAGGACGGCCAGGTGCAACTCCCGGACGTTCCGGCCGTTCTGGCGGACCCAGCCCCAGTTCCGGCTGGACTGCTCGCCCGCGATCACGCCCTTCTCCACCAGCGTGACTTGCAGCCCTCGACGCGCGAGGTAGTACGCGGCCGAGCAGCCGACGATCCCCCCGCCGATCACCACCACGTCTGCTGTCGAGCGCATGGGTACCCCCCTCGTCGCGCGGACAATACCGCGCCGGGCGGGCGCAGGCTCTCCCGTCCCTGCCGTGCAGACCCTCGCGACTGACGCAATACTGCGGAGGCCGCTCGCTGAGGCGGCAAGCGTACGGAGGGGAACCATGCTCAAGTCGGTCCAACTCGGTCAGAACAGCGGACTCTCGGTGTCTCGGCTGGCCCTCGGCACCATGAACTTCGGTGAGCCGGGCCGGGGGCACCAGGGGGACTGGACGCTCGACATCGACCAGGCGCGGCCGATCTTCAAGGCTGCGCTGGAGCACGGACTCTTCACGTTCGACTGCGCGGACGTCTATGGGCTGGGGGCGTGCGAGCGCACCGTCGGCGCGCTGCTGCGTGAACTCGCTCCCCGCGACCAGTACGTCATTGCCACGAAGGTCTCCGGGGCCATGGGGCCGCACCCGAACCAGGGCGGGCTCTCCCGCAAGCACATCATGGAGGGCGTGGACGCGAGCCTGGAACGCCTCGGGCTCGACTACATCGACCACCTCGTGATCCACCGCCACCCGCACGGCCGCCCCGGGCTGCCCCACACGCCCATCGAGGAGACCCTGGAAGCGCTGCACGACGTGGTGAAGGCGGGCAAGGTGCTGTACCTGGGCGCCTCGTCCATGTTCGCGTGGCAGTTTGCGGAGATGCAGTTGACCGCAGAGATGCATGGCTGGACGAAGTTCGTCTCCATGCAGAACCACTACAACCTGGTCTACCGCGAGGAAGAGCGCGAGATGATCCCCTACTGCGTGAAGACGGGGATCGCGCTCATGCCGTGGTCGCCGCTCGCCCGAGGCATCCTCACGGGCTCCTACCGAGGCGGCTTCGACCAGGGTGCCTCGGACCGGGCGCGGGGCCGCGACCGGGTGCGCACCGAGGGCCTCTATCGAGGCGAGGCGACCTTCGCGATCGCGGACCGCGTGGTGGAGGTGGCGCAGAAGTACGAGAAGGCGCCTGCGCAGATAGCCCTCGCGTGGCTCCTCAACAAGCCGGAGATCGCGGCGCCGGTGGTGGGTGTGTCGAAGGTCGAGCAACTGGAACAACTGGTGGATGCCACCCAGATCACGCTGGAGGATGCGGACGTCGCTTACCTGGAGGAGCTGTACCAGCCGCTGGAGAACCTGCTGTCCATCGGGACGTCCTGATCGACCGCTACTCGTCCTACTAAGGAGCGAAGAAGGCGCGCAGGCGCGCGGCGACCTGGTGCGCCTGCTCCTCCGTGACCTCGCGTGGGTCGAGCAGGAAGTAGCCCTCCGGCAGGTGGTGGTTCCGCGTGCGCACCGCGGGCGAACCGTCCTCGAGGAAGCGCACCAGGTCGCGGACGTCGAAGGCACCACCCACTGCGGCGATCCTTACTCGCTCGATGGGGCGGCCGGCCTCGTCTCGGTGGCGGCTCACCTCAGCCTCGGGCCTGCCCGCCAGCGCCGACTCCACGATGCGGTTCACGCGCTCACGCCGCGCGCGCTCCGCGTGAGTGTCGGCGGCCTCGTACTCCTCGAGCGCGACGAGCAGCCCGGCGATCTGCTCCTTGCCGACCTTCATCGGGCGGCCTATGCCGCGCTGCTGGGCCTCGCAGGCGTCCACCAGGGTGCGCCGCCCGGCAACGAAGCCGACAGTCGGGCCACCGAACGCCTTGCCGCCGGAGTACGTCACGAGGTCTGCCCCGCCGGCCACGTAAATCCTCAGGTCCTCCTCCGCGGCGGCGTCCACGACCACCGGGACACCCGCGACATGTGCCAACCGAATGCATGCGTCCAGGTCCAGGCGCCCTTCCTGCGCCGCGTGGTGGGACTGCACGAAGAGCAGCGCGGCCACCCCTTCCTGGGCGAGCGCCCGCGCCAGGTCATCCTCTGTGACTGCATCCTCGTCGCCGAACGCGAGGGGGCGGCCGCCGCCGAGGCGCACCATCTGCTCGACGGGCGCGCCGAAGTGGACCCAGTGCCCGGCCTGTAGCAGGACGCGATTCGCCCACCCCTCGGAGTCGGGCAAGCGGGCGACGCGCTCGGGGTCACCGCCGGCAACGCAGGCCGCAACCGCGAGGGCGATGCCGGCGGCGGCCCCCGTGGTGACCATCGCGGCCTCCGCGCCGCATCGTCCGGCGATCAGTTCGCCCGCGCGTTCGCGCAGGAGCGCCAGGTCGACATGGGTGCGCGCCGCCTCGGCCTGTGCGGCCGCCACGCCTTCTGACTGCGCGGTGCCGCCCAGCGAGGTCATCTTGCCGGCGGCGTTGATCACGCCGGGAAGGCCGAAGCGTTCATAGATGCTCATCGCCATCCCTCCGCGTCAGGCGCCGGCCCGACCCGCTACAGGGGCGCCGTCGCGTCGAACCGTCTGCCGTGCACGTAGACCGCCAGCGGCTCCAGCCACTCCCGGCCCTCGCGGACTTCGCCCTCGGCATCTTCGAGCGCAAGCGGATCCTGGCGCATCCGGAAGATCGTGAGGTAGGCCGGACCGCCGGGTGTGAGGGCGCCGAAGCCATCCGCATCCAGCCGGAGCGCCGCGGCCGGGGCCGCGGTGACCGCGCGGACTACCTCCTCCAGCCGGACGCCAAGGAGCATGATCTTGCTCATGGTGCGCGCGAGCGAAACGACATAACGACTCACGTTGCCGGCGTGGAGGTCCGTGCTGATCGTGTGGATCGGGAGCCCGGCCGCCAGCGCGCGCTCCGCCGTCTTGAACGCGAACGACGAGCGCCCGTGGCCCACATCGACGACGACTCCGCGCTCGACCGCCTCGAGGAGCGCGGGCAACGGCCGGCCCTCTTGGGTGAGCGCGCCGCCAACCTTCCCGTGATAGGCGTGCGTCACGATGTCGCCTTGGCGCAGGTAGGGGAGCACGGCGTCCAGCGCGGGCGGCGCGTTGCCGATGTGCATCATCAACGGCAGACCCGTGGCGTCGGCTGCCTGCCGTGCGAGTGCCACCGCGGTCATCCCATACGTTCCAGCGTGGGATTGCGAGGCCTGCACCTTGATGCCGCGCACCCACTCCAGGTGGCGCTCCGCAGCGCGCACGGTCGCCTCGAGCGACACGAGTTCAGCGCGCGAAGAGTGCCCTTCGCCCGCGGCCTGCAGACCCGGCGAGCCGATGTTTACGAGGGCGAAGACGGGCGTCCGCTGGCTCGCGTGTACCGCCTCCGGGAACTCGTCCAGCGTCCCGGCGCCCGACGAGCCCGCATCTACTAGGCAGGCCACGCCCTGCTGCACGCCGACGCGGTCGGCCGGTAGGCGGTTCGACTCCACCCCCGCGCGCCGGAAGACGTGCGTGTGGATATCGATGAAGCCCGGCGCGACGAACGCGCCCGCTACGTCCACCACCTCGGTGTCGGTCGCCCCGCCCGCGCCCACCTCGCCCACGGCCACGATGTGCCCGTCGCGCACGAGGACATCGCCGGGGCGGCCCGGCGCACCGGTGCCGTCCAGGATGGTGCCGCCTCGGAGGATCAGGTCAGGCACGGGCCACCCCCGGTTCGTTGGCTTCCGGCTCCAGCGCACGCATGACCTCCGAGACGCGTTGCCACTCCTCGTAGACCTCGCGGTAGGCGGCCACGCCCGCGGGGTCGGGCTCGACCAGCGTCGAGGGGTGGACCATGGCCGCCGCGGCCTGGTCGATGTCCGCGTAGGCGCCGACGGCCACGGCGGCGAAGATCGCGGCGCCGCGCGCCTCCGCGAATCCGTCCACCACCTCGCAGGGCGAATCGATGCAGTCCACGATGATCTGTCGCCACACCTCGGACAGCGCACCGGAGCCCGTGAACCGCGCCACCCGAGGCGGGCCGCACCACGCCTCCACCTGGTCCCACACGCCGCGGATCGCGAACGCGCCGCCCTCCAGAACCGCGCGGTACATCTCTGCGCGCCCGTGCGCGGCGCGGAGGCCGGCGAAGGCGCCGCTGGCCTGAGGTCGCCGCGCGGGAGCCACCTGGCCCGAGAGGAACGGGAGGAAGCGCACGCCGTCCGCGCCAGGGGCCACGCGCGCTGCCTCGGCGTCCATCTGGACGAACGCGGCCCGTCGTTGCTCCTCCGGAGGTACGCCAAGCCAGCCGTCCAGGAACCAGTCCGCCGCGCGCCCCGCCATGAGCGCATTGCCGCCGATGATGTGCCGGCCGGGAGGCATCCCGTAGAAGCGGTAGGCGCCCTCGGGAGTGGCGTCCTGCACCGCCCGCACCACGGCGTGGGTGCCGATGGTGATCGCGTACGCGCCCACCCCGCCTGCTCCCGCGCCGACGTTGGCGCAGATGCCATCGTGCCCGCCCACGGCGACGGGGATGCCGGCCGGCAGGCCGAGTTCGTCGGCGGCGTCCCTCGTGAGGGCGCCCGCGACGGCCCACGGCAGGTCGACGTCCGGCAAGAGCGCCGGGTCGACCTCGAGGGTTGCGATGCGCTCGCGATCGAAGTCGTGGGCGTCCGGGCCGGAGGTCGGGTCCGTGACGGCGCGTCCGGTCATCCGGAAGACCAGCCAGTCCTTCGCGTACAGGAGCCGCGCGACCTCCCGTGCCCGTCCCGGCTCGTGCTCACGGAGCCACAGGTACTTCGCCAGCGGAGCAGCGGCGTAGTTCGACAGGTGCGCACGTCTCTGGCGCCATTCCAGTAGCCGCTGGAGTTGCGACTCGTGGCGGTTGTCCGACCAGGACGGCGCCACCGGCTGTCCTCGCCCATCGAGCGGTACGAACCCGCCTCCGCGCCCCGATACGCCGACGCCGCACACGGTGCGGCCGGCCAGCGCCGTGCTACCGGTTACCTCGCGAACGAGGCGGGACGCGTCCGCCCACCACTCCGCCGGGTCCTGCCAGCGCCGGCTCCCGTCTGAGTGCTCGATGTTGCGGGCGGACGCGGAGGCGAGCAGGGCGCCCTGCAGGTCGAAGGCGGCCACCTTCAGGCGCGTGGTACCGAGGTCCAGCGCGAGCAACGCCTCAGGCATGGCTATGCGCGCCCCTCGCCTCGCGCCCCGGGAGGATACGCCAACGCACGGCTGCGACCGGTCAGAAGGCTGGGGGGAGGTGGCAAGGGACACAGACGAAGGCCGCCATCGCGTATAACACGGGGGATGGGACGGAGTGGCCGATGAGCGTCCTACAGAAGATGGACCGGGGCGATGACCCGCGGCCGCTGCCGCTGGAGGGCGTCCGCGTCTGCGACTTCACGTGGATCGTGGCGGGGCCACAGGCCACGAGGATCCTCGCGGACCTGGGTGCGGACGTGGTGAAGGTGGAGAACGAGTCCTACCTGGACTCGATGCGGATCGGCCTGCAGACGGACCCGGAGCATCCGTCCGTCAACGGCAGCGGGTTCCACGCGAACTTCAGCCGCAACAAGCGCGGCATCACCGCCAACCTCCACCACCCGCGGGGGCGCGAGGCGGTCGAGCGCCTGATCGCCCGCTCCGATATCGTCATGGAGAACTTCAGCGCGGGCGCCTTCGCCCGGATGGGGTTTACCTGGGAGCGCCTGCAGGAGATCAACCCGGACGTCACCTACATCTCGCTGTCCGGCTTCGGGCAGGTGGGGCGGGACCGCTCGTACATCACGTGGGGGCCCACGGCCGCCGCGGTCAGCGGCTGCACGGAGATGTCCGGCCTACCGGACCAGGACCCTGCAGGCTGGGGCTTCTCCTACTTGGACCACACCGCCGGGTACTACGGGGCCATCGCCGCGCTGATGGCCCTCCACCACCGCCGCGCCACCGGCGAGGCGCAGTACGTCGACATCGCGCAGATCGAGACGGGAATGGTCCTGACCGCGGTCCCCGTACTCGACTACCAGGTCAATGGACGCGAGTACCGTCGGATCGGGAACGGCTCGGAGCATCCGCCGCTGGCGCCGCATGGGACCTACCGCTGCGCGCCTGACGACCTGGGCGACGACCGCTGGATCGCCATCGTCGCGGAGACCGAGGCGCAGTGGGCGGCGCTCTGCGACGTCCTCGATGCGCCTTCGCTTGCCGACGATCCTCGGTTCGCCACCATTGAGGCGCGCAAGCAGCACGAGGACGCGCTGGATGCCGCGATCACGGAGTGCACCCGCTCCCGCGAGGCCCGCGCGCTGATGTACGCCCTCCAGGCCCGGGGCGTCCCCGCCGGGATGTGTCAGCGCACGGACGACAAGATGGAGCGCGACGAGCAACTGCGGGAACGCGGCTTCTATCCCACGGCCCCGCACAGCCACATGGGCTCTCACCGCTACGAGGGCTACCCGGCGCAGTTTTCGGACGCGCGCTGGCGGATGGCCCGGAGCGCCCCGCTGCTGAGCGAGGACACCAGCGAGGTGCTGCGCGAACTGGGCTACTCGGACTCGGAGATCGCCGAGATGAAGGCTGAACTGGCCGTCTGATGGCAGACCAAGCAGCAGGGCCGCTCGATGGGCTGCGGGTGCTGGAGGTCGGCGACCTCGCGGAGGTCGCCGGGAAGTTGCTCGCGGATGCCTGCGCAGACGTGATCCGGGTAGAGCCTCCGGGCGGTGCCGCCAGCCGCCACACAGGCCCATACGTGGCGGACCGACCAGACGTGAACGGCAGCCTGCGCTACGCGGCCGCGAACACCTCCAAGCGCGCGGTGACGCTAGACCTCACGGAGCCTGCGGCGGCGGATGTCTGGGCAGCGCTCGTCGCACGGTCAACGGTGGTCCTCGATGGCGCGGGGCCCGGGGTGCTCGAGGGCCTGGGGATGGGCGCCGAGCGGTTCCGAGCGGAGCACCCGGACCTGGTGTGGTGCTCGATCACACCGTTCGGCCTCACCGGCCCGTGGCGGGACTGGGCCGCCACCGACCTGGTCCACCTCGCCCTGGGCGGCCCGATGATGAGCACGGGGTACGACGACCACGAGTTGCCGCCCATCCGCCCAGACGGCGGCCACTCGCTGGCGATCTCAAACGAGTATGCCGTAACCGCCGTCCTGGCCGCGCTGTGGCTGCAGGGGGCGACCGATGGTGGCGGGCAATTCATCGATGTTTCGATCCACGAGGCGGTGAGCGCCACCACGGAGGGCGCGTTCCCCAACTGGGAGTTCCTGGGCAACGTGGTGCAGCGGCAGACCGGCCGCCACGCCGCGGCGGCGCACAGCGCGCCGTGGCAACACCGCTGCGCGGACGGCGGGTACATCCTGCTGATGGGCGGCGGTATCCCTCGCGACGAGCGCATCTTCCGCGGCCTGCTGGCCTGGATGGACGAGCATGACGCCGCGCAGGATCTGCACGACCCGCAGTACGTCCAGGTGTTGTACACCGACCCCACGCGCAGTCTGGAGACCCGTAACCACGTGTCCGAGGTCATCGGCGCTTTCGTCCGCCGCCTGCCGGCGGAGGAGGTCTACCGGCGCGGCCAGGCGCTGCACCTCCCGTGGGGGATCGTCCGCCGGCCCGAGGAGAACCTGGACGACCCTCACTGGGATGACCGCCAGTTCTGGTGGCTCGGCGAGGTTCCCTGCCACCCCGAGCCGGTGCGCTATCCAGGCGCCCCGTACCGCTTCGAGAAGTCCCCGGTGCGCCTGCGACGCCGACCGCCACTGCTGGGCGAGCACAACACCGAGGTCTACGTTGGCGACCTGGGGCTGGCGCAGTCGTCGGTCGAGGACCTCGCTCGGCGCGGGGTGATCTAGCGTCCTGATCTAGCGGGCAACTGGAGCAGAGGAGGCCGCATGCCGGACCTGGTGTACGAGAAGCACGAGCACTACGCGGTGTTCACCATGAACCGCCCGGAGCGCCTCAACGCCCTCGGTGGGACCATGCAGGCCGAACTCAACGAGGCGCTGGACGACTTCACGTCCGACCCGGAGATGCGGGTGGGCATCGTCACGGGCACCGGCCGGGCATTCAGCGCCGGCGCCGACCTGAAGGAGATGTCCGAGCGCAACGCCTCTGGCAGGCGCCGGGGCCGCCCCACTATTGGCGGCGTGGAGCAGCAGTCAGTCCAGTTCTCGCGAAACCCCAAGCCCTTCATCGCCGCGATCAACGGCCTCTGCCTCGCGGGCGGCCTGGAACGCGCGCTCGACTGCGACATCCGCATCTGCTCGACGGAGGCGTACTTCGGCCTCTTCGAGGTGAAGCGGGGCATCCTCGCCGGCTACGCTATCCACCACCTGACGCGCATGATCCCGTTCGGCGAGGCGATGTACCTCCTGCTCACGGGCGACCGCGTCTCCGCGGAGGATGCCCACCGCTGGGGGCTCATCCACGAGGTGCTGGCCCCGGACGAGGTCATGCCCCGCGCCGTCGCCATCGCGGAGATGATCGCCGCCAACGCGCCGCTCTCCGTCCAGGGCACGAAGGCCGTGGCGCAGCAGTGGCGCCAACTCCAGATGGACGAGTCCTACCGCTACGGCCAGTGGGTGAGCCGCTACGTGCTGAACTCCCAGGACGCCATTGAGGGCCCGCTCGCCTTCACGGAGAAGCGTCCACCGAGGTGGCAGGGGAAGTAGGGACGGCGCTCGGCGGGTCGGGAGTGGGCGCTCGCGTACACTCCTGCGCGGAGGTGGCTCTTGAAGCCAGCGAGTGACCGCAGTCCCGGAGGCCCTGGCCACCAGGGGCCCTTGCGTGGGTACCGCGTCATCGACCTGTCGGTGTTCGCACAGGGTGGCGTGGCCGGCGGCCTGCTCCGCGAACTCGGCGCCGAGGTCATCAAGGTCGAGCGCCCCGGGGGCGACCCGGGGCGACGGCTCGGAGTCCTGCCACAGGGCGTGAGCACCTTCTACGAACCGATGAACCGCGGCAAGTGGAGCGTGGTGCTCGACCTCACTCGGCCGGAGGGGCGAGACGTCGTCCTTCGGCTCGCCGAGCAGGCGGACGTGTTTCTCCAGAACGGTCGCCCGGGATCGCTGGAGCGGCTCGGGCTCGGGTACGAGGACGTGAGCCGAGTGAACCCCGCCATCATCTATGCGCACGGTACGGGCTATGGGCTGGAAGGGCCGGACGCGGAGCAAGGTGTGGTCGACATCGTTGGCCAGGCGCGGAGCGGGCTGGCAGCGGTGACGGGGAGCGAGGCGCCCACTCCCGCCGGCGCGATCCTCTCGGACCACCTCGGCGCTGTGTACCTGGCGGTCGGCGTCCTGGGGGCGCTGGTACATCGCGAGCGGACGGGCGAGGGGCAGTCGGTGGAGTGCTCGATGCTCGGCGCGATGATCGCCGCCCAGCAGTGGGAACTCTCGCACTATTTGTTCACGGACGAGGTTCCGCGCCGAAGTGGCCGCGGCCACCAGTTGTTCTTCTCGCTCTGGGGCATCTACGACACTGCCAACGGCTTCGTGGCCCTCGCGGGCGTCCCTGAACCGGCCTGGAGGGGCTTTGTCCAGGCCGTGGGCGCCCCGCACCTCCTGGATGACCCGCGCTTTGCGACCCAGGACGCCCGCCGGGCCAACTCCGACGCGCTCGCAGGTGAGGTCGCCGAGGCCCTCCGCCACGTGCGGACGGAGGACGTGCTGCGGGTGGGACAGGCGATGGGGATACGATGCACGGCCGTCCAGGACTACGCCGCCCTGGCGGCGGATCCGCAGGTGGCGGCCAACGCCTACATGCGAGAGGTCGAGCATCCAGTCCTCGGACGGGTGAGGATCACGGGGAACCCAATCCGGTACAGCGGCACACCGCTGGACGCCCCGGTCGCCGCGCGCGCCCTGGGCGCAGACACGGACAGAACCCTGGCTGACCTGGGCTACTCCGACCATGAGCGCGATGACCTCCGCACTCGCGGTGTCATGGGCTGACAGAGAGCGCGAAGCGCGAGGAGGGTGGAATGGCTGAGCAGGAGCTGCCGGTCCTGTACGAGCAGGACGGGCCAATCGTGACGGTGACCATGAACCGTCCGGACCAGATGAACAACTTCGGCGGCGGCCTCTTCGACGCGCTGGGCGAGGCGGCCACCCGTTTCCACGATGACGACACGGCGAGGGTGATGATCCTCACCGGCCGCGGGAAGGCCTTCTGCGCCGGCGGTGACCTGAAGTCGATTGAGTCGCGGCTGAACTCGGGCGAGCCCCCTCGGCAGCGCACCCCGGACGAACAGCGGCGGAACTTCTTCGAGAACCACAAGTTCACGAGACGGACCGACATCTACAAGCCGATGATCGCGGCCGTGAACGGCTATTGTTTCGCCGGAGGGCTGGAACTGGCACTGACCTGCCACTTCATCATCGGTGCGGAGTCCTCCGAGTACGGCGTGCTCAACCGGCGCTGGGCCGTCCCGCTGGTGGACGGCGGCACGTATCGGCTGCCTCGCTGGGTCGGACTGGGCAACGCGCTGTACCTGATCCAGACCGGCAAGCGCATCGACGTCCATGAAGCACACCGCATGGGCCTGGTCCAGGAGATCGTGCCGGACGGAGATCTGATGGGGCGCGTGCGAGAACTGGCGGAGGTAATGTCCGTCGTGCCGCAGTCCGGCCTCACGGGCGACACGGAGGCGGCACTGCGCGGGCTCGGCCGTACCTACGACGATGGCCTCGCGTTGGAGGCGGTCATTGGCTCCACGACGAGCATCTCCGGGGAAGCCCTCGGCCGCTTCGTGTCAGGAACCTACAACCCGACGACGGGGACATAGGTCCGAGGCCATCACCCCGCCAGTCGTTGCCGCGGTAGGCGGAGTAGTGGCGCCGCTCCTCGGGAGCGCGGCTTACGGCTTGATGTTCTGATTCACGCGGAAGAGGTTTTCGGGGTCGTACTTCCGCTTGATCTCCACCAGTCGCTGGTAGTTCGCCCCGTAGTTCGCCGGCACCCGGTCATCGTCGTCCGTGAACATGAAGTTGACGTAGCCGCCCTTCTCAGAGTGCGGGGCGATGGCTGCGGAGTAGTCTCGCACCCACTGGATGTTGGCCGCGTCGTCGGCCTGGTCCTCCCACGCTGAGACGATCACCATTGACCAGTTCGCGTCGCGGTGGCCGAACGCCGTCCTATCCGCGGGGACGCGCTGGCTCGCCCCGTCGATCGGATAGAGGTGCATGGTGGAGGCAACGGTAGGAGCCTTTGGACCGTGCTCCAGGTGTGCCGCGATCGCATCATCCGTGAGCTCCTTGACGTAGTTGCCCTTCCAGTACTGCCGGATCCCCTTGGGGAACAGCCCGTCGAATGCAGCATTGATCGCGGGGAAGGGGACCGGGCCCACCATCTCGGCCTTGACCTCGGCCACGTCGTGAAACGGCTTGAACGCTGTCTCTCCTTCCTCAGGTGCTCCGGCCCAGCAGGCGACGAGCGCGAGGAACATGTCGCCGTGACGGTCTTCTGGGATGAAGGGCAGGGGCGGCGCGATCTGGAAGGCCGGGAACACGCCCATCGCCTCGGGAGCATCCTTGATGTACTCCCGGTAGAACCGCAGGACGGTGTCTGCATCCTCGATCTCGTAGAACATCGGACCCCAGTACACGTCCTTCACGGGGTGGAGGCGGTACTCAAGCGAGGTGCAGACGCCGAAGTTTCCGCCGCCGCCTCGAAGCGCCCAGAAGAGGTCGTCGTTCTCCTGCTCGCTCGCCACCAGAAACTGGCCATCCGCGGTCACGACATCGGCCGAGATCAGGTTGTCCAGGGAGAGCCCGCAGCCGCGGGTCAGGTACCCGACTCCGCCGCCGAGGGTGAGCCCGGCGATGCCGGTGGTCGAGATGATCCCGCCGGGGGTCGCCAGGCCAAAGGGATAGGTGGCCGCGTTGAAGTCCCCCCACGTGACACCAGCGTCGGCTCGCGCGGTGCGCGTGGCCGGGTCGACGCGGACGGTCCGCATGCGGGAAAAGTCGATGACGATGCCGTCGTCGACCGTTCCGAAGCCGGGGGCGCTATGCCCGCCTCCTCGGATGGCGAGGTCGCATCCGTTCTCCCGCGCGTAGCTGACTGCTGCCATGACGTCACCGGTGTTCATCACGCGGACGACAGCCGCAGGGCGGCAGTTGATCATGCCGTTGTGGACTGCTCGCGCCTCGTCATACGCATCGCTTTCGGGGCCGATGACCTCGCCGCGTACCTGCTCCTTCAGTTGGTCGAGAGTCATGGCCATCGAACACCTCCGTTAGGCCGCCGCAGTTGTCGATCAGACACAGGCTCGGCGAAGGCGCTTCGCCCTGAGTTAAGCGCGGCCCGGCTGCTTTATCACATCCGTGCTTCCGGTCGCCTGTCGGATCTCGGCTGTGGCGTCGAAAATGCCTCGCAGCAGTTGAGCGTCGAGCGAATCTCCGGCACGAGGCCGCGCTTCGCACCCGACACCAACGGCCCACAGCGGGGGGGACGGAGCGAGAAGGCCGGGGGGCCGCGCCGGACGCGCCCGTTCGGAGCGGGCTGCCGGGGGTGGCGGACGTCGCCACTGGACGAACATCGGCATCAACCGTTCCGAGGTGACCAATCGAGCGCGTGCCCCTCTCACTTCGTGTCCCTATCGGGGTGGTGCCCGCGCGATTGCGGCAGCTTCCTGTCGGAGGAACGCCAGCGCGGGGCCAACGGCACGCTGGCTGACGTCCTGTTCTGCCTCACCGAGGCGTGCGGTTGGCGTGAGTGGACCGTCGACGACATCCGCTCGGACGTCCACCGACTCGCCTACCAAGGACACCGTCCTTCGGAGATCGCAACGCGGCTCGGGGTCAGCGAACGTACCGTGTTCCAGCGACTGGCAAAGCGGGCTGCCTGACCGCTCGTCCCACCGCCTCACCACCCGAGCAAGGGGTGCGAGCCGAATCGTTCCATGGGCGTGATCAAGAAGTCGCGACCAGGGCCGAGCCACAGGGCCACGGACCCGTCCGCGACAGAGCCACCTGATACCCATCGCGGACTGCCTCCCAGCGTTCCTGCTTCTGCCGTGGGCTGAGAAGGGGACCGCTCGACGTACGAAGAGGTCCCTCCGAGGGCTCGGCTGTCGGGGATCGGTGGGTACGCTCAGTCGCCGCTGATGTCTGCAGATCGAGCCCAACTGAACCGGGCTACGCTGGTTGCGTGGAAGATCAGGGAACCTCTTTGCCCGTGACGCCGGTCGACGACGAACGGCGCGAACATCAGCAGCGGAGGGTGACGGCGTGGTTCGACGTCTGCCTTTCGGTGCTCGCAGTCGTAATGGTCATCCTGCTCGTGATCGAGCTCGCAGCGCCGCTGAGCGCAGCATGGGTTTCGCGTCTTGCACGGGTCCAACTCGCTATCTGGGGGCTGTTCGTCGCGGCGTTCCTCGTCGAGCTGTACCTGGCGCCTTCAAAGTCTCGATACCTGCGGGAGCACTGGCTCGTCGCCCTCTCGCTCGCCTTGCCGTTGCTGCGGATCTTCCGCGTGGTGCGGGCGCTACGCGTGCTGCGCGGAGCTCGGGCTGTGCGCAGCCTCACGGTCGCGCGAGTCGCATCCGCCCTGAACCGCGGCACGAGGAGCCTGCGTCGTTTCATCGTCGTGAGCAGGTTCGCTTACCTGCTCGCGCTGACGGGGCTCGTGACGCTCGTCACAGCGGCGGTCGTGCTCTATCTAGAGCGAGCAGCGCCGCATGCGACCATCACCGACTTTGGCGAAGCCCTCTGGTGGGCGGCCACGGTCGTGTCGACGGTGAACTCGCCACTCGAAACGGTGACGCCGGAAGGCAGGGTGGTCGCCCTCGCGCTGCGCGTCTTCGGCGTCGCCGTCATCGGCTACCTCACGGCGCGCATCGCTGTGTTCCTCCTCGGCGAACAGATCGGAGCTCACCCCGAGGGACCTGACGCGACAGCTGACGTGCGGGCTCTTCGCCAGGAGATCTCACAACTGCGGAAGCTGCTCGAAGATCGTGCGGAGCACATTGACGGGGTAGAGCCAGCGGACGAGATGTCGTCACGTCCGGTGAGAGATCGTTGACCCGAGGTTCCCCATCGGGGCCTGATGCTCACGGCGGGCCACAACGAACCGCGACCTCGTGGAAGCCCACATCACGAAACTACCGCCCGTGCATCTTCGGTGGAGTGTCGCACCGCCAACGAGGCGACCTTGACAACTCGCCCTACTGAACGACCCTCGTGCTCAGGCACGATCCAAGCATGGCTGGATGGAGGCAATCTGTCTCGTCTGCCAGCAGCCCGAGCCGACGCCGTTGACCACATCGTCCCGGCGTTCCGCGGCGGCACCGACGACGAGTCGAAGCTCGCCCCGATCCACGACCGGGCCCCACCATACTGCCACCGCACCAAGACGGCCCGTGAGGCCAGGATCTGTGACAGTTTCGGGCCGGTTTTCGGCCGCGGGTTCACTCGAGTGCTGCACCATCTCTGCCACTCTTCTCACCCCCCACTCAGTTCAGGAGGAAAGATGGCTGAGAACGATGGCACGGCTGACAAGGTCAAGGGCAAGCTGAAGGATGCCGAGGGTCAGGCGCGCGAGAAGATCGGCGACGCCACCAACGACGAGGAGATGAAGGCCAAGGGTCAGGACCAGCAGGTCGAGGGCAAGGCCACGGAACTCAAGGGCGAGGCGAAGGACAAGATCGGCGACCTCAAGAAGAAGCTCTCCTAGAGCGCGGGTTACGTTTCTCAACCCACCTGAAGGCGGGCCCGCACGGCCCGCCTTCACTGCGAGTCAGGCTGTGGCCGTTCAGCCAGTTCGAGACGTTACCAGCGGCTCCGCGTGCCGTAGCCACCGACCGCAAGCACGAGGACCACGACCACGATGACGATCAGCAGGTTTTCCGTTAGGACAAACGCACCGCCGCCGAACAACAGGAGCAAGAGCAACAGGACAAGGATGAGCACCATTGTGGGAGCCTTCCGAGGTGGCCGAGACGGCGGGTAAAGAAGCGGGGTCGGCGACTTTTTGACTTACCGCCATCTCGGCGGAGTACACGCTACGTCGGCTGCACCGGTTCGGGCGTGCAAGACTCGTCGCACTTTTCGTTCTGAACGCAACGAAGGCGTGCAGTTCAGGCTCACGATGCGGCTGTCCATCGACATCCGGCCTATGGCTTCCTTGCGACGGACGCTGTACTGGCAGACCAAGACTGCAATGTGGTGGCTGAACAGTCGAAGTGAGAGGGGCGGGCCGGGCGGCTGACAACTCCCCTTACCGGACGGTCCGCTCGAAGCGCACGATCAGCGCATGGGCGGATACCGAAGCGCACCCCTGCCCCCGAACTGGAAGCGCCTGCGAGCCGCCGTCTTGATGCGAGATGGCGGCATCTGCCCACATCTGCCAGACGGCTGGCGCGGACGCTGTCGATCACGTAGTCCCCGCGTTCCGGGGCGGTACGGATGACGAGTCGAATCTCGCCCCGATCCACGACCGCGTCCCGCCCCACTGCCACCGCACGAAGACCGCGCACGAGGCCTACCCTCCCCGCCGGCGACCGATCGCCACGCATCCAGGAGTACGCGACTGATGGACCCAATGTCTGCTGTTCGTTGGGGTGTCGACGCTCCCCGTCTGGGCCTTCGGCGCGATCTGCCTCGTGTCATGGTGGGGGAGGCCCCCTCTGACGTGCGGCACGGAGAGCGTGGGCGTAGCAGCTCGCTGTTCGGCGGATCGTATCCGAGCTGCGATGACGCGCCTGGAGATCGGCCCAGGGTTGGACGGCACGCGAAACGAGGAAGAGGTCCTGACGACCAGTAGCGTCCTGATAGCGAAGCTGGACGAGTACTACCCCCTCACTCTTCCGGGTCTGTCAGAGCATCTTGACCCCATCACCAACGCGGACTTGCCCTGAGATGTCCACCCGTGCGTACACACCGAGGCAGGCGAACGTCCCGAAGGCGTTCTCCTGTCGGTTGACCCGGGCAAGCGCCTCGAGCATCGCCGGTTCCCGCTTGAGAGCGGGTTGTGCCAGCGTCGTCATCACGCACCGGGGAGCTGGGATCAGCACGGTTACCTCAGCCGAACCGATACGGAGCGTGCGCCCCTTCCATTCGTTCTCCACGAACCCACCATTCGATGGTGTGTCGATCAACAGGCTGGGCCGGAACCGACGAATGTCCACATCCAGGCCGTCAGCCGAATCTGCAAGCGCTCTGATGCTCGCTGTGGTGATCAGGTGAAGTGGCGCGACGTCAACGAAGCTCGTGCCTGTACCCAGCAGGTTGGTCCGGAAGTCCATCTCCCCGGGACAGCGTCAGACCATCTACATCCGGCCAGTCGGTGGCATAGACACCTTGCTGACCGCGCTCGGAACGTTCGATGACCACATCTCGATCAAACAGGGTCGAATGCCACCGGTAGCGCGGGATCGTCGATCATCAACGTGACTCCGCTAGGTAGTGTGACTGCAACATCGACGCCCGTGCCTCACTGTGCAGTCCAGTGCCCTATGCCAGAGTCGGGGCCTCTTGGCACTGACGAGCTTGCCTGTGGCTACGTCGCGCAGTGCCCAAGTGCGGTCACCGACGACTCCGTCGCCATCGAGTTCGACTGCGTCGGGAGACTCGCCCTGCATCGACTTGACCGGGAACCGGTTCAGGTGCGCGATTACGCCGAGTGTCGTCACCTTGGGGTCCTTCGGGGCACGTGTACGCCACCAAGCCGGTGTCTCGGCTAGCGGTGTGTCGACCGGGAGGTCGGCGAGAGGATGCGCCAGTCGTTGTTTGTTGCATGGGGCTACAACCGGCTGCGTGGGCGCGTAGTGCGCCGCCCAAAACGCGGATAGTCCTTGCCACACCCACCGACAAGAACCCTTAGAAGAAGCGCCACGCTCCTTGACGATGGAGCCATGAGCCTCGAACAACAGGGACATTCCACCTCTGCGTGCGCAATCGCATCACCGGCCACGGTGAGGAGGCGCCCGACCAGCTCCTCGCCAACCCCCGCAACTGGCGCGTCCACCCGAAGGCGCAGCAGGACGCGCTCGCCGCGGTCCTTGACCAGGTCGGCTGGGTGCAGGACGTCATCGTGAACCAGCGCACCGGGCACGTCGTGGACGGCCACGCCCGCATCGCGCTGGCGATCTCCAAGCAGGAGCCAGCCCTCCCCGTCGTCTACGTCGACCTCGACGACGACGAGGAGCGGCTGATCCTCGCCTCGCTCGACCCGCTATCGGCTATCGCGACCACCGACCATGACGCCCCGCGCCGTCGCCATCGCCGAGATGATCGCGGCGAACGCCCCGCTCTCGGTCCAGGGCACAAAGGCCGTCGCGCAACAGTAGCGCCAACTCCAGATGGACGAGTCCTACCGCTACGGCCAGTGGGTGAGCCGCTACGTCCTGAACTCCCAGGACGCCATCTGGGCCCGCTCGCCTTCACCCAGAAGCGCCCACCAAGGTGGCAGGGGAAGGAAGGGCGGTTGGGGAGTGGAGGTGACGCGAGGCAGATTCAATGGCGCCGCTCCTCGGGAGCGCGAACTACGTTGTCGGGGTCGTACTTCGCTTGATCTCCACCGGTCGCTGGTAGTTCGCCCCGCACCTAGGTCAGTGAGAGAAGGTACCCACTACCACTGAACGAACATCGGCATGACCACGTGGATGAAGCGGTCGTCGCCGACGGGGCGGATGACGCCGGGGCTCGAGGGGGATGTGGTCTCGATGGCGACACGGTCCGTGTCGATGACGTTGAGGACGTCTGTCAGGTAGCGGCCGTTGAAGGCGATCTTGGACTCCTGGCCGTTGACCACGGCGTCCAGCACGCCTTCGTTGTCGCCCACCTCTTCGGCGCGGGCGGTGATCATCAGGCGGCCGGGGTCGTTGCCCTCGCCGGGGGTGGCGATGATGCGGACGATGCCGGAGCCGTCGCGCGCGAAGATCGAGGCGATGCGCGTCTCGCGCATGAAGTCCGAGACGTTGACCTCGGTGCTGGTCCCGGAGGTCGAGGGGATCAACTGGTCGTAGTTCGGGAATGTGCCCTGGATCAGGTTGGCGATCAGGCGCGCGTGTCCCACGTCGAACTGGACCTGCGTGCCGGTCTGGTTGAACGTGATGGTCAGTTCGCCGCCCTGCGCCTCGCCCAGGAGGCGGCCGAGTTCGCCCAGCGCGCGCGCCGGGACGATGGCGGTGCGGTCCACGTCCGAGTCGATCTCCAGCGTGTGCACAGAGAGCCGGAAGCCGTCCGCGGCGGCCAGCCGCAGTTTGCCGTCCTTGAAGTGGAAGTGCACACCCGTCAGCACGGGGCGCGAGTCATCCGTGGCGGCGGCGAACACGGTCTGCGCGATCGCCTGGCGCAAGCGCGAGGCCTCGATGCGGATCGGGTCGTTGCCCTGGACGGCGGGGATCGGCGGGAAGTCGTCCGGGTCCATCCCGCCGATGGACGCGGTGTTGCGCGCGCACGCGAGGCTGACCTGGCGGGAGCGCTCGGCCAGCGTCATGGAGATCGGCTGGTGCGGCAGGGTGGCGACGAAGTCCGCCAGCAGGCGGGACGGCATGGTGATGGAGCCGGGCTCGTCCACGTCCGCCGTGATGGTGTAGGTGATGGCGATCGTCTCGGCGTCCGTCGCGGACAGCGTGATGCTGGAGTCCGAGGCGTCCACGAGGACGTGCTGCGTGATGGGCAGCGTCGACCGCGCCGGGATGGCGCGAGACACCGCGGACAGGCCCCGGTGGAGGTCTTCCTGTTGGCAGGAGAGCCGCATCGATCAATCCGATCACGCACGTGCGCGAATTGTTCGTCAGTATAGGTGCTATATCGGCGCGGAAGCAATGACAAGTTGCACGGTCACGCGAGCTGCTGGGAGCCGCGGGGGCCACCGTCCTGGCCGCGGAGGGGCGGATAGCCTCGACTCAGTCGCCACGTGACGGGTAGCGTGGAGGCACTCCAGAGGGGGCGAGGCGTGCTGGTACGGATCCCCGACAGCCGGCTCCTTGCAGCGGCGGCGCTGTTCGTGCTGCTCGGTGTCCCACTGCTCCCCGTCGCCCAGGCCGATGCGGCCGGGTGGCGGTTCGACCACGGTCACCTGGGCGCCGCCCCGGCGGATCACGAGCACCCCTGGGACGACGGGCACGCGGACGCCGCCGCACAACCCCACGAGGGCGACTCCGGCTCTCAGCCGCTCGTGTTCACGATGGACGACGACGGGACGCTGGGCGCGGAACCTCGAGGTCTCCCGATGCTGCAGGCGGTGATGGCGCCGCCGGACCAGGTACCCCCCGCGCCGACCGCTGCCGTGACTCAGGTCCGCCCGGCCCCGGAAGCGCCGCCACCGCAACACCTCCAGGCCTGATCCCCGCTCCAACGCCTGAGCACGCACCTGGAGGTTTCCATGCGCATCACCACGCGCCCTGTCCTGCCATCGATCCTTGCCGTCGCCGCTGCCGCCCTCCTCGCGTCCGTGGCCCTGCTGGCCGTTGCCTCGCCCGCGTTTGCGCACGGGCACCGGCACGTCGCCGGACACGAGTTCACCGTGGTTCTTCGTGGAGCCCGCCTACGAGGGCGAGAAGAACGGAGTAGACCTGCGCGTCGCCGACGAAGACGGTGAGCCCGTGGAAGGCCTGGAGGAGACGCTCCAGGTGGAGGTGCGCGTCGCGCACGGCGACGCCTCGATGACGCTGCCTCTGCGCGCCGTCTTCGGTCAGCCGGGACGGTACACGGCGGACTTCGTGCCGACGCAGGCCGGCGCATACTTGTTCCGCTTCTTCGGGACGCTGGCCGGCACCGACGTCGACGAGACGTTCACCTCCGAGGTGGACTCGTTCAGCAGCGTCGCGCCGATCGCGGACCTGCAGTTCCCCGTGCAGGTGGCCGGTGGCCGCGAGTTGCAGGCGGCCCTGACCGGCGCTGTGGCCTCAGCGGCCGACGCCGACGATGCGGCGCGAGCGGCCCAGACGCGGGCGAACCTGGCGCTGGGCATCGGTGTGCTGGGCGTGCCGGTAGGGGCGGCGGGCCTGGCCTTCGGCCTGCGCCGCTCCCGCGCCTAGCCCGGCGAGACAAAGGGTGACGAGGTTGCGCCCGACGCGAGTGTTGCCCGCGCTGCTGCTCGCCGCACTGATGGTGGCGGCGGGCGTCGTGCTGGGGACGCCTCGGGTGGCCAACGCGCACGCGGCGCTCGTGTCCTCCGAGCCGGCGGCCAACGCGGCGCTGGAGGCGTCGCCAGGCCGGGTGAGCATCCTGTTCACGGAGCGCCTGGTGCCGGCAGTGAGCGTCATCGAAGTGCTGGACTCGGCCGGCAACCGCGTGGACCTGGGCGACACCCGCCGCGACGAGCGCGAGCCGCGAGCGATGGCGGTGTCGCTCCCGTCGGAACTCGCGGACGGCGTCTACACCGTGGCATGGCGCAACCTCTCGGACGTGGACGGCCACCCGCAGCGGGGCTCGTTCGTGTTCTTCATCGGCGAGGCGGACTTCTCCGCGCAGGCGGCCGAGGCGGAGACGCCGCTGTTCGCCTCGCCCCTGGAACCGCCGCTGCGCTGGGCCGTGCTGGCGGGCGCGATGTTGCTGGCGGGCGTGCCCGCGGTGTTCGCCTTCACGCTGGCGCCAGCGGTGCCAACCTCCGGTCGGGTCGGGCCACGAGGCGCGCTGAGGCGGCGGATGGACGCGGTCCCGGTCGTTGGCGGCGTGGTGATGCTGGCCGCCGGGTACGCCCAGCTGGGCGTGCAGTGGGACAACACCGGCCTGCCGGTCGCACCGGGCCATCCGGGAGGAAGCATGCGCTGGTCAGAGTTCGAGGAAGCCGAGCCGGAGTTCGCCGGCCGCGTGCGTGCGGTCTTCGATGCACACATCCACAAGACGATGGCAACCCTGCGAGCCGACGGTTCACCTCGCGTCAGCGGGACGGAGGCGCCGTTTACGGACGGCGACCTGCGGCTCGGGATGATGGAGCGCTCCGCGAAGGCTCGTGATCTCTTGCACGACAGTCGCCTCGCGATTCATAGCGCGACGGTCGATGCCGAACTGGCTGATGGTGACGCGAAGGTCTCCGGCCGCGCTGTCCCCGCGGGGCCGGCGTCCGATGGCCCGGATGGTGCGGTGTACTTCAACGTGGACGTGCAGAGGCCGTACTCACGCGGGTAGCGGAGTCGAAGGAGTACCTCATCGTCGAGGTGTGGACGCCGGAGCGCGGCCTCCGCACCTTCCGGCGCTAGACCTGGCCTCGCCTACGGAGGGCCGTCGGTTACGCCGCGCCGCGCAGGATGTCCAGCAAGTCGGTGAGGCGTGAGGCGGTCACGTCCGGGGCGGGTAGGTGTGCCGGGAACGCCGTCTCCTCGCGACGGATCCACGCGGTGCGCGTGCCGGCGTTGGCGCCACCGGCCACGTCCGCGAACGGGGAGTCCCCCACGTAGAGGATTTCCTCCAGCGCCACGCCGAAGCGGTCCGCCAGCGCCCGGAAGATCGCGCGGTGCGGCTTGTACGTCCGCAGGGACTCCGAGGACTGGATGACGGAGAACCGTAGGCGCGCGCGGGACAGCGCGGACTGCAGGAAGTCTTCGTCCGCGTTGGACAGCAGGCCCAGCAGGTAGCCGCGAGCCGCCAGTTCCTCTACTGCCTCGTGCGCCTCCTCGAAGGCCGGGGCCACCGAGAGCGCCCTGCGGAAGCGGTCGGCCGCCGCGGTAGCGTCGCCAGCGATGCCGTGATGGTCGAGCGCGGCCTGGAACTGCCGCCGCCAGATCTCCCACTGCGAGTGCCAGTCCGGCAGTGTGCCGTTCAGTGCGAGCGGCGTGGGCCAACCGGCGGGCGTGGGATCCGCTCGCTCCTCGAACGCCCAGACGTCGCCGAGGCGGTAGGAGCGCTGCCAGGTCTGGAAGAACTCGTCCAGGTCCGTCTCGATGCCCTGTGCCGCCAGCTCTGTGGCCACGTCCACCCGGAAGTGCGGGATGCCGTAGTCAAAGAGCGTGCCATAGCCATCGAAGGCCACGGCTCGGATGCGGGCAGGGTCGAACGGGGGCCGGTCTGCGGTCACGCGCGAGCCTCCCGGTGCGCTGCTCGGGACGGACGAGGCGACACGCCGCGAAGGCGCGCCGGCCTCAGGAATCGTAGACGCTGGTGAGCGCCAGGAGCACCCGGTCCGCGAGCCCCGCAATCTGTTCCCGCGCCTGGGAGGCCTCCTCCGCGGACAGGTGGTTCCGGTCCGAGAGTTGCTTCGCCGTCTCGTCCAACGAGCGCCGGAAGAAGGTGAACGCCTGCATCGCCTGGGAGAGCGGCATGCCCCGGCGCTGCAGTTCCTCGCCGTACGCCTCGCCGATCTGGGAGACCTCTTCCTCCAGGTCGGAGCGCCGTGCGCGCTTCGCCAGGTAGTCGTCCACGATCTCCACCAGTCGCCGGCCCAGGGGGCGAAGGGCGTCCTTCTCCTCCGAGTCGATGCCCTGGTACCAGCGCGCGTCCGCCTTGTTGGAGTGCAACTGCCGGCGGATGCGGGAGACGGCGGCATTCTCCAGGCTGCGTTCCGGGTGCCGGCCGCCGCTCTGGACCAACTGGAGCAGTTCCGCCTCGTCAAAGCGGCGGTGGCCGCCGGGGGTGCGGAACACCTGGATTTCGCCCGAGTCCGCCCACCGCCGGACCGTGGACTCGTTCACGCCGAGGATTTCGCAGGCTCGCGCGAGGCTCACCCAGCGCGAACGGCGCCGAGGGCCGCCCGGGCCCGCAGAAGAATCGGTAGCCATGAGGACATTCTCGCCCATCAGGATTACGGAAGAATCTACTGATTCACTCCGCCGTGGCAGGAGATTTAACAGTCTAGAGTGAGGGCCGAGGGTCAGCAATGGAATCGTTACGCCGTGGGCGGCTCACACCGCGCAAACCTACAGGCCGCGGCTGATCGTCCCGTCCCCAAAGCGCGAGCGGATGTCGTCGATCGCGCGGTCCAGTCCCTCGTCTCGCAGCACTCGAGGCGCCGCCGGCCACGGCCGCCCCGGGCGCGCGTCGAGGTCGTCCAGCGTCAACTGCACCTGGTCCTCCACCAGGTTGGAGACCGCCACGCCCAGCAGGCGGACGGGGCGCAGTCCCTCCGTCCGCACCACCTCGTCCAGGAGGTCGTGCGCGGCCTCCACGATGGTGGGCGTCGCCTGGAACGGGCGGTCCAGGGTGCGGCTCCGCGACAGGGTGGTGAAGTCCGACCAGCGCACCTTCAGCGAGACGGTGCGTGCCCTCCGTCCCTGGCGGCGCAGGTCCGCGCCCACGCGGTCCGCGTGTTGCTGCAGGACGCGACGCAGCACCGCCAGGTCCGTGACGTCCTGGTGGAAGGTGTTCTCGCGCGAGATCTGCCGGTGCTCGCGCCCGCCGGCTCGCACCGGCGTGTGGTCCACGCCGCGCGCTCGCTCCGCCAGTGCCTCCCCCGCCTTGCCGAACTGCGCCGCCAGCCAGCGCAGGTCCAGCGCGGCAGCATCGCCGATGGTGCGCACGCCCACCGCCTGCAGCGCCTCGCCCAGTCGAGGCCCCACCAGCGGCAGGTCCCGGATGGGCAGCGGCGCCAGGAACTCCGCGTCCTGGCCCACTGGGACCTCCAGCAGGCCGTCCGGCTTGGCGCGGTCCGAGCCCACCTTCGCCACCGTCCGTGAGCCGGCGATGCAGGCCGAGACAGCGATCCCGATCTCGTCCCGGACGCGCCGCCGTACCTCCTGGGCGGCCGTGTATGCCCCGCCCACTTCCGGCCCGATGCCGGTGAGGTCCACGTACGCCTCGTCCATCCCCACGGACTCCACCACCGGCGAGGTCTCCCGCAGGATGGCGTGGAAGCGCTCCGAGAACTCGCCGTACACCTGGTGCCCGGACATCACCACGATGGCCTGGGGGCACAGCCGGAGCGCCTGCGCCATGGGCTGCGCGGAGTGACAACCGAAGGCGCGGGCCTCGTAGGAGGCGGTCGCCACCACGCCACGCGCGCCGGCATAGCCCACCAGTACCGGCTTGCCGATGAGGTCCGGGTTCAGCGCGCGCTCCACGGCCACGAAGAAGGAGTCCAGGTCGAAGTGCGCGATCCGGCGAGGCCGGGTGGGCGCGTGGGGAGACGTGTCTGAGGGGCGCTGGCTCACTGGTGGATCCGGCCGCGAGGGGAACCGTGGTTCGCGACTCACGCTAGAACTGACGTTCTTCGCGAGTCAACAGGGGTCGGCCAGTGGCAGCGCAGTTTCTAGGCAGGGACGCCCGCCGATATGGGCAGTGATTGCCGACGTTCGCCGCCGCGGCGGCTGGCAGAGTGCTTCCTGTAGAGGAGATGCACATGGTCACTGCCACCCACGAACCGCTTGCCCCCACTGTTGCCCCGGAGGCCGCTCAGCCCGCCGTGACGCAGGCGCTGCCGCCCCTGGACGAGCGCCTCTTCTAGTCCGCGCTCGGGGCGCTGGAACTTCTCTCGGTCTACCTCGGCGATCGCCTCGGCATGTACGCCGTGATCGCGGACGGCCCCGTGACGGTCGAAGACCTGGCCCGCGAGGCCGGCATCGACCGCCGCTACGCCCGCGAGTGGCTGGAGCAGCAGGCCGCCGCCTCGATCCTGGAGGTCATCGAACCGGACGAGGGCTATCCGGACGTACGCTTCGCGCTGCCCGCGGCGCACCGCGCCGTGCTGGTGGACCCGGAGCACCCCTCGTACATGGCCGGGTTCGGCCGTGCCCTGGCGGGCATCGGCGGCGTGCTCCCGCAACTGGAGCACGCCTACCGCACCGGCCAGGGGGTGCCCTACGCCGACTATGGCGAGGAGTTCCGCACGGGGCAGGGCGGGATGAACCGTCCGCTCTTCGCGACCGAACTCGCCTCCTGGTTCCGGGACGTGCCGGCCCTGGCGGACCTGGTCTCACGGCCGCGTGCCCGCATCGCGGACATCGGCGCCGGCGAGGGCTGGTCCAGCATCGCGATGGCGCAGGCGCTGCCGGACGCCTCGATCCTGTCGCTGGACAGCGACGAGGCCTCCGCCGTCACGGCCTGGGAGAACGCGGGGGCCGCCGGCGTGGACATCGAGGTCCACGTGGCGGACGCGGCGGAACTCGCCTCGCTGGGGCCGTTCCACCTGGTGACGGTCTTCGAGGCGCTGCATGACATGTCGCGTCCCGTGGAGGTCATGGCCTCCGTCCGGGAGTCGCTTGCGTCCAGCGGCGCCGTGCTGCTCATGGACGAGCGCGTTGCGGACCGCTTCGAGGGCCCCACCGACGAGGTGGAGCGGCTCATGTACGGCTGGAGCGTGCTGCACTGCCTGCCGGCGTCGCGGGCGGAGCAGCCCTCGGCGGCACTGGGCACGGTGCTCCGTCGGCCCGCGGTGGAGGCGCTGGTGCGCCAGGCCGGCTTCCGCGACCTGGAGGTCCTGCCCATCGAGAACGCGTTCTTCCGCTTCTACCTGCTGCGCCCGTAGCGGGCGCCCTCGAGCCCAGGGCGGTGCGTCCGGATCCCCCTCCCGGCGCACCGCCCCGGCGCCCCCTCTGAGGGCGACCGTCCCGGGCTAGTGGAGGTGATCGGCTGCCTCACCCCAATCCCCCGCAAGGGGGAGGGGGCCTGGTCCCGGTCGGCGTTCCGGCTCCCGGCGGCGGGTGCTCCCCGGCGCATCGAGTCACCTCGGTCCCTCCGGCGCTCAGACGGTGAGTGGCCCGGGGTCCCGCAACTCCAGGCGAGAGCGCAGGCCGCGCTTCCGCAGGATGTTGTGCATGTGCGTGGTGACCGTCCGCCGCTGGATGCCGAGCGCCGCCGCGATCTCCGCGTCCGTCAGGCCGCGCACCGCGAGGCCCGCCACCTCCATCTCCCGCTCCGAGAGGCTGCTGGAGGAGAGCAGTCGCGGGGGGCGGCGGTTGATGCGGGCGTACAGGGTGCGCACATCCTTGAGTTCCGCCAGGCCGGCCGTGGCCAGCACGTGGTGCGCCTCGTCCAGGTGCGGCACGGCCTCTTCGCCCTGGCCGGCGGCGATCATCGTGTCCGCCAGCAGACGGAGCACGCGCGCCCGCCGCAACTGGTAGCCCGCCGTCGCCAGGGCGTCCGCGGCAGTGCCCAGCAGTTCGATGGCCGTCTCCGTATCGCCACGTGCGCGCGCAACGCGGCCGCCTGCGCCGGCTACCTCTGCCGTTGCCAGCGTGAACTGCTCGCCGGACTCGGCCAGCGACTGCAGCGTCTCCGCCGCCTGCTCGGCGGCACGGAGGTCCCTCATGCGCAGGGCGGACTCCACCTGCCAGGGAATCAGTTCGCAGCGCAGGAAGCGGCCCCGCCCGCCACACGCCTGGAACCACCGCACCACAGTGCTGGCCGCCTCGTACGCCCCGCGCGGGTCGTCTGCGGCGAGGCACTCCGTGATCAGGGCGATGGCCTCCGCGTTCAGCGCGAAACCCTGGTCCAGCAGTTCGCGGCCGTGCCAGAACTGGAGGACCTCCGGCCGGCCCTCCGGCGCGCGGCCGCGCAGGGCGTCGATGGTGCGGATCAGCGCATGGGAACGTGGGAGTGCGCGCAGGCGGTGCAGACTGCTGTCTACGTGCATCGCGCGCAGCGCCAGGCGCTCCGCCCCCGCCAGGTCGCCCGTCTCGCCCAGCGCGTTGGCCAACCGTGTGGCCGTCCAGGTCGCGGTCGGGAAGTCGTCGCACGCCTCGGCCAGCCGGATCGAGCGACGCAGCCAGGGCACGCCCCGATCGATCGAGTCGGTATCCACCAGGGTGCTGCCGATGGCCGAGGTCAGGCGTGCGGCGGTGGAGCGGTCGCCCACGCTTCGCGCCAGCGCGTACGCCTCTCGGTTGGAGCGCAATGCCTCGTGCGGCCGGCCGTCCGTGAGCAGCAGGCTGTGGAGGCTCAGCCGAGCGCGTGCGGCCACGCGCGGGTCGCCTGCGGCCATCGCCTCCCGGTAGCCCTGTTCTGCCTGGTAGTAGGCCTGGTCCATCTCGCCGATGGTTTGGAGGACGCGGGCTGCCTCTACCCGAGCCATGGTGATCGCGGGGTCACCGTCCGGGTTCTCGTCCCCCAGCACGCGCTGGTAGATGGTCCACGCCTCGCGGTCCTGGCCCAGCGCCACGCGGTCACGGGCCCGGCGGATGTCCGCGCGCACGGCGCTGTCCGGCTCCGGCCGAGGCTGGGGGGCGTTCAGCACCGCCTGCGCCGCCTCCCACTCGCCGCTCCGCGACAGGGTCTCGGCCAGGAGCGCGGCCAGGTTCCCCGGCAGCGCGGAGGCGCCCTCCCCTGCCGCGCCTGTAGCGCCCGGCGCCGCGGCCTGGTCTGCGGGGCGAAGGAGCCGGTCCAGCGCCTGGAGTTGCTCCCGCGCCTCTGCGAAGCGCCCATGCGACACCAGGATGCGTGCCGCGCTACCCACCACGGCGGCGCGGTCGCCGTCCATCGGCAACCGGGAGGCCAGCAGGTGGCGCCCGAGGGCGAGCGTCTCCTCCTCCGTGAGCATCTGCGCGCCGGCGTTGCGCGCCTCCAGCACCTCCACGGCGACGCGGTGCACGCGGCGGCGGGTCAGCGGAGGCGCCTGCCGGGCCAGCGCCTGGGCGACCAGCGGGTCGCGGACGGCCACCGCGATGTCCGCCGGGCCGGGCGGGAGCAGGGCGTCCGCCTCCCGGACCAGCCCTGCCCGTTCCATGGGGGCGAGCGCCGCCTCCAGTTCCGTCCCGGCCAGGCCGGTCAGCGCGCCCAGCACCTCCAGCGTCGCCGGCAGCCCCCACACCGCAAGGGCGGTCGCGACGGTGGTGGCGTCGCCCCGCGTCTCCGAGGGGAGGCCCAGCAGCGTGGCCGCGGCACGCGCCTCCACGGAGGGCGGCGGCGGGATGGTCTCCGGGGCGCGGCTCCCCGCCAGGAGTTCCGCGCGCTGGCGTGCCTCCATTCCGCCGATGGCCTGGAGGCAGTCGTGCAGCAGGTCCAGCCGCCCCCGCGTGACCTGCGTCAACGCTCGGACGAAGCGCGTGGTCGCCACGCCGGTCCCCAGGTCCGCCTCCAGCAGTACCCCCACCTCCTCCGCGGAGGCGGGCGCGATGTGCGCGACGTGGCAGCGCCCCTGGCTGAGCCGCGCCAGGAGCCCGGGCATGCCCTCCACGGGGCTGCCGTCCGCCCGGCGGGTGGCGATCGTTGCCACCAGCGCCACGCGGCCTTCCGGCGGCGCCGCGAGCAGGTCCTCGAGGATCGCGGCGTCCTCCGGTGGCAACTCCTCCAGGCCGTGGACGATCGCCAGCACGGGCCCTGCATCCCCGGCGTCCCGCAGGGCACGCCGCAGGCGCCGCCCCATGGTGGCCGGCTCCGCCGCGTCCAGGTCAGGAGCACCAAGCAGGTCCGCGAGGGCCGCCACGGAGAGCAGGCGGGGCCGGCCGGGGGCCACCCAGGTGGCGGCCACGCGAATGCCGGCCGCGCGCGCACGCTGCTCCAGGGACTGCAACAGCGTCCGCTGTCCACCCTCGGGCTCGGCGACGATCAACGCCGTCCGCCCGGCGTCCCCGGCCGGCAGCAGCCGCTCGACCTGGCGGGAGAGTTCAGCAGCAATGATCCGGGTGGCTACGTACTGGTTTGGCACGGTACGTATCTATATCACGGCGATGATACGGCTCATACGTATTTTGGCTGGCGGAGGGGCTTTCTACGATTCCCCGCGCTTGGTGGTCGAGGTGGGGCGACACGTCCAGGGGCGAACCTCAAGCCGGGGGGGCCGGTGGGGTTCGCTGTTGGTGTTGTCGCCCTCTCCCGTACGGAGGTCCCGGAGTACCCCACTCCGCAGGGTCACCCGGACGGCCGGTTGCGCCGCAGTAGCCGGGGCCGCCAGGCAATCACGCAGCCACCCCGCGCGGACGCCGGGGATGGACCAGACGCGGAGGGAACATGGAAGCGAACTACTGGAGCAGCAGGCTCAGCCGCCGGACCCTGGTGCGCGGCGCGGCGCTGGGCGGGGCAGGCCTCGCCGGCGCGGCGCTCATCGGCTGCGGCAGCGACGAGGACCGCACGCCCGCTGCCACGGCCACGGCCTCCGCCACCACGGCGGCGACCGCCACGGGCACCCCGGACCCGCTGGCGGGCATCAAGACCGGCGGCACCTACCGGTACCATCAGACCGGCGACCCCACCACGATCGACCCGTTCGGGAACGCGTCGTTCACGGTCAAGGGCTACGCGGCCCACATCTACAGCCGCCTCTACAAGATCGCGGCGCGCGCGGACGCGAACCCCAACGCCGTCCCCAGTGAGCCAGACATCGCGGAGTCCGCGGAGACCTCAGACGGCCAGCACTGGGTGGTCAAACTCAAGCAGGGCATCAAGTTCCAGAACGTCGCCCCCGTGAGCGGCCGCGAGGTCACCACGGACGACGTCCTGTTCTCCTGGGACCGTCTGACGGACGAGTCCTCTGCCAACCGCGGGATGGTGTCCGACTTCGTGGGCGTGGAGGCGGTGGACGACTACACGCTGGAGTTCACGCTGAACGGCCCCAGCGCCACCTTCCTGGACACGCTCTCAGACACGAACGTGCTGTTCGTGATGCCGCGCGAGGCTGACGGCGGGTTCAACCCGAAGGAGACCTCCATTGGCTCCGGGCCCTTCATGCTGGACGAGTACCAGACGTCCGTGGCGGTGAAGTTCAAGAAGAACCCGGACTACTGGGACGCCCCTCGGCCGTACGTGGACGCCATTGAGCACGCGATCATCCCGGAGTACGCGAACTCGCTGGCCCAGTACCAGGCCGGCAACCTGCACACCATTGAGCCGATCGCGGAAGACGTGCTGCCGCTGCGTGACCAGATCGCGGACGTCCAGTTCCGCGGCAACGTCAACATCAGCCTCTCGCACATCTACTTCTCCGGCGAGGACATGAGCCCGGACGCGCCCTGGCGCGACGAGCGCTTCCGGCAGGCGCTCTCCATGGCCATCAACCGGGATGAGATGACGGAGCTGCTCTACAACAACAAGGTGTTGGAGGACGCCGGCCTGGACGTCTCCAAGGCCTGGAACAGCGCGCCGGCGCCGGTGGGCTTCACCCGCTGGTGGCTGGACCCGCAGGGCCCGGAGCAGGGCCCGTCCGCGAAGTTCTTCGAGTACAACCCCACGGAGGCGAAGGCTCTGCTGGCCGCCGCCGGCTTCGAGGGCATCGAGTTCCCGTTCATCTACACGAACAACCGCTACGGCGCCCGCTTCAACACGGGCACGGAGGCGGTGATCGGCTGGATCGGCGAACTCGGCCTGAAGCCCAAGGTGGAGACCCAGGACTACAACGCGGTCTACATCACCCAGACCTTCGCCGGGAACTTCCACGGCGTGGCGCTGGGGCCGGAGACGCCGTTCCCCGAGATCGGTGGCTGGATCAACCGGCTCTACGGGCCGGACCCGAACAACCACGGTCGCGTGAGCGACGACGTCATCACCGCCCTGAATGCCAAGCAGAAGGTGGAACTGGACGAGGAGAGCCGCCGCGGGTTCATCCACGACATCGTCCGGCGCAACTCCGAGATGATGTACTACATCCCCACGCAGTTGGGCGCGGGCACCATCTGGCGCACGTGGCAGCCGCCGGTGCGAGGGATCATCTGGACCCGTGGCTACGGCCGCGGTACGGAGGAACTGCCGTACGTCTGGCTCGACTCCTAGTCCCCGGCGACTCGGAGACGCGCCAGCCAGACGCTTGCCCGCCTGCTTCGCCCTCTGAGCGGCCGGGCGAGTACAACGACAGGGAGCGGCCCCCGGGCCGCTCCCTGCTCTTCCCTGCCGGCTCAACCGCGGTCGGCCCTAGGGGCGCATCCCCCGGAACCGAGGCCCCAGCGTGTGCGTCTCCAGGGCGCGGTATGCGTCGTGCGTCCACGCCACCAGCAGTGGGCGCGTGTCACGCGGGTCCACGATCTCCTCGATGTTGAAGGACTCTGCCGTGCGGAACGGCGAGCGCATCGCGTTGAACTTCGCCTCCAGTTCCTCGCGGTAGGCGTCCGGGTCCGCCGCAGCTTCGATGTCCCGGCGGTAGGCAGCCATCACGCCGCCCTCGATGGGGAGCGAGCCCCAATCGCCGGAGGGCCAGGCGATGCGGTAATTCCAGCGCCCGTGGTTCTGGTGCCCTGCGCCCGCCACGCCGTACGCGCGGCGGATGATTACGGACGCCCAAGGGACCTCCGCCTGGTAGACGGCGGACAGCGCGCGCACGCCGAACTTGATCGTCCCCGCCTCCTCCGCGGCCACGCCGATCATGAACCCGGGCTGGTCCACGAAGTTCACCACCGGCAGGTTGAAGGTGTCCGCCAGGTCCACGAACTTCGTCATCTTCAGCGAGCCCTCGGCGTCCAGGGAGCCGCCCACGGCCATGGGGTCGTTCGCCAGGACGGCCACCGGGTAGCCGTCCAGCCGTCCCAGCATGGTGACCACAGCGCGGCCGTAGTAGCGGCCAACCTCGAACAGCGAGCCCTGGTCGAAGACGTGGCCCAGCAGGGCGCGGATGTTGTGGGGGCGGCGGCGGTCACGGGGGATCGCTGAGAGCAGGGCCTCCTCGCGGCGGTCCGGCGCATCCTCCACGGGGCCGCGCGGCGGCAGGCGCCAGGCGTTGTCCGGCAGGTAGGACAGGAACTGGCGGATCTGGTCGAAGGCGTCCGCCTCGTCTGCCGCCTCGTTGTCGCAGACGCCGGACTTGCGGGCGTGGATGCGGGCGCCGCCCAGGTCCTCCTTGTTCACCTTCACGCCGATGCCGCGCTCCACCACCGGCGGCCCGGCGGTGAACACCTGCCCGGTGCCCTTCACGATCACCGAGAAGTGGGAGGCGGCCACGCGCGCCGCGCCGATGCCGGCCACAGAGCCCATGGCGGCGGCCACCACCGGCACCTCCGCCATCATCGCCACCACGTGCTCCCAGTTGCCGTTGGCGGGCACGTAGGTCCGGCCGATGTTGTCGATGGTGCGCACGGATCCGCCGCCACCGGTGCCGTCCACCAGGCGGATGATGGGGACGCGCATCTCGCGCGCCATGCGCTCCGCGTGCCCGCTCTTGCCGCCCACCGCGCCGTCCGCGGCGCCGCCCCGCACGGTGAAGTCGTCGCCACCCACCACCACGCGACGCCCGCCCACGGTGGCCAGGCCCATCACGTAGTTGCTGGGGATGAAGGACTTGAGTTCGTCGTCCTCGTACTCGGCCTTGCCGGCCAGCACGCCGCGCTCCTGGAAGGACCCGCCGTCCACCAGCGCCTGGATGCGCTCGCGGACGGTGAGTTTGCCCTGGGACTTGTGGCGCTCCACTCGCTCCTCGCCGCCGAGTTGGTAGGCGAGTTGGCGGCGGCGCTCGATCTCGTCGACTTCGGGCTGCCAGGTCATGGTGCGCTCCCCTATGTGGTGTGCCTGAGGACGTAGCCCCTGACAGCGACACAGTCGGGGCGAGCCCGAAGCCTACGCCTTCTGAGGCTCCCGCCACATCAGCCAGACCGGCGGTCCGCCGCGCGGAAGTTCAATACGCTCCGTCACCCTGAACCCGTGTCGCTCATAGAGAGGCAGGTTCTTCTCCTTGCTGCTCTCCAGGTAGGCCGGCATCCCCTCGCGGTCCGCGCGTTCCAGGACGGGCGCCATGAGTTGCGAGCCGATCCCGCGCCCCTGCATGTCCGGCTCCACGCCGATGCCCAGCAGGTAGTAGTGCGGTTCCTTGGGGTGCTTCTTCTCCTGTAGTTGAAACGTGCTCATGACCAGGGGCAGCCGGGCAATCCCGGCCATCCTCACCAGGGACGGCAACAGTTTCAGATCATTCAGCACGCCGTGCGGAAGCCCGTTCGGGGGATTCCACAGCGCGGCTCCCTCGTATCCCTCGGTCACGTACGTCTCGCCGAAGGGGAAGGTCAACTTTCGGAGTCCCATGTCCATGATGGTGCGGATGCGGGCGGACCGCCGCGCGTCCTGCTTCACCAGGAAGTTCATCACCGGGTCGTCGTCAAAGGCCCGGCCCATCAGGTCCAGGACCCGCGTGAAGTCTGTGCGCTCGACTTTTCGAATCGCGATCGTCTGATCCATTGCCACCAGGATCCCCCCGAGGCCCCCATCACCTTTGTCATGGGCAGAATATGACATCCCGCAATCGTTCAGTGAGTGCTCAGGGCCTGTGCACCCGGCCGCGGGCACGATATAGACCCGCCTCCCCGCGCCGCTTGCGATGCCTGCGCGCGCGGCGCACCATGCCGCCACCCGGCTGCCGAGGGCCGCGCGGAGGCCGCATGCGCGTACTGGAGATCAGCGACACGGAGGAGGCAGCGTCGTTCGCCGGGCACCTCTTCGCGCGCTGGGGCGCGGAGGTCCTGCGCGTCGAGTCGCCCTCGAGGGCGCCCGTGCGGGAGGCGGCGGACATGGCCTGGCACGGCGGCAAGGGCCGCTGGCGCTGCGACTGGCGCTCCGCGGCCGGCCTCGACGCGCTGCGGGAGGCGGCGGGCGAGGCGGACATCGTCCTCGCGGACCTCCGGCCGCGCGACCTCGACGCCCTCGGCTTCGACGCGCTGGGCGGCGGTGGGCCGCGCGCGCGGGTGGCGATCACCCCCTTTGGCCGCATCGGGCCGTACCGCGACCACGAGGCGACCCGCACCACGCTGCTGGCCCTCGGCGGCTACACGCACCTCTCGGGAGACCCGGGGCGCGCTCCGCTGACCATGCCGGGCGCGTACCCGCACGCCCAGGCCGGGACGCTGGCCTACACCGCCGGGCTTGCGCTCGCCCTGCGAGGGGAGTCGGCGGCGACGGTGGACGTCAGCGTGTTCGAGACGCTGGCCACCCTGCATCAGTTCACGGACGTGATGTGGGCCGGGGGGCAGGTGCGCTCCCGCCACGGCAACCGCTGGGAGAACCTGGCCCCCACCACCATGCTTCCCTGCGCCGACGGCTGGGTGGCGATGAACATCCTCCAGCAGTTCTGGCCCTCCTTCGCCCTCTGGATCGGCGGTGGCCTGGCGGAGGACGAGCGCCTGGCGCTGAACGCCGGCCGCATGGCGCACCGAGACGAACTCGAGGCGGCGGTCGCCCGCTACTTCGAGCCGCGCCGCGCGGTGGACCTGTTCCGGGAGGGGCAGGAGGTCTGGCGCGTGCCCGTCGGGTACGCGCAGTCGCTGGGGCAGGTGCTGGAGGACCCGCAACTGACCGGGCGCGGCTTCTGGCGCCCCGTGGAGGGGCCTGGCCGCCGCGTGCTGGTGCCTGGCTCCGCGTTCCAGTTCGCCGGTGAGCAGCCTCCCGAGGAGCGCGCGCCCTCTACGCCCTCGGAGGGGTTGCAGGCGCCGGCGTGGCGGAGCGCGCGGCGGGAAGTGCCTGCGGGGGATGCGCCGCCGCACCGTCCGTTGGAGGGCGTGCGCGTCCTGGACTTCACGCGCATCTGGTCCGGACCGCTGGCCACGCGCTTCCTCGCGGACCTAGGCGCCGAGGTGATCAAGGTGGAGGCCCCCAACGGCCGCGGCCCGGCCTCGGTGCCACCGGGGAGCCCGGGCTACTTCCCGGACGGCGACCCGGGAGAGCGGCCCTACAACCGCCAGGGGCTGACCAACAAGTTCAACCGCAACAAGCAGAGCCTGGCCGTGGACCTGAAGACGCCGGAAGGCGTGGAAGTGGTGCGCCGCCTGGTGGACCGCTCTGACGTGCTGGTGGAGAACTTCAGCGCGCGCGCCATGCCCTCCCTGGGGCTGGGGCACGAGGCGCTCCGCGAGCGCAACCCGCGCCTGGTGTACGTCGCCATGCCGGCGTTCGGCCTCGGCGGACCGTACCGCGACTACGTCGGGCTGGGGCCCAGCATCGAGCCGCTGTCGGGCCTCACGGCACTCATGGGGTACGGCCCGGACGAGCCGCGGCTCACGGCCCAGGCGATCACGGACGCGGCCTCCGGCGTCACGGCCACCGCGGCCGTGCTCACCGCGCTCTGGCGCCGAGAGCAGACCGGCCGAGGCGCGCTCGTGGACCTCTCGCAGTCGGAGGCCATGGCGGCGTACCTCGCCCAGGAGGTGGTGGAGCGCCAGTTGTCCGGACGCGAGCCGGAGCGTCTCGGCAACGCCTCGGCGTACCATGCGCCGCAGGGCGTGTACCGCTGCGCTGGCGACGACGTGTGGCTCGCCCTGAGCGCGCCCTCCGAGGTGACGTGGGCCGCCCTGGCTGCCGTCGCCGGGCGCGGCTGGGACGTGGATCCGCGCTTCTCCACCGCCCGCGAACGCCTGGCGCACCGCGCCGCACTGGACGAGGCGATCGAGGCGTGGACGTGCGAGCAGGAGCGCGCGGCACTCGTGGCGCGGCTGCTCGGGGCCGGGGTGGCCGCCGCGCCCGTGAACTCAGCCCCCGAGTGGCTGGCCGACCCGCACCTGCTGGCGGAGGGCTACTTCGCCACGCTCCACGCGCCGGACGTGGGCGATTACCGCACGGACGGCCTGCCGCTCCGCTTCGATGGGCACCGCGACTACTCGACGTGGCGCGGGGCCGTGGGGCTGGGGCAGGACAACGCCGCCGTGCTGCGCCTGGCCGGCTACAGCGACGAGGAGGCTGCAGACCTGGCCGCGCGTGGCATCGTGACGGACCGGCCAACCGTGTGAGCGCTAGACTCCGGGCGACCGGAGTCGACCAGGGCGCGATCGCTAGCGCCAGACGGTGGGGACGCAAGGTGACCGAAGCACACAAGCCGGCGGCAGAAGGCGGACGCGCTGCCGTGGGTGGATGCGCACCCGAAGCCCGCGCGTCAAACCTGAACCTCGCAGCGGGGGCTGTGGGACTCCTGTTGCCGGTGCTGGTGGTGTCGGGGCTGCTGCTTCTGGGTGCATCGCTCGGCGTCGCACTCGCGGCGCTCGCCGTGATCGCAGCGGCCGCCATCCTGCCCGCGAGGGCGTTGGTGGACGTCGTCGCGGAGCGCGTCCTCTGTCCGCAGGATCACTACTCGGGGAATGTCCACGACCGAGTGAGGTCCCGGGAGCACGATGTGGGCCGGTCCGTCCTGTGGTACCGATGTGCCGCCGGGCTGATGACCGCGACCGGAGCGCTGGTGCTCGTATTCCTGAGCGAGGCCTAAGCAGGAGCCGCACATGCCCAACACGAACTGTCCCCAGGGGCCGCACTGGTGTCCGGTGAAGCGCGATGACTGTGCCGACGCTGATGCCGCGCTAGGACATGACATCTGCGTGCTCGTACGCGCCGCCTACTCCGGTCCCACCATCCAGAAGGCGAAGGCCAAGACGGTCACCGCCTGGGAGCAGACTGGTATCAGGCTCGGCTTCCGACAGGCGATGGAGGCTGTCCTTCTCGAGGAAGAGTCGTACGAGCTGGAGCCCTACCCGGCCCCTCAGATCGGACGGGAGCGGTTGCAGCGGCCTGGTATCCCGATGCCCCCTCCCGAGCCGCCCGAAGCAACTGCCGAGGAGTGACGCCCGCCGCCGCTTCCCACGGGCCGCTACATTGTCGCGGCTGACCGGGGGGAGCACGGGATGACGGATGCCATCGGGCGGCTCGTCGAGGAACTCGACACGCCGGCGCTGTGGGTGGACCTGGACGCGCTGGACCACAACATCGCCACCATGGCGCGGCTGACGCGCGAGCACGGCGTGGACTGGCGCCCGCACGTGAAGGCCAGCAAGGCACCCGCCCTGGCGCGTCGCCTCATCGAGGGCGGCGCCGTGGGGATCACCTGCGCGAAGGTGGGCGAGGCGGAGGTGATGGCCGAGCACGGTGTCACGGACATCCTCATCGCCAACGAGATCGTCGGAGACCTGAAGATCGCACGCCTGGTTGCCCTCGCGGGGCGCGCGACGCTCTGCGTGGCCGTGGACGACGAGCGCAACCTGCGGGCGCTCTCCGCTGCCGCCTCCAAGGCCGGCGTGAACATCGACGTGCTGGTGGACATCAACGTCGGCGCCAACCGCTGCGGCGTCACGCCGGAGGTTGCGCCGGCCCTCGCGCGGCTGGTGCTGGATCTGCCGGGCGTGAGCCTGCGCGGCCTGATGGGCTACGAGGGCCACGTGATGGGCATGCAGCCGGAGGACAAGGAGGCGGAGTCCGCGAAGGCCGCCGACGTCCTCCGCCAGGCCATCGCCGCGCTGGAGGCGGCCGGCACCACCCCGCGCGTGGTCAGCGGCGGGGGCACCGGCAACTACTGGATCGCCAGCGCGCTGGGCGCCCTCACGGAGTTGCAGGCTGGCGGCGGCGTGCTGATGGACCAGACCTACGGCGACCGCATGAAGGTCCCCGGTCACCGCCAGGCGCTCCACCTCACCGCGCAGGTCGTCTCTACCTCGGTGCCCGGGCGCGCCATCGCGGACGCGGGCTGGAAGGCCTCCGGGATGCACACCGGCCTGCCGTTGGTCGTGTCGCCGGCGGGCCTGCAGGTGCGCGGGCTGAACGCCGAGCACACCATCCTGGAGCGCACGGACGAGACGCCCATCGAGCCGGGCCAGCGGGTGACGCTGGTGCCGCACTACTCCGACTCCACGGTGCTGTTGCACCGCCAGATGTACGCCGTCCGCAACGGACGGGTGGAAGAGGTGTGGCCCGTCGCTGCCGCCGGCATGCTCCAGTAGCCGCCACCGGCGTGCGGGCCCTCCCGGGGGAGGGACTGGCCGTGAACACTGGCATCAACGTCGCCGCGCACCTGCCGCAGCAGGATGGCTCGATCTCGCTCCCGGGGCTCCAGGCTCCCCTCGCAATCCATCGTGACCAGCACGGCATTGCCCACGTCGAGGCCTCCAATGAGCACGACGCTTGGTTCGGGATGGGCTACACCTGCGCCCAGGACCGGTTGTGGCAGATGGAGTGGTACCGCCGGCGCGGCACCGGGCGGTGGGCGGAGGTCGCGGGCAAGCCGGGCCTCCCCGCGGATCGCCTCTTCCGCCGGTTCCGGCTGGACGACGCCTCTCGCGCTGACGTCGCGGAACTGACCGCGGAGACGCTGGCCATGTTCGAGGCATACGCGGCCGGGGTGAACGCCTACGTGGACTCCGGCCAGCCGCTGCCGCCGGAGTACGGACTGACGGGTACGCCCTGGGAGCGCTGGGAGCCGTGGCAGTCGATCCTCGTCTTCAAGGTGCGCCACGCCATCATGGGGAAGCGTCTCTCCAAGATCGCGCGGCTGGAGATCCTGGCCCGCACGTCACCTGAGACGTACGCGCTGCTCGAGGGCATCGAGCCGGCTGGCACCAACGTGATCCTGCCGCCGGCAGGGGCCACCTCCTACGCCCGCGCCACCAGCGCGGAGGAGGCGCGTGCACTCGCGGCTGCGCTGGACACGCTCGCGGTGTCCGAGGGCGGATCGAACTCGTGGGCGGTCCACGGCAGCCGGACCACCACCGGCAAGCCCGTGCTCTGCAACGACTCGCACCGTCCGCTGGACGTGCCCAACGTCTACTGGCAGGCCCACGTCACCTGCCCGGAGTTCAACGTGGCCGGCGCCGCCTTCCCCGGCTTCCCGGCGTTCCCGCACTTTGGCTTCAACGGCGACCTGGGGTGGAACATCACGCACGGCCAGGCGGACTACCAGGACCTCTGGCTGGAGGCGTTCGATCCCGCCGACCCCACTCGCTACCGGACGGAGGACGGCTGGGCACAGGCCGAGGTGACACGCGCCGAGATCCGCGTGAAGGACGGGCCGGCGGAGCCGGTCACGCTGGTGCGCACGCGCCACGGCGACGTCGTGCACGGCGACCCGGCCTCCGGGCGTGCGATCGCGGTGCGCTATACCGCCACCGACCGCCCGAACCGGCAGTGGGAGACCCTGCGCCCGATGCTCCTCGCGAAGACTGTGCCCGAGTTGCACGAGACCCAGCGAGGCTGGGAAGAACCCGTGAACGCCATCCTCTCCGCGGACGCGGCGGGCAACATTGGCTTCCTGTACCGCGGGCGCATCCCGGTGCGCAGCAGCCGCGCGGGCAGTGAGTTCCCGGTGCCCGGGTGGACGGGCGAGTTGACGTGGCAGGGTGACGTCCCGTTTGAACAACTCCCCCAGTCGATCAACCCCTCGGAAGGCTTCCTGGGCACGGCGAACCAGCGTCCCACCGACGCTGACGAGCCCTACCTGGCCCACGAGTTCGCCACCCCCGGCCGTTCCACGCGGATCGCGGAATTGCTCCAGGGAGACGCGGTGTTCACCCCCCAGGAGATCGCGGAACACCAGGCTGACACCACCTCGGTCCGTGCTCGCGGCTGGGCGCAGTTCCTGGCCACGCAAGGCCCCTTCGAGGGCGACGCCGAGCGTGCCCGCTCCTTGCTGGCGGCGTGGAGCGGGGACCTGGCCGCAGGCAGCGCGGCAGCGCTGCTCTACGCGTGCGCGCGCGTGTCGCTGGTGGAGGCAGTCTTCCGCCTGATCCTGGGTGAGGAGGCGTGGGCCTACATCTTCTCCGGCGAGAACGACAATGCGCCGCAGCACCTGAGTCGCTGGATGTACTACCTGGGAGAGCGGCTGCCCGGCTCCGCTGCCACCCCGGACGGACGCCCGTGGGGCGAGGTGCTGCCCGCGGCCCTGGCAGCCGCGTGGGCACGGGCGACCGAACTCGGCGGCTCGGAACCGGCCGCATGGAGATGGGGCGAGGTGCACCGCACCAGCGCACAGCACTCGCTGGCCGCGGCACTCCCGGACCTCGCAGCGGAGTTGAACCCGCCATCGGTGGGCGTGGGCGGCGACTCGGATACGCTGCAGGTCGCTGGCTATTCCTCGGCGCCGGGGACCACGTTCGCGCTGACCAACCTCTCCGTCTATCGGCAGGTGGTGGACTTCGCTGCCGACGAGCCGGCCACCTGGATCATCCCGGGCGGCGCCTCCGGGATCCCCGGGTCGCGCCACTACGCCGACCAGTTGGAGGCGTGGCGGGCGCATCAGCGGGTGCCCGTGCACCACGCCCCCGAGCGCATGCGAGCCGCGGCCGCCACCACGCTCACCCTCCAGCCCACAGACGAGTAGACCCGCAGCCCGAGACAGAGGAGGCCCCCATGCCCGAGCAGTTCGACCTGGTGATCCGAGGCGGCACCGTCCTGGACGGCAGCGGCGCACACGGCGTCCGTGCCGACGTGGCCGTGCGCGGCGACCGCATCGTCACGGTGGGGTCGGTGGCCGAGGATGCCGTGGCCGGTGAGACGGTGGACGCCCAGCGGCTGGTCGTTGCCCCGGGGTTCATCGACGTCCACGCCCACGACGACACGCTGGTGCTGGTGGAGCCGGACTGCGAGGGCAAGGTGATGCAGGGCGTCACCACCGTCATCAACGGCAACTGCGGCGCCGGCGTGGTGCCGTTCCGCTCCAGCCGGCGCGCACAGGAGGCGGGCGGAGACGTGCCGACGTGGGACTCCTACGGCGGCTACCTGGACGCCATCGCCTCGCATCCACCGTCGCAGAACATCGCCACGCTGGTGGGATTCGGCACCATGCGCGCGGGTGCGCTGGGGGGCGCACTGCCGTCGTTCGGCACCACGCCGTCCTCCAGCGGCGTGCCGGGCGCCAACGTCGAGCGCCCCGCCACCGCCGAGGAGATCGCGCAGATGCAGGCCTGGCTCCGGGACGGCCTGGAGGCGGGCGCGGTGGGCATGTCCACCGGCCTGATCTACGAGCCTGACCGCTACGCGACCACGGACGAGATCGTGGAGGTCGCCCGCCCGCTGGCGGACTTCGGCGCGCTCTACGCCTCCCACGTCCGCGGCGAGGGCGCCACGCTGCTGGACGCGCACGCCGAGGCCATGGAGATCGGCCGTCGGCTGGGCGTGCCGGTGCAGATCTCCCACCACAAGGCCAGCGGCCGCGCCTTCTGGGGCCGCGTGCGCGACTCGATCCGGCAGATCGAGGAGGCGCGCGCCCGCGGCGAGGACGTGACCACGGACCAGTACCCGTACACCGCCGGCAGCACGCGCCTCGCCGCATTGCTGCTCAACGGGCGCATCGGCGACTCCACCTCGGACGGGCTGCGGGGCGAGGACGTGCTGCTCGCCTCAGTCCCCGACCGGCCGGAGTGGGAGGGCAAGTCCGTGGCGGACCTGGCGGACGAGTGGGACCTGCCCGCGGAGCAGGCGGCAGCGCGCGTGGTGGAGGAGGGTGGCCGCGCCACGATCGTGGTGCAGTTCGCGATGGACGAGGCGGACGTGCGCACGGTGCTCGCGCACCCCACCACCATGGTGGGCACGGACGGCCTGGGCTTCGGATCGCGGCCCCATCCGCGCCACTACGGCACCTACCCGCGCATCCTGGGCAAGTACGTCCGCGAGGAGGGCGTGATCACACTGGAGGACGCCGTCTGGAAGATGACCGGCTTCCCGGCCACGCGCTTCAACCTGCCGGGCCGCGGCTTCGTCCGCGAGGGACACATCGCGGACCTGGTGCTCTTCGACCCGGACACCGTGGTCGACACGGCCACCTACGAGGACTCCCGGCGCACACCCGTGGGGATGCCGTGGGTGTTCGTGAACGGGACGGCGGTGGTGCGCGACGGGCAGCACACCCACGCTCGGGCCGGGCGCCCCGTGCGCCGAGGCCAAGACGCGTAGGGGACGCGTAGGGGACGCGTAGGGACGCAGGGGAGCGGGGGATTCGATGGCCGAGGTGTACGACGTGGTGGTGCTGGGCGCCGGCTCCGCGGGGGCGGTGGTGGCGGCGCGGGCCTCGGAAGACCCGAACCGCAGCGTGCTGCTGGTGGAGGCTGGCCCGGACTACGCGCGGATCACGGACACGCCGTATGACCTGGTGAACTCCTACCAGAACTCACTGGTGGACCACGACTGGAAGCACGCCTACCAGCCCACGGCGGAGGCGCCCAGCACGCCGTTTCCTCGAGGGCGCGTGACCGGCGGCTCCTCCGCGGTGAACACCACCATCGCCCTGCGCGGCGTGCCGGAGGACTACGACGGCTGGGCGGCGCAGGGGAACCCGGAGTGGGCGTGGGACCGCGTACTCCCGGCCTTCAAGCGCCTGGAGCGCGACCTGGACTACCCGGACGCGCCGCATCATGGCGACGCCGGCCCCATCCTGATCCGACGCTACCCCTGGGACGAACTGACGGAGACGCACCAGGCGTGGATGGAGACCGCGAAGAACCTGGGCTATCCGGAACTCCAGGATCAAAACGACCCGCAGGGTTCCGGCTACGGCCCGCAGCCCATGAACAAACTCGCGCGGCTGCGCATCTCCACGGCCATCGGCTACCTCGCGCCTGCGCGCATCCGCCCCAACTTCACCCTGCGCTCGGACACGCATGTCCGACGCCTGATCGTGGAGGGTGGCCGCGTGGTCGCGGCGGAAGTGGAGACCGCCGGCGAGGTCTCCCGCATCGAGGGGCGGCTGTTCGTGCTGTCCGCCGGTGCCATCCAGACGCCGCCGGTGCTGCTGCGCTCCGGCATCGGGCCGCGTCGCGAACTCGAGCGGCTGGGCGTACCGCTGGTGGCGGACGTGCCGGGGGTGGGAGAGAACCTCTGCGACCACCCGGCGATCGGGGTGATCTGCGAGTTGAAGGACCCCTCGCTGGCGTCCTCCGCGATGCCTCTCATCCAGACGATCATGCGCTACACGGCGCCGGGCTCGGAGCACCGGAACGACCTGCAGGTGGAACTGATCACCTGGGTGCAGCGCCAGGAGCGCGAGGGGTACGTCTCCATCTCCGCCGTCCTGGAGCAGTCCTACGGGCGCGGCTTCGTGCGACTGCCCTCCGCGGACCCGCATGCCCAGCCGATGGTGGAGCCGCACTTCTGCGAGGACGACCGTGACTCCAGCCGCCTGGTGGCGAACGTGCGCGACTGCCTCGCCTTTGCCGAGGCGAAGCCGCTCGGCGACTACATCGAGCGCGTGACCTTCCCGGACGTGGCGCGGGGCGTGGACGACGCGTCGCTGACGCGCCTGGTGCGGCGCTTCGCGCGTAGCGGCTACCACCCCTGCGGCACGGCCAAGATGGGCCCGGCCACGGACCCGATGGCGGTAGTGGACCAGTACGGGCGCGCGCACGCGGTGGAGGGGCTGGTGGTGGCGGACGCCTCGATCATGCCGGAGGTGCCACGCGCCAATACCAACCTGACCGCGATCATGATCGGCGAGCGCATCGGCGAGTGGATCCGCACACGGGCGGGGGACTACGGCCTGTAGCCCTCGCGGGCGGGCTCGGCCGCGGCGCCATGGTGCGCCTCGTCGCGGCGGGAACCCAGGCGGAGCAACTCCCGGGGCGAGACGCCCAGCGCCCAGAACGCCACCAGGCCGGTGACGTTGATCCACGCGTTCACCAGCAGGTGCGTGGCCAGCGCGTAGGAGAGCGCCAGGTCGGCCGGCGCGCCGGCAATGGTCATCACCGCGCTGACCAGCGCCTCGTACGGCCCGATGTTCCAGAGCCCCAGTGGCACCGCGACGGCGAGGTTCGCGGCGACCATGGCCGCGAGGTACGCGGGCAGCGGCACGTCCAGCCCGAACGCCTGCCCCATCAGCGCGAACATCCCCGCCTCCAGCAGCCATGCCGGCAGCGAGAGCGCGATTGCCCCTACCGCCCGCGAGGGCGTCCCCAGCGCATCCAGCCCCTCGCGAAGGTCGTCCAGCACGCCGCGCAGGCGGGCCGGAAGGGGCAGCCGCGACGCGTGGTGACGGAGCGTCACGGCCAGCGCGAAGACGGCGACTGCGGCCGCGGCGAAGCCCGCCACCACCGCCTGCGTGACGCCGGGCACGTCGTCCAGGTCCAGGAACGCGACCCCGAAGCCGAGGAGCACGACGAATACGACGGCATCCAGCGTGGCCTCCACCACGAAGACCGAACCGGCGACACCGGCGCGCGACATGCCGTAGCGGTTCGCCAGCACCTGGATCTTCGCCAGGTCGCCGGCGCGGAGCGGCAGCAGGTTGTTCACCATGTTGCCGATGAGGAATGCGCCGAACAGCGCGCCCTGCGGCGGTCGGCCCACGCCCCGCAGCAGGTAGCGCCAGCGGTAGGCGTCCACGAACTTCGCCAGCGTGAAGAGTGGCAGCGCCGGCACGATCCACCACGGCTCGACGCCCCGCAGGGCATCTCCCAGCGCCTCGAGGTCCACCACGCGCAGCGCCAGCGCCAGGAAGGCCGCCGTCACCGCTGCCTGGAACGCCAACCGCAGCCAGAGGTTTCGGGGCACCGGCGCCCTCCGATCCGCCGGATCGTAGGCGGCACGGCCTATCATCCCCGCCATGCAGCAAGCAGCCGACCCCTCGATGCAGGCGCTGATCGATGACCTCGTGGCGGAGCAGGACGCGCTGGACGCTGCCATCCGGGACGTGCCGCACGAGCGCTGGGAAGTGGACTCGCCCGCGCATGGGTGGCGGATGCGCGACTGCATCGCGCACCTGGCGGAGATGGACGACCTGGCGGCGGAGATCGCCGAGACCCGCGCCTACCCCCGCCGGAGCCGCGAGGGCGCCGAGGGCGTCCTGAGCGCCCTCCAGGTGGAGGCGCGCGCCCTGAGCGTCCCGGACCTGCTGGCGTGGTGGCGTCGGGCGCGGGCACGCCTCGCGGCGGCGCTGTTGCCCCTCGAAGGTCGCGCGCGGCTGCCGTGGGCTGGCAACGAGATGGGCGTGCGTTCCTTCGCCACTGCGCGCCTGATGGAGTGCTGGTCGCACGGCCTGGACGCGCTGGACGCGGCCGGCGTCCCGGCGGTGGACTCCGACCGCCTGCGGCACGTCGCCCACCTGGGCTACAGCACGCGCGCCTTCGCGTACCACGTGCGCGGCCTCCCCGCGAACGACGAACCGCTCCGCGTGGAGATCCAGGCGCCCTCCGGGACGGTTTGGACGTGGGGGCCAGAGGATGCGTCGAACCGGGTGACCGGTTCCGCGGGCGACTTCTGCCGCGTGGTCACCCAGCGCATCCACTACCTGGACACGACCCTGGCCGCGGAGGGCGAGGCCGCGCGTGAGTTCCTGGTGATCGCCCAGGCGTTCGCCGGCCCGCCCGGCGAAGGGCGCCCTCCTCAGTCCGAGGGCTGACCGCGGCTAGGTGAGCGCGCCCGCGGCCGCGTACTCCGCCATCTCCTGCTCCGTGAGGCCCAGGAAGTCGCGCAGCACCATCTCCGTGTGCTCGCCCAGCGCGGGTGCGGCCCGATGCAGGCGGACGCGCTTGGCGGAGAAGTGGGTGGGCAGGCCGTCGTACGGCACCACGCCCATGACCGAGTGTTCGAGCGGCACGAAGAAGCCTCGATGAGCCAGTTGCGGGTCGCGATGGAGGTCGCTCATGCGCTGCACGGCGGCCGCCGGGACGCCCGCAGTCACGAGGCGCTCCTCCAGCGCGAACGCGTCCTGCCCTGAGGCCCACGCGCCGAGCGCGGCATCGATGGCGTCCCGCGCCGCGAGGCGCGACTGCAGCGTGTCGTGCGCCGCCAGGCCGTGGAGCGGCGCGAGGGCGCATAGCGCGCGCCACTGCTCCTCGGTCTCCGTGGCGATGGCGATGTAGCGCTCCGTGCCCGCGGTGGCGTAGACGCCGTGCGGGGAGGCGACCGGCGAGTCCAGGCCGGCGGCGACGGCGATGCGTCCGTTCACCAGTTGGTCCAGCAGCAGCGGCGCGACGAACTGCAGGGCGCCCTCCACCTGGGCAAGGTCGATGTGCTGCCCCTTGCCGCTGCGGCGGCGCTCCCAGACGGCTGCGGCCAGGGCCGGGACGCCCACGCGGGGCGTGATGACGTCCGTGTAGGGACCGTGCGGGCCGCAGGGGGCGCGGTCCGGCCAGCCGGTGATGCTGTGCAGGCCAGAGAGCGCCGCGCCGTGCTGACCGTAGCCGCCGTAGCGGGCGAGCGGGCCAGTCTGCCCCATCAGGCAGGTACTCAACATAATCAGATCGTGGCGGTCGCGCGTGACCGTCTCGTAGTCCAGCCCCAGCCGTTGCATCGTGCCAGGCGTGAATGACTCCACCACCACGTCCGCCCAGTCGATGAGCCGCCGGGCGACCTCGCGGCCCTCGTTGCTGCCGAGGTTCACGGACACGCCGTACTTGGAGGAGTTGAGGTTGGCCGTCCACTGGCTGCGATTCAGGCCGGGGATCCCGTCCAGGAACGGCGGCAGGCTCCTCAGCAGGTCCGGCCGCGTGGCGGACTCCACGCGCACGACGGTGGCGCCGTGGTCCGCGAACGCCTTGGCGGTCATGGGGCCCGCGCCTACCCACGAGAAGTCCACGACCTTCAGTCCCGCGAACGCCTCGCCCAGTCGCTCGCCCTCGACGGCTGCAGGCAGCGGCGCCGGTGGCTCCGAGGTCCACCGCGCCGCCACCTCCTCGCCGCCCTCGTCCAGCGCCGGCGCCGGCGGGCCGAGGCGCGCGGCAGTGCGGGAGAGCCGGAAGGGCGGGCCGGGGTAGCGGTCGCCGCTGGGGTCACCCGGGATGGCCTGCCAGAAGCCACGCGCGGCCAGGTGCGCGTCCGCCACGATGTCGCTCGTGTCCTGAACGGGCGCCAGCCGCAGGTCTACCGAGGTGGCCCAGTCCAGCAGTTCTCGCTTGGTGTGCGCCTGGATGAACTGGGTGATCAGGCCCTGGACGGCCTCCATCGCGTCCGTGCCCACCTGTCCGGCTTCCGCCAGGGCGCCGAAGCGTAGCCAGTCCACCTGGCGGAGTTCGTCCGGGGCACCCAGCCGCTCCAGCACGCCCGGCATGATCGAGACGGCGCCGGCGATCGTGAAGTTCACAATCACCCAGCCGTCCTTGCAGGGGGCCATCGTCCGCTCGTGCCGGCCGGGCACCAGCGCTCGGTCGTCGCCTCCGCCGGGGGGTTCCTGCCCGGTCATGGTGAAGTACGCGGGCTGATCCATCAGCGTCCAGACCATGACCTCCTGCATGGAGAGGTCCAGGTGCTGGCCGCGCCCGGAGAGGTCGCGTTCGTTGAGCGCAATCACGGCGTCCGCGGCAGCGTGGCCGCCCGCCTGGAACGCCGCCTGCGGGAAGCCCACAGGGACGGGTGGACGGTCGCGGTCGCCCTGCAGGCTCAGCCGCCCGCCGGCTGCCTCCACCACCAGTTCCGTGGCCGGCCACGCCGCCTTCGGCCCTCGGTGCCCGTACGGACTGACTGAGACGTAGACGAGCCGTGGGTTCCGCTCCGCGAGCGCGGCGTACCCCAGGCCCAGCGCGTCCATGACACCGGGGCCAGCCGACTCCAGCAGGATGTCCGCGCGCTCCGCCAGCGCGGCGACACGTTCGCGGCCCTCCGGAGCATCGAGGTCCAACACCAGGCTGCGCTTGCCGAGCCCCAGCGCCGCCCAGTAGAGCGACCGCCCCTCGGCGCCTGCGCGGTCATCGAAAGGTGGGAGGCTGCGGGCGCGAGCGCCCCCCGGGGGCTCCACCTTCAGCACCTCGGCACCCAGGGCGGCGAGGAGCCGCCCGGCCATCTCGGCACGTTGGTCAGCCAGGTCCAGCACGCGGACGCCGGCCAGGGGCGGGGGAGCGGGCTCGCTGCCCGGCGATGTGTCGGTCATGCGGGGGTTATAGCACTGCCGGCGCGCGCCTCGATTGCCCGAGCCACCGGGCGAGGGGATAGTGCCGCAATGCCCCTCCGTTCGATTCCGCAGAAGTGGCGCACCCTGATCGCCGTGGGGTTCGGCACCTTCATGGCAACGATGGACTTCTCCATCGTGAACGTGGCGCTCCCCACCTTCTCGCGGGAGTTCAACCGTTCACCGGACACGGTGGTGTGGGCCACGCTGGGCTCCAGCCTGGTGGTCACGGGCCTGACGCTCACTGCGGGGCGCGCGGGCGACCTCTACGGGCGTAAGCGCATCTACCTGGCCGGCTGGATGGTGTTCACCGCGGGCGTCACGGGGGCGTCGTTCGCGCAGTCCCTGGAGCAGGTGATCGCGTGGCGCCTGTTCCAGGCCGTGGGCGTTTCGATGGCGATCGCGAACGCCAACGCCATCGTCACGGACTCCTTCCCGGACAGCGAGCGCGGACGTGCGCTCGGCACGGTGACCTCCATCGTGGGAGCGGGCCTGATGTCCGGCCCGATCATCGGCGGCTTCCTGCTGGGCGTCGCGGACTGGCGCGCGATCTTCTACGCGCGTATTCCCATTGGACTGCTGGCGATCACCATGGGCCTCCTGGAGATCCGTGAACGCGAGGCAGACCGACCCACGGACCGGCGCATGGACATCCCTGGCGCGGTGCTGCTCTTCGCCACGCTGGCGGCCAGCATCACCGCGATCAACCGCGGCCAGGCGTGGGGCTGGACGTCGCCGGTGATCCTGGGCCTGGGTGCGGCAGGCGTCCTCGCCTTCGTCTCGTTCCTGCGCGTGGAGTCGCGCTCACCCAGCCCCGTGCTGGCGCTGCCGCTGTTCCGCATCCACGCCTTCGCGGTGTCCCTGGGCAGTCTCACGCTGAACTTCGTGGGCCAGTCCTCCGTGATCTTCCTGATGCCGTTCTACCTGCTGGAGGTGCGCGACTACTCGACCGTTCAGACGGGGCTGGTGCTGGCGATGGTGCCGCTGATGCTGCTGCTGTTCGCTCCGCTCAGCGGCTGGCTGTACGACCGCTCCGGCTGGCGACACCAGTCCACGCTGGGGCTCCTGCTGGTGAGCCTGGGGCTGCTCTCACTGTCCACGGTGCAGGCGGACACGCACATCGTGCTGGTGCTGGCGCGGCTGGCGCTGGTGGGCCTGGGGTCCGTGATCTTCAACCCCCCGAATACCAGCACGATCATGGGGAGCGTGCCACGCATCGCGCTGGGGACGGCCTCCGCGAGCGTGGCCACCTCGCGCAACATCGGGAACGCCGCGGGCCTTGCGGTGGCCAGCGCAGTGGTGGTGGCGGTGGCGGGTGGCGCCACCGGCGTGAGCGCGGCGGACCTGCCGGAAGCGGATCTGCTGCGCGGCATCCGCGCGGCCTTCCTGGCCGCGTCGCTGCTGTCGCTGCTGGCGGTGGTCGCCTCCGTCACGCGCCTGCCGTCGCGCCCGGCGGCCGTCGAGGCCGGCCGCCGCTGACGCCAGGAGGCACCAACCGCTAGGCGGCGCCCACCGTCTGAAGGGTGGACTGACAAGCCTCCGCGCAGGCGCGGCAGGCCTCCGCGCAGATCCGGCAGTGCTCGTGCATCTGGGCGTGACGTTCGCACTCCTCCGCGCAGAGGCGGCAGGCCTCGATGCAGGCCTCCAGCAGCCGCCTGCGCAGCGCGGCGTCCGGCTGCGTCTGGCGCGTGAGCACGGCGGCGGTGGCCAGGCAGATGTCGGCGCAGTCCAGGTCCAGGGTGATGCACCGCCTCAGGTCGTTGACGTGCTCCTCGCCCAGGCAGGCGTCGGCGCAAGAGTTGCAGGCCTGCGCACAGGCGTAGAGGGCGTCGATTGCCTGCGCGAAGCCCTGTTGGGCGCTTCCCGCTGGGTGCGCCTGAAGCATCTGACTCGTCTGCATGGTGGGACTCCTTTCGATGGCCGGTATGGATCGGGGTAAGACAGTGGCAGCGGTGTGACCCCGGACGCTAGGCGTGGCGCTATCTCCGGATGCTCACCGTCTCGCGGAGGATGCTCGCAAGACTGTTGCGGGTGCGGTTCCGCCCACTCCTGTACCGCTGCTGTGCACGGGACGGCCTGTGGGATGGCATGCTCCATGAAGCTCCCACCGTCCGAGAGGTCTCGCCGTGTCGCTCCGCCCCGCTCCTACCGCCTCCTCCGTGCCCCGCAGGCTCCCGTTGCTCGCGCTCCTCGGCATCGCGCTGGCACTCGGTCCTGCGTGCGGTGGCGGTGGGGACGATGCGCCCACGCCCACGCCGACGGGCACGGCGGCGGTGGAGATCAACCCCACCAGCACGCCCGAGCCCACGCCCACGGTGCGCTGGCCCAGGCAGGGGCGGGCCGTGGTGACCACGGACGACCTCAACGTACGGGTGGGGCCAGGCCCGGAGTACCTGGTGCTGGGGCGCCTGCAGCCGGACGACGAGGTGCCCGTGGCCGGCCGAGGGACCAACGGGCGCTGGCTGGCGCTGCCGGGAATCGGATGGGTGGCGTACGACCAGACGTGGCTGCGGCTGGACGTGGAACTGGAGAGCCTGCCCCTGATCTCAGTGGAGGAGGCGGGCTACGAGTTCGTCGGCCCGCTGCACCCGCTGGACGTGACCGTGGACGTCCCCGTGGTGGACGTGGTGGTCAACGCCGTGGTGCAGGGCAACCGCACCGCCCTTCGAAGCCTGGTGGCCGTCCCAGACGCCGAGGGCGGTGAGGACGGCGAGGCGGCGGAGGCCAGCCCCCCAAGCCACGCCTGCCCGGCGGACATCTACCCAGCGTCCGAACTGCCGGAGCGCCTGGACGAGTTCCTCACCAGCAGTGCCGGTGCGGAGGGCCCGCTTCACCTCTACGCCGTCATCGGCGCTCCCGGCGAGGAGGGCGAGGGCGACGATGAAGGGCGCGACCCGGAGTTCTCGATCGTCTTCGCGTTCGAGGGCGGCGAGGGCCGGCAGGTCTGGCTGGACTCGCGGGGCGCGGGGATCACGTGGTTCAACCTCGGCTGCGAGGGCGCGACGCCCGGCGACCTGCTGCGCCTGGACCGGGGCGAACTCTTCTTCTGGTACCGCCCGGTGGCCCCAGGGCCCCTCGACCCCGTGCAGTAGGCGTCCTCACTCGGGGAGCAGGAGCGCCACCGGGAAGGCTCCCAGCATCTCCTGCACAGGCGTGCGCCCACCGGCGAGCGCCGCCCCCGTGAACGCGTCCCGCCACGGGCCCGGCGGCAGCCCGACCGTGGTGTCACCCCACCTCGGCGCCCAGAACGCGCCCCCGCGCTGGAGGGCGCCCGAGAGCCGCGGCACCGCGAGCACCGTTGCCCCCTCCGATGACGTGCGGGCGAACGCGATCACGCGCTTCGCCTCGTCGCCGCGCACCGGCAGCCGGTCGAACCGCGCGCCCACGAACAGGCGAGGCCGCTCGCGCCGCACGCGCAGGCCGCGCGCCAGCACGTAGGCCTTCACCGCGCCGCTCGGCCAGTCCTCCAGGAGCCCCGGGAAGACCGAGGCGCGAGCGTCGTGGTCGCCGTCGAGGGCAGGGCCAAGTCGTTCCAACAGCGCGGCGCGTGCCCGGAAGTCCACAGGGCGGCGATTGTCCGGATCCACCAGGCTCAGGTCCCAGAGTTCGCACCCCTGGTATGTGTCTGTCACCCCCGGGGCCGCCACCTTCAGTGCCACCTGCGCCAGCGAGTTCACCGCACCCAGCGGAGCGAGGCGTCGCGCGAACGCCTCGAGGGCGGCTCGCGGCGACGAGTCCTCCGCCAGCACAGGGCCGGCCAGCGTGGCAACGGCGCCCTCGTACGTCTCGTCGCCGTCCACCCAGTCCGTCCGCTCGGCGGCCTCCCGCAGCGCCTTCTGCATGTACGCCACGATGCGCTCGGTGTAGGAGGAGCCACCGCCCTCGAGGGCCTCGGTCATGCCCGCGGGCAACGTGGCGACGACCGTCTGGAGCAGGAGGTAGACGTCCGCCGGATGCACGCGCGCGGGGAGTGCTTGCTGGAGCGGCTCCACGTCCGCCATCACCTCCCGGACGAGCGAGGCCCACCCGTCCGGGATTTCCGTGAGCGCCGCTAGGCGCATGCGCACGTCCTCGCCCCGCTTGTGGTCGTGCGTGGCGGTGGCGAGCATCCGACGCGGCCATCGGGCGGCGTCGCGGGCGAGCCGGTCGAGGAACGCGCTCGCTGGTTCGCCGAAGAGCGACGGATCGCCGCCCACCTCGTTCAGCGCGAGCAGACGGCGGTAACGGTAGAAGGCGCGGTCCTCCAGCCCCTTCGCCTGCACGGCCGGCATGACCTGCTGCAGACGCATCACCGCCTCGCGCACCGGTCCCTCTGGAGGCGCTGAGAGCAGCCTCGCGGTGTGGGCGAGGGCGTCCCGGTCGACGCCCTCCGCACCCCCCGCACGCTCGTGCGCGCGGCGCACCGTCTCGGGTGCCGCGTGATCCAGGTCGCGGGCGGCGTGGTAGGTGCGGTAGCGGTCGAAGGAGGCGAGCAGCCGCAGGAGGGCGTCCGTGAACGCGTCGGGGGTGACGTCTCCCATGCCACCGGGGTCGTCTGCGGCCGCGGTGAAGAGGGCGGCCGCCAGGCGCTCGAGGTGTCCGCGCAGCGGTCCCTCCACCACGTCCGCGCGGCAGGCCTCCTCGATGGCCGGCCACGACTGTGGTTCGCCGCAGACCTCGTCGTACAGGGCCGTGAAGGTTCGCTCTGCCTCCGGCGCCACCAGTGCCCGGGTGGCCGCCGTCATAAACTCGTAGCCGGTGGTGCCGTGGCCCGGCCAGTTCTCGCGTAGTGGCTCGTCCGGAGCCAGGATCTTCTCCACGACGACGTACCCCTCGGGTGCCCCGTTCTCGGCCAGCCTGCGCGTGAGCCGGGCGAGATAGCCGGGCGGGTCGAGCAGCCCGTCCGGATGGTCGATGCGGACCCCGTCCACCGCGCCGCTTCGCACGAGGTCGAGCACCAGTCCGTGCGAGAGGTCAAAGGTCTCGCCGCGCTCGGCGCGGATGCCGATCAGCGTGTCGATGGCGAAGAATCGCCGGTAGTTCAGCCACCGCTGGCCAGTGCGCCAGAACTCCAGCGAGTAATGTTGCCGGTCCAGCAGCGCCCGCACCGACGAGGCCGATCCGCCACCATCACGCCAGCCCTCCAGCGTCTCCGGAGCGAGGGGGAAGCGGGCGTCGAAGTAGCGGACGTGCGCCTCCTCGGGCGGCTCGGGCACCACCTCGATCTCCCCGCGCGCGAGCACGGCATCCAGGCCGTCGCCGAGGAACGGCAGCACCACGCGGCCGTCCGCGGCGTCCCAGTCGATGTCGAACATCGACGCGTGGGGGGAGCCGGGGCCGTGGCGCAGCACGTCCTCCCAGTAGGCATTTCCGGTGCCCGGCGCGATCCCCATGTGGTTCGGGACGATGTCCAGCACCTGTCCGAGCCCATGCTCGTGTTGCGCCTCCACCAGCGCGCGGTAGCCCTCCTCGCCACCGAGTTCGGGGTTCAGGCGCGTGGGATCGATGACGTCATAGCCATGGGTGCTGCCCGGCACTGCCGTGGTGATGGGCGAGAGGTAGAGGTGTGTGACTCCGAGGGCGGCCAGGTAGGGGACTGCGCGCGCGGCGTCCTGCAACGTGAAGCCCGCGTGCATCTGCAGGCGGTACGTGTTCACCACTTCCGGCCGCCGCGCCACCGTTACGGCTCCGGTTCCGCGCGGAAGATCGTCGCACCGGGCCGGCGGAAGTGCAGCCACAGGGCGCCGCCTACCGTGTCCACCTCGACCGGCAGCGGGTCCAGCACGAACTCCGGCGCCTCCGTGGTCAGCACCGGCTGCCACGAAGTGCCCTCCGGCGGTTCCATCAGGACCAGGGCGCCCTCGCCGGTGGGACCGGCACCCCGGAGGCGGGCGACCAGCAGCAGGGGCGGCGCGCCGGGGCGCTCGCGCCGCACGGCCACGCCGAAGCTGTCCGTCTCCGCCGCCCGCTGCCGCGCGCCCTCGCCCCAGCCCAGGGCAGGCTCGGTGTGGCGCAGGGCCAGCAGCGCCTGGTGCAGACGTAGCGTGGACGCGTAGGGCTCCCGCTCCGGCTCATCCCAGGACAGGCGGCTGCGCTCGAAGGTGGCCAGGGCCTGCGGATCGGGGATGCGCTTCCGCAGGACGGGATCACGGAAGAGGCTCCAGTCCCGGAACTCGTTGCGGCGGCCCTCCCGCACCAGGCGGCCGAGTTCCTCGTGGTGGTCCGTGAAGTAGAGGAAGGGCGTGCTGGCGCCCCATTCGTCGCCCATGAAGAGGGCGGGCGTGGCCGCCTCGAAGAGCAGGAGTGCGGTGGCGGCGCGGTAGGACGCGGCTGAGGTCTCGTGGAAGAGACGGTCGCCGAAGGCGCGGTTGCCCACCTGGTCGTGGTTCTGGAGGGCGTGCAGGAAGCGCGGCAGCGGGACGCCGGTGGTGGGCTCGCCCCGGCTGATGCCGTGGTAGGCGGAGAACTGCCCGGTGTAGAGCCAGCCGTCGCGCAGGATGCGCACCAGGTCCGTGGTGCTGCCTCGATAGTCCGCGAGGTAGCCACCCTCCAGGTTGCCGGCCAGCAGCACGTGCATCTCATGGTGGAAGTCGTCCGCGTAGGAGACGTCGAACCCGTAGCCCCCCTCGCTCCGAGGGCGCACCACCATCGAGAGGTTGCGGTGTTCCTCCGCGATGAGCAGCGGTGGTGGGCGTCCAGCGGGACGCTGCTCGTCCAGGCGCTCCCGGTACTCCGCCAGGAAGTGCGTGGGGCTCTCATCGATGAGCGTGTGCACGGCGTCCAGGCGGAAGCCGTCCACGTGGTACTCGTGCATCCAGTGCAGGGCGCTCTCGATGAAGAACGACCGCACCTCCGCGCTGTGGGGAGCGTCCAGGTTGATGGCAGCGCCCCAGGGCGTGTGGTGGCGCTCCGTGAAGTAGGCGGGGCTGAAGCGGGAGTGGTAGGCACCGTCCGGGCCGAAGTGGTTGTAGACCACGTCCAACACCACGCCGATGCCCAGCGCGTGCGCGCGGTCCACGAACGCACGCAGGTCCTCTGGCCGGCCATTCGCGCGCGAGGGGGCGAAGAGCGCGACGCCGTCGTACCCCCAGTTGTGGTCGCCGGGGAAGTCTGCCACCGGCATCACCTGCACCGCGTCCACCCCGAGCCGGGCCAGGTGTTCCAGTCGTTCCGCCGCCGCGGCGAACGTGCCCTCCGGCGTGAATGCGCCGATGTGCATCTCGTAGAGGACGGTCGCGTCCGGATCGAGCGCGCCCCAGCCCTCGTCCGTCCACGGGTAGGCGGGGTCGATGACCTCCGAGGGACCGTGCACGCCCTCCGGCTGGTGGCGCGAGGCGGGGTCCGGGAACGGGCCCTCGCCGTCCAGGCGGTAGCGGTAGCGGCCGCCGGCGCCCAGGCCGGGGACGTGCCCGGTGTGGTAGCCGCGCCCGTCCGGCTCCAGGCGGTGCAACTCGCCGCCCTCTATCACCACCAGCACCTCGCGCGTCTCGGGCGCCCACACCCGGAAGCGCACGCCGCCCTCCGCCAGCCACGCACCGAGCGAGGGCGCCCAGGCGGTCACGGTCCGCCGCCCGCGACCCGCAGGGCGATGCGCGCCTCGAAGACCTCGCCGGGCCGGAGGTCGAGCGGCCACGAGAGCAGGAGCGCGAGTTGCTGGGGCGTCTCCTCCCGCAGCCCCTCCGCCTCCGAGACGGTGGCGATGGGGCGGATGTCCAGCGCGGCCGGGGGCGACACGCTCCAGCCGAGGGCGGTGGGCACCTCCTCCATCCGGAGCGTGGCTCGCTCCACCTCGGCGAATGCGCCGCCGCGAGGAAGCGAGAGCGACTCCTCGCCGCTCGTGAGCGTCCCGTGCGGGTGCTCGGTGAACAGGAGGCCGAGGTTGCATTCCACGGCGAAGCGCGCCCGCAGAGGGCCGCTCTGGGCGGCCACGCGGTAGTGCGCCTCCAGGGTCTGCCCGCGCCCGGTGAGCCGGATGCGCTTGCGGACGGCGGCCGCCGCCCGGCCCCCGGCGGCCGCGGTGCGTTCCAGCGTGACCTCGGCGGCCCCGCGGCGCTTCGTGGGCTGCATCTCGTACGGGCTCCCGGCGAAGTCGCCGCGGTCGCGGACGGCGGAGCGGGGACCCGGCGGGTTGCCGGCCGCGAGAAAGCGGTCCACGAACACGCCCCGCCGCGCCTGCTCGAACCGGTACGGGGGCGCTGCGGGGTCGTGGTAGCCCTCCTCGCGCCGGGCCAGCGTGTCCACGAGGTTGACGGCGCCTCGGCGGTCGGTGACCTCCACCACCTGTCCTTCGCCGGGGTGGACGACGACGGTGAGGGCGGCGGACTGGAGGACGGCCTCGTCGAGACCGTCCGCATCCAGATCGAAGACGCGCAGGGGGACGTCCTCCAGCGTGCGCTCCGCCAGCGCCAGGTGGTGCCACAGGCGCTGGCGGATGTGCGGCAGGTAGACGCCGCCGAATAGGCCGTGCCAGTAGGCGCAGTTCGCCTGCGCGCGCCACAGGTCCAGTTGCGCCTCCGGCAGCGCGGATGGCTCCCACGCGGCGAGGTCGCCGCGGTCCGCCCGGTCCAGGGCGGGGTAGCGCTCGCGCAGCCGCGCGCTGACGTCCGCCACCCGCTTCTGCAGGTGGTTGGCCTCCGGGTACTTCGCCAGGAACTGCAGGTAGTTGCCGGCGCGCAGGAAGCGCCCGGCGCGCTCGGTCAGCCCCGCCTCCTCGATGGCTGCGCGGGCCTCGCGGAACTGGCGCTGGGCGGCGGCGGGGAGCGACCACTCCAGCATCTCCGGGTAGGAGCCGTCCGGCAGGTAGACGCGACCACCGGGCTCGGTCGCTCGTGCGGCCTCGCCCACCGGCGCGACCTCCACGTCCGGCAGGTCCAGGACGGCGTTCAGGAACTGCGCGAGCCAGCCGGACTCGATCACGCCCTCGTACGTGCCGGGCCACATCCCGAACTTCTCGATGTCGTCCGCGTAGACCAGCAGGCGGCGCCCGGCGGCGGCGTGGTCGCGGATGCGGCCCACGGCCACGTCCACGGGCTCCCACGGCACGAGCATCCTCAGGTCCTCCGCCACCGGCACGGCCAGCAGCGGCTTGCCCTCCGCCTCCGTGACCCACGGCCGGTCGAGGTCCTCCGCGACGAGCCCGGCCGTGAGGAAGTGTCGGTCGTCCAGCGTCACCACCTCGATCCCTGCGTCCGCCAGGTCCGCGGCAATGGGCTGCTGCCACACGCGCTCGGTGAGCCAGCCCGTGGTTGCATCTCCGCCGAGCAGGTCGCGGAGGTAGGCGCGGTGGGTGAGCACCTGCGGTGTCCGGTCTCGCGAGGGGAGGAGTGCCAGGACGGGCTCGTACATGCCCGCGGCCACCAGTTCCACCTGCCCGCGCTCCACCAGCCGCCGCAGTTGCGCGACGTGGTCAGGCGCGTGCGCCTCCAGCCACTCCAGCAGCGACCCGGAGTAGTGGAGCGAGAGCCGGAGGCGCGGGCGAGCGTCCACCAGTTCCAGCACCGGCGCGTAGCAGGTGTCCAGGGCGCGCCGGAAGACGGAGTCGAAGTTGCCGGGAGGCTGGTGCGCGTGCAGGACAAGGCTCAAGCGCATCACGGGGAGCGCCTCCGGGCCGCTCGGGTCAGGCGCTCTCGTGCACCATGAACAGCGTCGCAAGCGGCGGCAGGCTCAGCGCTAACGACTGCTCCCGTCCGTGTGCCGGAATGCTCTCAGTCGAAAGCGTGTCCGGGACCGGGAAGCCCGACCCCCCGTACTCGGCGGCGTCGCTGTTGAGCAGCAGCCGCCAGCGGCCCGCTCGCGGGGCGCCGATGCGGTAGCCCTGGTGGGTCAGCGGCGTGAAGTTGCAGACCACCGCCACGTCCGGCGCCTCCCCTCGGCCGTGCCGGGCGAAGGACAGGACCACGTTCGCGTGGTCCGAGGCGTCCACCCACTCGAAGCCCTCGGGCGTGGTGTCCTGCTCGTAGAGCGTCGCGTGTTCGCGGTAGGCGGCGTTCAGGTCGCGCACCCAGCGCTGGAGGCCTCGGTGGTTGGGATAATCCAGCAGGTGCCAGTCCAGGCTGGCCACGGCGTTCCATTCCGCCCACTGGCCGAAGTCCGTGCCCATGAACAGCAACTTCTTGCCCGGATGGCCGTACATGTAGCCGTAGAGGGCGCGCAGGTTGGCGAAGCGTTGCCAGTGGTCGCCCGGCATCTTGCCGGGCATGGAGCCCTTCAGGTGGACCACCTCGTCGTGCGAGAAGGGCAGCACGAAGTTCTCCGTGTAGGCGTAGAGCAGGCTGAACGTCAGGTCGTCCATGTGGTGGCCGCGATGCACCGGGTCGCGCTGCATGAAGCGCAACGTGTCGTGCATCCAGCCCATGTTCCACTTGTACCCAAAGCCCAGTCCGCCCACCGAGGTGGGCCGGGACACCATGGGCCAGGCCGTGGACTCCTCCGCCATGGTCACCGCCCCCGGGAACGCCTGGTAGACCAGTTCGTTCAGGCGACGCAGGAACGCGATGGCCTCCAGGTGCTCGCGTCCGCCGAACTCGTTGGGCGTCCACTGGCCGTGTTCTCGCGAGTAGTCGCGGTAGAGCATGGAGGCCACGGCATCCACGCGCAGGCCGTCCAGGTGGTAGCGGTCCAGCCAGAAGAGCGCGTTGGACAGTAGGAAGTTGGCCACCTCCCGCCGCCCGTAGTTGAAGATCGACGTGCCCCAGTCGCGATGCTCGCCCATGCGCGGGTCTGCGTACTCGTAGAGGTGCGTGCCGTCGAAGTAGCTAAGGCCGTGCGCGTCCTTCGGGAAGTGCGCGGGCACCCAGTCCAGGATCACGCCCAGGCCGTGGCGATGGAGCGTGTCCACCATGGCCATGAACTGTCGAGGCGTACCGAAGCGGCTGGTGGGGGCGAAGTAGGAGAGCGTCTGGTAGCCCCAGGACTCGTCCAGCGCGTGCTCCGCTACCGGCAACAACTCCACGTGGGTGTAGCCCATGCGGCTGGCGTAGCGGCCCAGGCGCTCGCCCAGTTCGTCGTAGGTCAGCCAGCGGTTGCCCTCCTCCGGCACGCGCGCCCAGGAGCCCAGGTGGACCTCGTAGATGGCGACGGGGGCGTCCAGCGCGTGGCGGGCGGCGCGGCCGGACATCCACTCCCCGTCCTGCCACTCGTAGCCTCCGATGTCGCAGACGATGGAGGCGGTGTTGGGGCGCAGTTCGGCGTGGAAGGCGTAGGGATCTGCCTTCTCGTAGCGGGTCTCGCCGTGGGCGGGGAGCAGGCTGAACTTGTAGCGGGCACCCACCTCCACGCCGGGGGCGAAGCCCTCCCACACGCCGGCCTCCGGCCGCAGCGTGAGTGGCGTGGCGTCCGGCGACCAGTCGTTGAAGTCCCCCACCACCGAGACCCCCCGAGCGTTGGGCGCCCAGACCGCGAAGTGCGTCCCGTCCGCTGCCACGTGCGCGCCCAGGCGCTCGTAGGCGTGGAGGTGCGTGCCCTCCGCCAGCAGGTGCAGGTCCAGGTCCGTGAGGCGCACGCCGCTCACGAGGTGCCGCCGTCCGTCGCGGGGATCCCCGCCACGATGCGGGCCAGGCCCTCCACGGGGATGCCCACCCAGTCCGGGCGGTACGCCAGTTCGTACTCCACCTCGTGCAGGGCCTTGTCCAGCAGGTGCAGTTGCAGCAGGCGCGCCTGCTCGGCGGGGTCGTCCGGCACGAATGAGGCGTCCCCCACCGTCTCCAGGTAGGCGTCCAGGAAGGCGGCGGCGGCCTGCTCCTCCCACCACGCGGCCCACTGGGCCACCCGCTGCATGGCCGGCTCCACGTCCGGGTGGCTCAACTCCTCGCGGCTGCGGCCGCTGACGCTGGCGTAGCCAAAGGAGCGGAGCATGCCGGCCAGGTCCGTGAAGGCGCTGGCCTTCCGTCTGCGCTCCTCCACGGACAGGCCCACCTCGCCCCCGTAGTCGATGACGCTGAAGCCGCCGTCCACGGCCAGCACCTGGCCCAGGTGGTAGTCGCCGTGTACGCGGATGCGCGTGGCGGCAGGCGCCGGCCGGTGGGCTTCGCGGAGCCATGCGCGCACGGCTGGGGCGGCCTGGGTGACGGTGCGCGCGTGCTCGGCGGCCATGCTGGTGCCTGCGCCCAGCCGGCGGAGCGCCGGCTCCACGGCTGCGAGGCGGCGCCGGGAGCGGTCCGCCAGCGCCCGCAGATCCGCCGCGGAGAGAGGCTCCGGCTCGAATGCCTCGTCACCCCGCGCGTCCGCGAGCGCCAGGTGCATCCGGGCGGTGGCCTCGCCCAGCGCGCGCAACTGCTCCGCGTAATCGGGGCCCCGGAGGGCGTCCGCGCCCGCCTCCGTGTTGCTGCGCTCGCGGCCGTCCAGGACGGCGGAGATCGGATCGCGGCCACTGAGCGTGGGCGGGGGCTCGCCGCTGCGGTCGTCCAGGAAGTGCCGGCAGGCCGCGAGCAGCCAGTCCCAGGCACTGCCACGCGACCACACGAATTCGTGCGCCAGCGCCACCGGGCCGCTGCGTTCACCGGAGCGCAGGGAGACGCCCCCCACCAACCGAGGGCTGACCGAGGGCTGCGACCGCAGGTGCAGGCCCACCTCCACTTCTGGGTGCGGGTCCGGCTCGAAGCGGCGCTGCAGTTTCAACATCACCTGGCTGCCGAAGCGGATACTGGTGTTGCTCTGCTCACCGGACACGCGCTCCACGGGCGCGTCGTCCTCCATCGCGTCGTACAGCGTGCGGAAGCCCGGCCACGTCCGCCCGGCGAGCGTGGCCTCGCCCGTGCCGACCGTGCGCTCTTCCGCGAGCAGTTGCAGCACGTCGCGAGCGAGGTCGTCCGAGGCGGCGCCCTCGTGCAGCAGGCCGGGGCCGCGCGCGGAGCGCACGCGGGCGATCACACAGGCGCGCTGGTCCTCCAGGATGCGGCGGGCGGCCCGGCCGGTGGCGATGGCGAGCCAGAGCACGTAGGTCTCGTCGCCAGGATCGCCGGCGACCTCCGGTGTCACCAGCGAGAGCCATGCGGGCGTGGCGCCCTGGCGGAGTGCGACCAGGTCATGCAGGGGCACCGGGGCAGGCGCGTCGCCCTTCTCCCCGTACCACCGCTGACGGGCGAGGAAGGCCGGGAGCACCTCGCGCTCCAGCGCGTCGCGCGTGTCGCCGCGCAGCAGGGCGTCCCAGTCGCCGTCCACCTCCAGGACGGGCAGGTCGGCCTCGGGGGCAGCGGCCTCCGCGGGTTCCGGCACCAGGTCGAACCAGTAGAAGGCGTGGGGGCCCAGCGTGAGGAAGTAGGGGGACACATCCACCGGGGGGAAGTCCTGCTGGCCGATGACCTCGCGCAGGCCCATCCCCGCGAACTCCGAGAGGTCCAGGTCCACGGGCTGCACGAAGCGCGAGAGGTTGGCCACCACCAGGATCGCCTCGCCCTCGAAGTGGCGGACAAAGGCGAGGACGGCGCGGTTGCCGGGGTGGAGCATGGTCATGTCGCCGCGCCCCAGTGCCCGGCGGCGCCCGCGCAGCGCCAGCATCCGGCGCATCCAGTTCAGCAGCGAGGAGGGGCTGCGCTCTTGCGCCTCCACGTTCACGGCCTGGTAGCCGTACAGCGCGTCCATTACCAGGGGCAGGTAGAGGCGGTGCGGGTCCGCGCGTGAGAAGCCGGCGTTGCGGTCGCCGTTCCACTGCATCGGCGTGCGCACGGCGTCGCGGTCGCCCAGGAAGACGTTGTCGCCCATGCCGATCTCGTCGCCGTAGTAGAGGATGGGGGTGCCCGGCAGTGAGAACAGCAGACCGTGCAGCAACTCGATGGCGCGGCGGTTGTTGTCCAGCAGCGACGCCAGCCGGCGGCGGATGCCTACGTTCACCCGCATGCGCGGGTCCGTCGCGTAGATCGAGTACATGTAGTCCCGCTCTTCGTCCGTCACCATCTCCAACGTGAGTTCATCGTGGTTGCGCAGGAAGAGCGCCCACTGCGCGGACTCCGGGATCGCCGGCGTGCGCTCCAGGATGTCCACGATGGGACGCCGGTCCTCCTGGCGCAGGCTCATGAACAGGCGCGGCATGATGGGGAAGTGGAAGGCCATGTGACACTCGTCGCCGTCGCCGAAGTAGGCGCGGACGTCGTCCGGCCACTGGTTCGCCTCCGCCAGCAGCATGCGTCCGTGGTAGTTCTCGTCCACGAAGGCACGCCACTCGCGGAGGATGTGGTGCGTCTCCGGGAGGTTCTCGTTGTTCGTGCCCTCCCGCTCCACCAGGTAGGGCACGGCGTCCAGGCGCAGGCCGTCCACGCCGCGGTCGAACCAGAACTTCATCACCCGCAGGATGGCGCGGCGCACTTGTGGGTTGTCGTAGTTCAGGTCCGGTTGGTGGCTGAAGAAGCGGTGCCAGTAGTACTGGCCGGCGGTGGCGTTCCACGTCCAGTTGGACGTCTCCGTGTCAGTGAAGATGATCCGCGTCCCGGAGAGCGCCTCGTCCGTGTCGCTGAAGACGTACCAGTCTCGTGCGGGCGAGCCCTGGGGCGAGTTGATGGCGCGCTGGAACCACGGATGCTGATCCGATGTGTGGTTCACCACCAGTTCCGTGATCACCTTCAGCCCGCGGCGGTGCGCCTCCCGGACGAAGCGCGTGAAGTCCCGCATGGTGCCGTAGTCCGGGTTGATCGAGGTGTAGTCCGCAATGTCGTAGCCGCCGTCCCGTTGCGGGGAGGGGTAGAACGGCAGCAGCCAGAGTGCGGTGACACCCAGTTCCTGCAGGTAGTCCAGGCGATCGATCAGCCCCTGGAAGTCACCGATGCCGTCCCCGTTGCTGTCGGAGAAGGCGCGGACGTGCAGTTCGTAGATGATCGCGTCCTTGTACCAGGTGGCCTCCAGCGCGGCGGCTTCAGACATCCCGGCGGTGGCCTGGTCCGGGACCGCCTGCCCCATGCCGGCGAGTACATCCGCGGGCTGGGCGGGGCTCACGGCAGGATGCCTTCCGGCTCGGGAGCGCCCTGGGGGCGCTCGAAGGCGAAGATCTGGGCCGGCTGGGACGGCTCCAGCGCCACCCAGTTCCACTCCCCCCGCCACAGGTAGCGACGGTCCGACAGCAGTTCGTGGACCACGAACGGAGCATCCGAGGGCAGCCCGAGCGCGGCGAGCGGCAACCCCACGCTCCCGCCCTGTGGGGACGTGGGGTCCAGGCTTACGGTCGTCAGTAGGTGGCCGGGCTCCCCTCCCTCCGCGCCTCCCGGGGCAGCCTTCACGTAGGCCACCACCTGGTCGTTGTCGATGGGCAGGAACCAGAGGTCGTGGTTGTACTGCAGCGCCGCGTGGGCACGGCGCAGGTGGTTCCACTGCGTGACCTGCTCTGTGATCCGGTCCGGCGCGTGCCAGTCTCGAGGACGGACCTGGAACTTCTCCGAGTCCAGGTACTCCTCTGAACCCGGCGCCACCGGCGTGCGTTCCAGCAGTTCGTAGCCGCTGTACATGCCCCAGGACGGGCCGAGGGTGGCGGCGAGGGCGAGCCGGGCCAGGAAGGCGGGCCGCCCTCCGGTCTGGAGATACTCGTGCAGGATGTCCGGCGTGTTCACGAAGAGGTTGGGCCTGAGGAAGTCCCGGAGGGGCGGCTGGGTGAGTTCGGTGAAGTAGTCCACAATCTCGTGCTTGGCGTTGCGCCACGTGAAGTAGGAGTAGGACTGCGCGAACCCCAGTTTGGCCAGTGCGGCCATGCGCTTCGGCCGCGTGAACGCCTCCGAGAGGAAGATCACGTCCGGGTGTTCGCGGTGGATGCGGTCGATCAACCACTCCCAGAAGCGGAAGGGCTTGGTGTGTGGGTTGTCCACCCGGAAGACGTGGACGCCATGCTCCACCCAGAACAACGTGACGTGGAGCAGTTCCCGCCAGAGCGCCTCCCAGTCCGCCGTGTGGAAGTTCAGCGGGTAGATGTCCTGGTAGCGCTTGGGCGGGTTCTCCGCGTAGCGGATGGTGCCGTCCGGGCGGTGCCGAAACCACTGGGGATGCTCTCGCACCCAGGGATGGTCCGGGGAGCACTGAAAGGCGAGGTCCAGCGCTACCTCCAGGCCATGCGTGCCGGCCTCGCGCACGAACCAGTCGAAGTCATCGATGGTGCCCAGCGCCGGATGCACGGCGGTGTGGCCGCCCTCCTCCGAGCCGATCGCCCAGGGGCTGCCCACGTCGTGCGGGCCGGCCTCCAGCGTGTTGTTCCGTCCCTTGCGCGCCGTGGTCCCTATGGGGTGCACGGGCGGGAGGTAGAGCACGTCGAAGCCCATGGCGGCGATGTCCGGCAGGCGGCGGGCGGCCTCCCGGAAGGTCGCGCTGCGCGCCGGGTCGGGCGTCTCCGAGCGGGGGAACATCTCGTACCAAGAGCCGAAGCGTGCACGGGCGCGGTCCACCCAGAGCGGCAGGATCCGGGCGTACCACGTCTCCTCCGCCCGCCCGCGGGCGCGGCGCATCGCGGCCAATACCGCCGGGTCCTCCGCCACGCCGAGGCGTCGAGGCACGTCCAGGCTCTCGTCGCGCAGCCAGGTAGCGGCGGGCCGGAGCGCGTCGTGGTCGACCCCGTGGGCGGCGGCCGCAGCCGCGGACACCAGGTCCGCGCCCTCCTGGAGTTCGCCGCGCACATCCCATCCGGCGTCCACGCGCTTCCGAAGGTCCACGAGCCACGTCGCGTAGCGGTCCACCCACGCGACCGTCGTGTACTCCCACCGGCCGATGGCGTCCGGGGCGAATGACGCCTCCCACTCGTCATTCCCCAGCAGGACCATGGGCGCGTGCTGCCAGGACTCCTCGCCGTGGCGGCGGTAGAGCAGAGCCACGGCCACCTCGTCATGGCCGTCCGCGAAGGCGTGGGCAGTGACGCGAAAGCGCTCGCCGATGCTGCTGCGCGCGGCGTGGCGGCCCGCGTCCACCTCTGGCAGCAGGGCGTCCACCACGCAGCGAGGTGGCGGCGGTGTGCGGCGTCCGTGCGTCTCAGCCACGGTCGCTCACACGAGCCGCAGGACGGAGACGGAGCGCGCCGGGGCGATGAAGGCCCCGTCGTCGTTCCAGCGCTGCCGGCGGGACTGGTCGGTCTCAATGGTCAGGCGCCACTCCTGTGAGGGGCGCGTGACGGGGAGCGTGAACTCCACGTCCTCCTCGCCGGCGTTGAACACCAGCATCAGCGTGTCGCCCACGATCCGGCGGCCCTGCGTGTCCAGTTCGTCAATGGCGTCCCCGGCCAGGCGGACACTGAAGGCGCGACGCCACGCCTCCTGCCAGTGCTCGTCCGTGACCTCCACGCCGTCCGGCAGGAACCAGGCGATGTCGTGTTGCTCCGCGCCCCGGATGCGGCGCCCCTGGAAGAAGCGACGGCGGCGGAGGACGGGCTGTTCCTGGAACAGCCGCACCATGGCGCCGGTAAACCGCGACAGGTCACGCTGCCAGGGCAGCAGTTCCCAGTTCACCCAGGAGATCTCGTTGTCCTGGCAGTAGGCGTTGTTGTTCCCACCCTGCGTGCGGCCGAACTCGTCCCCGGCCAGCAGCATGGGCACGCCCTGGGAGAGGAACAGCGTGGCGATGAAGTTGCGCATCTGCTGCTGCCGGACGGCGTTGATCTCCGGATCGTCGGTCTCGCCCTCCACGCCGTAGTTGGCGCTCAGGTTGCCGTCATGGCCGTCGCGGTTGTCCTCGCCGTTGGCCTCGTTGTGCTTGTGCTCGTAGGAGACCAGGTCGCGCAGTGTGAAGCCGTCATGGGCGGTGACGAAGTTGATGCTGGCGTAGGGGGTGCGACCGTTGGCCTCGTAGAGGTCTGCGCTGCCCGCCAGGCGGGTGGCCATCTCCGGCAGTTGGCCCTCCTCGCCGCGCCAGAAGCGGCGGACCGTGTCCCGGTACTCGCCGTTCCACTCGGCCCAGCCCACCGGAAAGTTGCCCACCTGGTAGCCGCCCGGCCCCACGTCCCAGGGCTCCGCGATCAGTTTCACGTTCGCCAGCAACGGGTCCTGAGCGATGATCTCGAAGAAGGAGGACAGGCGGTTGACCTCGTACAGTTCGCGCGCCAGCGCACTGGCCAGGTCGAACCGGAAGCCGTCCACGTGCATCTCCAGCACCCAGTAGCGGAGGCTGTCCATCACCATCTGCAGCACGCGCTGGTGCTGCAGGTTCAGGGTGTTCCCTGTGCCCGTGAAGTCCATGTAGTACCGAGGGTCGTCCGGCATGGTGCGGTAGTAGGAGAGGTTGTCGATGCCGCGCCAGGACAGCGTGGGCCCCAGGTGGTTGCCCTCCGCCGTGTGGTTGTAGACCACGTCCAGGATCACCTCGAGGCCGGCGGCGTGCAGCGCGCGGACCATCATCTTGAACTCGCGTACTGCCTCCAGGCCGTCCCCCGACGAGGCGTAGCGCGTGTCCGGGGCGAAGAAGCCCAGGGTGTTGTAGCCCCAGTAGTTGGACAGCCCCTTGTCCTTCAGATGCCACTCGTCCACGTGATGGTGTACCGGCATCAGTTCCACCGCCGTCACCCCCAGGGAGAGCAGGTGGTCCAGCACCGGCTGGGAGGCGAGCGCGGCGTAGGTACCACGCAGGTGGTCCGGGATGTCCGGATGGAGTTGCGTGAGGCCCTTCACGTGCGCCTCGTAAATCACGGTGCGCTCCCAGCGGCGCCGAGGGGGGCGGTCGTCGCCCCAGGTGAAGGCCGGGTCTACCACCGCGGCAAGCGGCGCGAAGGCGGCGTTGTCGCGGTCGTCCGCCTCCAGGTCCTCGTGCGGCCCACCCATGCGATGGCCGAACGCGCTCTCGTCCCACGCCACGAGGCGGCCGATCGCCTTGGCGTAGGGGTCCAGGAGCACCTTCCGGGCGTTGAAGCGGTGGCCCGCCTCCGGCTCCCAGGGACCGTGCACCCGGTAGCCGTACAACTGGCCCGGGCGGGCATCCGGCAGGTAGGCGTGCCAGATCAGGCCGTCGCGCTCCTCCAGCCGCACCCGCTCGGACTCTTCGTCCGCGTCCGGCGCGTCGAACAGGCAGAGTTCCACCGCCGTCGCGTGCTCGGAGAACAGCGCGAAGTTCACGCCCACGCCGTCCCAGGTGGCGCCGAGTGGGTAAGCGCTGCCGGGCAGCACGCGTCGGGCGACCCGCGGCCGCTGTCGAGGGGTGGCGCTCGGCCGCGCGCGACGGCGGGATCCCGGACGGGCTGCTGGAGCCGCGGGGGCCGCAGGCTGCGTCGCGGGCGGGGTGGCCGGCTGCGTGGCTGGCTGAGGCGTGGTCCGGGGTGAGCGCGGCATCGCGTGGAGGCTACTCGCGGGCCTCTCGCGCTCGGGTGTCGGGCGCAGGCAGCCCGTTACAAATCCGGCAAGGTGAGCGCGCGAGTCACGCGGAACGGGTTGCAGGCATGACGTGGAGGTCCTCCGGCGCGAGTTCCAGCGTCCACTCCCGCTGCGCGTCCACGCCCAGCACCGAGTACGGCCGCGCCGGCAGGTCCACCTCCACGGACAGGTCGCCCGGCGCCTGGAAGCGCAGCAGGTGGTGCAGGCCGTAGCCGTCGTCCTCCACGAGCGTGGCGCTCACTCCATTGGGTGACTCCACCTCCGAGGCCGGGACGCGGCGCAGGGCCACCCGCTCCGCGCGTATGCCCACGTCCACGGCAGCCCCCACGGGCGGGGCGTGCTCCCCCGCCCAGGAGGCCGCCCGCCAGCGGCGACCGCCGAAGTCCACCTCCACGGAGTCCGGGCCGTGCGCCACCACCTCCGCCCGGTAGACGTTGCGGAAGCCCATCAGCGTGGCCACCTCGCGGTCCGCGGGGCGGAGGAAGGGCTCGTCCGGCGGGCCGGACTGGCGGACCCGGCCGTCCACCAGCACCACCAGGCGGTCAGCCAGCAGGTACGCCTCCCGGAGGTCGTGGGTGACGAAGATCGCGCCTCGCCCCAGGTCACGGCGCAGGCGTCGCAACTCGCGCCGGAGGCCGTCGCGGATGGCCTCGTCCAGCGCCGAGAACGGCTCGTCCAGCAGCAGCAACGGCGTCTCCCGCGCCAGCGCGCGGGCCAGCGCCACCCGCTGCGCCTGCCCGCCGGAGATCGTCCGAGGGCGGCGCGAGGCCAGCGCCTCCACGCCGGTCAACGCCAGCAGCGCCCGCGCGCGGCGCTCCCGGTCGGGAGCAGCGGGCATGCCGAACAGGACGTTCTCCATGACCGAGAGGTGGGGGAAGAGCCCCAGGTCCTGCGGTACCCACGCCGCCGGCCGCAGGTGCGGCGCCACGTCCACGCCGCGGGCAGCGTCGAACATCGAGGCGCCCTGGATGTCGATGCGGCCGGTGTCCGGTCGGAGCAGCCCGGCGATCGCGCGCAGCGTGATGCTCTTGCCGGAGCCGGAGGGCCCGAAGATGACGACGGTCTCCTGCTGCATCTCCAGCGCGAACTCCAGCGAGAACGCCCCCAGGGCGAGCCGGAAGTCCGCGGAGACCAACGGGGCGGCGGCAGGAGCAGCGGTCATGCGTGCCTCGCGCGTCGTAGCGCGGCGGTCAGCGCCACCAGCACCAGCAGGCCGCCGGCGAGCGTCAGCAGGGCTAGCGCGTTCGCCGTGCCGTGGCGACCGGCCTGCACCGCCTCGTAGATCGCGGCGGGCACCGTACGCGTCTGGCCGGGGATGCTGCCCGCCACCACCACCGTGGCGCCGAACTCGCCGATGGCGCGTGCGAACGCGATGAGCGTGGCGGCCGCCAGGCTGGGCCAGGCGAGCGGCAGCACCACGCGCAGGAAGCGACGGCGGGGGGACGCCAGGGTGGCGCCGACGTCCAGGAGCGAGGGTGGGATCTGCTCGAAGCCGGCCTGCGCGGTGCGGACAAAGAGTGGCAATGCCACCACCGCGGCGGCAAGCCCCGCACCCCACCAGGTGAAGACCAGCCGCAGGCCGGCGTCGTCCACCAGCCAGCGGCCCACCCCGCTCTGGCGGCCGAGTGTGTACAGCAGGTAGTAGCCCACCGAGACAGGCGGGAGCACCAGCGGCAGGAGCGCCAGCGCGGAGAGCATGCCGCCCAGCACCGGGCGCGCTCGGGCGATCCACCAGGCGATCGGCGTGCCCAGCAGCACACAGGCCACCGTGGCCAGCGTCGCCACCTGGAGCGAGACGCGGAACACGGACCAGTCGATGTCCGCCATCTAGTCCACCGTCTCGAAGCCAGAAGCCCGGAGGACCGAGCGCGCGTTGTCATCGTGCTGTAGGAGGCGCAGCACGCACTCGGCGGCGGCGCCGTGCTCCGCGCTCGCCACCACGCCTCCGGCCTGCACGATCAGCGCGTGGAGGGCCGGGTCCACCACCGCGTGCCGGAGCGCCCGCCCCAAGGTCAGAGTGGAGAGCGCGACCAGCCCCGCGTCCGCGTCGCCGCTGCGGACGTACTCGGCGGCCTGGCGGACGTTCTCCGCCACCACCAGCCGAGGCGACAACGACTCCCACAGTCCGGCCGACTCCAGCGCTTCCCGTGCCGCCCGCCCGTACGGCGCGTGGTCCGGGTTCGCGATGGCGATGCGCTGGACATCCGGCCTCGCGAGATCCTGGATCGACATGAGCGGCGCTAGCCCGTCCCGCCACGGCAGCGCTAGGTGCCCCACGGCGTAGTCATGGACCGAGCCCACCTGGATGTCGCCTGAGGCTTCGAGGTCGTACGGATAGGAGCGGTCCGCCGAGAGGTAGAGGTCGTAGGGCGCGCCCGCGCGGACCTGGTCCCGCAACTGCCCGGAGGAGCCGAGCACCACGTCCATCTGCGCGCCGCACTCCCGCTCCACGAGCGGCGCCAGCGCCTCCAGCGCGCCGGCCAGGTCAGACGCCGCGGCTACCGTCACGCGTTCGCCCGCGGTCGCGGAGCCGCAGCCGGACAGGAGCAGCACGAGCAGCCCGGCGAGCAGGACGGCGTGGCCCACCCTCACGAGGCGCGGCGCCCGGCCTCGGGCGGGGTGACGCCCCGGAGCCACTCCAGCGTGGCGCGGCCCGCCGTGACCTTCGAGTCCCACAGCAGGCGCTCGAAGCCCTCGGCCGCGTCAAGCGACGCTGTAGCGTTCGCGACATAACGGCGACAGACCTCGACCTGTTCGCGCAGCAGGCGGGGGATCGAGGCGGGATCCAGCGACTCCAGGAAGTAGATCTTCAGGAGCAGGTCCAGGCGGGCCTCTCGCATGCGCTGCACCGGCCGGGTGAGCCAGGCGCGCAGCGGAGGCCAGCCCTCCTCGTTCACCGTGTAAACGCGTCGGGGCGGGCGGCGGCCCACGCGGACCTCGTCCCAGTCCAGCACCTGCTCACGCTCCAGGCGGCGGAGGTAGCCGTACACCATTGCCTGGTCCGCCGGCAGCAGGGTGGCCACGGGGGACTCCGCCCAGCGCCGCGCCACCTCGTAACCGTGGGCCGGCTCCACGGCCAGAAGCGCGAGCGTGACGTACTCCGGCAGCGAGAGCGCGCGAGGCTCGACCATGCTCGGGAGAATACTTGGAGGTCAGGTATCTGCCAAGAAAGTAGCGGGGGCGCTAGGCGTTACTGCGCCCACCCCGGCCAGAAGCCGAAGTCGATGCGGTTCCAGTCCGGATGACCCATCGCGGGTGAGTACGGCCCCAGGTCCTGGCCGTTCACCGCCAGCAGCAGATTGCGCCCGTTGTCCGTCCACACCTGGATGCGCTCGCCGCCCTCCCAGGACTGGCGCTGCCCGGCGCGCAGCGTGCCATCGAACTGCACCACGCCGTCCACCGTCACGCGCACCTGGGCGTCTTCCGGGGCGGCGAGGCCCACCGTGACGCGGTTGGGCGCAGGGGCTACCGCCGGGGGCGCGAACGGCTCCGAGGTGGGCGCCACCGTGGTGGCGGTCTCCGCGGGGGGCTCGTCTCCGGCGAATATCGCGACGCCGCCCAGCACCACCAGCGCCACCCCCGCCGCCACGGGGAGCGCCACGCGCGCGGGGACGCGGCGCCAGCCGCGGCCGTCTACGTCGCGGCGGGCGGCCTCTTCCCACTCGTCGGGTGGCCAGGCTTCCCGTGCAGCGAGTGCCGCGCGAGACGGGACCGGCGGGGGCAGCGGCGGCAAGTCCTCCTCGAACGTCCCGGCGGGGACGGCCCGGGGCCGCGCGGGCGCGCGCTCCCGGTCGGTGGGGCGGTCGGGGGCCATGGCCGGCGTGCGAAGGTCCGCCCACAGCGTCCGGAAGGCCGTGAGCAGGAAGACGTACAGGAGCACCACCGCGCCGATGCGGAGCGCTAGCAGGACCAGCGGCCAGCCTTCGTCGAGCAGGGCGTCACCTCCCACGGCCCGGATGGGCCTCCCTCCACGATACGGCCGAGAGGGCCACTGGGCGTCCCATGTGAGGACGGTCACGCGGACTCGGGATACGGTGGAAGGACCCTCCCTCCCCACCGCTGGGCCATCCTCGGAGGTCTATGCGCTCCGCCGAACTCCACTCACCGCGCCGTTCCTTCCTCGCGAACCTCGTCCTGCTGGTGGCGCCCTCCACGCTGCTGCTGGCGGCGCCCGCGCTGGTGCTGTGGTCCACCGGCCGCGACGCGGATCCGCAGATGCAGGCGATGGCCGTGATGCTGGCGGCGCTGCCGCTCCTCACGCCGCCCATGCTGCGGCTGGTGGGCCGCCCGTGGGACGCGCACCTGCTGGCGCCGGCGTGGGTGCTGTGCGCGCTGGGCCTGGCCGTGGTGGCGCGCGTGCAGCCCTCGATCCTGGCCACACAGATGCTGTGGATCAGCGTCGGCTGGTCGGCGTTCATCGCGCTGGTGGGCTTCCCGCTGCTGCTGCCGTGGCTGCAGCGCTTTCGCTACTGGCTGCTCCTGGCCGGCCTGCTGCTGATCCTGGTGACGCTCATGGCCGGCGAGGACGTGACCGGGCAGGGCGCGCGCCTGTGGCTGACCATTGGCCCGGTGCGCATGCAGCCGGCGGAGTTGCTGCGGGTCCTGCTCATCGCCTTCATCGCCGGGCACCTCGCTGAGCGGGTGGCGTCCTCCGGACCTCGAGGGGTGGAGTTGCGCTCGATGGCGGCGGACTGGGCGCCGTTGCTGGCGATGTTCGGCGTCACGGTGCTGGCCGTTCTGGCGCAGCGGGACTTCGGCCCGTCCCTGATCTTTGGCGCGAGTTTCGTGGCCATGCTCTACCTGGCCACGGGACGGAAGACCTACGTGCTGGCGGCAGTGGGCGTGGGGTTGGTGGCCTTCGCGCTGATCTACCTGGGCTCGGACCGCGTGCAGGGGCGCGTGGACGCCTGGATGGATCCGTGGGCGGACCCGCGAGGGCAGGGCTACCAGTCCCTGCAGGCCCTGGGTGGGTTCGTCTTTGGCGGCGTGTTCGGGTCGGGGCCGGGCTACGGCTATCCCGGCCTCATCCCCGCAGCCCACACGGACTATCCGCTGGCGGTGATCGGCGAGGAGTGGGGGCTGCTGGGCTCGCTGGCGGTGGTGGCGCTGTACGGGCTGATCGTGGCGCACGCGCTGGGCCGTGCGAGCGCATCCTGGAGCGGCTTCGGCCAGTTGTTGAGCGCCGGCCTGGCGGTGAGCCTGGCGGCGCAGGTGCTGCTGGTCTCCGGGGGCGTGCTGCGCGTGGTGCCGCTGACGGGCCTGACGAGTCCCTTCCTGAGTTACGGCGGTAGTTCCATGCTGATGGCGTGGGTGATCCTGGCGCTGCTGGTGGCCGCTCGGGGCGAGCATGTTCCGCGCGCCGTCCCCAACCTCGCCCCGAACCTTGCACGCCTGCCGCGCATCGAGTTGCGCACGCGCGAGGTAGGGCTGGCCGTGCTCGCCGGCTTCGCGGGTCTCAGCCTGGCGCTGGGCTACTGGCAGGCGGCCCGCGCGGACCTGCTGACGGACCCCGCCGTCACCGGCGAGCGCCTGCGCTCCGAGGAGGCGCGCGTCCACCGCGGTCGCATCCTGGACCGCGAAGGGCGCGTGCTGGCGGAGACGGAGATCGGCCCTGACGGGGAACCTCGACGCGCCTACCCGGCGCCCGGCGCGGTGCACGTGCTGGGCTTCAACTCCGTGCTGGTGGGCGCTTCAGGGGTGGAGGCCCACGCCTCAGACCGGTTGATGGGGCACCACGACTCCTCCCCGGCGGACACCTGGCGTGACCTGCTGAACCGCCCCCGCGCCGGCTCGGACGTCACGCTCACCCTGGACCTGGACTTGCAGCAGGTGGCGGCGGCGGCGCTGGAGGGCGTGGCCGGTGCGGTGGTGGCGCTGGACCCGCGCACGGGCGACGTCCTCGCCATGGCCAGCAGCCCCACCTTCAACGCGAACTTCAGCCCGGAGGAGTGGGAGGAACTGCGCGCGGCTCCGGATAGCCCGCTCCTCAACCGCGCGACGCAAGGCCTCTACACGCCGGGCTCCACGTTCAAGACGGTCACGCTGGCCGCCGCGCTGGAGTACGGCCTGGTGACGCCGGACATGCCCGCCGCCTGCCCGCCGGAGGTGTTCATCGATGGTGTGCGCATCGTCAGCAGGAACGAGCCGCCGGGTCGCACCACGCAGACCGTGGCGGACGCCTACGCGTACTCCTGCAACACCTTCTTCGCGGAACTGGGCGTGGCGGTCGGGGCGGAGCGACTGCGCGCCATGTCCGAGGCGCTGGGACTGACCGATGCCCCGCCGTTCCCGCTGCCGACGTCACAGGGGCGACTGGCGACCTCGCCGGGCTTCCTGGAGACGGGGGCCGGGCTCGCGGCCTCCGGATTCGGGCAGGGGGAACTGCAGTTCTCGCCGCTGCACCTGGCCCTGGTTACCGCCGCCGCCGCGAATGGCGGCGTGATCATGGAGCCGCGCCTCTTCCTGGAGGACGAACCTCGCGAGTGGCGACGCGCCCTGTCGCCGGCCACCGCGCGCGACCTGGCAGAGATCATGGGCTACAGCGTGGAGGCGGGATGGGCCTCCACGGCGGCGGTGCCGGGCGTCCGCGTGGGCGGGAAGACCGGTTCCGCGGAGGTCGTGACGGAGGAACAGCCGCACGCGTTGTTCATCGCCTTCGCGCCCGTGGACGCGCCGGAGATCGCGGTAGTGGTCATCAAGGAGTACGCCGGCTCCGGTTCGCAGCAGGCAGGCCCGGTGGCGCGCTCGATCATCGAGGCGTGGCTGGCCGGCCAGTAGGCTGCGCGCGCTGCTAGTAGAGGGCGGCGGCGACGTCCTCCAGCGCGCGACGCTCCTCCTGGTCCATCGGCTCGTACTCGGAGGCCACGGCCACGTTCTGGCGGATGCGGTCCGGGTAACGTGCGCCCGGGATCGCCACCGAGACCCCGGGGTGGGAGAGGACGTAGCGCAGGAGGTTCGCCGGCGTCAGGATGCCCGCGCTGCCGTCCTCCATCCGGGTGCGCATGACGCTGGTGCGGCCGGATCCGCCCAGTGGACGCATCACGATCACGCCCACGTCATGCTCCGCGGCCAGGTCGATGAGTGCCGACGACTCCGGGTAGAAGGCGGAGTACTCCACCATCACCGTGTCGAACGCCCCGCTGAGGACGGCCCGCTCCCCGATCTCCAGGTGGTGCGTGGACACGCCAATGTGCCCGATGAGCCCTCGGTACTGCGCGACCTGGAGGCCCTCCAGCGCGCCGTCCGCGCCCATCGCTTCGTCCCAGGCCTGCGGCGTGGAGATGTCGTGCAACTGGTAGAGGTCGATGCGCTCGACGCCGAGGAAACTGAGCGAGCGGTCCACGTCGCGCTGGCTGCCGTCCGCAGTGTGGTTGAAGGTCTTGCTGGCCACGTGGAACGTCTTGCCGCCGCGCTCGCGCACCACCTGGCCGATGAGGAACTCGCTGCCCTCGTACTCGCGAGCGGTGTCCACGAAGTCGATGCCGAGGTCCAGCGCGGTACGGAGCGTGTCGGCGCCCTCGGACGACTGGGGGGTGTCCATGGCCCCCAGTCCGAGTTCCGCGACCATCAGGTCGGTGCGTCCGAGTCGCCGCTTGCGCACGATTCCTCCCGCCGCTCCCGCGGGATCCACGATACCGGCGGGCTGTTGGGGAGGTCAGGCGGGCTGCGGGTAGAGCATCATCTGCGTGCAGCGGAAGAGCGCGATGACCTTGCCGGTCTGCTCGTGTCTGACCTCGGCGTCCCACACCTGCGTCATACGGCCGCCGTGGACCAGGCGCGCCTGCACCTCGATGGCGCCGTCACGGGCTGTCCCGAGGTAGTTGCACTTGACCTCGATGGTGGTGAACCCGCTGGCGCCGGGGGCGCGGAAGGCCAGCGCGCCGTAGCCACAGGCGGTGTCCGCGAGCGCCACCACGCTGGCGGCGTGGAGGTAGCCATTGGGCGCCATGCGCTCCGGCGTGACCTCCATCCTGCCGGTCACGGCGTCCTCACCCAGGGCCGTGATCTGGATGCCTAGGTGGCCGGGAAGGTGGCCCTCACCTCGATTGGTCATGTACTCCGGCGTCATGGCGGCGCCGGTCAACGGATCGGTCGGGATCTCCACCTGCCAACCTCCAGCGCGTGCCGCCCTCGCTGATCGGGCGGCGCGGCCGGAAGCATCTCACGCGCGCGACGTTGGGTGATGCTCCGCCAGCGGGCGAGGGGAGGCGGACTGCCGCGGTGGCCGATACCCGAGGGCCCGCAACCGCTGGATCGTGTTGGCGGCGGACGAGTGGCGGACGAAGACCCCGCCGCGAGACTCCCACAGGTGTGCATTGCGGGTGCTGTCGTCCACCAGGACATCGCCGGGGGCGGCGTACAGGCACTTCTCGCGGGACATACAGGTGATGACCGGCACCTCCGGCCCCAGGTGGCGGGCGACCCAGCGCCGCTTCTGCTTCGCGGCCCACTTGCCGCGAGGAAGCCCGGTCAGGATCTGTGGCTCGAAGGCGCGGCAGTACGCCCACAGTTCGGGGGCGTCTGGCGTCATCGGCATGGTCTCGAAAAAGTCGGGCGTCCTCGCGGCCCGTGCCCACATCTCCCTGACCGCCATCTCCCGGGGAGCGCGGCCAAAGAGGGCTCGAACGTGGGCATCGAAGTCCGCGAGGACGCCGTCCAGGTCCAGGAAGAGCGTCACGCTCTGACGATCCTCCTGCCAATCACCGTGATCTCAACGACACACCCAGGCCTGGGCTACGTGTTCCCCATCGCCTGGCTGATGTCGTTGGCGCTGTTGAACCGCTGGGCGGGCAACTGGCGGAGCGCCTGGAGCGCCTGCTCGTCCGCGCCGCGGGACTGGGCGTGGCTGATCACTTGCTCCTTGTCCACCGGGAAGTCCAGGCCGCCGAGGTACTTCTGGATCTGGGTCGGGTCCATGTTTGCCAAGAGGGGATCCTTTCGCGCAGTGGTGGGCGCGGAACGAGGCGAGCCTAGGCGCGCGGCTGTTGCAGAACCGGTGCGGTGATGACGGGCGCCCTCGCGTTCGCATGGCAGAGCGGCGTGGAGGCCGGAGGCGGTAGAGTTGCGCGCGGCGGGCGCCCCGCCTCCCGAGCGGCTAGCGGACGGAACTGGACATGGCGAAGAACGTAGAGGCCCCCTGGCCGGGGACGGTGCAGGAGATTGCCGTGTCCGTGGGTGACCCGGTGACGGAGGAGCAGGAAGTCCTGACGCTGGAGTCCATGAAGATGCTCACGCCCGTGGCCTCGCCCGTCGCCGGGACGGTGGCGGAGGTGCTGGTAGCCGTGGGTGACTTCGTGGACGAGGGAGCGCTCCTGCTCCGGCTGGACTGACCCCCGCGGCCCTAGGGCTACCCGACGATAGTCAGGATCCTCACAGGATCCCCCGTCGGGCGGACGGGCCGTTGCATGTACAACTGGGGCTGACCTACCGCGCGCACCGGGCGGCGCGCAGCCGGCGTGCCTTCCCGTGGAAGGGCCCCTCCCCCGTGAAGCACCTGCAGCGGTGGATCTGGGTCCTGGGCGCCGTGGTCACACTCACGGCCTCCGTGTTCATCCTGCTCACCATGAACGGCGTGCGCGACTCCTCGCGCGCCGCGGGTGACCTGGGGGAACTCCGCGCCTATTCCGAGCGCATCCGCAACGCCGCCGTTGCCGGCGACGCTCCGCGGCTCGCCTCGCTGATCGAGTCCCGCCACGCGCACATCACCGATCTGGAGCCGGCGCTCCGCGCGGTAGGGGACGACCGCGCGGTGTTCGCGCTGGACAGCATCGACCAGACGTTCGACCGGCTGGAGGCCGCCGCGCTGGCCGGGCAGACAGAGGAACTCCCCTCGCTCGTGTCCGGCGTGACCGCGCAGGTGGATTTGCTGCTGGGGGTGCTGGCGGCAGACCGGGACGCCGCCGTCACCACGGTGCGCCGAACCGCGGCGGCGGCCGCCGCGCTGGCCGTGGCCGGGGCCGCCGCAGCCGTCGCTGCCAGCGTGATCGCGGGGCGCCGCATGCGTCACCTGGCCGCCCGGGAGGCTAGCGCGAACCGCCGCTACGAGGCGCTGGTGGCGTCCATGCAGAACGGCATCCTGGTGACAGACGACCAGGGCGTGGTCGCGTACTGCAACCGCGCCCTGGCGGAGATGTTCGGCTTCCAGGTTGAGGAACTCGTGGGGCAGCCGGCCTCGATGCTGCTCCCGGCCGGCGAGGACGCGGACGGCCCGGTGGACGCCGTCCGCCGCGGCGAGGTGATGCCGCCCACGCTGGCCCAGCGTGCCGGCCGCGACGGGGCCCGCGTGGACGTGGTCATCGCCGTGACCCCGATCTTCGAGGGCGACCGTTGCGTGGCCACGCTCTCGGAGTTCCGCAACGTCACCCAGGAGGTGGCCCTGCGTGCGCGAGTCGGACTGGAGATCGCCAAGGGCGAGGGGATCATGGACGCTGCCCCCGTCCCGATCGTGGTGATGGACGCAGAAGGCGTGGTGATTGCCGCGAACCCTGCGGTGCACGAAACGCTGGGCTGGGCGCCGGACGACCTGGTGGGGCAGCCCGTCTCCGTGCTCATGCCGGAGCCGTTCGCCTCGCAGCACATGGACTACCTGCGGCACTTCCTGGACACCGGCGAGGCATCCACCGAGGGCGGCCTGGTGGTCGGCCGCGAGCGGCCCGCGTTCGCCCTCCACCGTGCCGGCCACCAGATCCCCATTGGCCTGCGGGTGGCGCAGGCGCTGACGGAGGACGGCCAGCGCGTCTTCACCGGCGTGATCTACGACCTGACCCGCCAGTCCAACCAGGAGGGCGAGCGCCTGCAACTGCTGGAGAGCCTGATGCAGGGCCAGCGAGACGTGGCGCTGGGCGCGATGGTGGGCGGGGTGGCCCACGACTTCAACAACCTGCTCACCGCCATCGCGGGGGCGCTTGACCTGGAGATCAGCGCTCGCGGTCAGTCCTCGCGGTGGCTGGACCACGCCTCCGTGGCGGCCCGTCGGGCCAGCGCCGTGGTCCGCCGGCTCCTGCAGACGGTGCGTCCGCGGACCACCGAGTTGTACCCCACGGACGTGTGGGAGGTGGTGATGGAGACGGTGGAACTGGCCCGGGAGACCTTTGACCGGCGCGTCTCCATCCAGGCGAACCGCGCGGGGCATCTGCCCCTGGTGCTGGCCGACAACGGGCGCCTGGGCCAGGTCTTCCTCAACCTGCTGCTGAACGCGCGGGACGCGGTGCTGGAGCGCTCCGGCGACGCGGGGCCCGGATACGCGCCGGAGGTGCGGCTGGCCGCCGGGACTACCCAGGACGCCGTGGGCCGAGCCGTGGTGCGCGTGGTGGTGTCCGACAACGGAGCGGGGATGGCTCCGGAGGTGCTGGAGCGCATCTTCGACCCGTTCTTCACCACGAAGCGCGAGGGGCGCGGCTCCGGCCTGGGCCTGGCGATGGTCCGGTCCATCGTCCGAGAGATCGACGCGACCATCGAGGTGGAGTCGCACCAGGGGATCGGCACCTCTGTCACGGTGGACATCCCCTCGCTGGGCGACGAGTTCGTGGACCCTCGGCCAGCGCCGGAGTCCCGGCCGGAGCGCGCCCACGTCCTGGTGGTGGACGACGAGGAGATCGTCCGGGAGGTGGCCGGCAGCGCCCTGGAGCGGGACGGCTACCAGGTCTCGGCCGCCGCCAGCGGCGAGGAGGCGTTGGAGAACCTGCGACTGGTGGGCCAGTGCGACCTGGTGCTCCTGGACTTGAACATGCCCGGGATGGGCGGGTGGGAGACGCTGGCCCGGCTCCAGGAACGCCACCCCGGCCTGCCCGTGGTGATCATGAGCGCCACCGTCTGGCCGGTGGAAGCGGCGCGCAGCGGCGCCTGCGGCACGCTGGAGAAGCCCTTCGCGATGCAGGACCTGCTGGCCACGGTGGAGCGCGTGCTGGAGCGCGAGCGTGACGTGGACGCCGGCCGCGGCGCGCGGCGGCCCGCCACCTCGTGACCTCCCCCGCGGACGTCCCCCGCTACGGGACGGAGGACGTCCTGGTGCTGGAGGGTGAGGGCCTCCTGCGGAGCGTGGTCTGCGACGCCCTGGAGCAGGCGCTCCCGCGCGTCCGGGCTCGTCCCGCCGGCACGGTGGAGGAGGCGGCGCGGGTGCTGGAGTCCTGGCCGATCTCGCAGATGGTTAGCGAGGTGCTGGTGGAGGGCGCGAACGTCTCCGCGTGGCTCACGGAGACGCTGGAGGCGCGCCCCCTGATGGCCCTGGTCACGTTCTCCGTACAGCGCCCGTGGCTTCCGGCGGACCTGCGCGAGAGCCCTCGCGTGGCGCACGTGGAGAAGCGCGCCGGCTCGCTGCGGGCGCTGGTAGAGACGTGTGACTCGCTGCTGACGTAGCGGACGCCGTTCCCATGCTCGGACACGCACAGAGGAGGGAGTTGCCCCCCTCCTCTGCTGTCGGGTCCGCGGACCTGGCCGCTAGGCGGCGCGGCGTTGGTCCGCGTTCAGCGGTACTACCTCCGCGCGTCCACCATCGCGAAGGCTGAAGGCGGCGATCTGCTCCAACAGGGCGTCCGCCATGTGCCCCAGTTCGTTCGTGGAGGCAGAGAGTTGCTCCACCTGGGCGCTCATCTCCTCCGCGGACGCGGAGACCTCCTCCGTGGCGGCGCTGTTCTCCTCCGCCACCGCGGCAATGGAGGAGATGGCGTCGCTGACGGTGCTGGCCTGCTCCGCCATGCGCTCCGCCGCCAGGCGGTTCTCGCCGGCCACGTTGCCCACGGCCTGGATGCGCTCGGACATCTCCGCGCCGGCGTCCTTCAGGTCCTCCGCACCGGCGGCGATGTCCCCGATCTGGCCGGACACCGCGTTCACGGCGTCCAGGATGCGTGCCAGCGCCTGGCCCGCCTCTTCCGCGGCCTCGCTGCTGGAGCGCATCTCCGTGACGCCGTCCGCCATGGCGTGCACGGAGGAGTCCAGGCCGGACTGCACGCTTTCGATGAGGCTGGCGATCTCCTTGGTGGCTGCCGCCACCCGCTCCGCCAGTTCGCCCACCTCGTCCGCGACCACCGCGAAGCCGCGGCCCTGGTCCCCGGCGCGGGCCGCCTCGATGGCGGCGTTCAGCGCCAGGAGGTTGGTCTGCTCCGCCACGTCCTCGATGACCGCGACGATCTTGCCGATCTCCTGGGAGCGGCTGCCGAGCGCCTGGATCTCGTTGGCGGCGGTGTCCATGCGCGCCTGGAGGCGGGTGATGCCCTCCACGGTGGCGTGGACGCGGTTCGCGCCCTCCGTCGCGGCGGCGGTGGTGTTCTCTGCCCCGCTGGAGGCGGCCTGCGCGTTGGCCGCCACGCGGGCGGAGGCCTCCGCCACGCGCTCGCTGAGCGCCGCCGCCTCCTCCACTGCCGCGGACTGGCGCTCCGCGCCGGTGGTGACGTGGCCGATGACCACGCTCAGGTCGTTCACGTTGCTGCTGATGTCCTGCACCGCGGCTGCCTGGTCGCCGGTGCCCTGGGCCACCTGCGTGCTGGAGCGGGCGATCTCACTGGTGGCCTGGGCCGCCTGCTCCGCCACGGACTCCAGTTCCGCCTTGGAGCGCGCGAGTTCCTCCGCCGTGTGGCGGGCACGGGAGAGCACGTCGTTCAGGCTGTCCGCCATCTGCACGAACGCGTTGCCCAGCGCGTCCCGCTCGGACTGGGCACGGACGGACACGGTCAGGTCCCCGTCCGCGATGCGGGCCGCCGCGGCGGCCATGCCGGAGAGGTACTCCTTCATGGCGGCGAAGGCGCGCGCCATGTCCCCGATCTCGTCGTTGGTGGAGACCTCGACGTCCTGGTCCAGGTCGCCCTGCGAGATGCCTTCCGCGGCGGCGCGCATCTTGCCCACCCCGGCGGAGATGGAGCGTGCGAGCCAGAACGCGATGCCCAGCCCGGAGGCCAGTGCGATCCCGGAGATCGCGAGCATGATCGTGCGGGCGCTGGAGGCGGCCGCGGCGGCCGCGTTCACCGCTTCCTCCGCGATCTGCGCGTTGAACGCGCCGGCTTCCGTCAGGTCCGTGTTCATCCGCGCGATCGCGGCGTTCATCCCAGCGGCGGCCTGCTGTGCCTCTGCCACGCGGTCCTGCGCCAGGAGGTCCAGCACGGTCTCACGCAGGGCGATGACCTCCACGATCTCCGCCTCGATGGCGCTCCACTGCTGCTCGTCCTCCGCCGAGGCGAAGGTGCCCTCGTAGAGGTGCATGGCGTCTTCCGCCGCCTGCATCTCATCCCGGGACTGCTGGATGAGCGCGTCGCGGTCCGGGCCGGCGGGGGTCAGGAAGGCGCGCTTCTCCTCCCGGGCGCTGGCGATCATGTTCTGGTTCGTGAGCAGCGCGTACTGCACGCCCTGCACGTTCTGGGTGTACATGTCGTCGGTGCGCTGGGCTGCCTGGTTCAAGCGCATGATGCCCAGGATGGCGATCACGCCCATCATCAGCAGCACCAGGCTGAAGCCTCCCAGGAGCTTCGTGCGAATGGTGAGCCTCATGTCCGTCCTGTTCTCTCCCGCGGGATCCCCGCGCACTGGTTGTCGGGATTGTCCGGACGGGTCAGGAGCGCACCGCTCCGTGTGAACCCTGAGTACGGGCCTGCGCGGGGGCATGAGTCACGGTGCTGACAGGATCGGGGGCCGGCGTAGGCGGGTGGTCGCCCTACGCCGAGGGAATGTGCCGGGGGGCGGCGCGCATGGAGTAGCCCACGCCGTAGACGGTGTGGATCGCGTCTGTGGGATAGCCCGTGGCCCGCAGTTTGCGGCGGAGTCGCGATATGTGCTGGTGCAGGAAGTTGGACTCGCCCAGCGACTCGTAGTTCCAGACGCGGCGGCTCAACTCCTCGGCTGGGACGGCGGTACCGGCCCGCTCGATGAGCAGCCGCAGTAGCCCGGTCTCCGAGCGTGTCAGCGCCGCCTCCTGCCCGTCGTAGCGGGCGAGTCCCAGGCGGACATCCAGCGTGAGGCCGTACGCGCCGGTGATCAGCGAGTCCGTGGCCTGGTAGTTCGCCCGGCGGAGCAGGGCCGTGACACGCCTGGCCAGTTCCACGGGGTGGAGCGGCTTGGGCAGATAGTCGTCCGCCCCGGCGTCGAACCCGGCGATGCGCTCCTCCGGCGTCCCGGCCGCGGACACGATGAGCACGGGTACCTCGCTGGTGCGGCGGACTTCCGCGCACAGGTCCAGGCCAGAGCCATCCGGCAGCCCCACGTCAAGGATCACCAGGTCAAACGCGGCCTCTGCCAGGCGGTGGCGCGCCTCGCGGAGTGAGCGGGCGGTGCTCAGACGGTGGCCGGCGGCGGTCAGTTCGCTCAGCAGCACGTCGCGTGCGTGCGGCTCGTCCTCCACCAGGAGCAGGTGCGCCGGCCGCGCGGGCGCCGCGCCGCGTTGGACGAGCGCCCCGGGGGGTGTGTTGCCGGCGGGGGCCTGCGGCATCCTGCGCTCCAGTTCCCAGCCCTCCCATGGTGGTCGTTCGGGCGGGGACGTGGAGGGGCACCGGGGTTGTTTGACAGGATCTTGTCGGGATTGCATCGGAGCCACCTTCCGGGCAGACTCCGGCACCCCTCGCCCGCCTTTCCTGCGCGGGCCAGGAGCGGACTGACACCGGCCCTCAACGGATGCTATAAACGGCCCGCCCTGCCGCTGGATCCTCGCGCCGTTTGCGTGGCCTCATGGTGGGATGAACATGCGCGCGCTACAGGAGCCGGCTGCCGATGGCGAAGATCGTCTCGATCCACTCGTTTCGTGGGGGGACCGGTAAGTCCAACACCACGGCGAACCTGGCGGCCCACCTGGCGCTCCGAGGGCTGCGCGTGGGCGTGGTGGACACCGACATCCAGTCCCCCGGCCTCCACGTGCTGTTCGGCATCAAGGGCGAGGACCTTTCGCACTCCCTGAACGACTTCCTATGGGGCCGCGCGGCCATCACGGACGTGGCGCGCGAGGTGCTGCCGGGACGGACTCCCGGCGCGATCTACCTCATCCCTTCCAGCATCCGCACGGACGAGATCGTCCAGGTGCTGCGGGAGGGCTACGACATGAAGTTGCTGGCCACGGCCTTCCGCCAGTTGAGCGAGGCGCTGAGCCTGGACTTCCTGCTGGTGGACACTCACCCCGGCCTCAACGAGGAGACGCTCTTCCTGCTGGCGATCTCCAGCGCCGTGGTCATCGTGCTCCGCCCGGACCAGCAGGACTACGAGGGCACCGGCGTGACCGTGGAGGTCGCGCGCTCCCTGGACGTGCCGCGGCTGATGCTGGTGGTCAACAAGGCGCCCCGGACGCTGCCGCTGGACGCGCTCGGCGAGCAGATCGCCAGCACCTTCGGCTGCGAGGTAGGGGCCGTGTTGCCCCACAGCGACGAGATGCTGGACTTCGGGAGCCGGGGCGTCTTCGTCCTGGAGCACCCTGAGGATCCCGTGAGCGAAGCACTGCGCGGCGTAGCCGAGCGGCTGGCCACCTCCTAGGCCGGGCCCACCCCTAGACCAAGCGAGGAGCGCAGCGTGAGGGAGCCCGAGGCTTCGTCCGGATCAGGCGCAGGCACCGGCGAGGACGTCCCGCCCGCGGGTGCTGTGGCCCGCCTCATCGTCCAGGTTGCCGGGGAGACCTCGCCGAGGTCCGTGTGGCTCACCGGGACGGTGGCCCGCGTGGGCCGTGACCCGGAGAACGAGGTCACGGTGGACGTGCCGTACCTCTCCCGGCACGCGGTCACCATCAGGCGCTTCCCCGGCCACGTGTCACTGGAGCCGGTGGAGGGCGCGCTGACCACCGTGACCTACCGCGGGCGTGTACTCACGCGCCCGGTAGGGCTCGCGGACTCCGACTACTTCCGGCTGGAGGGCGACGGCCCCGGCGAGGCGGTGAACGTCTTCTATGCCAACGCCGCCCCGGGCGCGGAAGCGCCCGCGCGCCGGCGCCTGGCCCTGCGGGAGGGCGCCACGGTGCGCATCGGCAGCGCGGCCGGCAGCGACATCGGCGAGGGCAGTCCGCTGCTGGAGGGGGAGCACGCGACGCTGAGCCGGGAGGGCGGCGCCACCTGGTTGACGCCCGCCGGGGACGCCACCGTCATGGCCAACGGCAGCATGGCCTTCGGCCGCACCCACCTGGCGCCCGGCGCCTCCGTCTCCGCGGGCGACGTACGCATCACCGTGGACGAGGACGGCGTGGAGTTCTGGGTGGCGCGCTCCTCGCTGGTGATGGGGGCCAGGCGCGGACGGGAGATGCCGGAGGAGGTGCTGCTCCGCCTGCCAGGCACCGGCGGCGCGGAGGTGGTGGCCCGTGACCTGACACGCCAGGCGGGCGATCTCACCATCCTGGACGGCGTCTCGCTGCGCTTCATGGAGCGCGAACTGGTGGCGCTGGTGGGCCTGAGCGGCGCCGGGAAGTCCACGCTGCTGAACGCGCTCACGGGCTTCCGGCCGGCAGACAGCGGCGAGGTGCTGATCAACGGCCTCAACCTGTACGAGAACCGCGACCACTTCCGCTCGCTGATCGGCTACGTGCCGCAGCGCGACATCGTCCACCAGAGCCTCACCGTCTTCGAGGCGCTGGACTACGCCGCGCGCCTGCGCCTGCCCCCCGGTACGTCCGAGGCAGACCGCCACGCGCGCATCCAGGAGGTGCTGGCGGACCTGGGGCTGGAGGAGCGGAGAGACACGCGCATCTCCAACCTCAGCGGCGGCCAGGTGAAGCGCGTCTCGATTGGCGTGGAGTTGATCTCCCAGCCTCAGTTGATGTTCCTGGACGAGCCCACCTCCGGCCTGGACCCGGCCACGGAGACGGACCTGATGCGGCTGCTCCGCCGCCTGGCTGACCAGGGCCGCACGATCGTGGTGATCACGCACGCCACCAAGAACGTGATGATCGCCAACAAGGTGATCTTCCTGGTGCGGGGCGGACGCGTGGCGTGGTTCGGGCCACCGGCGGAGGCGATCGACTACTTCGACCGCCAGCGTAGCGAGGCGGAGCGCGCCGACCGGCCGCTTGAGTTCGATGAGATCTACCGGCTGCTGGACCAGCCGGAGCGAGGTAGCGCGGCCGACTGGCAAGAGCGCTTCCGGCAGGACGCCGCCGCCCAGCGCTACCTCCCTCGCCCCGTCGAAGGTGGTACGCCCTCCGCTGCCAGGGCGGAGCGAGTGGAGCCACAGCCGCAGCCGGGCCCACTGCGGCAACTGCTGGTGCTCTCCGGCCGCAACCTGCGCCTGCTGGGGCGGGACCGCTTCGCGCTGCTGCTGGTGATCGCTGCCGCGCCGCTGCTGGCGTCCCTGGACTTCCTGATCACCAAGCGCGACATGTTCGATGCCGTCTCCGGCGACCCCGCCCGCATCATCACCAACACCAACACGATGATCGTGAACGCGATGCTGGTGGGCGCGCTGGCGCAGATGCGGGAGATCATCAAGGACCGCGACATCTACCGCCGCGAGCGGCTGGTGAGCCTGCGCCTGTTCCCGTACGTGCTCTCCAAGGTGTGGATCGCCGGCCTGCTGGCGCTGTACCAGGCGGTCTGGTGGGTAGCGATCCGCTACGCCGCCGTGGACATGCCCGGCGGCTGGGACGTGGCCACCGGGTTCTACGTCACCATGTTCCTGGCGACGTTCGCCGGCATGATGCTGGGCCTGTTCGCGTCCGCGGCGTCGCCCTCGGAAGACGCGGTGGCGCTGATCGTGGCGCTGCTGATCGTGCCGCAGGTGCTGTTCAGCGGCGCGCACCTGCCGGCGCACGAACTCAGTCCCGTGGTGCGCTCCCAGATGGACATCATGCCCTCGCGCTGGGCGTTCGAGGCGCTGACCACGCTGGGCGGACACGGCACGGACGTGGCCAACGACCGCTGCTGGCTGGACACCACGCCGGAGCAACGCGCCGCCATGACGCCGGAGGAGAAGCAGGCCTGTACATGCCTGGGCGAGAGCATCTTCGAGTCCTGCGGGTACCCGGGCGTGCAGTCGCAGCGGGCGCTGGTCGCCGCCGGCGGCGCGGGCGCTTCGTCGGCCGTCCTCCTGGCGGAGGGGCGCCTGGAGGTGGGCTACGAGGGCTACGGCCCCGTGTATGACGTGAACGTGCCGCTCCGCTGGGGCGCACTCGTGGTCATCATCACGGCGCTGGGCGGCATCATCTACGGCATCCAGCGGCTCCGGGACCGCGTGCGATGAGCGTCGCGCCCGGCACCCCGGCCCCCGCGTCCTCGGGCGCCCTGGACGGCTGGTCCGTGGAGGACGCCATCGAGGCAGTGGCCCTGGGTCGGATCAGCGCGCCGCCCTCGGGGGTGCTCTCGGACGGGCCCGCGCTGCACCAGGGCACCGGCCAACTGGTGGTTGGCGCCATCGAGTGGATGCAGGAGTTCGTGGGGCAGCGGGCGGTAGCCGCGCTTCCTCCCGAGGCCACGGCGGCGGAGCGCAAGGCGGCAGCGGAGCACGCCGGCGAGGTGGCGCTCGAGCGCCTGATCGCGATGCTTAACACCTCGATCTCCGACCCGCGCGAGCACGTGGAGCGCGAGCGGCTGCTGGATGCGGGTAACAACTACTCCTACGAGTTCCGGTTGTTCGTGGGGGAGTACGCCCGGCATGTGGCGGGCGACCCGGACTTCTTCACGCACCAGGGAGCGGGCAGCATCCCGGGCGCGCTCATGCTGCTGGCCCGCCCGCTGGGCGTGCGCCGCACGTTTTCGATCATTCCCCGGCTGGTGGCCAAGGTGGTCAAGACGGACCTGTCGGTCGTGTCCGTCAATGGCGACCGGGCCGTGATCCGGTGGAACGCCGCGTCCCAGGTGGAGCACGTGCCGGAGCACCTGCGCGAGCGGTACGTCCGCTACGCATGCAAGGTCTACCAGGGCACGCTCTCCGCCATCCCTCCGGTGTTCAATGCCGTCTCCGGCCCGGTGCGTCACCCCACCTGCCAGGCAGACGGCGCGCCGTTCTGCGAGTGGGAGTTCTCCTGGGTTGAAGAGGCGCGGCGCCAGAGGCCTTACATCCTGGTGGCCGGGGCCGTTGGCTCCACCGCGGCGGTCGCGGCCCTGGCCTTCATCGGCCAGCCGGTGCTGCTTCCGCTGGCGGGGGTCGGCGCGCTGTTTCCGGTGTTCGCCGCCATCCGCACCTACCGGCTCCGCCGGGAACGGGACGAGCGCCGCCTGCTGGCCCAGCGCCTGCAGGAACAGCGCGACCTGGCGGAGGAGGAATACGACAAGAGCGCGCAGGCGCAGTCGGAACTGGAGCACGCCAACCGCCAGTTGGAGCACCGCGTGGGCGAACTGCGCGTGCTCAACGAGGTGGGGCGCGCCGTCAGTTCCACGCTGGACCTGGAGGAACTGCTGGACCGCAGCCTGCAGGCCGTGGTCACGAACCTGGGCTTCGAGCGCGCCATCCTGATGCTTGCGAACGAGGACGGGACGCGCCTGGAGAAGGCGCGTGTGTACGGCGGCACGGACCAGGAGGCGGTCCTGCTGTCCGCGCTCTCCATTGACCTCTCCAACGAGCGCGCGCTCTTCACGCAGTTATTCCGGGCGGACCGCGGCGCGCTCTACCGGGACATCCACCTGGACGACTACGAGCCCACGCGGATGCTGGCGGAGGCGCTGGGTGCGCGCTCGTTCATCGGCACGCCGCTGATGGCCAAGGGACAGCGGCTGGGCATCCTGGGCGTGGACAACGGCCTCACCGGGCGGGCGCTCAGCGAGTCAGACGCGGACCTGCTCTTCACCCTGGGGAGCCAGATCGCCACCGGCCTGGACGCCGCGCACCTCTACGAGCGGCTGGAGGCCCAGAACCGCACGCTGGAGGAGCGCGTGGCGCAGCGCACGGAGGAACTCGCGCAGGCCACGGCCCTCGCGGAGGCCGCCCGCCACGAGGCGGAGGCAGCCAACCAGGCCAAGAGCAACTTCCTGGCCACCATGAGCCACGAGATCCGCACACCGATGAACGCCATCATCGGCATGGGCGGGCTGCTGCTGGACACGCGGCTGGACGGCGAGCAGCGCGAGTACGCGCAGGTCATCCGCACCAGCGGCGAGGCGCTGCTGGCGATCATCAACGACATCCTGGACTTCTCCAAGATCGAAGCCGGCCGCATGGAACTGGAGGCCGCCCCGTTCGACCTCCCCGCAGCCGTGGAGGCCGTGCTGGACCTGGTGGCGGCCACGGCCGCGGGCAAGGGCCTGGAGATCGGCTGCCTGGTGGAGCCGGACGTGCCCACCGCGGTGCTGGGCGATGTGACCCGCCTGCGCCAGGTGCTCCTGAACCTGCTGAGCAACGCCGTGAAGTTCACCGAGCAGGGCGAGGTGCTGGTCACGGTGGAGGCGGAGGAGGTCACGGCGGACCGTGCCCGCCTGCGCTTCTCCGTGCGGGACACCGGCATCGGTATCCCGGAGGACCGCCTGGGGGTGCTCTTCGAGTCCTTCAGCCAGGTAGACGCGTCCACTACGCGCCGGTACGGCGGCACCGGCCTGGGCCTGGCCATCAGCCGGCGGCTGGTGCAGTTGATGGGCGGCGAGATCCAGGTCAGGAGCGCCGCCGGCGAGGGCAGCACCTTCTCCTTCACCGCCTCGGTTGGCCTGGCGCCCTCGCTGCCGGAGCAGCGGTCGGCGGGGCCGGCGCGCCTGCTGGCAGACCGCCGCGTGCTGGTGGTGGACGACCACGCCACCAACCACCTGATCGTGGCGCGCCAACTGGCACGCTGGCACGTCACCTGCATCGGCGAGGAACGGCCGATGGACGCCCTCGCGCGCTTGGAGGCCGGCGAGCAGTTCGATGCCGTGATCGCTGACGCGCAGATGCCGGAGGTGGACGGTTACGAACTGGCGCGCCGCATCCGGGCGCTCCCCGGCGGTGATGCGCTCCCGGTAATCCTCCTCTCCTCCATCGGCGACCACGCACCGGAGCAGACGGCGCTGTTCTCCGCGAACCTCACCAAGCCCGTGAAGGCCTCCCAACTGCTGGACGCGCTGCTCACCACGCTCCGCCTGGACGAGCGCGAGGACGACTCGGCGCCGGCGACGCCCGCCGAGGTAGCCACCTCCGGCCTGCGGCTCCTGCTGGTAGAGGACAACATGGTCAACCAGCGGCTCGCGGTGCGGCTGCTGGAGCGGCTGGGCTACCGGGCGGACCTCGCCTCCAACGGGCTCGAGGCGCTGGAGGCCGTGGAGCGCCAGCCGTACGAGATCGTGCTGATGGACGTGCAGATGCCGGAACTGGACGGCCTGGAGACCACCCGGCGGCTCCGCGCCCGCTATGGCGCCCAGGGCCCCTACATCATCGCCATGACCGCGAACGCGATGTCGGAGGACCGCCAGGCCTGCCTGGACGCCGGCATGGACGACTACGTCCCGAAGCCCATTGACCGCGCGGACCTGGCGCGCGCGCTGGAGGAGGCCCGGCGGCGGGTGACGGGGGCGAGTGGCACATGAGCGAGGCCGAGGCCCCCGTGCTGGACCGCACCGTCCTGCGGCGCGTCTTCGAGGAGACCGGCGGCGACCCGGAGTTCCTGGCTGACCTGCTGGCGGAGTACCTGGAGGACGGCGCGCGCCTGCTGGAGGAGGTGCGCACCGCCTGGGCCGCGCACGAGCGCGAGCGACTGCAGCGCAATGCTCACACCCTGAAGTCCAGCAGCGCCTCCCTGGGCGCGCTCCACGTCGCCTCGCTCAGCGCAGGCATCGAGGCGGCGGCGAAGCAGGGCGAGCAGCCCGCGGAAGACACTATCCACGCGCTGGCGGCGGCGTGGGCGCAGGCCTCGTCCGTCCTGGGCGCGCTGGACGTGGAGAGCCTGCGGCAGGCCGGGACATGACGGAGCAGCCCCGCGCCGGGCGCACGGAGGGGCAGCCGGCGCACGTCCTAGCAGTGGACGACAGTTCCGTGAACCGCCGCCTGCTGGAACGCCTGCTGACCCAGGAGGGCTACCGCGTCACGCTGGCGGAGGACGGTCCACAGGCGCTGGAGCAGCTGCGCGACCCCTCGCAGCCGGTGGACGTGGTGCTGCTGGACATCATGATGCCGGAGATGGACGGCCGGGACGTGCTGCGCCACGTGAAGGCGGATCCGGGGCTGCGCCACATCCCCGTGATCGTGCTCTCGGCGGTGGAGGACACGGATACCGTCACCGAGTGCATCGAGGCCGGCGCGGCTGACTACCTCCACAAGCCGTTCAGCCGCTCGATCCTGCGCGCGCGCCTGGTCGCCAGCCTCGCGGAGAAGCGCCTGCGGGACACCGAGCTGGAGTACCTGGAGCAGGTGGGCCGCCTCACGGAAGCGGCCAGCGCGCTGGAGGCCGGGCGCTTCGAGCCAGACTCGCTCGCCGGCGTGGCGGCTCGGCAGGACTCGCTCGGCCAACTGGGCCGGGTGTTCGCGCGCATGGCCACCGAGGTGGTGGAGCGCGAGGAGCGCCTGCGGCGCCAGGTGCAGGAACTGCGCGTGGCCGTGGACAGTCAGCAGACACGCAAGCAGGCGCAGGAGATCACACAGACCGCGTACTTCCAGAGCCTGCGCGGGCGGGTCGCGGAACTCCGCGATCTGCTGGAGCCGGACTAGCCCGCTACCGCCTCCGGGGCCTCGTCGTGCTCGGCCGCTGCGCGCGTCATCGCCTGGCGGACAAACGCCTGCACCAGCGACTCGTAGCGGATCGGGTCCAGGTTCCACGCCTGCCCGTGTCCGGCATCCGGGAAGCGGTGCAACGCGACCGCACCCGAGCGGGCCTCGACGAAACGCTCGCTCATGGTGATCGGCACCTGTCCGTCCGCCTCGCCGTGCAGGATGAGCGCCGGCACATCCGTGGCCGCGAAGGCGGGCCGGGTGTCGTAGTCCCGCCAGCGCAGGCCGAAGCGCAGCCGGCCCAGTTTCAGGCCCAGCCACGTCACCGGCGCAGGCACGCCGGTGGTGCGCGCCGTCCAGGAGACGGCGGTGTAGAAGTCCAGCAGCGGCGCGTCCAGCACCAGCGCGGAGACGTGACCCGCGAGGCGTGAGCGGCGCAGGAACCACCCCACGATGGCCGCGCCCATGCTGTGCCCGCTCATGACGATTGTCTCGGCGCCCTCCGCCAGTGCGAACGCCACCGCAGCCTCCAGGTCCTCCCACTCCGACCGTCCGAAGTGGAAGTACCCGTCCTCCGAGGGCGGCACGCCCTCGTCGTTGCGGTAGAACGGGATCAGCACGGTGCAGCCGGTGGGGTGGACGGCGTCAGCCACCCGAAGGAGTTCCCTGGGACCGCCGCTCTTGCCGTGTACCGCGATCACCCACGTGGTGCCGCCACGGGCGCGCCAGCCGCGGTAGGCGCCCAGCGGCCCCGGGAACGAGACGTCCTCCATGCCCTCGGGAGTGGCTGATGGTGGGTATGCGATGCCGTCCAGCGCGCAGGTCTCGCCCACGGCGGGTATCCCGACCAGCGGCTGGAAGCGGTAGCGGGTCTGGCCGTCCTCCAGGCGCACGCCTTCCGTGACGCGCCCGTACCACCCTTCGCCGCCCAGGCCCTCGCCGCCCAGCCCCCATGTGCCGGTGAGTCGCGGCGCGCGTTTGCCCAGTTGGAGGAGCGTGACGCTGTCCGAGGTGACCTCCACCACCCTGGTCTGCGGGCGGGGGCGGGAGTGCGCACCCAGGAGCGCCTCGCGGCGGATGCGCGTGGAGGCGATCCACGAGGCGACGGTCCAGGCGATCAGTACGCATGCGGCCAGCGCGGCCGCGATGAGCGCGAGCGGTTCCAACGGGCCGACCCTCCAGCGCGCGCGAGCGTAACACGCGTGTATTCCAGGCGGAGGGGCCTCGGCGCCCCCCGTCCTACAGCGTCGCGCGGGCGGGGAGGCTCAACGAGCGCGGCCGGGTGGGGTTGGGCATCCCGGGCGTCTCGCCCAGGGAGACCACGTCTGCCTGGAGGCCGAGCGGCGTGATCTCAAGCAGCGCCGCGGCGCCCAGCCGGAACTCCCGGTGGTGGGGCAGCGTGGGGGATCCCGGGTTCAGGACCACCACGCCGTCGCGGTGCTCCAGGCGCTCCACGTGGGTGTCCCCGCCGATGAGGATGTCCACGCGCTCGCCACCCAGCGCCTCCTGGACCAGCATCTCCACCGGGCGGTCCTCCGGGCGCAGTTCGTGGACCATGCCGATGCGCCAGCCCTCCACGTCCAGGATCTGGCGGGACGCCATCCGCCGGTCGTGGAAGTCGTCGTTGTTGCCCTGCGCCACCAGGACGGGTGCGAACTGCTCGCACCACTCCAGGACGGAGGGCCGCACCACGTCCCCGCCGTGCAGGATCAGGTCCGCGCCGCGCAGGAACGCCGCCAATTGCGGCCCCAGCCCGTCCGGGTCCCGGATCAGCGAGGGGAGGTGCGTGTCCGCGATTACGGCGATGCGCATCGCCGGACGGTACGACGCCCCTCCTCCCGGGGCAACGAGCGGCCCGTTGCTCTGCCACGGGGGCCTGTGAGCGCGTGCTAGCATCCCGCCGGTCACGAAGGAGAGGCACCGCCCATGGCACAGGAACGAAACGCGGCGATCGTGGGCATCCACGAGTGGCCGAAGCGCGTGGACAAGAGCGTCTCCGCGCTGCAGATCAAGGCGCGCTCGATCGCGCGGGCGCTGGACGATGCCGGCCTCTCCTGGAGCGACGTCGACGGCCTGTATGACGCCGGCGAGGGCGCGGGAGGCGGCGGCCTGGGCCTGGCCGCGTACCTGGGCATCAAGCCGAAGGTGATCGACACGACCTCCGTGGGCGGCTCGTCCTACGAGTTCCACGCCGCGCACGCCATGCGGGACATTGCCGCCGGGCGCTGCAACGTGGCTGTGCTGTCCTACGGCTCCAAGGCCGCCAGCGAGCGCATCCCCATCGGCACCGGGGGCCCTCGCGGGGCCGGTGGCGCCTGGCAGTCGAACATGGAGAACCCCTACGGCGGGACGCTGATCTCCAACTACGCGATGGTCGCGCACCGCCACATGCACGAGTACGGCACCACCAGCGAGCAACTGGCGGAGATCTCGGTGGCCACGCGGGCCCACGCCATGCGGAACCCGGAGGCGGTGCAGGCCATGCAGGACCTGCAGTTCGCGGACATCCGGGAGATCACGGTGCAGGACGTGCTGGACTCGCGGACCATTGCTGACCCGCTGCACCTGCTGGAGTGCTGCATGGTCTCGGACGGCGGCGGCGCGCTGGTGATCGCCAGCAAGGACGTCGCGCGCGGCACCAAGAAGAAGCCCGTCTGGCTGCTGGGCGCCGGGGAGGCCACCGCCTACCGCACCAACGACAACGACATCACCACCAGCGCAGCCGCCCAGAGCGCCCCGGTCGCCTTCGGCGAGGCGGGCCTGACGCCGGACGAGATCGACATCGCGATGATTTACGACTCGTTCACCATCACGGTAGCGGTCATGCTGGAGGACCTGGGCTTCTGCAAGAAGGGCGAGGCCGGGCAGTACGTCTCCGGCGGCCGGCTGCGCTGGGACAACCCGGACGGCCCGGCCCTGAACACGGACGGCGGGGGCCTGTCATCCAACCACCCTGGCATGCGCGGCCTCTTCCTGCTACTGGAGGCCACCCGCCAACTCCGAGGCGAGTCCACCAGCCAGGTGGAGGGCGCTCGGCTTGCCGTGGCCCACGGCAACGGCGGCCTGCTGGGCGGCAACCACTGCGGCGGCACGGTCCTGCTGGGCGCGGACTAGGAGAGGACGGACATCATGCCGAATCGACTACAGCCCGCGTTCCCGGAGCAGGACACCGAGCACTTCTGGGAGGGCACGAAGCAGGGCGAACTGCGCTACCAGACCTGCAACAACTGCCAGGCGGTCGTCTTCTACCCGCGCGCGCACTGCACCGAGTGCGGCTCGGGCGACCTCGCATGGCACGTCTCGGCGGGCGCGGGTACCGTCTACACGTACTCCGTGGTGCGTCAGAACCGGAGCCCCGCCTTTGCTGACTTGGGCGCGTACGCGATTGCGTACGTGGACCTGGACGAAGGCTTCCGGATGATGAGCGGCATCGTGGGTGTGGACGATCCGACCCGAGAGATCAGCATCGGGATGCGCGTGCAGGTGGAGTTCGAACCGCAGGAGTCGGGCGAGTACCCGGTCCCCGTGTTCCGTCCCGCCTAGCGTCCGTCCCCGGAGCCTGCCGCCGTGCCCACCCTCGAGACGCCCATCTTTGAGACCCGGGGGCTGTCGAAGCGCTACGGCGTGGTCGACGCGCTGGACCGCCTGGACATCAAGGTAGAGCCGGGCGTGGTGGGGCTGGTGGGCGCCAACGGCGCGGGCAAGAGCACGCTGATCAAGATCCTGCTGGGGCTCATCGCCCCCACGGCGGGCTCCGCCACGGTCCTGGGCCACGACGTCCGCACGCGCGGCACGGACCTGCGCCAGCACGTGGGTTACATGCCGGAGCACGACTGCCTGCCGCTGGACATGAACGCCACGGAGTTCGTGGCACACATGGCGCAGATCAGCGGGCTGCCTCGCGCCGCCTCGCGCGAGCGGGCCGCGGAGACACTGCGCCACGCCGGGCTCTTCGAGGAGCGCTACCGGGCGATGTCCGGCTACTCCACCGGCATGCGCCAGCGCGCGAAGCTCGCGCAGGCGCTGGTCCACGACCCTGCCCTGGTGTTCCTGGACGAGCCGACGAACGGCCTGGACCCGGCCGGCCGGGACGAGATGCTGGACCTCATCGACCGTACCGGCCGAGGGCTCGGGATCAGCATCGTCATGGCCACGCACCTCCTGGGCGAGATCGAGCGCGTGTGCGACCAGTTGATCGTCATCGACGCCGGACGCCTCCTCCACCACGGATCGCTCGCCGCCTTCACAGCCGCCACCGAGACGCTGGAGGTGGAGGTCACCTCGGACGCGGGGCCCCTCGCCCGGCGGCTGGAGGAGCACGGCGTGGCCTGTACGGCGGACGGCCGCCGCGTGCTGGTGACCACGGACGGCACCCCGCCGTTCGATGTCATCCGTGACGCAGTGGTGGACCTGGGGCTGGGCCTGGTGCGGATGCAGCAGCACCGCCGCACGCTGGAGGACCTGTTCCGGGTGGAGGCCATTGCCGCCGCCGCCTCGCTCGACGCGCCGGACGGCGCCACGGGGCAGGAGGCCTCGTGACCGCCAACGACCGGACGGCCGTCGAGGGCGCCTCCAACATCTATGACCTGGGCTATCGCCGCTACGACGGCGTGCGCCTGGGGCGGTGGTGGGCGGTGCTGGCGCTGTACCGCGAGAGCCTGCGCGGGGCGTTCGGCCTGGGCCGCAGCACCGCTGCCAAGGTGGCGCCGCTGGTGCTCATCGGCATCGCGCTGGTGCCGGCGCTGATCCAGCTCGCCGTCGGCGCGCTGGTGCCGGCGGACCTGGAGATCATCCGGGCGTCGGAGTACTACGGGGGCATCAAGTACATCCTGGCGCTCTACTGCGGCGTGGTCGCGCCAGACATCGCCGGGCGCGACCAGCGGAACCGCTCGCTCACGCTCTACTTCACCCGCGCCATTAGCCGCACGGACTACGCGCTGGGCAAACTGGCGGCCATGACCACGGCCATGCTCCTAATCACCCTGGTGCCCCAGGTGCTGCTGTTCGCGGGGAACGCGCTGTCCACGCAGGACTTCGGTGGCTACCTGGCGGACGAGTGGACGCAGGTGGCGCCCATCTTCGGCTCCGCGCTGGTCGGCTCGCTGCTCATCGCGAGCATCGGCGTGGCCATCGCGGCACTGACGCCGCAGCGGGCGTTCGCCACCGCCGGGATCATCGTGGCCTTCATCCTGCCGATCATCGTCGCGGGCATCCTGGTCTTCGAGATCGACGCCGACGCGACCCGGTACGCCGTCTTCATCAGCCCGCTGGACGTCCTGGACGGGTTCACGGCGTGGATGTTTGGTGAGCCCGCGGCCACGGACACCGCCGTGCACGAAGCCGGGTTCGCCCTCTGGGCGTACGCAGTGGTAGGCCTCGCGGTCTCCGCGCTCGCGTCGCTGCTGCTCATCCGCCGCTACGGGACGGTGCAGGCATGACCACCCCCACCATCGAGGTCTCGGGCGTCTCCCGCTGGTACGGCAACGTGGTGGCGGTGAACGACGTGTCCTTCGAGATCCGCCCCGGCATCACGGGCCTGCTGGGGCCGAACGGCGCCGGCAAGTCCACGCTGCTGCACATGATGGCCGGCTTCCTGCAGCCGTCTTCCGGTGAGGTGCGCGTGCTGGGGGAGGCCTCCTGGCGGAACGCTGAGTTGTACCGCCGCATGGGCATCGTGCTGGAGCGGGAGGCGGTGTACGGCGGGCTGACGGGCTACGAGTTCGTCCTGCTCAACGCCCGCCTGCAGGGCCTGGCCGACCCCCACGACGCCACCATGCGCGCGCTGGACCTGGTGGAGATGGGGCCCGCGAAGGACCGCCGCACGGGCGGCTACTCAAAGGGCATGAAGCAGCGCATCAAGGTGGCGGCGGCCATCGTCCACGACCCGGAGGTGCTGTTGCTGGACGAGCCCTTCAACGGCGCGGACCCGCGCCAGCGCCTGCACATGATGGACATGCTCCGCCGCATGGCCGCCGAGGGGCGGACGGTGGTGTTCTCCTCCCACATCCTGGAGGAGATGGAGCGCCTGGGCGACGGCGTGCTGGTGATCGTCGCCGGCAGGCTCGCCGCCTCCGGCGACTTCCGCGCCATCCGCCGGCTGATGACGGACCGACCGCACTCGTTCTCCGTGGCGTCCACGGACAACCGAGGGCTGGCGCGCGCGCTGGTGGGCGACCCGGCCGTTGCGGGCGTGCAGTTCCAGGACGGCCACCTGGTGGTGCGCTCGGACGACTTCGGCCGTTTCACCGTGCAGGCGCCCCGTCTCGCGCGCGAAGCCGGCATCACCATCACCGAGATCGCCCCGCTGGACGAGTCCCTCGAGAGCGTCTTCGAGTACCTGGTGCAGCGATGAACGGCGTGATCCTGGGCCTGACACTGCGGCTGCTGGTGCGCCAACGGCGGACGCTGCTGCTGGTGATCCTAGCGGCGCTGCCGGTCGCCCTGGCGCTGATCTTCCGGCTGACCGGCGGCAGCATGGACACCAACCCGGACTTCGCGGCGGGCATCATGGCGCACTTCATCGTCGCGCTGGTGCTGCCGCTCACCGCGCTGGTGGTGGGGACGGCGGCCCTGGGCCAGGAACTGGAGGACGGCACCTTCGTCTACCTGGTGGCCAAGCCGCTCCCGCGCTGGCGCGTGGTGCTGGCGAAGGTGTTGGCCGCCTGGATCGTGGTGGCGGGCGTCGTGGTGCCCTCGGTGGTGCTCGCCGGGGTCGTGATCCTCGGAGGGTTCCAGGGCGAGCGGCTGATCCCGGCGTTCGTCGTGGCGGTGCTCGCAGGTTCCCTCGCCTACGCCGCGCTGTTCCTGAGCCTGAGCGTGCGCTTCGGGCGCGCGCTGATCATTGGCCTCGCCTACGTCTTCGTCTGGGAGGCCCTGATCTCCCAGTTCATCACCGGCGTGCGGTTCCTGAGCGTCCGTGCCTACACCCTCGGCATCGCCGAGGCGATTTCGGACTCGCCGTCACGGCTGCTGGAGGTCTCCCTGGGCGCCACACCTGCGGTGATCCTGCTGGCGCTCGTCTGCGTGGGGGCTACCGCGTACGCCATCCGGCGCCTCGGCGGCTACCAGATGTCGGAGCGCGTCTAGCACCCGGCGCCCGCTACATCCGCCCAACTACGTCCTCATGGCCCCGTGAAGGGGCTCACGGCCCCTTGGGCGCGGCTCCACGCAACGAAGAGCCCTCGGGCGAGCGATTGCCCGAGGGCTGGTGTGTTCATGGCGTCTGCGGCTACGAGCGGTTGAACAGGATGCCGCGCCGGAGGTCAGAGGGCAGGCCGCCCGGGGCCCACTTCTCCGTGGGGCGGTTCTTCTCCCCGTCCATGGCGAAGGTGAGTGTGGCGCCGGCGCGCGGGTTGCAGGGGGCGTCCACTGGTACCCAGACCACCCACTCGCCGCGGCCGTTGACATCGACTGAACCGCACACCTTGCCGCGCAGCATCACGATCACGGTGCCGTCCGGCCGACCATCGGTGCCGTAGGCGACGAAGGGCAGCGTGTCCATGGCGGCCCGGAGTTGCGTCACCTCGGCGTCCTGGTCGCCCTCGGCGACCGCGGGAGGCGGTCCAGCCAGGGTGGACGCGAGCAGCAGGAGGGTCACCGCGCCGGCGACGAGGACGCGCGGGACCAGGCCAAGCAACGGGTTGCTGGAAGGGATGGGGGCGGCAGCAGCACTGCCCGCCCGAGGGGCAGAAAAAGACATGGGGCCATCGTTTCGGTAGCCCGGCGACCATATCGAGTGGATATTCGACGTAGGCCCGTGGCTTTGCGACGCCGCCTTTCGACGGGTGTGCCCTTATCGCTCCTGGTTTGCTATTCATGTTCGTCTAATGCGTTGCCGCCAACAAGGCCACGCGTCCAAGGCCCAACGTCCGGATCCTCCTCAAAACGAACATGATTTCCGGCGGAATAAATATCGGCGATCTCACGTTGCAAATGGCTCGGGATTCATTCGCGTTGAGCCGCTTCATAATGCTGGAGCCACGCTGCGATCTCGGGAGGCGGAAGCGGGCGACTGAACAGGAAGCCCTGGCCCATCTGACAGCCCCTGCCAGTCAGCGCGACTGCGACCTCCGGGCTCTCGATACCCTCCGCAATGACCTCAAGGTCGAGTGCCGATGCAAGGTCAATAATCGTCCCCACAATGCTGGCATCGCGTCCTGACTCGTGTACGGCGGAGACGAAGGAGCGGTCGATCTTGATCACCGAGACTGGCAGGTGACGCAGGTACTGGAGGCCGGAGTACCCGGTGCCGAAGTCGTCCACGAGCAACGTGTGGCCAATATCTCGCAGGCGTTGCAGCGTCCCGGCGGCCTGCACGTGGTCATGGATCAGGGCTTGCTCCGTGATCTCGAACGCCACTTCGTGCGGCTCCACGCCCCACGTGGCCAGCGTGGCCTGGAGGCGGTCCGGCAGTCGGGTGTCCTGGACGTCGCGGCCAGACAGGTTGATGGACACTCGAGGGGCTGCGGTTCCGCCTTCGTGCTTCCACTGGAAGAGTTGGCGGGCGACGATCTCCACGACCTTCGTCGTGAACTCGTGGATCAGACCGGTGCGCTCCACCAGGGAGATGAACGCGCCGGGCTGTAGCAGCCCACGTTCCGGATGCTGCCAGCGGACGAGTGCCTCCAGGCTTCGGACGCTCCCGTCCCGCAGATCCACGATCGGCTGGTAGTGGACCACCAGCTCGTCACGCTCAATCGCCCGCCGCAGCCCGCCGAACAACTCCAGGTTTTCGCGGTTCTCACTGTCGATCTCCGGCCGGTACGTCCGCACGGACTGTCCGAACCGCTGGGCCTGGTGCAGCGCGATGGTCGCCCGCTGGATGAGTGCCTCCACGTCCTGTCCGTGGCCGGGGTAGACGGCGACTCCGATGGATGCGCTGATCCCGAATTCCTGTGAGCCGACGTGCAGCGGCTGCGCCAGGACTTCCAGCATGCCGTGCGCGGCCGCGACGGCCCCGGCTACGTCGCCCGGCGCCGCGATTGACGCGAATTCGCTGGAGCCGATGCGTGCTGCGTCTGACAGGTCGCGGTACCCGGCCACCACCGCAGCGACCTGCTGCGTGATCTCTTCCGCGAAGTCGTATCCGAACGTCTCCACGATCTCGTCCATGCCGTCGATGCCGACCAGGAGCAGTGCCACGGGCCACCCGCGCACCTCAGCCTCGACGATGTGACGGCCGAGGCGCTCACGGAACTCGACGATGTTTGGGAGCCCGGAAGTGAGGTCATAGCGAGCCTGGCGCTCCAACATCACCCGGGCTGAGTGTTCGGCCGTGACGTCCGTATGGAACAGCACGATCTGCTCCAGGCCGGAGCTGGCGAACGCGGTCATGCTCACCTGGAACCAGCGCTCCACGTCGGGCGAGTGACAGGGGTACGTGTGCTGGAAGTACGGCACCCGGCCCGCACGGATCGCCTCGAGGCCCTCGAGCACGGCCCTGGCGTCCGCGTCGCCGCTGTCCGCGGCCACGCGGGTGACGGCCACGTAGTCGCTTCCGATGCCCACATCGGGCGACGCGCCGTTCTCCCGGGCGAACCGACGCCACCCGTCGTTCACGGAGACCACGACTCCGCGTTCGTCGAGGATGGCGATGCTCGCCTCGATGGTGTCAATGGCGCGCTGGAGGAGGTACTGCGCCCGCGCCGCCTCGTCCTCGGCAGCGCGGAGACGTGTCACGTCCTGCAGGATGCCGTCGACGGCCGCGCGTCGCACTTGCGTGGGCTCGGCCTGCGGCTCCACGTACGAGACCACGTTCCGAGTCTCGCCGCCGGCGGTGTGGATCCGGTAGGGCGTGACGCGCGCAGTCGGGCCGGGGATGGCCGGCGCCGCGAGGTTCGCCCGCAACTGCGCGTGGTCCTCGTCGGAGAGGAACCGGGCGAGGTTCTCCTGGGTGGCGGGCAGATCAGAGTACGGGACGCCGAAGATGGCCGAGGCACCCTCCGACCACGTGAAGGTCGCGGTATCCGTGTCCAGCGACCAGTGCGCCAGGTCCGCAGCGCGCTCGGCGCGGTGGAAGCGCTCGGCGGCGACCTGCGCGCCCTGCATCCGAACCGCCAGCGATTTGAACAGCCGGTCCAGCAAAAGGAAGAGCAGCAGGCCGGTAATGGCCACGTAGGCACTGCCTTTTCCGGTCTGGAGAATCACCTCACGGAAATCTGTGCCCACGGCAGTGCCGAGCAGCAGGTCGGACAGGACGATCCATGCTCCGCCGACCAGCGCGTAACCCGCAGCGACTGCGGCCGCCGCGGCGCGGGGCCGCAGTTCCGGCTTCCATGTGATCATCGCCACGCCTTCAAGGAGTGCGGCAACGGGCGCCCGAACATGCCGTCACTGACGACGCAGATTACTATGTCACATTCCGCACCCCGTGTGGGGGGCGTGTATTGACCGCTACAAGGTGGCGTCCCGGTCTCCTTCAGGGGGAGGGGGAGTGCGGCTCGTTTCGGCGGACACTCACGCGGACGAACCCCTGGCCAGGTCCGAGGGTGCGGCTCCGAGGGCGCATGTCTCAAGTCCCCTGGAGTCTGGGAGTCCCCGGTGCCGCGGGCCGGTCGCCCTTGCGGCGCACCGCGACGGAGGGGCCACCACTGCGAGGCGGCCGCGGGGTCGATACTCGGCACTTCCGCCGGGCGGGTTGGTTGGGACGTCGGATGTGGCCCGGCCGCTAGTCAACGTGGGCCAGGACCGCCACTGATAACGTTTGCATGTGTTGCAGGAACGTTTGCAGGAAACTGCTCGACCGCTCTGGGCCGTCACGCTCCGGGCACTCTGCGCATTCCGGATGCGCAACTCGCCGTCAGGGGGCCTCCTGAAGAACGCCCTACTCGCGTCTGCCCGTCCCGCCTGCGGGTTCCGGCATCCCGGCGCCTGCCGGAGCCCGCACCCCCTCCGGAGTTGAATCCGATTAACTGAACCTTCACCCAATCCACCGTATCGGGGTCAACCCCCAACAGGAGTCGCCCGATACTCTAGTTACTAGTCGTTGAAGCAGTTTCACGAGAGAGAAGCGAAGCGGCGAGCGGAAGAGTTTTACCCACCAGTGTCCCGGGAGCTAGGCGGCTCTCCTGGCCACTGGATCTCGCTTAGCGAGGCTTCTCGGAGGAGCTCGTCTGAACCCAGCGTCTTGTCCCCACCCGGACCGCGAGTGCGCGTCGTTTGAGGCGCTCTGTGTCCGCGCGCCCGAGTCGAACCGGACAGGCGAGTCACCCGAAGGGGCTGATTGCAGGGACATATTCGGACATAACGACGGCCGAGTGCCGAGTATCCGCGCGTGGGCAGGGCGGTAGCCCCCGTGAGCCTGCTTCGCGTCGGCCCCGCCAGGCGTTCGAAACGCGCCCATGGCCTCGCGCTGCGTGCGCTGCTCGCCCTCGGCTTCCTTGCAGCCGCCCTGAGCCTCCAGTCGCCTACGTCCGTCCAGGCCGACGACTACTGCACGAGCACGCTCGGCGGCGTCGTGAACGGCTCGGACTGCGTGGTGACGTACGACACCAGCGGCACCTTTACGCCGCCGGCGGGTGTGACGCAGGTGACGGTCGAGGCGTGGGGCGGCGGCGGCGCGGGCGGTTCCACGAAGGGCGGCGGCGGCGGCGGCGGCGCGTATGCCAGTTCCACCGGTGTCGCGGTGACACCGGCGACTCCGTACTCGATCACGGTCGGCGCGGGTGGCATCACAGCCAGCGAGAGCGGCGGAGCGTCCTCCTTCGAGTCGGCAGTGATCGCCGCCGGGGGCGCGGGAGGCGCGTCCAGCACCGGTGCCGCCGGTGCGGGTGGCACGGTGGCGGCGAGCACCGGGACAACTCGCTTCGCGGGCGGCAGCGGCGGCGCGGCGGGCGGCCACTCGACGGGGGCGGGCGGTGGCGGCGGCGGTGGCTCCGCCCTGACCAACGGCGACGGCGGCGTGGGCGGCACCGCCCCGAACGGCAACAACAGCGCCGGCGGTACGGCCGGTACCGGAACCGGCAACGGCGGCGTCGGCGGTTCCTTCGCGAGCGGCGGTAGCGACGGTGGCCCCGGTATCCAGCCCGGCGGCGGCGGCGGTGGAGCGCCAGGGACGAACCCGGGTCAGACCCACGGGCCAGGCGCCGCCGGTCGTGTGATCGTGACCTACGTCATCCCGGCGCCGGCCCCGACCAACAGCACGCCGCCCACCATCTCCGGGAACCCGTGGGATGGGCAGACCCTCACCGCCACCGAGGGCACGTGGACCAACTCTCCGCTGAGTTACACCTACCAGTGGCGGCGCTGCGACACCGGCGGCAACAACTGCGTGGACATCGATGGGGCGACGGCGACCACCTACGGGCTGGTTTCGGGCGACGTGGGCAGCACGATCCGCGTCCGCGTGGTGGCCACGAACGGTACGGGCCCGTCCGACCCGGCCGACTCTGCAGCCACGGACGTCGTCGTGGGGGTCCCCGCCAACATCGCGCCGCCCTCGATCTCCGGCGCGGCCGGCGTGGGGCAGACACTGACGGCGACGACGGGCACCTGGACCAACTCGCCGGGTTCGTACTCATACCAGTGGCAGCGCTGTGACGGCGCCGGCGCGAACTGCTCCTCCATTGGCGCGGATCAGGACACCTACCTGCTGGTCGCCCTGGACGAGGGCGCGACCATTCGCGTGGCCGTCACCGCCAGGACAGCCGCGGGCAGCAGCGCGCCGTCTACCTCCACGCAGACCGCCGTCGTGGTGGCGCTCCCCTCCAACAGCGTGCTGCCCAGCATCAGCGGGACAGCGGTGGTGGGGCAGACGCTGACCGCCGGGAACGGCACCTGGTCCGGCTCGCCGTCCTATGGGTACCAGTGGCGCCGTTGCGACGCGGCCGGGGCCAACTGTTCTGACATTGGCGGTGCCACCGCGTCCACCTATCTGCTGGCCGCCCCCGACGCCGGCAGCACGATCCGCGTCCGCGTCACGGCCACGAACGCGGCCGGGAGCGACAGCGCGGATTCCGCCCAGACGGCGGTGGTCGCGGCGATCCCCGAGAACACGGCGCTCCCCCAGATCACCGGCACCTCCGCTGTGGGGCAGACTCTGCAGACCACGGATGGCACATGGGACAACTCGCCCACCGGGTACACCTACCAATGGCGGCGTTGCGATGCCTCGGGCGACAACTGTGAGGACATCCAGGACGCCACTGCAAACAGCCACGAACTGACCTCCGCCGACGAGGACTTCACGATCCGCGTGGTGGTCACCGCCAGCAACGTGGCCGGCAGCGCGGGCGCCACGTCCGCGCAGACCGCGGTCATCGTGGACGTCCCGGTGAACGACGGCGGCGCGCCCTCGATCTCCGGGAACGCGGGGCTCGGCCAGACGCTGACCGCAAACGACGGCGGCTGGAGTGGCTCGCCCTCGTTCGCCTACCAGTGGCGGCGGTGTGACGGCGTGGGCGGCGACTGCGTCGACATCGACGGGGCGACCGCGGGGACCTACCTGCTGGTCGAGGACGACCTGGGGGCTACCGTCCGCGTGCGGGTGACGGCTACCAACGTAGCGGGATCGGCGTTCGCGGACTCCGCCCCGACCACCGTGGTGGTGGACGTGCCGACGAACACCGGCCTCCCGACGATCAGCGGCTCACCCGTGCAGGGGCAGCAACTGAGCGCGACGACTGGTTCGTGGACGAACAGTCCCACCTCCTACCTCTACCAGTGGCGGCGCTGCGACTCGAACGGCGACAACTGTTCGAGCATCTCGGACGCCTCGAACTCGACGTACGTGCTGCAGGGTGACGACGTCACCATGCGCATCCGGGTGCGCGTGACGGCGGTGAACGCCGCCGGCAACGACACCGTGGACAGCGAGGCAACGGCCGTCGTGGTGTCCGGCGTGCCCTCCATCATCTCGCCGCCGGTGCTGAGCGGGACGCCGGTGGAGGGGCAGACGCTGAGCGTCACCACGGGTTCGTGGACCAACAGCGTCGGCCTCACCCATTCCTACCAGTGGCTGCGCTGCGACGAGGCCGGCAGCAACTGCACCAACGTGGGAGCAGACCAGAACACATACCTCCTCACGGAGGACGACAACGACTTCACGATCCGGGTGGACGTGACCGCGAGCAACGCGGCGGGCGCCTCGTCGCCGTCGCGCACGGACCCTTCCGCGGTCATCGTGGCCGGGGTCCCGCAAAACACGAGCCCGCCGACCATCAGCGGAGCGGCGGCGCAGGGACAGACGCTGACGGCAGGGACGGGCGCCTGGGACAACACGCCCACGTCCTATGCCTACCAGTGGCGCCTGTGCGACTCGGCCGGCCAGAACTGCGGCGACATCGACGGCGCCACCAGCAGCACGTACGAACTGCAGGGGGGCGACGTCAGCGGGACGGTGCGAGTGCGGGTCACCGCGACGAACGCGGCAGGTTCCTCGACCCCCGCGGAATCCGCGCAGACGGCCCTGGTGGTCTCCGGTGTGCCGGTCATCAGCGTCACTCCCGTCATCACGGGGGACCCGGTGCAGGACGAAGTGCTGTCCGTATCGACGGGGACCTGGACGAACGCCGTCAACCTGACCTACGCGTACCAGTGGCTGAGTTGTGACGCCACCGGGGACAACTGTTCCAACGTCGGCAGCAACCAGGCCACGTTCGCGCCCACGGGGGACGAGGTGGGCCGGCGCATCCGGGTGGACGTCACGGCGACCAACGCCGCCGGTGCGTCCACCCCCGCCCGCACGGACCCCACGGCGACCGTGGTGGCCGGCGTCCCCGTCATTGACGTGGTCCCCGCCATTTCCGGCGATCCGGTCCAGGCCGAGGAACTGACGGCCACCACGGGCACATGGACCAACTCGCCGGACTCCTACCAGTACCAGTGGCGCCGCTGTGACGTGGCCGGCGCGAACTGCGTCGACATCGAGGGCGCCACGTCCAGCGCCTACACGGTCGGTGCCGCCGACGTGGCCCAGCGCGTCCGCGTGCGGGTCGTCGCGGTGAACCTCGCGGGCGCGTCCGCGCCGGCGGACAGCGATGCAACCATCGCCATCGTGTCCGGGGTACCCACCAATAGCGTGCCCCCGGCAATCACCGGCGACCCCGTCCAGGGCAACGTCCTCACGGCCGGCAGTGGCACATGGACGGACGCCGTCAACCTGACCTACTCCTACCAGTGGTTGCGCTGTAACTCCGCCGGCGCTTCGTGCTCGAGCATCGGCGTCGACCAGGACACGTACACGCTCATCGGGACGGACAATGGCAGCACCATTCGGGTAGACGTGACTGCCACCAACGCAGCCGGCGCATCGGCTCCGTCGCGCTCCGCCGCTACGGCCGTCGCGGTGCCGGGCATCCCCACGAACACCGCCGAGCCCTCGATCTCCGGCACGCCCGCAGTGGACGAGGAACTCACCGCCTCCACGGGCACGTGGGACAACCTCCCGCAGTCGTTTGCCTACCAGTGGCTACGCTGCGACGACGGCGGCGCAGAGTGCGTGACCATCGATGGCGCGACGAACAGCGCGTACACGGTCACGGCCCCGGACGTGGGGGGCACGCTGCGCGCGCGGGTGACGGCCTCGAATGCCGCGGGATCGTCCACCCCCGCCGAGTCCGCCCCCACCGAAGTCGTGGTCGCCGGTGTCCCCGCGATCTCCGAGGCGCCCTCGATCAGCGGTGCGGCGGCGCTCGGTCAGACGCTGACGGCGACGACCGGCACATGGACCAACGCCGTCGATCTCACGTACGCCTATCAGTGGCTGCGGTGTGACGGCGACGGGGACAACTGCGACCCGGTCGGAGGGAACCAGGACACGTACTTCCTCACCGGCGACGATGTCGCCGCGCGTATCCGCGTGGAGGTCACGGCGACGAACATTGCGGGGGCCTCGTCGCCGGCCCAATCCGCGGCGACCCTCGCCGTGGTGGCGGGTGTGCCGGTGGTGCAGGCGATTCCATCGATCTCCGGCCAGCCCGCCCAGGGCAGCGAACTGACGGCGACTCCCGGCACCTGGACGAACTCACCCACCTCGTACCTCTATCAGTGGCTCCGGTGTGACGCCGGTGGTGGTTCCTGCGTGACCATCGATGGCGCCACCAACGCCGCGTACACGCTCATCGGCGACGACGCTGGGGCCACTGTCCGCGTCCGAGTGACGGCCGTGAACGCCGCAGGGAACTCCACCCCCTCCGAGAGCAACCAGACCGCGGTTGTCGTCGCCGGCGTCCCGACCATCGATGTCGCCCCGAGCATCAGTGGAACCCCGGTGCAGGGCAGCACGCTGACGGCCACGAGCGGCACCTGGACCAACGCCGTCGGACTGACGTACTCGTACCAGTGGCTGCGCTGTGACGCGGCCGGCGACAACTGCGTCGAGGTGGGCGCGGACCAGAACACCTACCTGCTCGGTGGCGCGGAC
>JAWLHV010000007.1:0-50223 GCA_041690175.1 Dehalococcoidia bacterium
GTCGAGGATCCGGATCCCGTGAACGTGATTGGGCATCACCACGAAGGCGTCGAGTGCAACACCTGGGCAGCTACTTGTCCGCTCCCACTCTTCGACAGCAATTCCGAAGAAGGCAGAACTGCGGAACAGGGAGACGCGTTGAGCAGTGGTGATCGTCACGAAGTAGGCCGCGGACGCTCGGTAGTCATAGTCGCGCAGCCGGTGGGTTCGCCTGTCGAACACGCCCGCCTACCCGTAACGCTCCTCGGCCCAGGGGTCGCCGTGCATGTGGTAGCCGTACATCTCCCAGAAGCCCGGGCGGTCCTGCGCCACGAACTCGATGCCGCGGATCCACTTCGCGCTCTTCCAGAAGTACAGGTTGGGTACCAGCCCGCGCAGCGGCCAGCCGTGCTCGGCCGTCAGCGGCTCGCCGTTGTGCGTGTGGACCAGCATGTTCTCCGGGCCCTGCAGCTCCGCCAGCGGCACGTTGGTGGTGTAGCCGCCGTAGGAGTGGAAGACCACGTGCTTCGCCTCCGGCTTCACCCTGACCAGGGAGAGGAGGTCCTGGAAGCGGACACCCTCCCAGTCGTTGTCGAACTTGGACCAGGTGGTGACGCAGTGGATGTCGTTCCGCGACCGCGACTGTGGCAGCGCCATGAACTCGTCCCACGTCAGCGTCTTCTCGTCCTCCACGAGGCCGAAGATCTGCAGGCGCCACCCCGCGAGGTCGATCCGGGGGATCGAGCCGTAATGCAGGACGGGCCAGCCGTCCGTGAGGCGCTGGCCCGGTGGCAGGCGCTTGCGCCCGTCCGGGCGGGTCTCCTGGACGCGAGGGTCGGCGTTGGGTCGGAAGAGGGACACGGGCGCCTCCGAGCAGCGTGATGTCCGGCGGAATGGGGAGTTCCAGTGTACGCCGTGGACGAGCGCCCGCCGCCTCTCCCCGAGGCGCGACCGTGCGGAGAGGGGGACGTAGCATGGATCCCCCATGGACCACCCCAGCCACGATGAGACCTCGGAGCGCGGGACGGAACGCCTGACCCACCGGCTGGGCCGGTTCCTGCTGGTCGCCGGCGTGATCCTGGTGGTGGACCAGGTGACCAAGTCGATCATCCGAGGGTGGCTGCACCCGGGCGAGACATGGCCGGCAGGCTGGGACCTGATCCGCCTGGCCCACGTGCGCAACACGGGCGCGGCGTTCGGCATCCTGCAAGGGGCCGGCGACTTCCTGATCGTGGCCGGCCTGGCGGCCATTGGGGCGATGACCTTCTACCTGCTCACGCTGCCCTCGCACAGCCGCTGGTACACCGTGGCCCTGAGCGCCGTGCTTGGTGGCGCGGTGGGCAACCTCATCGACCGGGTGCGCCTGGGCCACGTCACGGACTTCATCGACCCCACCCATTATCCCGCCTTCAACGTCGCGGACTCCGCGATCGTCCTCGGCGTCATCGCCATCGCCGTGCTCGCGTTCCTGGACGAGCGCCGCGAGGCGGCCGAAGAGCCGGCGCCCGGGGAGACGGGCCGCGCGGCGGCGGAGACGGCGCCGCCACCCATCGAGGAGTCCCGACCATGAGCCAGGTCAGCGAGTTCCTGGTACCGGCGGATGCGCGGCTGGACGTGGCCGTGGTGACCCGCCTGCCCGCACTCTCGCGCTCCCAGGTGCGGCGACTCATCGAGGACGGGAAGGTGCACGTCAACGGCGCACCCGTGCTGAAGGCCGGGACGGCGGTCGCCGCCGGGAGCCTCATCCGCGTGGAGGAGCCCACGCTGGGGGACATGGACCTGCTCTCGGCTGAAATCCCGCTGGACGTCATCTACGAGGACGAGGAGACCCTCGTCCTGAACAAGCAGCCAGGCCTGGTGGTCCACCCTCGGGAGGGCGTACAGGAGGCGACGCTGATCAACGCCGTGCGCGCCCGCTATCCGCAGGTGCGGGAGATCGACGACACGGACCGCGGCGGCATCGTCCACCGGCTGGACCGCGACACCTCAGGCGTGATCGCGCTGGCCAAGACAGAGGAGTCGCAGGCCGTCCTGAAGGACCAGTGGCGCGCCCGCGAGACGGAGAAGACCTACCTGGCCCTGGTGGAGGGCGTCCTCGATCCCCCGGAGGGCATCATCGACGCGCCCCTGGCCTCGGACCCAGACGACCCGCGCAAGCGCGCGGTGGTGGAGGGCGGCCAGTACGCGCGTAGCCAGTACCGGCTACTGGAACAGTACGGCGACGAGGCGGCGCTGGCGGTGATCAGTATCTTCACCGGTCGCACGCACCAGATCCGTGTCCACATGCTCGCCATTGGCCATCCGGTGGTGGGGGACTTCCAGTACGGTCACCCCTCGAAGAGGATCAGCCGGCAGGCGTTGCACGCGTGGCGGCTGGGCTTCACGCTCGTCTCCAACGGCGCCTGGCGTGTGTTCGAGGCGCCGCTCCCGGCGGACATGCGCGCAGCCATCCAGGCGCTGCGAGCGGAGCACGGCGTGGCGCCGGCGCTGGAGATCGAGGGCTCGAAGATGGCCAGATGACGAACGATCGCCCGGTCCGCGTCCGCTACGCCCCTAGCCCCACCGGCGACCCGCACGTGGGCAACATCCGCACGGCTGTCTGGACGTGGCTGCACGCCCGCCACCACGGTGGCCAGTTCCTTGTCCGCATCGAGGACACGGACCAGACCCGACTGGTAGAGGGTTCAGTCAAGCGCATCCTGGACTCGCTCCGCTGGCTCGGCCTGGACTGGGACGAGGGCCCGGACATCGGCGGTCCGTACGGGCCATACACGCAGTCCGAGCGTCTCCCCCTCTATCGCGCCGCCGCCGACCGCCTGCTGGCGGAGGGCAAGGCCTACCGCTGCTTCTGCACCCCCGAGGAACTCGAGGCGATGCGCGAGCGCCAGCGCGCGGAGAAGCGGCCGCCCGGCTACGACCGCCGCTGTCGCAACGTCCCGCCCGCGGAGGCTGCGGAGCGCGGCCTGCGCGAGTCGCACGTAGTCCGGTTCGCCAGCCCACTGGACGGGGTGACCGTGGCGCACGATCTGCTGCGCGGTCCCATCGAGGTCGCAAACGAGACGCTGGACGACTTCGTCATCCTCAAGAGCGACGGCTTCCCCACCTACCACCTGGCGCACGCCGTGGACGACCCGGCCATGCAGATCACCCACGTCACCCGCGGAGACGAGTGGCTGGCCTCCCTGCCCCGGCACGTCCTGCTGTTCGACGCGCTGGGCGAGCCTCGCCCGACTTATGTCCACACGCCGATCATCCTCGCGCCTGGCGGCGGCAAGTTGTCCAAGCGCCACGGGGCAAAGTCCGTGCTGGAGTACGCGGAGGACGGCTACGTGCCGGACGCGCTGCTGAACTTCCTCTGCATCACCGGCTGGGGCCACGGCGACGAGACCGTGTTCACCCGCGAGCGGCTCATCGAGGTCTTCGACATCGGCGACCTGAGCCTCAATCCCGCCACCTTCGACATGGAGAAACTGGCCTGGCTGAACGGCGTCTACCTGCGCGACATGCCGGAAGACGAACTGACGGAGGCGATTGCGCAGCGCCTGGAGCGTGACCTCCCCGCGGACGTGGCGCGGCCGGTGGACCGCTCGCTGGTGGAGGAGATCACCCCGCTGATCCGCGAGCGCCTGCAGACGCTGGCGGAGGTGGCGCCGCTGGTGGACTTCTTCTGGCAGTCGGAGGTCCCCACCCCACCCGCGGAGGAGTTCCTGCAGAAGAAGTTCAAGGACCAGCCTGCGGAGGCAGCGCGCCTGCTGGAGGCGTCCGCTCAGGCCGTGGACGCCGCTACTCCGTTCGAGTCCGAGCCGCTGGAGGCGCGCATGCGTGCGCTGGCGGAGGAACTGGGCGTGCGCGCTGGCGACCTGTTCACGCTCGTGCGCCTGGCGGTCACTGGCCGCCGCGTCTCGCCGCCGCTGTTCGAGTCCATGGCGATCGTGGGCCAGGGGCTCTGCGTGGACCGCCTGGAGGCGGCTGCGGGAGCGCTGCGGAGCGTGGCGGCGTCCGGGTAAGCCCCGAGCGCGCTGGCGTGACCATCAGCGGCCCGCCTGCTAGGCTACGAAGACCGCTGGGGACTCGTCTAAAGGTAGGACAGCGCACTCTGGATGCGTCAGTCGGGGTTCGAATCCCTGGTCCCCAGCCAACTTGAACGCAGGAGGCCCCCCACGCGGGGGCCTCTTCGATCCGGGACCGGGTCCCCGGATGCACGCCCCGGGGATGGGGCATACACTCCCGCGCACGACAGGCCGGACGGGTGCAGCCGCGTTCCGGCGCCCCGCGATCCGAGGGGGGACACGCCCATGGGCAAGATGGACGGCAAGGTCGCGCTCGTCACCGGCGCCAGCCGCGGCATTGGCCAGGCCATCGCCGAACTCTTCGCCGCCGAGGGCGCGAAGGTGGTCTGCGCCGCCCGTACCGTGAAGGAAGGCGACCACCAGTTGGAGGGCTCGCTGGAGCGCACGGTGGCCAACATCAAGGCCGCCGGCGGACAGGCCCTGGCCGCCGCCGCGGACGTCTCACAGGAGGACGACTGCAACCGCCTGGTGGAGGAGGCTGCCGAGGCCTTTGGCCCGGTGGACGTCCTGGTGAACAACGCCGCCCTGAACTACTACATCCCCATCGTGGACTATCCGGCCAGCCGCTGGATGCGCTCGTTCGCCGTCAACGTCCACGGCCCGTTCATGCTCTCCAAGGCCGTGCTGCCCAGCATGATGGAGAAGCGCAGCGGCGCGATTGTGAACATCTCCTCCGGCGCGGCCATTGGGCCCGGCCGCGGCCCCTACGAGGTGCGCCCGCCGCGCGGCGGCACCATGTACGGAGCCTCCAAGGCCGCGCTGGAGCGCTTCACGCAGGGCCTGGCGGAAGAGGTCTACGAGTACGGCATCAGCGTGACGTGCTTCTCGCCCTCGCAGGTGGTGCCCACGCCGGGGACGGTCTTCCACAAGTTGGTGGACGGCCTGGACGACCCCCGCGGCGAGCCGCCGGAGATCATGGCGAAGGCCGCCCTGCTCTGCGCGACGGAGCCCTGCGACAAGATCACGGGCCGCGTGGGCTACAGCCAGCAACTCCTGCAGGAGTTCGGCTGGATCACGGACGGCCGTGGCCGTGGCATCGAGGTCAAGGGCACGGGTTACTCTCAGATCTAGAGACACGCAGCACCGTCGCCGGACGTGAGCCGACCGGCGGGCGACACCCTGGGGGGAGGCCAGCATGCACGAAGCGCTGCGAGCGCTCGGAGAGGTGCGCGCCCTGCGCGACCCGGTGCTGCTGGCTGCCTTCACGGGGTTCACGGACGGCCCCGGCGCCGCCTCGCTGGCTATCCGCACGCTGGCCAAGGAGTGGGACGCGCAACCGCTAGCGGAGGTGGACCCGGAGCGGTTCTACGACTTCACCGTGCAGCGCCCGCGCACCCGCCTGAAGGACGGTGAGCGCGTGCTGGACTGGCCGGAGAACAAGTTCTGGGTAGCCAGCCCTGAAGGCTCGGAACGCGACTTCATCCTGTTCACGGGCGTGGAGCCCCACCTCCGCTGGCGCACGTTCTGCGCGGCGATGGAGGACCTCTTGCGTGAGACCGGCTCCACGGTCAGCGTGACCCTGGGCGCGCAGCCCAGCGCCGTCCCGCACACCCGCGAACTCCCGGTCACACTCTCTGCCTCCCACCCGGACTTCGAGGACCTGTTCGGCCTCAAGGCGCCCGCGTCTCGCTACCAGGGGCAGACGGGCATCGTGGGCGTGCTGAACGTGCACCTGCGCGCGCTCGGGTGGCGCAACGCCAGCCTGTGGGGGATGTCGCCGCACTACCTCACAGTGGGCCCGAACCCGAACATCGCGATCCAGTTGATCAAGCTCGTGGATCAGGGCTTCGGCACGCGCACCTCGCTGGACGGCCTGCGCGAGGATGCCGCCACCTTCGACGAGCAGGTGCAACAGGTGCTCGCGGAGTCGGACGAGGCGAAGGCCTACGTCCGCCAACTGGAGGAGCAGTACGACGCCAACCAGCCGTCGCTGCCGCCGGGTGCGCCGGAGGATCGGGAACTGCCCTCCACGCCGGAACTGCTGGACGACCTGGAGCGCTTCCTCAGAGAGCAGCGCAAGGACGACCGCTAGGCTCGCGCTTCCGTCCGGATATCGCGCGCGCCAGCGAACCGGCGCCACGCACACCGTTACGCTACCAATCGTCGTCCTTCCCCCGGCAGGATCAGCGCATGGTTGACCTGCGCATCGGGCCGGGAAACGACACACTTGCCCGTCACCGTCCGGGGAACGATGAGGGAGTGCTGGAGATGTCGGAACAGGCGGCCTCGCGCGGCCTCGTGCAGGACGCGGTCATCATCGCCGCGGGCCGCGGCACCCGGATGCGGCCGGCCACCCGTGTGGTGCCCAAGGAGTTCCTGCTCAACTACGACCGGCCGCTCATCCATAACGCGATCGACGAAGCCGTCGCCTGCGGCGTCACCCGCGTCACCATCGTCACCAGCGACCGCTCCCGCCCCTTCCTGGAGCGCTACTTCGCCCCGCTGGACGAGGAAGAGCGCGCGGACCCTCGCATGGCCGGCCTGCGGGACATGCTGGAGGGCGTCACCATCGAGTGGGTGGAGCAGCCGGAGGCGAAGGGCACCGGCAACGCCACGCTCTACGCCCGCGAGGTGGTGGGCAACCGCCCGTTCCTGCTCATGCTCCCGGACATGGTCTTCACGGCGCCCGCCCCCGGCGAGGCGCTGGTGCGAGCCTTTGAGCGCCTGGGCGGCAGCGTGATCTCCGTCAACGAGGTGGGCCCGGAGTGGTTCGCCGGCTGGGGACTGGTGGACGGCGAAGACGTGGAACCCGGCCTCCGCCGCCTGCGCTCGATCCTGGAGAAGCCCGGCGCCGCATACCCACATCCGACCGGCATGGGCATCAACGGCCGCTACGTGCTGACCGCCGGCATCTTCGAAGCCATCGAGGAGGTCCAGCGCCGCGGCATCCTGCAGAAGGGCGAGGTCAACCTCACGGACGCGATGGTGCTGCTGGCCGAGCGCGAGCCGTTCTACGCCCTGCGCCACGACGGTCCGTTCTACGACTCCGGCCTGCCGCCGGGAGTGCTGGCCGCGGCGGTCGCAACCGCCCTCCGCGACCCCGAGCACGGCGAGGCAATCCGCGCCGAACTCCGAGCAATCCTGGAGGGCTAACGCCCGCCAGCCTGGCCTAGCCCTCCTGGCCGTCCGGAGGCGCGCCCTCGTCCGGCAGCAGGTCCTCCAGGCGCTGGATGACCGCGTCCGGGACGTGCTCGCCCACTTCGTCGTGCTCGCGCCGGTGCGGCGGATACCAGATGGCCGTCATGCCCGCGGCGCGCGCCCCCTGCACGTCCGAGTGGATCGAGTCGCCCACGTGGGCCGCTTCCCGCGGCAGCGCGCCGGCCTGGGCGAGCAGGTGCTGGAAGATCGCGGGGTCGGGCTTGTGAATGCCCAGGTCGCCGGAGACCACCACGTGGTCCACCAGGCCCTCCAGCGCGAACTTCCGCACCTTCGGCCACTGCATCTGCGTGGGCCCGTTGGTGACGATCGCCAGGCGGTAGTGGCGGCGCAGGCGGGCCAACACGACCTCCGCACCCTCCATCCAGGCCAGCATGTCCAGCGCCACCTCGTTGTACGCGCCGCGGATGGCCACGCCCTCGTTGCTGCGCGGGTCCACGCCCAGCGTGCGCATGAACACCGCGATACGGCCCTCCGTGATGGGGTTCGCCTGCAACGCGTCGCGCAGCGCCTCGTCCACCAGCGTCGCGTCCAGGCCAGCCAGGACCTCGGCCGCGCGCTGCGCGGCTGCCTGTACCCGGTATTCCGCCGCCGCGTCCGTATCCAACAGCGTGTCGTCCAGGTCCAGCGAGAGCAGCGTCACGCCACGCTGGGCCAGCAGCCGCCCCGCCCGCACCTGAACGGTCATGAGAGCCCCGCCCGGTATGCGATGACCCGCATGGAGCCGAGGTTCGCCGGCACGTCTCGGTCCAGCACGCGTCCGGGCGTGACGCGCTCCAGCACCCGGACCAGGGGGGCGAGCGCCGGGTAGTACTGGCGCGCGCGGTCGAACAGGAAGCGCAGGGGGTAGCGGTTGGAGTCGCGTCGGACGGAGATGCGCTCGAAGCCGCCCGCCTCCAGCATCCGCGTGATCGTCCTCGGCTCGAAGTAGTAGAGGTGCTCGCGCGGCTTGAACTCGAACCAGCGCTTGCCCAGCACCCGGGCCGGCCAGCCGGCGCGGTTCGGCGTGGTGATCACCATGAGCCCTCCGGGCTTCAGCCAGCGGGCCATCTTCTGCAGGCCCCGGCGCGGGTCATCCAGGTGCTCGATCGTCTGGAAGAGGGCGATGACGTCGTAGGTCGCGGGCTCGATCGCAGCGTCTTCCAGGGACGCGGCCACCAGCGGGATGCCCAAGTCGTCGCGGATCACGCGCTGGCACGACTTGGACGGCTCGATAGCCTCTGGCCGAAGACCGTGGGCGCGTGCCTGCTCCAGGAAGTAGCCCGCGGCCGCGCCCACCTCCAGCACGCGGCCGCCCGGCCGCAGGTGCGCCATCTCCTGCGCCCAGCGGCCGAAGTACGGCAGGAGTACCGCGCGGTCCCCGGCGTACGAGGCGTAGCCGGACTCGCCCTGCCCGCGCACCCGCTCGTGGTATGCGTCCACCTCGTACTGGGTGCGCGGGTCGTAGGCCAGGCGAGGGCTGACGTACGCCAGGCCGCAGCGGCGGCAGCGGACAATGCGCCCCTCGCCACTCGACTCGCGGATCGTGCGAACATCGGTCGAGCCGCATAGGTTGCACGGCACGCTGCGCATCGCCGGGGACGGGACATCCATCCCCGCCATCAGAGGCTGATCGGTCATGCGAACCCCTCTCACCCGCATTATGGGAACGTTCCGCCGAGCACGCGACTCGCAATCACTCGCGCACAACTCCGCGGCGGACGCGGGTGCGGTCGTCGTCCTCGGCGGCGGCTCGGAGATCGGGCTCGCGATCGCGGATGCGCTGGTCTCGGAGGGCGCCCGCACCGTGGTGCTCGCCGGCCGCGACCCCGCCGCCATGCGCCGGGGGGCGACCGCCCTCGAGGGCCGCGCGCGCATCGAGACGGTGGTGTTCGAGGGGCGCGCGTACGACACCCACGTCTCGTCCGTGGAGGAGGCGTTCACCACGGCCGGCGGGCCCGTCCAAACGGTCATCCTTGCGTTCGCCGTCCTGGGTGACACCGACGCCTTCGAGGCCAGCCCCACGCTGGCGGGCGGCGCCGCCACGGTGAACTTTGCGGGCGCGGTCTCCGCCTCGCTGGCCTCGGCACGCGCGCTCGCCCGGCAGTCACGGCCCGGCACCCTGATCGTGCTGTCCTCCACCGCGGTGGTCCGGCCCCGACGCGCGAACTACATCTACGCGGCGGCGAAGGCCGGCCTGGACTTCTTCGCGCGCGGCCTGGCGGATTCCTACCGCGACCGCGGCGTGGGGGTGCTGATCGTGCGGCCGGGGTTCGTCCGAACGCGTATGACGGACGGCCTGGCCGCCCGCCCGCAGGAGACCACTGCGGAGGCGGTCGCCCGGGACGTGGTGCACGCCCTGCGCAGCGGCGCGGAGGTCTGCTGGTCCCCTCGGCAGGTCCGGTACCTGCGCATCCCGCTGCGGTTCGCGCCCGCGTGGCTGGTCAGGCGCGTGCTGCGCGAGCGTTGACGCAGCCCTTAAATTCTCACGTGGACGTAACATACCGGCGGTATGCTGCGGCCGGGGCGGCGATGGACCGAGAGGGCGGGACTGTGACTCATCTTCCCCTGGTGATCTCGCATCGCACCCAGGGCGGGACGATGCCGGAGAACACCCTGGTCGGGGTCGAAGCCGCGCTGGCGGCCCGGGCGGACGGCATCGAGATCGACGTGCGCTGTACCTCTGACGGCGTGCCGGTGCTGCACCATGACGCCACGCTGGAACGCACCACGGGCGACCCTCGGGAGGTCTCCTCGCTGACGTTCGAGGAGATGCGCCGGGACGTCCGCGTGCAGCCGCTGCATGACGTCCGCGAGCCGCAGGTAGTGCCCTCGCTGGCGGAAGTGCTGGACCTGATGGCGGGGCGCTCGATCCTGGTCATCGAGGTCAAGCAGACCGACGTCCACGAGCAGGTGGCAGAGGCCGTGCGCCGGGCGCGCGCGGAGGCGTGGTGTTGGATCTGGGCCTTCGACCCGCGCGTGGGGATCGCCTGCCGCCGCGTGCTGCCCCAGGTGCCTGTGGCCCTGAACACCGCGCCAGGCGTGCTGGAGCGGTTCGGCTTCCCGGACGAGCCCGTGAACATCTGCGTGAGCGAAGGCTTCGCCGCCGTCTCCTGGAACCACCGCGTGGTGGATGAAGCGCTGGTGCGCTCCGGGCAACGTCGAGGCTTGGCCACCTACTGCTGGACCGTGGACGAGGACGCGGACATCCGCCGAGTCCGAGACGCGGGCGTGGATGCGATCTGCACGGACTTCCCGGATCGCGTTGACCGCGTGATCGGCCGAGATCCGAAGCGCCGATCCAGCGCCGTGCCCACGGCATAAGTCGCCACGTCCAGAAGCGCGCCGCCGTGGCAGGTTCGCGTGCCCTCGGAGGTGGGGTTCGGGGAGGCTTCCGTGACAGCGGGAGCCGTTGCTACACTGGCTGTCCGGCCTCTATAGGAGTGTAGCTCAGTTGGTAGAGCAGCGGTCTCCAAAACCGCCGGTCGGGGGTTCGAGTCCCTCCACTCCTGCCACGGATCGGACACCTGCCCAGGTGGCGGAATCGGCAGACGCGCTGTCTTGAGGGGGCAGTGCCCTTACGGGCGTATGAGTTCAAGTCTCATCCTGGGCACCATCCGAACAATCTGAGAGCCGCCCCCCTCGGGGCCACGTAGCCAAGTGGTAAGGCAGAGGTCTGCAAAACCTTCATCGCGGGTTCGATTCCCGCCGTGGCCTCCAGATTTCCTCCCCTCGTTCGTCTTTCCTCAACGCTCCACTTCGCGTCAGAGAGTCCATCACCCGGACCTGATGCAGTTTCAGTCCCTCTTTTGCGCCCATTTGCGCATCCGTCTTTTGTTGACGCCTCAACATACTGCCGGTACGTTCGCCCGACGCTCTCGCTGTGCATCGCGCAGCGCCCCCAAGATGTAGAGCGAACGGTCGTGGATCGATGCCGCCCGATCTGCTGAACGCCGATGCGATCGCTGACCGCGTCACCCGTTGGCGCCCATTGCCCGCTGCCCTCTACGAACTCCTGGCCCTGCACCACGATGCGCCGGATGGCCCCGCCCGACTGGTAGAGGTGGTCGCCTCTGACCCCGACCTGAACCGGCGCATGGGGGTCCTGGGTCGCATCAGCCCGGACCTGCACGACCGCGGCCGCAGCGCCGCCTCGGCCGCCATCCGGCAGATCGGCTACCGCCGCATCCACTCCGCGGCGGTCGCCACCGTGCTGGTGGACGCGCTGGCCGCAGACGCCCGCGAGTTTGACTTCATGGACTATTGGCGCAACGCCGCCGCCTGCGGTGCGCTGGCCGCGAGCCTGGCGGAGATGGAGCGGTCTCCCGCCCGGGACCTCGCCTATGCGGCCGGCATGCTCCATCGCGTGGGCGTGCTGGGCGTGGACATGGCCACCCCGGAGAGCCTGGCTGCCCTGCACGGGGCGATCGTGGACGAGGGCTGGTCAGAGGCACTGGAGGAGGCCGTCATGGGCTTCACCATCCGCGAGGTCACCGCCGCCCTGCTCGTTCGCTGGCGGCTGCCGCTGGAACTGGCGGAGGCGCACCTGGTGCTGGACCGTGGCGTGGCGCAGGGCCAACCGTTGGCCCGCGTGCTCTGGCAGGCCGCTGACGCGGTCCATGCCCTGGGCATCCCGGACGCCGTCCGTTCCACCGAGGACGCGAAGGAGCAGGCGGACGCGCGCATGAGCCCGGAGGCACGATTGGCGCTGGACCGCTTCTACGAGGGAGGCGTCGAACTCGTCCGCCTGGCGGAGGGACTGATCGGCGCCTGTCTGCTCGCACGCCACGGCGAGGAGGGCAGGGCGCCCTAGCCCCCGGCCGCGCCGGACTGGGTCGTCGCCTGGCGCTCCGGGGCCTGGCGCGACTCCCGCGCCTCGCGCGCTACCCACTCGTCCAGCAGCGCCTGCCGGCGCTCGTCCCACGGCGAGGGGTACCGCCCCGCGGCCGCTCGCTGGCGGAACGCCTCCGAGAGCACGATGCCGGCGGAGACGGACACATTGAACGACTGCGCCATCCCCTGCATGGGGATCAGCACGCTCGCGTCCGCCAGGTCGATCACCTCCTGCGTGCAGCCCCGGTGCTCGTTGCCGAAGACCACGGCGGAAGGCTGGGTCCAGTCCACCTCGCGGTAGTCCAGTGATTCGGGCGCCAGGTTCGTCGCGTACACGCGCAGCCCCTCCGCGTGAAGGGTGTCCACCAGGGACCGAGCGTCCTCGAAGCGGCGGATGGTGAGCCACTTCTTCGCGTAGCCCGCCACGCCCGCGGAGATCTCCGGGAACTCCTCGCGCTGGTAGAGCAGGTTGATGGTGGGGACCCCGAACCCGTCCGAGGTGCGGAGGATGGCGGAGGCGTTGTGGGGATCGTGGACGTGGTCCACGGCGACCTGCAGGTCAAACTGGCGGCGCGCCAGCACCTCTCGCATTTTCTCCAGCCGGCGCTCCGTGGGCATCTACCCGGCCTCCCCGGTGGAACGAGCCTCTCCTACGACGGAGTCCTCCTGCGCCAGCAGAGCGCGGCCGCGGGGGCTTAGCCGGTAGCCCACCTCCAGGCTCTCGGTGAGGCCCAGCGCCTTCAGGCGTCGGACGTCGCCCTTGAACCGCAGCGTCTCGCGTCCCAGCCGCTCGGCCAGGTCGGCGGCGCGCACGCCCTGGTTCGCGTCGATGAGCCTCAGCACGTCGCGCGTCCACGCGCCGCGTTCGCCGCCGTCCATGCGACCCAGGCGCTGGGTGATCTCCTCCAGATCGGCATTAGAGAGTTCGGCATCGGCCGCCAGGGCTGCGCGCTCGTCCCGCAGGTCCCCCAGGTAGCGGAACTGCACCCGGTACAGGTCGCCCTCGAACCCCTCGAGCGCGCCCAACACGCCCGGGGCGTCCCCGAACCCGGCGCGCTTCGCGTCCGCGTCCGTCACGCTCTCCGGTTCCACCACGCCCAGGCGCGTGACCTCGATCACCGCGCCGGTGTGCAGGCGGTACCGCCCGCCCTCCTTTGCCTGGGGGCGCTTCCAGCGCCGGAAGGTGACGGTCACGTCTCCGCGCCGGATCGGTTCATGGAAGCGAGTGGAGAAGAGCATGAACGCCAGTCTACCGGGGGTCCCGCGTAAGCATCGGGGCCCGCCCCGCCGAGCGGTCTTGGGCATCGCCACGCCCGTGCCGGCCGATCCCCGCAGGAGCCGGCAAGCCTCCACCACCGGTGGTCGACTACACGCCACCTCAAGCCATCCTCAACGCAACACGCGAACCGTGAATGGGCCTCCCGCCATTCGGGCTGCACACGCACGGATTGGGGGCAACCATTCTCGAGCCATCCCCTTCGTGGTCCAGGACTGGCGCCGCTCGAGCGGACCACCGGGCCTCGGTAGCCACGGGCCGCCACCGCGGCCCGCTCCGTTCCGGCTGGTCGCGTGTGGACCGGTGGACGTCGTGAAGTTCATTCCGCTCGCGGTCCAGGGCGCCTTCCGCGTTGAACTCCAACCACACGCCGACGAACGGGGCTTCTTCGCCCGTTCCTTCTGCGAGGACGAGTTCCGCGAAGCCGGCCTGCCGGCGCACTATCCGCAGGCCAACCTCTCGCTCAGCACGCACTACGGGACGCTCCGGGGTCTCCACTTCCGCGCAGACGGACGCGAGGCGAAGTACATCCGCTGCGTCTCGGGCGCGGCCCTCGACGTGGTGGCCGACGTACGCCCGGACTCGCCGACCTTCGGGCGATGGGCCTCGGTGGAAGTCTCCGCCGGGAACCGCTCCGCGATCTTCATCCCCGGCGGGTGCGCGCACGGGCACCTCACGCTGGAGGAAGACACGGAACTCCTGTACCTGATGAGCGATCCCTACGCGCCGGAGGCGGAGCGGGGCGTGCGCTGGGACGACCCCACGCTCGCCATCGAATGGCCGTTCGCGCCGCGAGTGATGTCCGAGCGTGACCGCGCGCTGCCGCTCCTCCGCGACGCAATCGCCCTCCCCGCCCGGGGATCGACGAGGTGATGGCGGACGCCTCGAACACGGGCGGGGAGATGTACGGCCTCGTGGAGCGGCTCTACCCACTCATCCGCAGCATCACCGGTGACGGAGTGCGTGAAACGTTCCGGCTCGTGGGCGAAGTGACACCGCTGGAGGTGCACGAGGTCCCCACCGGCACGCAGGTGCTGGACTGGACGGTGCCGCCGGAGTGGAACGTCCGCGAGGCCTGGGTAAAGGATCCCAGTGGGCAGGTCGTGGTCGATGTCCGTGACCTCAACCTCCACCTGTTTGGCTACAGCATCCCCATCCACGAGCGCGTGCCCCTCGAGCGGCTGCAGGAGCACCTGCACTCACTGCCGGAACAGCCGGACCTGGTCCCCTGGCGGAACTCCTACTACGAGGAGGCGTGGGGCTTCTGTCTGGCCGACCGCGTGCGCCGCTCGTTGCCCCAGGGCGAGTACGAGGTCTGCATCGATACCTCGCTGGAGCCGGGGAGCCTGACGTATGCCGAGTGCGTGGTTCCCGGCCGCACTGACCGCGAGGTGCTGATCACGGCGCACACCTGCCACCCGGCCCTGGCCAACGACAACCTCTCCGGCATCGCAGTGGCCGCCTACCTCGCGCGGACACTCAGGGAGCGGGGGCGCCCTCGTTACACCTACCGCTTCCTGTTCGCGCCCGGCACCATCGGCGCCATCACCTGGCTCGGGACACACCAGCAGGATGCCCGGCGCATCGACCACGGGCTGGTGCTCTCCTGCCTGGGCGACACGTCGCCGTTCACCTACAAGCGCACCTTTACGGGAGGCCACGACATCGACCGGGCGGTCGAGCAGGTACTGCGAGAGCGAGACGCGGGCACGGCGCTGGACTACTACCCCTACGGGTACGACGAGCGGCAGTACAACTCGCCCGGCTTCCGCCTCCCGGTGGGCGGCCTGATGCGGGCTCGGCACGGGACGTTCCCGGAGTATCACACCTCAGCAGACAACCTGGACTTCGTCAGCCCAACGGCGCTCGAGGAGTCCCTGGAGATGCTCACGACGGTCGTCGACGTGATTGAGGGCAACGAGCGCCACCTGAGCCTGAACCCCATGGGCGAGCCGCAACTCGGCCGCCGCGGCCTCTTCCGGTCGCTCGGCGGCCTCGATGACCCAGCCGGCACCGAACTGGCGTTGCTCTGGGTACTCGCCACCGCGGACGGCCAGCACGACCTGCTCGCGGTCGCCGAACGCAGCGGCCTACGGTTCCACACGGTCCGCCACGCGGCCACGCTGCTCCACCAGCACGACCTCGTGTCCCCCATCGAGCGGTAGCCGCCGGCCACCGCTCGATGGCGCGAACGTACAATCGCAGGGCGCGCCGGGGTGGCGGAATGGCAGACGCAGCGGGCTTAAACCCCGCGGGTGGCAACACCGTGAGGGTTCGACCCCCTCCCCCGGCACCACGCTCAACTTGCTCGCTCTATCACGCACGCGCATACCGAGAGTGCGTCCAGAGAGGCGGCTTGACCGCCCGGCAACCTGGTTAGACCTCCAAGGTGCCAAGACGACGCGGCCGGCTGTGCCGGCAACAATAGGCGGGCATTGACGGCCCGCCCCTCCAAGCATGGAGGGGCTTCGCATTTCCCCCGAAGTGCGCCCCTCCCCATCCCATGAATGGGAGGAGCGGTCATGGCACGAACATCACCATCGGAGGAAGGTCGGGGCCTCTGGCGCAGCGTGGGCCGGGTCTCGTCGCTCGCCGAAGTGTGCGAGGCCATCAGCGCCGCGTCCACGCGGGGCGACGCGGTCCACGTGGAGCGCTGGGCCAGCGGCTGGCGATGGAGCCCCGCGCATCGAGGTGGGCCGTACCCGCTGCTGCGCATCGTCGCGCGCCTGCTGGAGATCCCTCACCACGGGATCCCTATGCCCTACAAGACCAACCCCCAGAGATGTGCCTTCGTCCCGCCGAACCGCCGGAGCCGCCCCCTGGCGACCGCGACCCTCACGCCCGAAGGCCCCCTGGACGCCGGGGAAGCGCGACGCCGGATCCTGGCAGCCCTCCCCGCGGCGAAGCCCGGGAAGGGCCAGCGGTAGCGCGCGCAAGGACGGGGCGTGCCTACCTCGAGGGCGGCACCACCAGCGCGGCCGTGCCGGCGAGGTGGCGGACCACGTAGTCCGTGACCGAGCCCAGCAGGGCGCGGCCCAGCCCGCCGCGGCCGTGCGTGGCCAGGAGCACCAGGTCGCAGTCCAGGTCCGCCGCCAGTGCGACGATGGCGCCGCCCGGCGGGCCCTCGATGACGTGCTCCACCACCGAGGTCACACCCGCGGCCTGGAGTTCGGCCGCGACCGCGGCCAGGTCCGCCTCCGCGTCCGCGCGCTGGGCCGTCATGATCTCCTCCGCCATCTCCGGGGTAACGGTCGCCGGGACCGGGTAGCCGGCGGGCGTGGTCATGGTCAGCAGTTCGAACACGGAGTCAGTCACGCGGACCAGCACCACCTCCGCGCCGCTCGCCGAGGCCAATGCAGCCGCGTGGGGGACGAGGCCGTCCGCGAGTTCGGAGCCGTCCAGAGCCACCAGGAGCCTCCCGTAGTTGGAGTCCGCCGGAGCGTGGTGTGGGCGTGCGACCAACACCGGGATGCCGGGCGAGTGGCGGATGACGTGGTCGGCCACCGAGCCGATGACCGCGCGGCGGAGCCCGGACTCGCCGTGGGACGAGACCACGATGGCGTCGCAGCCCAACCGCGTGGCGGCCTGCACGATCACGTCAGCAGCGTCACCCTTCAGCACCAGGGATCCGACCTGCTGGACACCCGCACCCCGGAGCAGCGCAGCGGTGTCGCTCAGCGGCGGGTAGGCCTCCTCGCGGGCCTCGCCGGGGACCTCCTGGGCGCCCTGTGCCATCAGGGCATCCCACGTCTCGGGGGCCAGCGAGTCCACGTCGTCACCGGCCGCGCGGGAGACGCGCATGACCAGCACCTGGGAGCCCATGACCCGTGCGAGGGCTGCCGCCCTGGTCGCCGCTGCCTCTGCGAGGTCCGAGCCGTCATTCGTCAGGAGCAGTTTCTGGTACATGGCTCGCCTCTTTCGTCCCCAGCAAACGGCCCGAATGACCGCACCTCAAGTGTAGGAGTCGCTCTCCCTGCGGGCCCGCCGTCGAGTGGTGTCCTACGATGGCGCGGCACAGGGAGATAACGGAGGGGGCACGGATGCGACTGGGACTGCTGGCGGGGCCGGGCGACGACCTGCAGGACAGCCTGGAGAAGGCGCGCATCGCGGAGGAGATGGGCATCGAGATGCTCGCCACCGGCGAGGCGTGGGGCAAGGGCACCATCCCCTGGCTGGCAGCGCTGGCGCTCACCACGAAGCGGGTGACCATCGGCACGGCGATCCTCAACTGCTACTCGCGCACCCCCGCCGCCATGGCGCAGGACTACGCGACGCTGGAGGAACTGTCCGGCGGCCGCATGGTGCTGGGCCTGGGCTCCTCCGGCGAGAACGTCATCGAGCACTTCCACGGCGTGCCCTTCGTGAAGCCGCTGCGCCGCCTGCGCGAGTACGTCGAGATCTTCGACATGCTGATCGCGGGCGAGAAGTTGAACTACGAGGGCGAGATCTTCAACCTTCAGCGCGGGTTCCGGCTGGACTACGAGCGCCCTCGCCAGAAGGTGCCGGTCTACATCGCGGCGATCACGCCGAAGTCGATCCGTCAGACTGGCGAGATCGGTGACGGCATCTACCCGATCCACTGGCCGCGCCGGCTCTTCGAGCAGTTGCGCACGGACCTGAAGTCCGCAGCGGCCGACAGCGGCAAGGCCGACAAGCAGTTCACGATCGCTCCGTTCACGAAGGTGACGGTGCTGGACGGCACGGCAGAGGACGAGGCGCGCTGGCGCGAGGCGCGGCAACTGATCCAGTTCTACGTGAACCGCATGGGCGTCTTCTACTGGCAGATGTTGCAGCGCAACGGCTTCGCGGACGAGGTCGAACGCTCCCGCGCCGCCTGGGCAGAGCGCAACACGGACGCCTCGATCGCCGCGATCTCGGACGACATGGTGCGCGAGTGCCAGGTCATCGGCTCCATCGACGAGGTCCGCGAGCAGCTGCAGGCGCGCTCGGACGCCGGCGCCGACCTCCAGATGCTCTACATGCCGCCGGGCGACTCGGTTGCCTTCCGGACGTGGCTGGAGTCACTGCTGAAGTAGCGGGGCGCCTCGAGCCTCCGCTCGCCCTCAGGCTCAGGCGGCGGGGGCTGTGCGCATCCCGGACGAGGCGAGCGCAGGAGGCTAGGTGCTCCGACGTCTCTGCGTGGAGGACTGGGTACTGCTCGGGCTCACTGCCGAGAAGGTGGTGCAGCACGTCTTCATCACCTGGGCCTTCGCCACGGACCGCTTCGAACTCCGGGAGCAGGTAGCCCCGCCATGGGAACTGCTGCTCTGGAGCGGCGGCGCCGTCGCCGTCCTTTTCGCGGTCGCCCTCGTGGGGCTGTGGCACCGGCGGCGATGGGCGCCCATGCTCCTCATCGGGCTCGCGCTGTTCGACATCATCGGCGAGTTCGTTGGCCAGGGGACGTTGATCATCGACCTGGTGGTCTCCTTTGTCGTCGCGTGGGTGATCCTGCTGCTCGCCCTCCGCGCCCGCGCGAGGATCGCCGCTACCCCGGAGTCCCCCGCGTCCTCCTGAGGTGGTCCGCCAGGCGGGTGGCCAGGGCCATCACCGTCTGGCTCGGCTGCGCGCCCGCGGAGGAGGGGAAGACGCTGGCGTCGCAGATGTAGAGGTTGTCGTGGTCCCAGGACCGGAGGTCCGGGCCCACAACGGAGGTCGCGGGGTCGTCCCCCATCACGCAGCCGCCCATCGTGTGGTCATTGCCCTCGCTCACGAACACCTCGGCGGCGCCGGCAGCCTCGAGGATCTCCTCACCGCGACGGCGGATGTCCCGCCGCATCGCGTGCTCGTTCTCGTGGAAATTGAACGTGATGCGGGGCACCGGCACGCCGAACTCGTCCGTCTCGTCGCCCAGTTCCACGCGGTTGTCCTCGTACCAGAGGCACTCGCCCTCGTCCCCCAGCACCGTGAATTGTGGGTAGCGCTCCAGCAACGAGGTGAGGCGCCGCCCCCAGAGTCCGCTGCCGCTGGCGGCCAGGCGCTGCGCGAACTCGCCCGGGAAGAGCGCGGAGGTCATCCAGGACCAGCCGCCGGCATACTCGCGGCCGGGCTGCGTCCCGTAGGGGTGCTGCGAGAGCAGCGTGCCCGGCGCGGTGGACCACATGTGCACGGGCCGGTCGAACCTCGCCAGGAACGCGTCCGCGACGTGCGCCATGATCCCGCGCCCCACCATTCCGGAGGAGTTCGCGATCCCGTCCGGGTATTGCGAGGACGCCGAGTGGAGCAGCAGCCGTGGGTCCTCCACGCAGAACGCGGCCAGGATCACCACGGACGCCTCCAGGCGATGCTCCGCACCGCCCCGGTGGTAGACAACGCCGCTGATGCGGCCGGCCTCGTCCGTCTCCAGCAGCGTGACGCGCGCGCGGTCCCGGATCTCCGTGCCCGCCCTCACGGCCTTGGGCACGTAGGTGACGTGCATCGAGGCCTTCGCGCGGCTCTTGCAGCCCCACTGGCAGTAGCCGTAGTTCATGCAGGGCGAGCGCCCCTCGTGCCCGCCGGTGAGGATCGCCAGCGGCGTGTTGACGGACTCGATGCCCAGGCGGTCCATCCCGGCTGCCACCAGGTGGTCGCGGGCGGTCTGCTGGTGCGGCCCCTGCGGGTACTTCGTGCGCTTCGGCCCCCACGGCATGCTGAGTGGCCCGGACAGTTGCAGTTCGCGCTCCACGCGGTCGTAGTACGGCTCCAGGTCCTCGTAGCGGATCGGCCAGTCGCGGCCAACGCCGTCCCGCGAGTAGCGCCCGAAGTCCTCAGGCCAGAAGCGGAGCGCCACCCCGCCGTAGTGGATCGTGCCACCGCCCACGCCGCGCCCGTCGCGCGGGTGCCCCTGCGGGAGCGCCTCGTTGCCCTCGATCCAGCGGCGGTCGTCCCAGTCGAAACGGCCCAGCATCTCCACCTCGTCCTGGCGGAGGTCCTCGTCCGTGTCCAGCCACGGGCCGGCTTCCAGCACCACCACGCTCCACCCGGCCTCCGCCAGTTCCTTGGCAAGGACCGCGCCCGAGGCGCCGCAGCCGATGATGCAGGCATCCACTTTGCCGCTGTGCGTGCGCATTTCCGCGCGGCCGTGCGTGGCCTCCAGCGGCTTCATCGCGCGCTCACAGCGTCAGATACCCGGGTGCCCGGCGCTCGCGTTGCGCGACCTCCTGGGCGTCCAGCCACGTGTGGCCCGGGCGGTACGAGGGGCCGGGGTAGCGCATCTGCACCATGCCACGGGGATCCGAGGCGAACGCCAGCAACGCGAGGTCCCGCACGCGCTTGAACCAGAGTGCGGAGTCGAAGCCCTCCGGCCCGTCCAGGCGGCCCGCCTCGGCGGCAGCCAGCACGGCGTCCTGTGCCTCCGGGGCCAGCGAGGAGAACGGGCCGCCCGAGGCGTCACGCGACCCGCGGTCCAGCACGGCAAAGCCCGCGGGGATGAGGCTGGGCCGGGGTAGCGTTCCGCGCTGCTCCGAGCCGTAGCCCAGCGGCTCGTCGTACCGCTCGTCGATGAAGGCGGCGATGGCCTCCGGGGGCACGTCCGAGCCGTCCAGCAGGCGCGCGGCCACGGCTACCACGGTCTCGTGGTCCCCCACCCGCTCCACGCGCCGCGCCTCGCGGTGCGTCCGCGCGGCGAGCGCCTCGCGGAGGTCGGGCTCCACCTGCCGGCGGCGCAGTCGCATCCAGAACTCGTCGATCGTGGGGTGGCGGGAGGGCTGGCGCATGTCCTCAGGCATTCCACACCATGCCCACCAGGCCGAATGCGCCCACCAGCGCGTACGCCACCGGCAGCAGCGGCGGCGGGCCGGCCATGAGGTTCCGCAGGCTCAGTCCGCCGATGTGGCTCGCCACACCGCCCAGGTGGAACCACAGTCCCGCCAGGCCCTCCAGCATCCCGATGCCCAGTGCACCGACGGCGATCCATCCCACCGCGCCGTCCCGCTGCGCCACGCCGGCAAGGATCGCGAGCACGATCAGCGGGGTGACGATGACCGGCGGCCACATCTCCCAGCGCCGGAACGCCCCCGCCCAGTGGAGCAGGCCCATCTGCGCCCAGACGCCCAGGTACATCACCGCGGCCAGCACGGCCACCACGCGGCCCACGTCCCACCCGTCCCACGGGTCCACGGGCACCCTCCTCCGCCCCCTCTCCGCTGCGGCGATGGCGCGGAAGACGAGGACGATGCGGGACACGCTAGCCGCGCGACCATCGAGGAGGTGTCGTCGCCGGATTCGGCCACGTCTCGGAAGTGCTAACGGCGCAACTGCGCCGCAGCAATCGCGATGCTTCTGCGAAGCGACTCCCGCCGCTGCAACCGGGGGGGTGCGGCGGGCTGGCTACCGTCTGGATAGTGGTTGACCAGGGCCCTCCCGCCAGCAGCCAGCCGCCCGACCCGGCCGCGGGCCTCCCGCCCCCGGGCGGAGGCGCCGCGGAGGCGCCGCTTCAACCGGTGCACCTCGAGCGGCCGTGGCGCGACGGCGGTGCCATCGCGCTGGCGTTGATAGCGGCGCTGGCCGCGGTACAGGCGCTGGGCATCCTCTTCCAGCCGCTGCTCCTGTTCCTGGGCGCGGTCGTGATCGCCACGGCGGTAAGTTCGCTGGCCAGCGCAATGGAGCGTTGGATCCCGCGGACCCCTGCGGTCCTGCTGATCTACCTGGCGGTGCTGATCGCGTTCGGCCTCTTCCTGTGGGCCGTGGTCCCTCCGCTGGTGGACCAGAGCCAGATGCTCGTGGAAGAGGCGCCCCAACTGTTCGAGGACATCGAGCGGTGGCTGGAGGAACGCGACATCCGCGCCTTCGACCGGATCGAGGAGCAGGCGCAGACGGCCGTGGAGCGCGGCGCAGGCTACGTGTTTACCGCCGCGCCCACCGTCTTCGGCACGGTCATCGATGTCTTCATCGTGCTGGCCATGTCCGCCTACCTGGCGATCTCAGCGCCCGCGATCATGCAGTTCACCCTGTCGCTCGTGCCGGCGCACCGCCGCGAGTACGCCCGCTCCGTGCTCAACGAGACGGCGCAGACCATGGGGGGCTACGTACGCGGCAGCGTGATGGACGGCGTGATCGTGGCCGTGATCACCTACGTGGGGCTGCAGTTCATCGGGCTCGACTTCGCGCTCGTGCTGGCTCTGCTCGCCTTCCTGGGCGAACTGATTCCAATCCTGGGGCCGCTGCTCGCTGGTGCCCCCGCGGTGGCGATTGCGCTCACGGAGGGCCCGGCAACCGCCCTGGTGGTGCTGGCCTTCTACTTCGGCATCCAGCAGTTCGAGAGTTATGTCCTGTTGCCCTACATCATGAGGTCGCAGGCGAGCATCCCGCCCTTGCTGACGCTGTTCGCCCTGATCGCCGGCGCGGCGATCGCGGGGTTCATCGGCGCCATCCTGGCCATCCCGCTCCTCGGCGGCCTCTACATCCTCTTCCTCCGCGTGGGCGCCCCCGCCATCCGCGCGTGGACGGGCGCCGAGGCAGCCCCGTGGCAGTGAGCCACTCCGGCGCTGGTCAGGCCATGAGCCGGCCCTGCTCCTCCAGGTAGCGGTCGCGGATGGCGTCTCCCGTCATGTAGGCGAGCGCGGCCACGGTGTTGGTGGGGTTCCCACCCGGGTTCTGCGGGAAGAGCGTGGCGCCGGTGACGAAGAGGTTGGGGACGTCCCACACCTGGCCGTACTTGTTGGTCACGGACGTGGACGGGTCATCCCCCATGACGGCGCCGCCGTTGATGTGGGTGCTCTTGTAGTCATGGATGTTGTAGTCGTCGAGTTCGTCCTCCACCTCCATGCGGGTGGGGTTCATCTCGCGCATGATCTCCGCGGCGCGCTCCACCATGAACGGGAACATTGCCTCTTCGTTCTCGCCCCACTCCATGGTGAGCCGCAGCAGCGGCTTCCCCCAGTGGTCGCGGTAGCGCGGATCCAGGTCGAAGCGGTTCTGGCGGTAGGCCATCATGGAGCCCTGCATGTTGATGGGGACGTAGGAGTCCCACTCGGTCCGCAGCGCCTCCTTCCACGGCCGCCCCCATTTCTGGTCGCCCTGCACGGGAAGGCTGCCCGCGCTCATCGCGGGCGTGCGCTCGCCGGCGCCGCAGAACATCGAGGCGCCGTCGATGAAGTCGAGGTCGGAGTGGTCAAAGATGTCGCCGTACAGGTCCATCATGGTGGTCTGGGTGGACGTGTTGCCGGTGTACATGTTGAAGCGCTTGCCCTCGAACACTCCTGTGGCCGTGGTGAGCCACATCTGGTGCGTGAGGTTGCGCCCCACCTGGCCGCGGCTGTTGCCCACGCCGTCCGGGTGGGCGCCGTTGCCGGAGTTCAGCAGCAGTCCCACGTTGCCCAGCGGATAGCCGGACAGGATCACGATGTCCGCCGGCTGCTCGTACTCCGTGCCGTCCCCGGTGACGAACTTCAGCCCCGTGGCGCGCCCGTCTGCGTCCAGCATGATCTCCGTGACGTGGGAGCGGGCGATGATGCGGTACCGGCCCGTGTTCAGCGCCGCCGGGATGTGGGCGTTCAGCGGGCTGGACTTCGCGTCCACCTCGCAGCCGTAGCGGGTGCAGAAGCCGCAGTAGAGGCAGCCCGCGGAGCGGTTGCCCCAGCGGTCCACGAACGCCTCCGAGCGGATGCCGGACGGCTGCGGGAAGGGGTGGTAGCCCAGCGAACGCGCGGCCTCCTCGAAGCGCAGCGAGGGGATGGTGCGCGTGAGCGGCGGCAGCGGGTACGGCCGGGAGTGCTCCACGAAGGGGTTGCCGCCCTCGATCAGTTCGCCGTTGAGGTTGCCCACCTGGCCGGACACGCCGATGTCCTGCTCGAACTGGTCGTAGTACGGGGCCATCTCCGCGTAGGTCAGCGGCCAGTCCTGGATGGTCATGTCCTCCGGGATGCGGTCCGCGCCGTACCGCTCCTCGGTGTGGCTGCGGATCTTGAAGTCCGTGTCCACGTAGCGGTAGAGCATGCCGGACCAGTGCGGCGCAGAGCCCCCGAGGCCCTGGCCGGGATGGAAGGCGCCGTAGGTGCGCATGGGGAGCGCCGGCAGGTCGTCGTTGGGGCGCCAGGTCCAGGAGACGCGGCTCAGGTCCACCATCATCTGCTTGCGCACGCCGTAGCGGAGTTCGTCGTGGTTGTGCGCGAAGTCCGGATACGTCCAGCGCACCGGCCCCTGCTCGATGGACACGAAGTCCAGGCCGGCCTCCGTCAACTTCCACGCGAGGATCGCCGCCGTCCAGCCGGCGCCCACGGCCACCACGTCCGTCTTCTTTAGAACCGGCATAGCCACGCCCTCCCCTTCCCCGCCGCCCGCTCCGCCGTGGCCGTGAGCGCCACCGTGCGAGGGCCATCCGCCGCGCCGGAGCGGCTTTCCGGCTCCAGCGTGGGCGCGGGCACCCGCCCGTCCCGAGGGCCCGCCTGGGGCGGCTCGACGTGGTCGTTCCGGAGGCCGGGGTTGGAGGCGTGCAGTTCGGCCAGGCCCTGCACGCCGCGGTGCTCCGCGTAGCCCAGGGTGTGCATGTCGTTCGGCGTGTACGCGCGCTGCGCCCCCGGGAAGCCGACGAGCCGCCAGCCGATGAAGTCCACGTTCCCGCCGTAGGCCGGGTCGCTGAACATGGCGTCGATCAGGTCCTGGCGCACGGCATCGAAGAAGTGCTCCAGCGCCTCCGGGAGTGGGGGCGCGCCATCTCCGTTGTCGTCGCCAGCGAGGATGCCCACCAGCGCCTCCTGCTGCGACTCGGAGAGGTCCGCCGGGGCCGCGCCGAACTCCGAGCGCGCGAGTTCGTCCACTGCCGCCAGGCCCTCGCGGTAGACCTCGCGGGGCGTGCTCGATGACTGGAAGCCGTAGCGCTCCAGTTCGTCAGCCGGCACCCAGACCACCTCGTCCGTGTCCGGCCCGGGGGGCGTGTCGCCCTCGTAGGGGCGGGCGTGCGGTGCATCGCTGTAGACGGACTTCGCGGAGCCGCCTTCGTACTCCGCGAGCATGAAGTCGATGAAGGTGACCACGCCCGCCTCGCGCGCGCCCGGGGACTCGTCATCGGACGGCAGGATGGTGGCAACCAGGGCGTCCAGCGTGGCCGCCTCCTGATCGCTCAGGAAGCGCAGTTCACCCTGCTGCGGCGGCTGGTCCGGCGGGAACGGCGGCATGACGGGCGGCTGCTGCGTGACGGGCAACTCGCCGGAGACGATCAGGTCGTTCCATCCGTCGTCGTCGTCCACGTCGCAGGCGATGCCCAGCCCGGCCGCCGCGGCCGCCAGGCCCATGCCACGCAGGAACTCGCGGCGGCCGACCTGCCACTCGGAGGCGACGAAGCGCAGCGGGATGATCCGGTGTGGCTCGCTCATGGTGGTTCCCTTCCAGGCCGTCCGGCCGGGTCAGTCGAGCGTGTAGAGGAACGCGGCGATCTGGCGCGCGTCCTCCTCGCTCACGCCGATGGTGGGCATGGCCGTGCCGGGGGCGATGGACTCCGGCACCACGATCCACTGCACCAGGTTGTCCGGGACGTTGGCGACCTGCCCCGCGATGAAGGAGCGACGGGCGAACTCGCGTAGGTTCGGGCCCACCGTGCCCCGAGCGCCGCCCAGGTCCGGCACCGTGTGGCAGGTGCCGCAGCCGTAAGAGATGAACAACTCCGCCCCGCGGTCCGGGTCCGCTCCGGAGAGCAGGCCCGGCTCCAGGCTGGCGCTGGTGACCGGCCCCGCCATCACGACGCGCCACACGATGGCCGCCGCGAAGATCGTGGCCAGCACGGCACTCAGGACGATGCCGTCCGCCATGAAGCCGCCCCCGGGCTCGCTGCCCTGTTGCGGACCTTCGGCCGCCCGTGGCCCCCTGGGAGCGGTCACCCTCGCCTCCCTTCAGCGCACGTCCTCAACATGCTGGGACCACCGTCTGCGTCAGCAACGTCAGCAGGATCGCGAACGCAAACACGGCGCTGAGCGCCACCCCCAGCAGTGCCATGGCGCCGCTGCGGCCCATCGCATCGCCCAGGCCGCCCTGGTCCTCGGGTGTGTTGGCGCGCCACGTGCTCCAGGACAGCGCGCCCGTGAGCAGCACGAGCACCAGCGGCACCAGCGACACGGCCAGGAGCACCCAGTTGAAGGCCAGCACCCCCGCCTGGCACTCCGCGGTGACCACGAAGTACGCGAGGTTGAACTGCACCACCCAGGCCAGCGGCGGCACCAGGATCCCCGCCCACACGCGCCAGGGCGGAGAGGACGCCTGCGTCCCGCGCGTGCGCTCGCCGGTCATGACGGCACCTCACAGCACATGGGGCGCCCCGTACACCACCGCCACCGTGATCACGGCCACGGTTGAGGCGTAGCCCCAGAACAGCAGCGCGGACTCCACCACCGGCAGGTGCCAGTCCTGGAGGTCGGCCAGCACCACCCAGCGGGCGGCGGCCAGCAGGCCGTACAGCATGGCCGCGGCCACGTGCGCGATGGCCACCCACCCGAGGACGAAGTAGAGCGAGGCGTAGGCGTGCTCGTCCGGATGGAAGCCCGCCTCGCGCTGCTCCAGCGCCACCAGCACGATGAACGCCGCGCCCAGCACGGTGGCGGCGGCCACGCCCACCGCCACCCCGGCCACGCCACCCCGGACGGCCACGATCCGCGCGGCGAACATTGCGAGGCCCGCGAGGGCTGCTGCCGCCGCGGCGAGCGCGGGGAAGAGCAGGTCCGGTCGGTCGAAGCCGTTGGGCGGCCAGGCGTCGTTCTCCGCGACCAGGTAGAAGTAGCCGCCGACGAACGAGCCGACCAGCGTCCCGAAGATCAGGACGAACACGGCGGCGGCCCACCAGTCCATGGATTGGCGGCCGAGCAACTCGAAGGGCACGTCAGCCTCGCTGCGGCCCTCCTGCACGCGGGCGTGCCGCGTCTTCGCGTCCGGCCACGCCCACACCGCGGCAACGGCCACGGACGCCACCAGGCCGACGATCATCAGCGGCGTCACCTTGGTGAGCGCGCCCACGAAGAAGGCGCCCACCGCCAGCGCGAGGAAGAGCGGCGCCAGCGAGAACGCGGGCAGCCAGACGATCGCCTCGGGCCGCGCGTCCAGCACGCTGGTCACCAGCGTCTCCCGCCGGTGGTGCACGTCCGGCGTCAGGATGCCGCCGTACTCCTCGCGCTCGTCGTGGGAGGGCTCCACCCACAGGGGGTCGCGGTGCGCCACCACAGCGTTCTCCGCGAAGTTGTACGGCGGTGGCGGCGAGGGCACGGCCCACTCCAGCGTCCCGCCGCCCCACGGGTTCGGGCCCGCCTCGCGGCCGCTCCGGACGCTGACCCAGGCGTTGGCCAGGAAGACCAGCACGCCCGCGCCGATCATGTACGCGCCGGCCGTCTCCACCAGGTTCAGCGCCTCCCAGCCCAGCCCCTCCGGGTAGGTGTAGACGCGCCGAGGCATCCCCATGATCCCCACGGCGTGCATGGGCAGGAACGTCACGTGGAAGCCGATGAACACGAGCCAGAAGTTCCAGCGGCCCAGCGTCTCGGAGAGCAGACGGCCGGTGATCTTGGGGAACCAGTAGTAGATGCCGGCAAAGATCGGGAAGACCACGCCACCGATCAGCACGTAGTGGAAGTGCGCCACCACGAAGAAGGTGTCGTGCACCTGCCAGTCCAGCGGCACCAGGCCCACCATCACACCGGTGACGCCGCCGGCGACGAACGTCACCACCGTGCCAATGGCCCAGAGCAGGGCCGTGGTGATCCTGGGCCTGCTGCCCCAGAGCGTGGCGATCCACGCAAACACCTGGATGCCGCTCGGCACCGCGATGGTGAGGCTGGTGGCGGTGAAGAACGCGAGCGCCAGCGCCGGGATGCCCGTGGCGTACATGTGGTGCACCCACAATCCGAAGCCCAGCACCGCCGTGGCCAGCACGGCGAACACCACGAACACGTATCCGGCAATCGAGCGCTGCGCGAAGGTGGGCACCACCATCGAGATGATGCCCGCGGCAGGCAGGAACTGGATGTAGACCTCCGGGTGGCCAAAGATCCAGAACAGGTGCTGCCACAGCAGCGAGGACCCACCCCCGGCCGGGTCGAAGAAGCGCGTACCGATCGCGCGGTCCAACTCCAGCATGATCCCGGCCGCGATCAGCGGCGGAAACGCGAAGACGATGGCGAACGAGATGGCGAGGATCGCCCACACGAAGACCGGCATGCGGTGGAGCGACATCCCGGGCGCGCGGAAGCGCAGGATGCTCACGATCAACTCGGTGGCGGCGACCAGCGCGGAGATCTCCACGAAGGTGATCCCCAGCAGCCAGAAGTCCATTCCCGCCTCGGGCGAGAACAGCGGGCCACTCAGCGGCACGTAGGCGAACCAGCCCGCGTCCGGCACGGTGCCGTTCAGGAAACTCGCGTACAGGAACAGCCCGCCCAGCAGGAAGCACCAGTAGCCAAACGCGTTCAGGCGGGGGAACGCCAGTTCCCGGGCGCCGATCATCAGGGGCACGATGTAGGCGGCGAAGCCCTCCGCCATGGGCACGGCGAAGAGGAACATCATGGTCGTGCCGTGCATGGTGAAGAGTTCGTTGTAGACATCCGGCGGCAGGAACTCGTTCTCCGCCACCGCCAGTTGCGTGCGCATGAAGAGCGCCGCCACCCCGCCGGCCAGGAAGAACGCGAAGGCGGTGGCCATGTAGCGCAGGCCCACCGCCTTGTGGTTCACCACCGCGAACCACCCGAAGATCCCCGGCGGCCGGTCCCACACGCTGTGCAGGGCGGCCAGGTCCTCCTGGCGAGGCGTCGGCTGCGCCGTGCTAGTCAAGGGACATCAGGTACGCGAGGAGTGACTGCAACTCCTCCGACGACAGCCGCGAGCCGGGCATCAGGGCCCCCGGCTTCACGCCCTGTGGGTCCACGATCCAGCCAGCGAGTGAGCCACGGGAGAGCGGCACCGTGCCGGCGGCGATGTGCTGGCGGCTGGCCAGGTGGGTCAGGTCCGGCCCCAGCCGGCCGCTGGCGTTCGTGCCGCGGACGGTGTGGCAGTAGGAGCACGCGGAGCCCAGGAAGATCTCCTGGCCGCGCTGAAGCACCTCCGTGCGCGCGTCCTCTGCCGGCTCCGCCTGCTCGGCCGCCCACTCCTCGAACTCCTCGGGCGGATGTGCAACCACGTGGAAGGCCATGCGGGCGTGCTGGATGCCGCAGAACTCCGCGCACTGCCCGCGGAACGTGCCCGGCTCGTCCGCCTGTAGCCAGAGGCTGGAGGTGTGCCCGGGCAACAGGTCGATCTTCCCGCCCAGCGCGGGCACCCAGAAGGAATGCACCACGTTGTCGCTGGTCAGCCGAAGCGCCACGGGCACGCCGGTGGGGATGTGCATCTCGTTGGCGGTGACCACGCCCAGGTCGGGGTAGCGGATCTCCCACCACCACTGGTGGCCCACCACCTCGATGGTGACCGCCGGCTCCTGGTCGGGCTGGTCCTGGCCACCCAGCACCACGCCGCCGTACGCCCACAGCGCCACCATCACCACGGCCGGGAACGCCACCCCACCGCCCAGGATGAACAGGCGGCCATTTCCCCCGCCTACCGCCGCGGGCCGGCGGATCAGGCCGGCGATCAACAGCAGGGAGACGAGCAGCCAGGTGGCGCCACCGAGGATCGTCGTGACCAGGATCATCGTCGCGATCTCGGCGGCGCGGGGGCCCTGCGGGTCGAGCGCGGACTGGACGCCCTCGCACCCCGTCAGCAGGAGCGAAGCGGCCGCGAGCAGTGGGAGCGGCAAGAGCGCGGGGCGGCGGCATGAAGCGTGAGGCCGCCTGCTCCCCATCTGTACCTCCTGCGCTGCGCCTTGGTGGACCGGAGTCCTCTGGTTGTCCCGGACGCACGCCGGGGACGGCGTGACGCTAGAGGTTTGCCCGTTTCGGGCGCATGGCGGAGAGCAGGGGCGCCTGTCGAACCCGTGGAGGCGGGCGCCTCACCCCGGGCCCGCTGGCCGAGTTGAGCGGGCCTTCACTTGTGACGATCGGAACGAATCAAAGCGACGAGAATTCATACCGAATGTGGTTCACAGGCATGCATACAGCCTGTATGATTCCGCCCCAGAGGGACTCTGCGTACTCGTCAGCGCAGGGTCTGGTACGCAACAGGAGCACACATGGCCACCGAGACGCGGCCCGACCAGGGCCAGGCGCCGGCCTTCAGCAACTTCCAGGAGTTGATGGAGTACGGCAAGAAGAACGGCTACAAGATGGACTGGCTCCAGCCGCGAGAGACCTTCGGGTCGCGGCTGGACTCGGACGAGGCCGCTGGCGGCCTGCTGCTGCAGGACATCGACCACGGCCCGTTCGCACAGGTGCCGGAGTGGTCAGACAACATGACCGGCCGCCCTCGTGGCGCGCTCACCCGGCCCAACGCGCCGCGCGTGGGCAACTACTCCATCCGCACCAAGGGCGACATCTGGCTGAAGAACGCTGCGCAACTCTACGAAGAGGCCGTGCAGCGCCAGTGGTCCTCCGCCGTCGATATCCCGTGGGATGAGATGGAAGAACTGCCGGAGGACATCGAGCGCGCCGAGTGCCAGCTCGCCACCTTCCTCACGGAAGTGGAGTTCGTGGCGGGCGACGTGCCGGGCAAGTGGATCTCCGAGACCACCCCGGACTACTACGAGCCGCGCATGTTCCTGATGTCCCAGATCATGGACGAGGCGCGGCACATGGACGTGTTCCGCAAGCGCGTCTTCGCCAACGGCGGCGGCCTGATGTCTCAGACCACCAACGTGGCCCTCTCCGGCGGCGCCATTGACTCCGCGCGCGACTTCACGGAGATGTCCGCCCGCCTGCACATCTCCGGCGAGGGCCTGGTGCTCTCCATCTTCCGGATGGGCGAGCGCATGTCCTACAACGACGCGGAGAAGGCGATCTACCGCCTGGCCGCGTCTGACGAGTCCCGCCACGTCGCCTTCGGCGTGATGCACCTGCAGTACCTGGCGCAGACGGACCCGGAGCGCAAGGAAGAGATCCACTCCTACCTGGACGAGATCGAGATGGGCCTGGTGGCCGGCACGGGCGGGCAGAACCCGGCCGCGCGCGGCACGCCGTCCAACGCGGCCCTGGCCATCCTGCTGGGCGGCGGCTCTGACGCGCAGTCCATGCACGAGGGCAACCAGATCGCCCTGGCCGTCCGCCAGCGGCAGGTCAAGGAGTACGTGCAGCGCATCCGCGTTGCCGGCCTGGGTGACCGCTTCGAGAACGGGCGCGCGAACGCCGCCCTGGCTGCGTACGTCAGCGCCTAGGCGCCGGCGGACGGACCGCAACTGACGAGGTGTGAGGGCGGCGGCTCGGCAACGGGTCGCCGCCCTCCCCAGCGGGCCACAGGAAACAGCAGGCCACCGGGATTCACCGCCCCGGCAACGCCTCGCACGGATCGGCAAACGACCAGACGACTAGCGTGGCGCCGGCCGGCCCAGTGGGCCCCGCGTCCCTGGCGTGGAGGGGACATGGTTCAACAGCAGTCCGGATCTCAGCAGGACGTGGACGGCAACCCCGTCCCGGAACTGCCTGACCTCTCGTGGATGGACAAGACGCTCGGCTGGGGCGTCAAGGCGAAGGTGGAACCCTTCGGCGGTGGCCTGACCGTGAACGCCCTAAACGTGGGCGTGTACTCGGAGGTCCCGGACCACATCCCGTACCGCAACCGGCTCCCGCGCGGTGCGTACCCCGCCCCCGGCGCGGGCACCATTGGCGGCTACTACCTGCAGGACAAGTACGAGCAGTGGTCTGACCACGCCGGACTCCTGTACGAGGAGGCCATCTCCCGCCGCTGGTCCACCGCCACGGACATCCCGTGGAACTCCGCGCATGACCTGCCGGACGATGTCGAACTCGCCATCTGCCAGTTGGCCACGGAACTCTCCCAGCAGGGCTCCGTGGAGTCAGAGGTGGTGTCCGGCTGGCTCCAGAACCTGAGCCCCGGCTACCACGAGGTGAAGCTCTACCTCTCCACCGTGGTCTACGAGGCCGCCCGCCAGTTCGAGGGCTACCGCAAGCGCGCGATGCTCAACGGCGGCGGCATGATGCTGGAGAGCCCCGGCCTCATGAACCGCGCCGTGCTGGAGACCTACGCCGGCTGGTCGCAGACTGTGCTGGGCCTCTGGGCGGTGCGGGGCGCCTTGCAGCACTCGATCCTGCACTACATGTCCGTCTACGGCCCGTCTGACGCGGACCGCGAACTGGCGCGCCGGCTGATCCCGGACCGCATGCGGACCTCCGCCTACGCGGTGAGCCACATCAAGTTCGCCATCTCAAAGCGCCCTGAGATCTCGCAGGCGTTCCACGCCTGGCTGTCCGGCGTGGAGGTCGCGCAGGCTCGCGACCTGCGCGACCCGGTGATGATCGAGGCGCTTGCCGTCATCTTTGGTGGCGGTGTGAAGAACATGGACCAGGGGATGAAGGTGGTGCAGGAGATGCTGCAGCACTTCGTGCGGACGTACCTGGACCGCTGCAAGCAGGCGGGCATGCACCGCGAGCGGATGCTGACGCCGCCGTTCCAGGCCATCCTGGACGGCACCGCGCTCCAGCGGCCGCCGGCCTAGCGGCGGCAGGGAGAGGACCGGCGATGCCGCTGTACACGTACCGGTGCCAGAAGTGCGAGTCCGTGTTCGAGGCGCTCGTGCGCCCCAACCGGCCGGAGCCGGACGCGTGCCAGATCTGTGGAGAGGCGTCGATCCAGCGGCAGATGTCCGCCTTCGCCGTCACCCACAGCGAGATCGACGCCCTCCGCTCCCTGGACCCGACGTACAAGCGCATGGTGGAAGACCAGATGGCGCGGACGCCCGACGCGGAGCCGATGCGCCTGCTGAACAAACTCACTCCGTTCGACGCCGCGGAGGACCCCGGCGACCCGATCGACTTCTAGAACCGCACAGGCAGGAGATTCACATGGCCGAACTGACCTTCCCGTCCATCGAGTGGTACCAGGCCCTGGCCGACATCACGAAGGACGACGCCGCCTACAAGAAGTTCGGGCGCCTGAACGCCGTCATCGCCTTCAAGTGCGGCGACTCGATCATCAGCGCCAACTTCGACGTGCTGAACATCCACCAGATCCAGGAGATCGACGAGAACGACATGCGAGACGTCGACTTCGTCATCGAGATGGAGCCGGCCGTCTGGCGGGAGATGCTGGACGACATCAAGAAGAACGGCCACGCCACGCTGGACCACACGCTGAACACGCTCGACCTGAAGTTCGACGACCCGATCCACCGGAACGAACTCCAGGACGGCTTCAAGGCGGACATGTTCTTCCGCTACAACCCCAGCCTGCAGCGGTTCTTCGACAACTCCGCACAGTTGGAGACGGCGTACGCCGCGGAACTGGCCAACGCGTAGCGCCGGCAAAGGCCCCGGCGGCCGCAACCTCGCTCACCCGGACGGCCGCCCCAGGGCGGCCGTCCTGCTTCCCGGCAGCCTGCACCGGCATCCCGCGGTTGATAGGATGCCGCCCGCAAGAGGGGACACACCGTGGTCGACGCTGGCAGCAACACCGAGGGCGTCCTCGGTGGGTTGAGGGTCATTGAACTCAGCACGGACGTCGCGGGCGGCTACGCCGGACGCTTGCTGGCGATGTACGGCGCGGACGTGATCGTGGTGGAGCCGGAGGGCGGCCACCCGCTGCGCCACCTGCCGCCCTGGCCGGACCAGGACCGCGACCCGGAGGACAGCATCCTCTTCGCCTACCTGGGCGCCGGGAAGCGCTCCGTGCGCCTGGACCTGCGCACCGCGGAGGGCGTGGAGCGCGCCCGCCGCCTGGTGGAGACCGCGGACGCGGTGATCGACACGCACGCGCCGGGTGAACTCGCCGCCTTCGGCCTGGACCTGGCGGCCCTGGCGGAGCAGCGGCCCTCGCTGGTGGTGACCCAGGTGACGCCGTACGGCCAGACCGGCCCCAAGGCGGGCTGGCGCGCCACGGCGCTCACGGCCTACGCCGCCGGCGGCCAGATGAACAGCACCGGCGATGGCGACCAGCCGCCGCTCAAGACCGCCGGGCACCAGGCCTACTACCAGGCGGCGTTGCACGCGTTCTCGTCCACGCTGACCGCCATCTACGCCGCCCGCGCCACGGGCGTGGGCGACATCCTGGACATCTCGATCCAGGAGGTGGGCGCCGCCAAACTCGAGGGTTCACTGCCGAACGCGCTGGCGACGGGCACCGAGGCGGGCCGTACGGCCGGCAACGCCACCTTCGCCCAGTGGGGCATCCACCAGACTGCGGACTGGTGGATCGGCTTCGCGGCCATGCCGCGCCAGTCCTTCGCCATCTACGACCTCATCGATCACCCCGAACTGAAGCAAGACCCCACCTTCGCCTCCGGGTGGTCCGCGCCGGCCAACGAGGTGCTGACCGTGCTGGTCCCGGAGTGGGTGCGGCAGCACACCGCCGACGAGATCTTCGAGCGCGCGGACCAGTTCCGCGCCCCCGTGGGCATGATCCCCACGCCGGCCCAACTGCTGGAGTGGCCGCACTTCAAAGAGACCGACTTCTGGCGCTGGGTGGACCACCCGCGCCTGGGCCGCCACCCGCTGCCCGCCGGACCGGTGCAGTTCGGCCATGACGACCGCGGAAGCCACGCACCGGCCCCGCTCATCGGACAGCACACGGCGGAGGTGCTGGGCGCGCTCCCCCAGCCGGAGCCGCCCTCGGGGGCCGCGCCCGCGCAGGCGCGACCGGCGCTGGAGGGCATCCGCGTCATCGACGTCACCCAGGTGTGGGCCGGCCCCTACGCCACCCGCCTCCTCGCGGACGCAGGCGCCGAGGTGATCAAGGTCGAGGGCCCCACCTTCGAGGACCCGGTGCGCACCATGGGCGGCACGCGCACGGTGCCCGGCATCAACCAGAGCGCGTACTTCAACGAGTACAACCGCAACAAACTCGGCGTTTCCATCGACCTCAAGGCGCCGGAGGGCATGGAGGCCATGCGCCGCATGCTCCAGTCCGCGGACGTCTTCGTGGAGAACTGGTCCTCCGGCGTCGCCGAGCGCAACGGCCTGGGATACGAGGCCGTGAAGGCCCTGAAGCCGGACATCATCTACGTCTCCATGCCCGGCTTCGGCCACACCGGCCCGGACGCCCGCCGCGTGGGCTTCGGCCCCACCATCGAACAGATGGGGGGCCTAGTGGCCCTGCAGGGTTACGAGGGCGGCGCCCCGCACCGCTCCGGCATCTCCTACGGCGACCCCATCGCCGGCGCAGTGACTGCGGGGGCGGTGGTCGCGGGCCTGCTGCGTCGCCAGCGGACCGGCCAGGGCATCTGCATGATGGTGCCGCAGCGGGACGGCATCGTCGGCCTGATCGGCGAGTACCTGGTGGCGGAGGCCCTCGGCTGCCCGCTGCCCACCCGCATCGGCAGCAAGGACGCCTACTTCGCGCCCCACAACGTCTACCGCGCGCAGGACACCGAGCCCCGCGCGGTGCTCTCGCCGCTCACGGGCGAGGCCATCGGCGCCTTCACGGACGCCTGGGTGACCATCGCCGTGGACTCGGAGGAGGCGTGGGCCGGACTAAAGCGCGTGATCGGGGACCCCCGCCTGGACGACCCCGCCTACACGACGATGGAGGGCCGCCGCGCGCACCAGGACGCCATCGACGCCGTCATCGAGGCGTGGACGTGCCAGCGCGATGCGCACGAGGCGGAGGCGCTGCTAGAGGCGCAGGGAGTGCCCGCCGCCCGCGTGGAGACGCCCATGAGCCTCATCTCGGACGAGCACATGGCGGCGCGGGACAACTGGCCCACGTACACCCACCCGGACTCCGGCGAGGTGCGGACGCTCCGCTCGGTCTGGCGCATGCGACGCCGCCCGCAGGGCGCCATCCGCCACGCGCCGCAGTTCGGCGGCGACAGCGACGAGGTCCTCCGACGCCATGACTTCTCGGCCACGGAGATCGAGGCGATGAAGGCGGTGGGTGTGACCACGTTGGAACTGCGGGCCTGAGCGGGGGAGGCTAGCCCTCCGCCAACAGGGGCCACCGCTCTGCCCACGGCAGGGCTACCTCCAGCCGGGCGGCGAGTGCGAGCAGCGTCCGATCCGCCCGCTGCCGGCCGACGAACTGCACGCCCACCGGCAGCCCGTCCGCGCTCCAGTGCAGCGGCAGCGACATCGAGGGCTGGCCGGTGAACGAGCAGGGCCAGACGAAGAGGCCCCCGGCCCGCGGGCCGTCCCCGGTGCCGAGCGGCCACGGCCGCTGGCGCAGCACCGGCGTCACCAGCACGTCGAAGTCGTCCCACCACGGCAGCGCCGCGTCCATCTCCGCCTGGATGCGCGCGGTGGCCGCGCGGTAGTCCTCGTCCGTCACGTCCGTACTGGACTGCGCGGCGGCGAGCACCTGCGGCGAGAGGTCGCCCTCGCGCAGCGGCCGGCCCACCCGTGCCTCCAGCCATGCGATCTGCGGGACGCGTGAACGGGCCACCATGGTGTTGAGGTCCGCGGCGATCCGTGTGAACAGGCCGTCGTAGGCGGCCGGGTAGCCCTCGCGCACCTCGTGGCCGAGGTTCGCGAGCGTGGTCGCCGTCGCACCCACGGCGGCGACGCACTCGGGGTCCAGGGGCAGCGGCATGAACGGGTCGTGACGCAGCACGCCAAGCCGCAGCGGCCGCGACTCCGCAGCCTCGAGGTGCCCCGTGTCCCCGATGGCGTCCAGCACGCCGACAAGGTCGCGCACGGAGCGGGTGAGCACGAAGTCCGTCCACACGTCGGACGGCTGGTCGGCCGGCGCCAGTGACGGCACGACGCCCGCGGAGGGCCGCAGTGTCGCCACCCCACACGCCGAGGCCGGCACACGTAGCGAGCCGGTGGCGTCACAGCCGTGGGCCAGCGCCACCATGCCTGCCGCCACCGCGGCGGCGGCACCACCGCTGGAGCCGCCGGCTACGCGCCCGGTGTCCCAGGGGTTGCCGGTGGCGCCGAACGCCTCCGGCTCCGTCGTGAAGCCGGAGGACAACTCCGGCACGTTCGTCTTCCCGAAGATCTCGAACCCGGCCCGTATCAGGCGGCGGGTGACCTCCGTGGTGTCGGGCGAGACGTAGCCCGCGTCCTTCAGGACGCGCGTGCCCAGCGCGTATGGCGTACCCGCCAGTTCCTGCGCGGCGTCCTTCAGGAGGATGGGCACGCCCGCGAACGGCGCCTCCGGGTCGAGGGAGGCGATCTGCGCCCGCGCCTGCTCCTCGAAGATCGCGATGACCGCGTTGAGGCTGGGGTTCAGGCGCGCGACGCGCCGGAGCGCCAGGTCCAGCAGTGCCTCGGGCGTGGTGTCGCCTCGGCGGACCGCCTCCGCCTGGGCGGTCGCGTCCAGGCGCCAGGGCTCAGGAGGCACGAGGCGTCCCTACGCGTGCCCCCGCGCGACCCAGTGGCCGGTCGCCACACGCAGCGCCACCAGCGCTACCGCGCTCAGCGAGAGCGTGGCGGCGCCGAGCACGGCGAGCCGGCGGCGCCAGTGGCTCTCGCTGGGCGAGACCAGGGCGTCCAGGAAGCGGGATGCGAAGGGCGGCGTGGGCGGGAACGTCTCCCGCTCCGCCAACTCCTCCAGCAGGGTACGCAGCCACTCGGCGTCATGCGTCATCGGTCATCCCCTCCCCCGCCCAGGTGGGCAGGGACCAGCCATGGATGAGACTGCTCAATCGTCTCGCGCAGCCGGGCGCGCGCCCGGCTCAGTCGTGACTTCACGGTGCCCGGCGCCACGTCCAGGACGTCCGCCATCTCCGCCTCCGACAGGTCCGCGACGTACCGCATCAGCAGCACCTCGCGGTCGGCGGCAGGCGCGCCGTCCAACAGCGAGCGCACGGTGGAACGGCGGTCCGCCTGCTCCAGGATCGCGATCAGGCCGTCGGAGCCGCCCTCGTGCTGCGCGGGCAGGACGCGCGCCATGCGGTCGCGCAGGCGCGCGCGGCGCGCGCGCGAGCGCAGTTCGTTCTTCGCCAGGTTGGAGACGATGCGGAGCAGCCAGGGGCGGAACGGCTCACCCTCGCGGAAGGTGTGCAGCGCGCGATGCGCGCGCAGGAAGGCGTCCTGCGTGACGTCCTGCGCCCCATCCGTGTCCCTGACCAGGAGGTATGCCACCCGGAACGCCATCTGCTGGTGCCGTTCGAGCAGGGCGGCAAAGGCCGCGGGATCGCCCTCGCGGGCCGCGGCGATCAGCGGCTGCTCTTCGGCTGCTTCGTCCACTCGTGCCTGATACACCGTGGACGCGCGGCCGGTTCCCTCCGCCGTGCGGTGGTGGCTCCCCAGCATGCGGGCAGCATGCTCCCTTCCCGAGGTATGTGCGACCTGAATCCCGGGCCAAACCTTCGGCTAGCGGCCTCCGGTGGCCGCCTTCCCAGCGGCGGTGCCGGCGGTGCGACCGAACACGGAGCCGGCGGTGAGGCCGGTCCCGCCCGGGTAGTTGTGCCAGAACAGCCCGCCCACCAGTTCCCCCGCGGCGTAGAGCCCCGGCATCGGCCGGTCCTCGATGTCCAGCACCTGGCCGGACTTCGCCTGGATCTTCAGGCCGCCGAAGGTGAACGTGATGCCACAGGTCACGGCGTAACCCACGTAGGGCGGCTGGTCGAAGGGCAGCGCCCAGTTCGACTTCGGCGGGTCGATGCCCTCGGTGCCCAGGCCATCCAGCACGGACGGGTCGTAGTCCCCCGGCCGGCACGCAGCGTTGTACGCCTCGATGGTGCGCACCAGTCCGCCCACGTCAATGCCGAGGGCGTCCGCGAGTTCCGGGATGCTCTTCGCCTCCGCCTTCGTCGCCTCCTTGATGCGGTACTCGTCGCGGAGGCGGTGGACGGTCTGCTGGTCGAACAACTGGAACGCCACGGCGTGCGGCTGCTTCAGGATCTCCCGGCCGTACTTCGCGTAGGTGTAGTTGCGGAGGTCAGCCCCCTCGTCCACGAAGCGCTGGCCGTGAACGTTGACGATGAGCCCCAGCGGGTACGAGTGCTTCTGGTACAGGTCGCCGATGCGCCGGTTGCCCGTGGGCGGCGCCATCATGTCCCACGCCACCGCGTGCGCCCCGGACCAGTGCCCGTAGGACTGCGCCCCCGCGGCGAGGGCGGCCTGGATCATGTCTCCGGTGTTATGTCGTGTGCCGCGGACCTTCGCGACCTCCCACCCTGCTCCTAGGTAGCGCGTGCGCATCTCCGCGTTCGCCTCGAAGCCCCCGGCGGCCACCACCACGGCGCCGGCGTGCAGGTCGTGGAAGCCGCTCGCGTCCTTCACCCGTACGCCGGTGATGCGGCCGGTCTCGTCCTGCAGCAGACCGCGGGCACCGGTGCCGTAGCGCACAGGGATGTCGTGCCGGGGCAACTGCGTGAAGAGGCTCTCGGACAGGCCCTCGCCGCCGCCCACCGCCTCGGTGATCATTCCGCCCCAGAACCGCAGTTTGCCGTCCACCTCGTAGGCCTGGCGGCCGTACATCAGCACCCAGCGCTGGCCCGCCACGCGGCTCATCCACTGCACGGTGGGGTACGCCTCGGTGATCAGGTGGTCCACCAGCGTCTCGTCTGCCCGGCCCTCCGTGACGCGGACCAGGTCCTCCTTGAACTTCGAGGCGGGATATGAGCCCACCTCGATGCGCTGGACCTCCTCGTCGCTCAGGTCCGGGATGATCGCGCGGATGTCCTCCAGGCCGTTGTACGGAAAGCGGAAGCCGCCGCCGGTGAAGAACGTGTTGCCGCCGCGCTCCCCCTCCTCCGCCTTCTCCAGCACCAGCACCGAGGCGCCAGCCTCCCGGGCGGCGATGGCGGCGCAGAGCGCGGCGTTCCCGGCACCCACGACAATGACGTCGGCGACGCGTTCAGTAGAGGGCGATGAGGTCACGGGCGGACTCCAGACTGACGAGGACAGGAGGTGACGCCGGGGGGCGCGCAGAGCCTACCGGAAGCCCGGCGCTGGCGCTCCCCGGGAGGGCGCGACCGCTACTGCTCCACCTGGCGCCGCCGCTGCTCGATCTCGTAGTTGTCGATGGCGCGCTGCACCATCGGCCGGCGACGCTGCCCGGAGTCCTGCGGACGGGTCAGGGCGTAGTCCGGGTCGCCCTCGCCCAGTTGGGAGAGGATGTGGAGCGCGAACGCGCCCTGGATGTGCTCCGTGAAGCCCTGCGCGTCCTGCGCCTGGTTCACGGCGAGTTTGATCATCCGCAACTGGAACGGGTCGTTCTCCGCCACGCGCGCGGCGTACTCCATGGTCTCCTGCTCCAGCCGCGCCTTCGGGATCACGCGGTTCACCATGCCCGCGGCCAGCGCCTCCTGCGCATCGATGAAGCGCGACTCGAAGAGAAACTCCTTGGTCTTGCGGATGCCCATGTCCCAGGGCACGGCGAAGTACTGGTAGTTGGTGGGCAGGAACATGGTGTCGTCCGCCGCAAAGATGAGGTCGCACGCGGAGGAGATGGCCACGCCGGCGAAGATCGTGTAGCCCTTCACCTCCGCGATGGTCGGCTTCGGCAGGTTCCGCCAGCGCATGTTGAGGTCCACGTTGATCTGATAGGAGCCGGCGTAGCGACCGCGCACCCCCTGCTGTCGCGGGCGGCGCTCCATGTCCGCCTTCTGCTCCGGGCTGCCCAGGTCGTGCCCACCCGAGAAGTGCTCACCCTCCCCCGCCAGCACGATCACGCCCACCGAGTCGTCCCCGGCCGCGTGGTGGAAGGCCTCGTCCAGTTCCTCCAGCAGGTGCCAGGACTGCGCGTTCCGCACCTGCGGACGGTTGAGGACCAGCCGCGCCACGCGGCCGTGCTGCTCGTAGCGGATCGTGTCGTAGTCGGGCATGTCAGGCACCTGTCCCCTCGATCATTAGTCCGGTGGGCCGCCACCGGAGACCCCGGCGCGCACCAGTTCGTCTACTTCGTCCGCGCTCATCCCCAGCAACTCCGCCAGCACCTCGTGCGTGTGCTGGCCCTGCAGCGGCGCGTGCCGGGGCGGCACGTCCGGCACGGTGCGAGAGAAGTGCATCGGCAGCGCCACCTGCGGCCAGCGCCCCGTCTCCGGGTGCGCGACCTCCACCACCACGCCACGCTCGCGCAGCACCGGGTCCGCCGCCACCTCGAAGGCGTCGTGCACCGGCGCGGCCACCACGCCGGCGGCGACCAGCGCAGCGACGAGGGCGTCCCGGTCCTGGGTCGCCGCCCATGTCGCGATCTCCGCGTCCAGGGCGTCCTCGTTCGCCTTGCGCTCGGTCGTCGTCTCGAAGCGCGGGTCGCGCTCCCAGCCCTGCCCGGCCAGGGCGCACAGGGCACGCCACTGCGCCTCGCCCTCGCAGGCGAGGGCCACCCAGCGCTCGGTGCCGGCGGCCGGGTAGATGCCGTGCGGGGCGAAGGTGTGGTGGCGGTTGCCCATGCGCGGCCGCTGCCGGCCGGTGGCGGCGTACTCCAGGAACGCGTCCCCCACCCAGGCGAGCGAGGCCTCCTGCATCGAGAGGTCGATGAACTGGCCCTCTCCCGTGCGGTCGCGGTGGTAGAGCGCGGTGATGATCGCGGCGCAGGCATTCAGGCCGGCGACGGCGTCCGGGTACATCTGCCCGGAGTTCAGCGGCGGCCCGTCCTGGTAGCCGAGCAGGCCGGACATCCCGCTGGAGGGCTCGATGGTGCCGCCGATGCCGGGGACATTCGCCCACGGGCCGTCGTGGCCGTACGCGGAGAGGCTGGCCAGGATGATGTCCGGCTTCACCTCTCGCATCTGCTCGTAGGCGAGGCCGAAGTTTCCCATCACGCGGGGCGAGAAGTTCTCCGCGCAGAAGTCCGCGTGCTCCAGCAGGCGCTTGAAGATCGCCATGGCGCGGGCGTCCGCCAGGTCCAGCGTGATGCAGCGCTTGCCCAGGTTCACGGAGTTGTAGAGGGCGTTGCAGTTCCAGGGGTTCCGGGCCGTCTCGATCTCCCGGAGCGCCGGCGCCAGCGGCGCGGCGTAGTCCCCCCGCCAGGAGTCCGGTCGCTTCCGCACCTCCACCTGCACCACGTCCGCCCCGAGCATCCCGAGGAGGCTCGTGCAGTAGGACCCCGCCCACGCCTGGGTGAGCACGATCCCGCGCGTCCCTGCCAGCGGCCCGCTCACGACGCACGCTCCTGCCCGCTCGGGGCCTCGAGGGCGGCCAGCACCTCGGCCGTGTGTTCGCCCGGCTGCGGGGGACGCCGCTCCAGGGACTGGGGCGTCCCGGTCATCTTGTACGCGGGGCCCGGGTACTCCGGGCCATCGGGCGCATCCGCTGGACGGCGCCAGAAGCCGCGCGCCTCCAGGTGGTCGACGCGCCGCAGTTCTTCCATGGTGAGGACGGGCCCCGCCACCACCCGGCGGACGGCCAGTTCGTCGAAGAGCGCCATCTTCTCCCAGCCGCGCATGGCCTCCAGCACCCGGCCCGTGTACTCGTCCTTGTGCTGCTGCCGGTACCAGGAGGCGCCGTAGCGCTCGTCCTCCGCCAGGTCGGGCAGGCCCAGGACGTTCATCGCATCCCGCCAGAAGTGCGCGCGGCTCAGCGTGAGCGCAAAGTGGCCGTCCGCCACCTGCACCGGGCTGCCGAGGCCGTCGTCCGCGCCTCGCCGCTGGGTCGTTGCGCCTCGATACTGCGAGCCGAGGAACGCCGGCGCGAAGGTGCCGGCCATCACCTCCACCTCCGCGACGTCCACCTCCTGGCCGCCCCCGTCCTTCGAGGCGCCCGCCTGCTGGTCGCGCCAGCGGACGGCGGCCACGGTCGCGGCATACGCGGCGATGCCGGCGCAGTAGGAGGCCGCCCACCCCGAGGGCTTGAGCGGCTCGCGGTCGGCGGTGCCGTTGATGGAGGCCCAGCCAGAGCGCGCGGCAGCGGTGAGGTCGTTCCCCGGCACCTCCGCCAGGGCGCCCGTCATGCCGTGCGGCGTGACGTGCACCATCACCAGGGACGGCTGCGCGATCTCCGCGTACGTCATCCCCCACTCCGCGAGGCGGCTCGGAGGGTGCGATGAGACCAGCACGTCCGCGCGGCGGACCACATCGAGCGCCCGCGCTCGCGCGGCGGGTTCTTCCAGGTCCAGGGTGACGGCGCGCTTGTTCGCCAGGAAGTTCATCGCCGGGATGCTCTCGCCGGCCTCGGTGAAGGGCGCCAACCACCGCAGCGGGTGGCCGGCCGCGGGCTCCAGCATGATGACGTCAGCGCCAGCGTCCGCCAGCAGGCGCGAGGTCCACGCGCCGGCGGGACTGTGAGAGATGTCGATGACGCGGAGGTGAGCCAGCGCGCGCGCCACGGTTAGTCGGACTCCCCGCCCTGCCGCTTCGCCACGCCGAAGATGTTGGTGTGGCGCTGGCGGATCACCTCGTTGCCCTCGGCGCCGTAGGTGGCGCAGTCGATGACGGCGTAGTGGTGGCCCTTGCGCTCGTAGGCCTCTACGAACTGCGCAGTCGTCACCAGTTCGCCGCCGGCGTGGGCGGGCCGCAGGAACTGGATCTGGCTCTTTGCGTGGATCGCCGGGCCGTAGTGGAAGGAGTGGTGCAGCACGCGGATGGGCCGCATGGCCACGTAGCCGGGGTGCAGCAGCGGGCGGTCGCCCAGGAACAGCGCCTCCGTGGCGCGCTCGCGGTCACGCGCGTACGTGCGCGCCTCCTCGGCCGAGAACTCGCCGCCGTAGGCGCGGATCTCCCGTCCCACGGGGGCGACGTCCATCGTGAGGTGCGGGATGTCCTCCAGGGGCGGGTCCGCGGGGCGCAGCAGCGGCGGCGCGAGTTGGTCCAGCCACGGCGCATCACCCAGGCCGACCGTGCCGGAGACGCGGTCGTGCCCGTCCGGGCCCAGGATGTGCAACTCCCACGCGTCCGCAAGGCTGTGGGCGGGCTCCACCGTGATGTGCAGGTCCTCGCCCGGGTACGTCGGCCGGCGGAACGCTGCCTCCACCCAGCCTCGCGAGAGCCACCCCTCGCCGAGCGCCTCCAGGACGGCGGGCGTGGCCCAGCCGAAGACGGTTGCCCCGCCCACGAGCGCCGCCTGGTAGCCGTAGTCCTTCGCGCCCTCCGTGGAGTGGATCTCGTTGCCAATGGCGCTGCGGTCGTCCGGCGTGTCCAGCGTGGCGGTCAGTCGCAGTTCAGCGCGACGGGGGGAAGCAGTCATACGGTCTCTCCTCCTGCTCGGGCTACTGCGCGCCGAGCCACTCGCGGAACACCTCGGCGGTGTGCTCGCCGGGATCCTCCGGCCACGGCCGGGAGGCCTCCGGCGGGCCGCCCTCCAGCCGGAAGGGGCGGCCGGGCGCGGGCACCGGGCGGCCGTCCGGCCCCGGGACCTGCCGCAGCATCTTACGCGCGCCCAGCTGGGGGCAGCGGAAGAGGTCGTCCACTGTCTGCACCAGCGCGAACGTCAGGTGCAGCCGTTCCGCCTCCTGGAACCACTCCTGCGCAGTCTTCTGCCGGAACGGGGGCACGAACAGGTCCAGGTACTCCTGGTAGTGCTGCATGCGCCCCTCCGCCGTCTGGAAGCGCTCCTCCGCCAGGCGCGACTCGCCGATGAGTTCCGCCACGCCTCGCATGTCCACGTTGGCCACGGCGCCCGGCGCGCAGTACACGTAGCCGTCGCTGGTGGGGACCATGCGCAGCGCCTGCTTCTCCCGCTGCTCGCGTCGGTGCACCTCGCCCCGGTACACGTAGGCGCTGGTCTGCGAATAGGTGTGCGAGGCCATCGCCTCCACGGTGGAAACGTCCACCCGGCGCACCACGCCGTCTGCCCGGGCGCTCCGCGCTGCGGCGAGGGCTGCCGTGGCCCCCGCGATGCCGCCCGTGATCGCCGCGGCGTACGGCGGCAGTTGCTGGGGTGCCTGGTCGTGCTCGCCCGTCAGGAACATCAGCCCGCTCGCCGCCTGCGCCACGAGGTCCGTGGCCGCCCAGTTCGCCTTGGGGCCAGTGAGGCCGAACGCGCTCACGGAGACCACCACCAGGCGCGGCGACAGCGCGGCGAACATCCCTGCCGAGACCCCGGAGGCGGCGCATCCCGCCGGCGAGAAGTCCCCCACCGCCACGTCCGCGGCCGCGGCCAGCCGTTCGATGTCGCGATCGTCCGCCTGGACGCCGCGCTTGCCGTAGTTCACGTATGCGAAGGCGCCGCCCCGTCCGCGGCCCCAGCGGGAGACCTCGTCACGCAGCGGGTCACCGCCGGGCGGCTCCACCTTCACCACGTCCCAGCCCACCTCCGCCAGCATGCGGGTGGCGTACGCGGCGCCCACGCCGGTGGCGAGGTCGAGCGCGCGCGGTGCCGGGCTCACGACAGCACCCCCAGCGAGGGCAGGACATCGATGCCGGCAACGGCATGGACGCGCCGTGCCAGTGCACCAGCGGCGCGCGCATCCTGCCAGATGTAGGTGGTCCCTGCCCGGCGCTGGACCACGGCCTGCGCGAGCATGAGGACGGCGTTGACGGCGGCCCAGCACTGCAGTGTCTCGGACGACAGTGGGTGCAACCGCTGGTACTCGGTCACGTAGCGGCGGCCGAGCCAGCGGCGCGCCGCCGCCATGAACGGCCTCCCGAGCAGGGGGCCGCCCATGGGCACGTGGTCGTTGAGCACCATGTTGCGCGCCACGTCGTACTCACGCGGGGCGAACTGCAGATCCGTCCAGTCGATGACTCCGGAGAGCGAGTCCCCGTCCACCAGGACGTTGAACGGGTGGAAGTCGCCGTGGCAGACCACGTCGTCTCCACCGACCGCCCGCTCGCGCGCCCACTCCACCGCACGCCGCAACGAGGTATCCTCGGGCCGGTCGAGTTGCTCCAGGCGGCGGGCCAGCATCTCCGCGGGACGGTGCGGCTTGCCTGCGTCCAGGCCCTCCACCGCCGCCTGCACCGCCCCCGCGTCGAGTGCATGCAGGGCGACGTGCGCCTCCGCCAGCATCCGCGGCGCGCGGAGCATCCGAGGGCCGGGCGGGACGATCCAGGACGCCAGCGGCTCCCCCGGCACGCGCTCCATCACCATGAACGGCAGGCCGGCGATGTCGTCGCCAGCCAATACGACCTGAGGCACGGGGTAGCCCTGGGTCGCCACGGCGGACTGCACTGCGGCCTCGAAGCGCGCCCGGCCCACCGAACCGCTCGGAAAGAGCCGAAGGATCTGCGGCCCGCCGCCCTGCGTGCGGAATGAGTAGATGAGCGTGTCCCGCCCGCCCGAGACCGGCGAGGGTGGTTCCACGAACACGGACGTGTGCCCAGCCTCCGCCAGCCGCAGCGCAAGCGCGGCGGACACGGACGCCAGCGATGCGGCGCCCGTCACGAGAGGAACCTCCGCCAGCCATCGAACGTCTCGTCCACCCGGGAGAGTTCGGCGCGGGCGAGCCGTACGGAGTAGTCGGCGGGCCGGCGCGGCTCCATTCCCGCCGGCCCTTCGCCGATCGCCCCCGCAGCACGGGCCGCCTCGATCTCCTCGGGCGCGAACCCACCAGGGCGCGCCAGGACGTCGTCGTTGTCCTGGCCCAGGCGGTGAGGTGGGGTCATGGCCACGTCCGCGCCACCGCCAAAGGCAGGCCCGGCGTGCGGGCCGCCGTCTAACAGGATGCCGAAGTAGCCACGCGCCCACAGGTGCTCGTCCTGCACCTGGTCGCTACAGTCCGCCACCGCGTGGGCGGCCACGCCGGCCGCCTGCAGCGCTGCCGCCACCTCCTCCGCGGGCCGCGCGGACACCGCCACCGCTACGCGCTCCGCGTCCAGGCCGGCCACGTCGCCCGACACGTTCAAGCCCAGCACCCGCCCCACCGAGGGCAGGTCCGCCTCGGCAGCAGCAATGGCGACACTGCGGTCGTGGCCAGCCGCTGCGAACACACCGTGGAGCGGATAGCGCCGGTCCGCGTTGCCGATGCGCTCCGGGAGCGGCGCGCCGAAGGCACGCTCCGTGACCGCGACGCCCAGGTGGGCGATCGCCGCCTCGTAGAGCGAGAGGTCGACGTGGACCGCCTCCCCGGTGGCGTCTCGATGGTCGAGCGCGGCCAGGACGGCGAAGGCGGCGTTGAGGCCGGTGTTGTTGTCCGCGTAGACGATGGTGCCGGGCCGTCCCGGCCAGGCGTCCGGCTCGCCGATCATGACATTGTGCCCGGACACCGCCTCCGCGCCCGGCCCGAACAGGGGGCGCTCGCCCCATGGGCCGGTGGTGCCGAACCCCGTGATCGAGACGTAGATCACATCCGGGTTCACCTGCCGCACGGACTCGAAGTCGATGCCGTACTTCCGCATCACGCGCGGGGTGAAGTTGTGTGCCACTACGTCCACGTTCGCGGCTAGGCGGCGGAAGACCTCGGGGCCTCCCTCGGCAGCGAGGTCGATGCCGATTCGCCGCTTGTTGCGCAGGAGGTCGGACTCGCTCAGGGCGGAGGGGCGGGCGCGGCCGTGCGACTCCACGCGGATGACCTCCGCGCCCAGGTCCGCCAGGTGGCGCGTGGCGAACGGCAGCGCGGCCGCCTGCTCCATGGACAGCACCGTGATGCCTGCAAGCGGTTGATCCACCGGCGCCCTCGCTTGAACCGTCCCCCGGGAGCGGGAATCTATCACGCGCTGGGCAAGGCGCTCGCCATCCGCTAGCGTGTCCGGACGGAGGCTCCAGATGAGCGTAATGGTGGTCCGTGTCCGCCGCCGGCAGGCGGCGGCGGCCCGAGTTCTCGCAGCACTTTCTTCGTAGCCGAGCACTCGCCGACCGACTGACTGACTGGATGGGACTCGCTGAGTCCGACCTTGTGGTGGAGGTCGGGCCGGGCCATGGCGCCCTCACCGCCGCGCTGGCGGCGCGCGCCGGCCGCGTCCTCACCGTGGAACTGGACCCCCACCTCGCCGCCGCGGCCACGCGCCGCTTCGAGGCGGATCCCCACATCGAGGTGGTCCACGGAGACTTCCTGCGCTTCCAAGTGCCGCCCGGCGCCCGGGTGGTGGCCAACCTTCCGTTTGGCATCACCGCGCACGCGGTCCGCCACATCGTGGCGTCGCCGGCGGCGGACGCGCACCTGGTGGTGCAGCGCGAGGCGGCGGAGCGCTTCGCGGGCAGTCCGTGGGGCGCGGAGACGCTCCCGTCGCTCACCCTGAAGCCGTGGTGGCACATCGAGGTCACACGCCCGCTCCAGCGCGCGGACTTCGATCCGCCGCCGTCCGTGGAGAGCGTGCTGCTCTGGCTCGCCCGGCGTCAGCCGCCCCTCCTGCGGCCGGAGGAGCGGGCAGACTATGAGCGCTTCCTGAGCGCCACCTTCGGCCGCGGCCGCACGTCCGGGGAGGCGCTGCGCCGCGTGTTCACGCGCGGGCAAGTGGAGCGCCTCTCCCGCGACCTGCGCGTGGACCTCCACGCGCCGCCCTCCGCGGTCTCGTTCGACCGCTGGCTGTCGCTCTACCGCGCCGCGCGGCTGCTGGACCGGGTGCCGCGTGGCGGCACCCGGGTGGGCTAGAAAGTCGCGACCGGGTTCACAGGCGAGCCCGTGCCGCCCACGACCACGAGCGGCGCGACCACCAGCAGGAACTCGTAGCGCCCGGTCTCCGCGCACACCTCCGCCAGCCGCTCGAAGTTGGCGTTGTCCAGCAGCGGCATACCCATGTGCGGGATGGCGATCGCGTGGACGGGGATGCGCTCGCCGTACTCCGGCTGGCCACCGGCCTCCTGCAGGTCCCAGCCCAGGAGCGCAGCGTCCGTGTCGTGCAGGAACTCCAGGCAGGAGACGCCCACGCCCGGCGTGTTCAGTGGTGGGAACTCCATCTGGAAGTTCGGGTTGGCCTGCCAGAACGGCTCGCAGCCAGACCGGATCAGCACCGCGTCCCCCGCGCGAGGCGTGATACCCACCTGCCGCGCCCAGTCCTGGAGATGCCAGCCCTCCACCGGCTCGCCCTGCTGCACGTACGCCTGCCCCCGCATGCGCGGGATATCGTACAGCACGCCGCGGGTGACGATGCCGTCCCGCCAGAAGTCCACGGAGTTCGTGCGCGCGCCCTCCTCCGTGACCAGGTCGCTGGGGCGGTCGTTGTAGAGCCGCCCCCGGGGGCCCGTGAAGATGTGGCACAGCGCGTCGATGTGGGTGTTCACGAAGCCGTGGTAGGACAGGCCGATGTAGTCGCCGGAGGAGACGGGACTCACGCTCATGCGGTGGTCGGCCGGGACGCGGTTGCGCCGCTCGTCTGCCACCACCGCCCGGGTGGCGATGGGGTTCGCGCACGAGACGCTGCGCCCCTCCCGCACCAGCGAGGCAGCCTGCCGCCGGGTCTCCTCCGTGATGTGGTTCAGGGTGCCCAACTGGTCGTCCGTGCCCCAGCGTCCCCAGTTGTTGAGGCGGGTGCGGTAGGCCTCGTACTCCTCGCGCGTGGTCGGCGTGCGGTCGCTCAAGCCCATGCCTGTCCTCCTCCAGCCCTGGCCTTTCCTGGCGTGGCTCGCCGGATGGTACGGCGCGTCGCAAGGGCGTGCGGGGGCACTCCTGTCTCGTAAAGCGGGCCAGGACTAACGTTGCTTGTGCAAGATTTCACACATTGTGAGTCTCAAGCACGAATGACAGAGGGAGAGTTGATGTTCCGCAAGACGCGATCCCTGGCGCTGATCCTGGGCGCCTTCGCCATGTTTGGCCTGGTGGCCTGCTCCGGCGACGACAACGGCGATTCCACCCCCGCCCCCACCGCCACCAGCGAGGCCACGTCCACCGAGGCCCCCGGCGAGGCGACCTCCGTAGACGTGACGCTGGGCCAGCCGAGCGAACTGGCGCTGGAAGCCTCGCCCGAGTCCGCCGCCGCGGGCTCGGTCTCCTTCGAGGTGACGAACAGCGGCGCCCTGCCCCACGAGTTCAAGGTGGTGAAGACCGACCTGGCCCACGACGCCCTCCCCGTGGACGGCGCCCAGGTGGACGAGTCCGCCCTGGACGTGGTGGCTGCGAGTGCCGAACTGGCCAACGGCGGCACGGAGACCGTGACCGCGGACCTGGAGGCAGGCTCCTATGTCCTGTTCTGCAACGTCGCCGGACACTACGCCGGCGGCATGCACATTCCCTTCACGGTCAACTAGGCCCTTCACAGTCAACTAGACGGGACGTGGCACATACAGAAGCGGGAGCGCCTTGGGCGCT
>JAWLHV010000007.1:50233-111157 GCA_041690175.1 Dehalococcoidia bacterium
ACCTCCACTGCGCGGGGCGGTGGCACAACCCCCGGGGGGGGGGGGGGGGGCGCTCCCGCTTCTGTCTTCGGCGTCTCCGGGAGACCAGGCGGTCAGCGCTGGCGACCCTCGTCTCCCAGCGAGCCGGGCTCGTAGTACGTGTTCCCCTCCACGGAGGGCGGGCGGTGCGCCTGGTCCGGGGGGCGGTTCCCCGGGAAGTCGTGCGCGTACTGGTAGCCCTGGCCGTAGCCCATCTGGCGCATCAGCCCGGTGGCGGCGTTCCTCAGGTGCAACGGCACGGGGTCGTTCCGGGTCGCCTGGGCATCCTCCAGCGCGCGTCCATACGCCGCGTAGGCACTGTTGGACTTGGGCGCGCGTGCGAGGTAGACCGTGGCCTCCGCCAGCGGGATGCGCGCCTCCGGCATCCCCAGGAAGTGCACCGCCTGCTGGCAGGCCACCGCCAGCGGCAGCGCCGACGGGTCCGCGAGCCCCACGTCTTCCGAGGCGAGGATCACCACGCGCCGCGCGACGAAGAGGGGGTCCTCGCCCGCCTCCAGCATCCGCGCCAGCCAGTAGAGCGCCGCGTCCGGGTCTGACCCGCGCACGCTCTTGATGTAGGCCGAGATCGCGTCGAAGTGCCCGTCGCCCTCGCGGTCGTACAGGATCGTGCGGTGCTGGGCGGCCTGGTCCACGGTCTCCGTGGTGATCAACCGCCGCCCGTCCGTGTCCGGCTCGGCCAGCGAGGCGGCTGCCTCCAGGATGTTGTACGCGGAACGGGCGTCTCCTGCCGCGGCGTGCGCCAGGGAGTCCAGGGCACCCTCGTCGATCTCCACGCCGCGCCCGCCGAGGCCCCGTTCGGGGTCCTCCAGCGCGCGGCGGACCAGGGCGTGGATGGTCTCCGGCTCCAGCAACTCCAGCCGGAAGACGCGGCTGCGCGAGAGCAGCGGCGCGACCACGTAGAACGAGGGGTTCTCCGTGGTCGCACCGATCAGCGTGACCGTCCCCGCCTCCACGTGCGGCAAGAGGCCGTCCTGCTGCGAGCGGTTGAAGCGGTGCAACTCATCCACGAACAGAATGGTGCGGCGCCCGGAGATGCGGAGGCGGTCCGCCGCCTCCTTCACCACGCGGCGCACGTCCGCGATGCCGCTGCTCACGGCGGAGAGTTCCTCGAAGTGCCGCTCGGTGCGGGCGGCGATGATGCTCGCCAGGGTGGTCTTCCCGCACCCGGGCGGCCCCCAGAGGATGATCGAGGGCAATTGGTCGCCCTCGATCATGCGGCGGAGCGGCCCGCCCGGGCCAACGATGTGCTGCTGGCCGGCGTACTCCTCCAGCGTGCGGGGTCGCATCCGCGCCGCCAAAGGCGCCCCGGCAGGCGCGCCACGCTCCGCGCGGGCTTCCTGGAAGAAGCCGCCCTGCACGCCGGGGGGCACACCCTTGTCCGCCATGCGCCGAGTCTACGCCGCGCCGAGGGTCGTCAGCGCCAGTCCGTCAGCGCCAGACCGTCACCGCCAGACGGTGGCGATGCCCTCGATGTGGCGGTTGTCCGCCTGGAAGCCGTCCTGCCCCACGCTGCCGGAGACGAACTCGGCCGTCCACGGGCCGCCGTCCTCGCCCGTCTGTGGGTGGCCCAGGATGAGCTCGCGATTGGTGCAGCCGTAGTTCAGCCGCTCACCATCAAGGCCGCCGGTCGCCCCCGTCAGGAAGCCGCAGACGGTGCCGTCCGCTACCTGGAGCAGCCACGGCTGGGTCTCCTCCAGGTCCTCCCCCTCGGCCCCCGGCCACGGCTCCGCGAGCGAGAGATACGTGCCGGGCGTCCCCGCGATGGGGTCGGGTTCGCACTCCATCAGAGTGGCGTCGTCGCCCACCACGAAGCACGGATCGAAGATCGAGTTCACCATCGAGCATCGCGCGGCGTCGGACCGTCCGGCAGCCGCCAGCGATTCGCTGAAGCACTCGCCACGCTCCGCGTCCACGTCCGCCTCCAGCGCGGCCGGTTCGTAGCGCACCACCTCGGTCTCCGTGGTCGCGCTGCCGTCCGCCGGGACGATGTCCGAGGCCGGCGTGCCGGTGGTCGTGGCTGTCGCGGTCTCAGTCGCGCCCGCCTCGGTGGACGTGGGCACCGGCGTGGTCGGGGCGGCGGTGGCGGTGGTCTGGGTCGGCGTCGCGTCGCCGTCGTCGCCGTTACAGCCGACGGCGAGCGCCGCGACCGCCATGGCCGCGGCGACGAGCAACATCCTGGGGGCGGGCATGAGGATCCTCGAGTCCAACGGTGGGAGCCCTCACCGTCCGCCCGCCCGCTGGTGCGGTCAAACCGACACCTGGCCCATGTAGGCACGGAGCGTGGCAACGATGACGGTGTCCACTGTCCGATTAATCGCGCGCTCCACGGCGAACGCGCCGTGTGTGCCAGCGTCCTCCGGGAAGCGTTCCGCCAGTTCCCTCCACAACTCCTCGCGCAGGAATGTGTACTCCTCCACGGCGGAGACGACGCCGATGTTCTGCGCCTTCCGGACTCGCGCGTGTCCCTTCGCCCGCTCCAGTGCCTCCGGGTGCCGGCGGAAGAACTCCTCGTGGCTGTCGTAGTGGAGCCGGACGTCGATCAGCTGCAAGACAACGGGTGCGTAGTCGATGAGGTCCTCCAGGGTCAGATCGGGCCGGTCCGACCACGGAGGCGAGGTGCGGATCCGCTGCACCCAACGGAACACGATGTGGCGTGATCGCTCCGCCAGGATGTGCTCGGCGTGATCCAGCACATCGCCGGCGTGCGGCCGTTCCCGCCGGACATCGGCAAGGAGCGAGGGCTGCTGGGTGTGCCTCTGAACAGCGTCCACGAACCCGTCCAGGTCGAATGGCTTCGTGAATGAGGCAACGACGTTATACGAGGCCATCGCGACCTCAGCCACGGCGTCCTGGGTTGTGAGGGTGATCACCTCGACGTCACGCGCGACGTCGTCCGTGCGGAGTGCGTCTAGCACCTCAAGTGCTGCCTCCGTGGGAGGTGGTAGATCAAGGATCAGCAGGTCAGGATGGTCGTGGCCGCGCACGGCGACGACGACATCATCTGGCGCCACCTCCAGGTCGACGTCGAAGCCCTCATCCTGCAACGTGGCCTGATAGAGGCGGCCCAGTTCACGGTTGTGCTCCACCACGAGGATGCGCCGACTCACCGCCAAGCGTCACTCCCCCGGTGCACAAAGCATTACCCCATGTTGCCCGCCTGAAGTTGCAGCGAGGTCAACAGGACGCGCCTCACAGCAGCAAGCGCAACTCGATCTCGTCCCGGATGGGGATGTCGTCGATACCCACCTCCGGGATCTCCGGCTTCAGCGTGCGCCGGGACTCGTCCACGGCGCCGGCGCGCACCTCGTACAGCCGCCAGCCCCGGCGCTGGTACCAGCGGAGCGCGGGCGTGTTGTCGTTCGTGGTGATGAGCCGCAGGTAGGGGACGCCCTCCTCCCGGGCGAGGTCAGCCACGCGCCCCAGGAGCGTGCTCGCCGCGCCCTTGCCCTCGATGGCGGAGTAGACCGTGAGCACCTCCCACGGCTCGCCCGGAGCGGCCGGCACCCACGTCACGGCGCCGGCGAACTGGCCATCCAGCAGCGCCACCACGCCCGGCTGGGCCAGCGTGTCGTGGAGGCGGCCGGTGGAGGCCATGTACTGCTGGCCCCAGAGGGCCAGGGCGTCTGCATGCCAGCGCGGCTCGAACGGGACGATCTCCAGCGTCATCGGGGTCCGTACGTCCTCAGGCGGGCAGGTGCATCTCTCGGTCAAAGGGGAAGGCCAGGTCGCGTCCCAGCGCCAGCAACCGGTTCCGAGCGGCCTCCGCACGCCGGATGACCTCCGGCGGGTAGGCCATCTGGCGCTGGTGCTCCTGGAACTCGTCCTCGTCGTCCACGAACAGGCCCAGCGCCTGGGACTGGATGACGTCCAGGTCCAGGTCCACCCAGCGCAGGGTGTTGCCCTCCAACCGCGCCGGGGTGCCCACGTTGCAGTACGTCAGCATCCCGCGCCGCCCCAGCGGCTGATGGTTGTGGAACGCGTTGTACCAACGGTCCGTGAAGTAGATCTGCGTCATGTCGCAGATCACCTCGCCGCGCTCCCGGTAGGAGACGAAGGGCGTCCCGGCCTTCACTACGATGCGCAGCCAGCCCTCGCCCTGGTCGACCAGGAAGCCGTCGTACTGGTAGTGCGGTGAGCCGTCGTACTTCGTGGAGTGCACGTGGATGCGGTCGGCCGCCCTCGCGGCGTCGAAGGGCGGCAGCAGCAGCGGTGCGTCCGGAGCGTCGAGGGCGTCCACGGGCCAATTGTGCCGCATCTCGCCGGATCGTGCGCCCTCGGATGGCACGGTGCGCCTATGGGCTGAGCGACGGCGGCGGTACGATGGCTGCTCGGCGCAGGCGGAGAGCCTGCGCGCGCGGCGACCGAGGACTGCCCATGACCACCGCGGCGAAGACTGACTACGAGGCCGTGATCGGCGTCGAGGTCCACATCCAGTTGAAGACGCGCTCCAAGATGTTCTGCGCCTGCGACAGGGAGTACTTCGACACGGAACCCAACAGCCACGTCTGCGCGGTCTGCCTCGGCATGCCGGGCATGCTGCCGGTGATCAACGAGCAGGCCGTGGCCTACACGATCATGGCCGGCCTCGCCCTGGGCTGTGAGATCCCCCGGCACTCCAAGTTCGACCGCAAGAACTACCCCTACCCGGACCTGGTGAAGGGCTACCAGATCTCCCAGTACGACCAGCCCTTCTGCGTGGGCGGCGAACTCACTGTGGAGGTGGACGGCGAGACGCGCACTGTCCGCCTGGAGCGCATCCACCTGGAGGAGGACACCGCCCGCCTCCTGCACCGCGACGACGGCGCGGAGGGATACTCGCTCATCGACGTGAACCGCTCCGGGTCGCCCCTGATGGAGTTGGTGACGCGCCCGGACATCCGCTCCGGCGCGGAGGCCGCCGCCTTCCTGCGAAAACTCCGCCAGACGCTGCGCTACCTGCAGATCGCGGACGCGGACATGGAGAAGGGGCAGTTGCGCTGCGACGCCAACGTCTCCATCCGACCCCGCGGCCAGGAGGCGCTGGGCACCAAGGTGGAAGTAAAGAACATGAACTCCTTCCGCTCCGTGCAGCGGGCGATCGAGTTCGAGATCGAACGCCAGGCGAAGGTGCTGGAGGAGGGCGGGCGCATCGTCCAGGAGACGCGCGGCTACGTGGACGCTACCGGCGCAACCGTCTCCCAGCGCTCCAAGGAGGAGGCGCACGACTACCGCTACTTCCCGGAGCCGGACCTGCCGCCCATGGTCATGGACGAGGCCGCCGTGCAGGCCATCCGCGAGCGCATGCCGGAACTCCCGGACGCCCGCCGCGCCCGCTTCGAGTCCCAGTACGGCCTCTCTCCGGAGGAATCCCGCACGTTGACCGACTCCCGTGAGCGCTCGGACGCTTACGAGGTCGCCGTGCAGGCGGCGGGCACGGCGCTCGCGCGGCCGGTAGCGCTGTGGTTCATCGGCGAGGTGGCGCGCCACCTGAACGAACGCGGGCAGGAAGCAGAACTGGGCGAAACGCCCGTGACGCCGGCGCACGTCGCAGAACTGGTGGCCATGGCGGAGCGTAACGAGATCACCGGCACCACCGCCAAGGAGGTGCTGGGGATCGCGTTCGAGACGGGTGAGATGCCCTCCGCCATCGTGGAGGCGCGCGGCCTCCGCGCGGTCAGCGACCAGGGCGCGATCGACGAGATCGCCGCGCGGATCATCCAGGCGAACCCCAAGGCGGTGGAGGACTACCGCGGCGGGAAGCAGAGCGCCATCGGCTTCCTCGTGGGGCAGGTGATGCGCGAGGCGAAGGGGCGCGCGGACGCGAACACCGTCTCCTCGCTCTTGCGCCAGCGCCTGGACGCGGAGGCCTAGCCGTCCCGCCGAAGACCTGTTCGTGCCTGCGGCAAAGACTTTACGCTCGGATTATGTCCGGGTTCAGGCATCGCTGTGAGCGGACTGTAACGCTCACCCAGTTGACCGATTACACCGCACCCCTGTTTACTAGGACGCAGGCGGGCGGCAGCGAGGTACCTCGTGAGTCGCGATAATTTCGCTAAGTGGCTCTACTTCGGGCTCCACATCAAGCGCTGGCTGCTGCTCATCATGGTCGCGGTGGCGGTCATGGGGCTCGGCTTCGCATACCTCCTACGAGAGGTCTACGTTTCCTACACCTTTCCCGGCTGGGTTGAGTACGCCACCCTGCAGTTCATTCCGCGCTGGGCGCGCGGCGTACTGTTCATCTCCGTAGCCGGCACCCTGACCGTGGTCTCCGCCTGGAAACTCAACCAGTCCATCGCCCTGGCCGTACTCCCGCCCTCCACGCGCCCCAACGACGTGGTGGACCTGGTCTACCGCAACCGCACCCGCGACCGCGGCCCCAAGATCGTGGCCATCGGCGGCGGCACGGGGCTCTCCAACCTGCTGCGCGGCCTGAAGCAGTACTCCTCCAACCTCACGGCCATCGTCACCGTCGCGGACGATGGCGGCTCGTCCGGGCGCCTGCGGCAGAACATGCACGTGCTGCCCCCGGGCGACATCCGCAACTGCATCGCGGCGCTGGCGGACGCGGAGCCCCTGGTCACGGAACTGTTCCAGTACCGCTTTGACGAGCGCGCCGGCGAGGGCATGTCCGGCCACTCCTTCGGCAACCTGTTCATTACCGCCATGGCGGAAGTCACCGGCTCCGTGGAGCGCGGCATCGAGGAAACCTCGCGCGTGCTCGCGGTGCGCGGGCGCATCGTGCCCTCCACCCTGGAGGACGTGGCGCTGGTGGCGCGCTTCCGTGACGGCACGGAGGTGTGCGGCGAGTCCGCCATCCCGGCCCACGGCGAGCCGCCGCTGGAGATCCGCCTGGAGCCCCGCGACGTGGAGGCACACCCCCAGGCCGCCGCCGCCATCCGGGAGGCGGACCTGGTGCTCATCGGCCCCGGCAGCCTCTACACCTCCGTCCTGCCCAACCTGCTGGTCCGCGGCATCGCGAAGGCGCTGGACGAAACCCGGGGCTACAAGGTTTACATCTCCAACGTGGCCACGCAGCACGGCGAGACGGACGGCTACACGGCGGCGGACCACTACGCCGCGCTGCGCCGGCACATGGGCGGCGCACCCGTCGCGGACGCCATCCTGGCCAACAGCAACCTGCCACAGCAGCCACTCCCGGCGGACTGGCAGTCCACCCCCGTCCTCGCCCCCGGCGACGCCGACTACCACGGCGCCCGACTGCTCCTGGCGGACCTGGTGGACCACGAGAAGCGCTACCGGCACAACACGGAGGCGCTGGCCAGCGCCGTCATGCGCGCCTACTTCGAGCGCGACCTGCGCTCCCGGGTGGTCACGGATGCGGCGGAGGTCATCAGCCGCTAAGCCGGCCCACCCGCTCTCTTGCGGGTGAGAGTGGCCGGCCGTAGCCTGCTCTGACGATGGAACTACGCGACTTCCTGTCCCTGGGCCAGATTCTCATCTCCACGCTGCTGATCGCGCTGGTGCTGCTCCAGGTGCGCGGTACCGGCTTTGGCGCCGCCCTGGGTGGGCAGGATGCGTCCTTCCGCACGCGGCGCGGCATGCAGCGCTCGCTTCACCGCCTGACCATCCTGGTGGTGGTGATCTTCATCAGCATGTCCGCCTGGAGCGTCGCCGCCTCTTAGCGGCTGCCAGGCCACCCGATGCCATACGCGCGCCGGGGCCCGCTCACAATCCTGCTGGTCGGTGGGGCGCTGCTGCTTGCGCTCGGCCTCTGGCGCGCGGGCGGCGCCGTGCAGCCCTCCCCCAGCACCTACACGGAGGCGAGCCTCGGCCGCCCCGTGCGCGTCAACCCGCTCGCGGATCACGCCGTGGAGTCCGAGCGGGACCTGGCCTCGCTGGTCTTCGGCGGCCTCATGCGCCTGCGCCCGGACGGCCTGCCGGAGCCGGAACTCGCCGAGCGCTGGGAGGTCACGCCGGACGGCCTGACCTACACGTTCCACCTCCGCAACGGCGTCACCTGGCATGACGGCGTGGCCTTCGATGCCGCGGACGTCGCCTTCACCATCGCCCGGATCCAGTCGGAATCGTTCGCGGGCCCGTCCGCGCTGGCCGCCGAGTGGCAGGACGTGCAAGTGTTCGTGGCGGACACCCTCACCGTCCTGATGCGCCTGCCGGAGCCTGCCGCGGACTTCCTCGGGCGCGCCACCTTGGGCCTGTTGCCGGAGCACCTGGCGGAAGACATGGCGGTGAGCGGGGGCTTCGAGACTGCCCCCTTCGACCGCCGCCCCGTGGGCACGGGGCCGTACCGCCTCACCTCCCTCCAGCAGGACCGCGCCGTGCTGGAGCACAACACCTCCTACGTCCTGGGCACGCCCGCCATCACCCGCCTGGAGGTGCGATTCGCGGACGACGAGGAAGCCCTGGCGCGGCTGGTGCGCTCCGGCGCCGTGGACGGCGCCCTGCTGCCGGAGGGCATGGCGGCGGACGACGCCGCGGCGTTAGCGCAGGAGGCCGGGCTGGCGGCAACGCCGCTCCACGGCGACTCCTACACCGTGCTCTACATGAACAACGGCCGCGGCCACCTGCGCTCCGCAGCCCTGCGCCGCGCGCTGGCCGAGTCCGTGGACGCCGAGCACGCCCTTCGGGACGCCGGCCTCGCGGCGCTCCCCGGCCACGGCGTCATCCCGCCGGGCTCCTGGGCGTTCCCCACCTCCGAGGATGCCGCGAGCGTGCTGGCGAGCGCCGCTGCGGAGGAGGCCTGGGCGGCGAGCGGGTGGACGCTGGACGCCGCCGGGCGCAGGCAGCGTGACGGCGAGCCGCTGACGCTGGAACTCGTCACCAACGGCGAACCGGACCGCCTGGCGCTCGCGGAGGCCATAGCCGAGCAGTTGGGCGAGCAGGGCGTGACAGTGGAAGTGGTGGCCGCCCCCGCGCAGCGCGTCATCGGCGAGTACCTCCAGCCCGGGCGCTATGACCTGGCGCTCTTTGGATGGGACGCGGCGGCGGACCCGGACCCGTACACCGGCTGGCACACCTCCCAGGGCGGCTCGGGCAATGTCGCGTGGTTCTCTGACCCGCAGGCGGACGCCCTCATGGAGGCCGCCCGCACCACGCTGGACCTGGCGGAGCGCCGCGAACTGTACGCGCTCTTCCTGGAGCGCTACCGCGAACTCGGCGCCAGCCGGGTGGTCGCGCACCCCCAGCGGTTCTACCTGCACCCGCCTCGCCTCGCCGGATTCCAGGAGCGCCTGCTGTTCACCCCGGCCAACCGCCTGGCGGACGTCCATCTCTGGCAACTGCCCTAGATTGGCCTGGCAGAGGTGAGGCCCTGATGCGCATCGTCTTCTTCGGCTCCCCGGACTACGCGGTGCCCAGCCTGCGGGCCTGCCTCGCGCTGCCGGGCGCCGAGGTGGTGGCCGTGGTGACACAGCCGGACCGCCCTCGCGGGCGGAGCGGGGCACCCCAGGTCACGCCCGTGAAGGCGGCCGCGCTGGAAGGCGGCGTGCAGGTCATTCTGCAGCCCGATCGGGTCCGGCGGGACACCACGGAGGCGCTGGCGGCGCTCCGGCCGGACGTGGGCGTGGTGGCGGCCTCCGGGCACATCCTGCCCAACCACCTGCTGGAGTCCTTCCCGTACCGCGTCCTGAACGTCCACGCCTCGCTGCTGCCGCGGCATCGAGGCGCCTCGCCCGTGGCGAGCGCCATCCTGGTGGGGGACGAGGTCACGGGGGCCACGATCATGCGCGTGGTGCGAGAGGTGGATGCCGGCCCCGTGGTGGCGCAGCGGCACGTGCCCATCGGCCCGCTGGACACCACCGGCACCCTCACGGACCGCATCGCGCAGGAGGGCGCTGCGCTCCTGGCCGAGGTGCTCCCCCGCTGGATCGCGGGCGAGGTGGAGGAGCAGCCACAGGACGCCTCGCTGGCGACGTACGCGCCGAAGTTGAGCCGCGCGGACGGGGCGATCGACTGGAGCGCGGACGCCCTCGAGATCTGGCGGCGCGTGCGCGCATTCCATCCGTGGCCGCTGGCGACAACGACCTACCGAGGGGCGCCGTTCATGGTGCATGCCGCCTGGCCGCTGGAGGCCGACGTGGCCGGCCCACCCGGCACCGTGCACGAAGGCGACGGCACGCCGGTCGCCCCCTCCGAGGAGGCGCTCGCGGGGCGCCTGGCACGGGCCGTCGTCTCCTGCGGCCGTGGCAGCCTGGCGCTGCTGGAGGTACAGCGTCCCGGCAAGCGCCCCACACCCATCGAGGCATACCTCAACGGCGACCGCGCGCTCCTGGGCGCCAGGCTCGGCGAGTGAGCGGCGCGCTGGGGGCGATCCGTCTCGCGGGCGGGCTGATCTTCACGAGCATGGCGGCGTTCTTTGGCTGGTGGGCGGCCGTGGTGCTCCGCAACCTGTTCGACCCGCACGCCGACAACAGCGGGCTGACCTACGCGCTGGTCGGCATGCCGCTGGCTGGCCTCGCGGCGCTGAACCTCGCCCTGGCGTGGGCGGCGCTGCAGGGTGACCGGCGGCGCTTTGCGCAGGTCGCCGCGGTGACGCTGACCGTGGTGCTCCTGGCACTACTCTCCCTGCGGGTGCGGTGACCGTCGGGCAGAACTCATGCCGGGCTTAGCCGGGGCACCGGTTAGACTGGGATCGTGCCTCCCCACTCCCTGCCCCACCTGCTGGACCTCTCGCTCGAAGAGATCGAGGCGCAACTCGATGCCTGGGGCGAGCCGCGCTTCCGCGCGAAGCAGATCGCCCGCTGGGTGCTGAAGCAGCACGCCACCTCCTTCCAGGAGATGACCAACCTCTCCACGCCCCTGCGCGCGCGCCTGGCGGAGACGTTCACGCTGGAGCCGCTCTCCGTGATCACGGAGCGGGCAGCGGACGACGGCTCCACCACGAAGGTCCTGCTGGACCTCGGCGGCGGCGACGCCGTGGAGGCCGTGCGCATGGACTACGACTCGCGCGAGGCGGAGCAGGACGGCGACGACGAGCGCCTGCCGGAGCGCAGTACGGTGTGCGTGTCCACGCAGGTGGGCTGCGCCATGGCGTGCTCCTTCTGCGCCACCGGCCAGCAGGGCTTCACGCGCAACCTCCGCCCGTCCGAGATCCTGGCTCAGGTGCTGCACTTCGCCCGGCGCCGCCGCGTGACCAACGTGGTGTTCATGGGCATGGGCGAACCGCTGGCCAACTACACCGCCACGCTGAAGGCGGTCCATTGGATGGTCAGCGCGGACGGCATGGACCTGCGACAGCGCGGGGTCACGATCTCCACCGTCGGCCTGGTCCGCGGCATTGAACGCCTCGGCGACGAGGGCCTGCAGGTAGGCCTCACCATCTCCCTGCACGCCCCGGATGACGACCTGCGCCGTCGCCTGATCCCCACCGCCGGTGGCACCACCATCGATGACCTGGTGGAGGCGGCGCGGGGCTACATCGCGAAGCGCGGGCGGCGCGTGACCTTCGCCTACGCGCTGCTGGACCACGTGAACGACGAGCCGGAACAGGCGCGGCGCCTGGCAGAGCGCATCCGCGGCATCCAGGCGCACGTCAACCTGATCCCCTACAACCCCACCGCCGGCCCAGACCTGAAGCGGCCCAGCCGGGAGCGGGTGCGGGCGTTCCAGCGGGAACTCCAGGCGCAGGGCATCAACGCGACCGTCCGCGTGGAGCGCGGGCAGGAGATCGCGGCGGCGTGCGGCCAGTTGCGCACGGACGTCATGCGGGAACAACAGGCACAACAGAACGCCGCCCCGGATGGGGCGGCGTTCACAGTCTTGCCGTAGGGCCGATTCGCGGGCCCGGCAGGCCCCGGCCGGACTACTCCGCGGCCGGCGCCTCGTCCGTGGACTCGGCGGCCTCGCCGCCCTCGGCTGCGGCCTCCTCGGCCTGCTCGCCCTCGGCCACGGCCTCGGCCTCGGCCTCCTCGGCAGCGTCCGCGGAGATGCGCGGGCGGGTGATGGCTGCCAGCAGGTGTTCACCGTCCGTGATCACCTCCACGCCGGCGGGAGTCTTGACCTCCCGGGCGTAGAGGTAGGAGTCCAGTTCCAGCAGGCCCTCAACCGAGACCTCCAGCGCCTCCGGCATGTCCGCCGGCAGCGCCTCCACCTCCACGGTGTCTGCGTGGATCACCAGCACGCCGCCGTGGTCCTTCACGGCGGGCGCCTCGCCCACGAAGTGCACCGGCACCGGGCCGGAGATCTTGCGGGTCAGGTCCACCTGCAGGAAGTCGATGTGCCACAACTGGCGGGAGACCGGGTCCTGGTCCACCTGCTTCACCACCACCGGGCGAGGCTTGGACTCGCCCTGCACGGTGACGTTCACCAGGGAGTTGTAGCCGTGCGAGTTCATCAGGTCGCGCGCGACCAGGTACGGCAACTGCACCGCCATGGACTCGATGCCGCGGCCGTAGATGGAAGCCGGGAGCACGCCCTCGCGGCGCAACTTCTTCACGGCCTTGCCGGTCGTGGTGCGCGGCTGGAGTTCGTAGGTGTCAGGCATGGATCGTCCCCGATGGCTTGGAGTGTGGGTATGGCTGGTGGGCGTCTGTGAGCGGTCCGGCCTCTCCTGAGGACGCGAACCCAGAAGCGAACGTTTCAACGCTACCAACGGCCCCCACCACGATCAACGAGCAACCAGCGGTGCCGCGCTTCCCGTGGGTACTGAGACGGGACGAGGGGCGCCTATCGGCGTCCCTCGCTCAAGCAGTAGTCCTGGGGTATCGGTGAGGTCAGACGTTGGGCACGTCCGGGGTCCCACGGCCCTGGGTGTGGCCGCCGGGCGCGTTGGGGTTCTCGATCTCCCCGCGCCACCCGCCGGTCTCCTGGCCGCCGCGCTCCTCCATGAACTCCTTGAAGCGCTTAAGGTCGCCTTCCACCTTGCGGTCCACGAAGCCCAGCGCGTCGCCCACGTTCTCCACCATGCCCTCCGGCTCGTAGGACATCTCCAGGTGGACCTTGGTCTCCTGGGGGGAGACCGTCTCGAAGGTCACCCAGCCCGCGTTGGAGTCGCCCTGGGTGGCCCGCCAGACGATGCGCTCGTCCGGGATCTGCTCCTGGATCTCAGCGTCCCACTCCTGCTCCTGGCCGCCGATCTTGGCGCGCCAGTGCAGCCGCTTGTCGTCCAACTGGCGAACTTCCAGTACCCCGTCCATGAACTCCGGAAACTGTTCGAACTGGGTCCACTGGTTGTAGACGGCACTCAGTGGCGCGTTGACCACCACTTCTTTTGCTGCTCGGGCCATGGTCGAAACCCCTTCGGTGCTGAGAGAGCCTGCTGTTGCGTTCGCGCCCGGCTCTCCAACGTAGGGCGCGTCTCGGCTCCCCTCAGGCTCACCGTCGGGCCATCGTGGTGGCGTCACTCCCTCACAGGCGCGCTGACAATTCCGTTTCACCGGCCCGGCGGCGCCTCCCGCAGGAGCAACCAGTGCGCCCGCCACCGCGAGGCCCGCTCCGCACGCTGGTAGCATGCCGCCCGTGAGCACGCTCCTCGGGGTCGACGTCGGCGGGACGTTCACGGACTTCCTCCTGTGGGCGGACGGCGCGTACCGCATCCACAAGCGCCCCTCCACGCCAGACGACCCCGGCCGCGCGGTGGTGGAGGGCATCGCCGCGCTGGAGGCCACCCCGGACCTGGTGGTCCACGGCACCACGGTCGCCACCAACGCCGTCCTGCAACGTCGAGGTGCGCGCACCGCGCTGGTCACCACGCGGGGCTTCCGCGACCTCTTGGTCATCGGCCGGCAGGTGCGGCCCGCCATCTACGACCTGGAGCCGGAGACGCCCGCCCCGCTCATCGAGCCAGACCTTCGCTTCGAGTGTTCCGCGCGCCTGCAGCCGGACGGGAGCGTGGAGGTGGCCCTGGAGGAGGGCGAGGCGGGGCGCCTGCTGGCGGCCGCGGAGGCGGCCGGCGCAGAAGCGGTGGCCGTCTCCCTGCTGTTCTCGTACGCGAACCCGGAGGTGGAGCAGGCGTTCGCGCGCGCGGCGGCGGAGTCCGGCAGTCGCGTGTTCCTGTCGCTCTCGTCAGAGGTCTCGCCCGAGTACCGCGAGGTGGAGCGCACCGCAACCACGGCACTGAACTCCTACGTGGGACCGGTGATGTCACGCTACCTCCGCGGCCTGGGCGCCGCCCTGCGGGAGCGCGGCGTCCCCGTCCTGCACGTGGTCCAGAGCGACGGCGGTGCGGCGGACATCGAGCGCGCCGCCCGGCGCCCGGTGGCCACGCTGCTGTCCGGGCCATCGGCGGGGGTAACCGGCGCGTTCCAGGTGGCGCGCACCGCGGGACACGACCGCATCATCACCTTCGACATGGGTGGCACCTCCACGGACGTGGCGCTCTGCGATGGCGCCGTGCCGACCCGCGCGGACGTGGTGGTAGGCGACTTCCCCGCGCGCACGCCGGTGGTGGACGTGCACACCGTGGGCGCGGGCGGCGGCTCGATCGCCCGGCTGGACGCCGGCGGTGCGCTGCGCGTGGGCCCGGAGTCCGCGGGCGCGGATCCCGGACCGGCCTGCTACGGCCGCGGCGAGGCGTTCACGGTCACGGATGCGCAGGCGATCCTCGGACGCCTGGGCGCCGCCGGGTTGCTCGGCGGCGCGATGTCGCTCGACCTCGAACGTGCGCGCGCGGCCGCGGCGCCGCTCCTACCGGCCTTCGCGGATGCCACCGCCGCGGCAGAGGCAGTGGTGGCAGTGGCCACGGCGAACATGGAGCGTGCGCTGCGCGTCGTCTCTGTCCAGCGCGGCCATGACCCGCGCGAGTTCACGCTCGTGCCGTTCGGCGGTGCCGGACCGCTGCACGCCTGCGCGCTGGCAGACGCGCTGGAGATGCCGCGCATCCTGGTGCCCGCGATGCCGGGCGTCCTCGCCGCGCTGGGCGCCGTGCAGAGCGACCTCACCGCCACGCGCACGAGGTCCGTCCTCCGGCAACTGGAGGCCGAGACCCTGGAGGACGTCGGGCGGGCGCTGGCGGCAGCCGGCGAGGAGGCGCGGCAGGCCCTGGGCGACCCGCGCGCGGCGGTCGCCTACGCGCTCGACCTGCGGTACGCCGGGCAGTCCTACGAACTGACGGTGGAGGTGCCCGGCCCGGAGGACCTGAGCGGCGCGGCGCTCGCCTTCCACGCGCTGCACGAGCAGCGCTTCCAGCACGCGGACGCCACCGCGCCGCTGGAGGCCGTGAACGTCCGCGCCACGGCGCGGATCCCCTCCGTCACTCCGCTCCCCGTGCCGGAGCCGGGCCCGGGAGCCGCTCCGCGCGGCGAGGCGCAGGTGGTCGTCGCGGGCCGGACGCATGCCGCCTCGATCTATGCACGGGAGGACTTCCGCCCCGGCGACCGCGTGGCGGGGCCCGCGATCGTGACGCAGTTGGACACCACCACGCTCGTGGAGCCGGGGTGGGCCGCCACCGGCGACGGCGGCGGCAACCTCGTGCTGGAGCGCACCCCTTGAGCGACCTCTCCGCCTCCGACCTGGCGATCGCGGACGCGGCGCTGAGTTCCATCGCGGAGGAGATGGGGGAGGCGCTGGGGCGCTCCGCGTACTCGCCCAACATCAAGGAACGCCGCGACCACTCCTGCGGCGTCTTTGACGGCGCGGGGCAGATGGTGGCGCAGGCCGCCCACATCCCCGTGCACCTGGGGGCCATGCCGGCGGCGGTCCGCCAGGTCATGGAACTGGCACCGTTCCAGCCCGGCGACGTCCTGGCCCTGAACGACCCCTTCCGAGGCGGCACCCACCTCCCGGACCTGACCACGGTGGCGCCGATCTTCGCGGACGGGACGGCGGAGCCGTTCGCCTTCGTCGCCACGCGCGCGCACCACGCGGACATCGGCGGCATGGCGCCGGGTTCGATGCCGGTGGCCACCGAACTGCTGCAGGAGGGCCTGGTCGTGCCGCCGATCCGCCTGGTGGAGGCGGGACGGCTCAACGAGGCGGCATTTGCGCTCATCGTCCGCAACTCCCGCGCTCCGGAAGAGCGCCGCGGTGACCTCCGCGCCCAACTGGCCGCCACCGCCCTCGGCGCCCGTCGCGTGGAGGCGCTGGTGGCCCGCTTCGGCATCGAGGGCCTGCGCGGACGCTTCGCGGCCCTGCTGGACCACGGCGAGCGGGTCATGCGCGCCGTGCTCGCGGGGGTACCGGACGGCCGCTACGAGTTCCAGGACCGCCTGGAGATCGGGCCGGACGGGGCGGACGGCCTCATCCGCGTGGCGCTGGAGGTCGCGGGCGACGAGGTGCACTTCGACTTCACCGGCACCGCGCCGGAGACGGAGGTGGCGTCCCTCAACGCCGTGGCCGCCGTCACCCGCTCCGCCTGCTATTACACCGTGCGCTGCCTCGCGGGCGCGGACGCCCCCGCCAACGAGGGCTGCTACCGCCCGGTCCGCTTCACGCTGCCGGAGCGCTCGCTCGTGGCCGCGGGGCCGCCTCGGGCGGTGTCCGCGGGAAACGTGGAGACCAGCCAGCGGATCACGGACGTGGCGCTGGGGGCCTGGGCGCAGGCGTTGCCGGACCGCATTCCCGCGGCCTCGCAGGGCACGATGAACAACATCACCATCGGCGGATACGACTCGCGTCGAGGCCGCCCCTACGCCTACTACGAGACCATCGCCGGCGGCGCGGGCGGCGGCCCGCTCCGGGCCGGGCGCTCCGGCGTGCATACGCACATGACGAACACGCTCAACACCCCGGTGGAGGCGCTCCCCCTCGCCTACCCATTCACCGTGGAGCGCTACGCCCTGCGAGAGGGCAGCGGCGGCGCCGGCCGGCACCCAGGTGGCGAGGGCCTGGTGCGGGAGTACCTCTTCCACGACCGCGCAACGGTCACGCTGGTCACGGAGCGACGCGCACTGGCCCCGTGGGGGCTCCAGGGCGGCGGCCCGGGCCAGCCGGGCCGGAACACGCTGGTGCGCGCCTCCGGCGAAGTGGTCCCGCTCGGGGCCCGCGAGCAGGTGGAGGTGCAGGCGGGTGACCGCGTGCGCGTGGAGACGCCGGGCGGGGGCGGTTGGGGCGCGCCCCCCGTCGGGGATGGGGCCGTCTCCGACTGACCGTGAGATTCGCCACCCGGGCTGCGGAGCCTGGGTGCGGGGTGTGCTTATACTCGAAGGGTCGGCAGAAGCCCGGCCCCCACCCTCCGGAACACGCCCATGGCAGACAACGACCGGCTGGAACGCGAGATCGAGGAAATCCTCGGCAAGATCGAGCAGTTCCCCAACCAGGAGACTCGTGCGAGGCGCGCGCGGCGGCGAAACGTCAACCGCGTGACCAGCACGGTCGCCGGGTGGCAACAGGGGGTCGCGCGGCAACTGGGTCGGGTGTCCGTCTCCCAGATCATGCTGATGTCCTTCCTGCTCATCCTGTTCGCCTTCTTCTTCCGCGGGCGCGGGATCCCTGCCTTCCTGTCCTCCTGGATCCTGGTGGCGGGGGTCATCCTGTTCGTCAGCGCCTTCGCCGTGCTCCTGCTGGGACGGGGCCGCGGGGGTGGCGGCGGCAGCGTGGAGCAGCGCTGGCGGGGCCGCACCATCCAGTACCGCACCGGTCCAACGCTGGGCGACCGGGTCCGCCGCTGGTGGACCAGTCGCTCGCGCCGCTAGAACCTTCCGAACGCTGCGCTCCCACCACAGGAGCAGCCGTTGACCATTGAGCCCGGCCGGCACGCACTGCCGCGCCTCCGCACGGCGGCGGTCGCGCTGATGCTCGGCACCCTCCTCCTGGTGGCGTGCGATGCCGAGGACGCCAGCGGCAACGGTGGCGACCCGGTGGGCACGCTCGCGGCCACTCAGGCCGCCCACGCCGGGCCGCAGACTGGCCAGGCGACGCCGCAGGGACCCGTGGGCAGCGCGGATGGCACAGACGGCGAGGACTCGCCTGGTGGCGAGGACAGCCGGCCCTTCGCCGCCGAGCAGCGCACCCCCGACCCGGACCGCGCGATGGCGCACCTGCGCGCGCTGGCGGAGGACATCGGCGTCCGAGCGGCGGGCACGGACGGTGAGCGCGAAGCCGCGACCTACATCCGGGATGCCCTCCGTGACGCGGGCCTACACGCGGAGATCGAGGAGTTCGAGTTCGAGACCCGCGTGGACTCGTCCTCCGTGGCGCTCGCGGATGGGACGCTCTTCAGCGGCTTCGCCATGCAGGGTTCGCCGGTGGCGGAGGCCAGCGCATCGGCCGTGTTCGCCGGGATCGGCGCCCGGGAGGACCTGGCCGCGGCCGACCTGCGCGGGCGCGTGGTGATCTTCGACCGCGGCACGCTGACGTTCCGGGAGAAGGTGGACCTGGCCCAGTCCGCCGGCGCGGTGGCCGTGGTCATCGTGAACCACGAGACCGGCCCGTTCCGCGGATCACTCGGCGGCCTCCGCACGACCATCCCCGTGGTGGCCGTGGACGGCGCCCGCCGGGATGCCCTGCTGGACGCGGTGGGCGAGCGCATCACGGTCTCGGCGGACCTGCGGATGCACCGGCTGACCTCGCAGAACGTGGTCGCCTCCGTGGGTGGCGCGGGCTGCGACGGCTACCTGGGCGCGCACTACGACAGCGTGCCGCAGGGACCGGGCGCGAACGACAACGCTAGCGGCACCGCGGTGATCATCGAGGCCGCGCGCGCCAATCCCCGACCGGGCCTGTGCGTGGTCGCCTTCGGCGCGGAGGAGGTCGGGCTCTTCGGGTCCCAGAGTTATGTCAGCGAACACCTGCCCGAGGGCGTGCGGTTTGTCCTGAACGTGGACATGGCGGGGCGCCTGGACGGCCCCATCGTGGTGGGCGACGACGCGCTGACGGACGCGGTGCTGGCCGCGGCGGACGCGGCTGGCGCGGGGGGTGTCCTCCGTGCGGGCGCCTTCCCGCCCTTCGCCTCATCTGACCACGTGTCGTTCACGGCGGCGGGGGTGCCCGCGGTGACCCTCAACTCCGGCGACGACGCGGAGATCCACACCGCGCAGGACACCATGGAGCGCATAGATCCGGCAGCCGTCGCACTCTTCCTGGCCGCGGTGGACGCCGCGCTCGACGTCCTGCTGCCCGTGGAGGCCAGCCCCGCCATCCCGTGACGGCATGGGTGCGGTTGTCTCGCCTCTGCTGCGTGGGTACGATGAGGTCGGAGAAACGTCCATGCGATTTCGCACCTTCGCAGTTTTGCTCCTCGGCGTTGCGCTCGTGGTGACGGCTGCGTGCAACGGGGGCGATGACGACCCCACGCCAGCGCCCACGTCGGGCCCGGTGGGCACCCCCACCACTGCCCCCACCGCCACACCCTTCGCGAGCGTCCCGGATCCGATCATCGTGACCGGTGAGGGGGCGCCCTCCGGCGGCACTGTCACGGAAGGCGCCGTGACCTACACCGTGGAGGCGGGCGACACGCTCGGCGGCATCGCGGAGCGCTTCGGCGTGGAGGTCGAGGTCATCCAGGAGGCGAACGACCTGGACGGCGTGGACATCTTCATTGGCCAGGAACTCACGATCCCACGGCAGGGATCGACGGGTGGCACCGCGACCCCCACCGCCACCGCAACGCCGAGCATCCCGAGCGGCGTGGACACCTACACCGTGGAAGCGGGCGACACCGCCTTCGGCATCGCCCTGGAGTTCGACACCACGGTGGAGGCGCTGGAAGAGGCGAACGGCGTGGGTCCCGGCGGGCTGGACGACCTCCAGATCGGGCAGGTCATCCGGCTTCCGCGCCCCTGACGCGGGCGCCCTCGGTACGAGCATCGCCATCGTTATGCAAAGCCCCACGGGTGGCGGTACTCCGCGCTGGCGTTGATACTGGCCCGAGTCCCGCCGCGGCGGACCACGGGGAACCACGAGGCGCCCGGCGGTGTAGTCCGCTCATGGCGTCCAGAACTCGACACGACGAATCCGAACACGAAAGCCTGAACACCGGAACACGGGGGGGTGGGCCCATGCCGATCGAGGAGAGCCTTGAGCGCCTGCAGGCACTCAAGGAGCGCGCCCGACTGGGCGGCGGCGTGGAGCGCATTGACGCCCAGCACGAGCGGGGCAAACTCACCGCCCGCGAGCGCATTGACGCGCTCCTGGACCCCGGCACCTTCGAGGAAGTGGACGCACTGGCCCACGACTGGGAGGACGACGGCGTCCAGTACTACGGCGACGCCGTGGTCACCGGCTGGGGCAAGTTGGCGGGCCGCACCGTCTGTGTCTACGCCCAGGACTTCACCGTCTTTGGCGGCTCCCTGGGCGAGGTGGTGGGCACCAAGATCACCAAGTTGATGGACCTGGCCATGAAGACCGGCGTGCCGGTGGTGGGCCTCAACGACTCCGGCGGCGCCCGTATCCAGGAGGGCGTGGGTTCCCTGGCCGGCTACGGCGAGATCTTCCACCGCAACGTGCAGGCCTCCGGCGTGATCCCGCAGATCAGCGTCATCATGGGCCCCTGCGCCGGCGGCGCGGTCTACTCCCCGGCGCTGACGGACTTCATCTTCATGGTGGAGAAGACGTCCCAGATGTTCCTCACCGGCCCGGACGTCATTGCGTCCGTGACCGGGGAGATCACCACGGTGGAGGAACTGGGCGGGGCTACCTCGCACGTCTCCAAGTCCGGCGTGGCGCACTTCTCCTCCGCCAACGAGACCGACTGCCTGGAGGAGGTCCGCCGCCTCCTGTCCTACCTGCCCTCCAACAACATGGACGACCCGCCCTTCGAGGAGACCGGGGACCCGGTGGACCGGCGCCTGGACGACGTGCTGTCCGTGGTGCCCTCCGACGCCGGCGTGCAGTACGACGTCCGCGACGTGATCGAGCGCGTGGTGGACAACGGCGAGTTCATGGAAGTGCACGAGTACTTCGCGCCGAACATCGTCGTGGGCCTCGGGCGCGTGGCCGGGCACCCGGTGGGGATCGTGGCGAACCAGCCGCTGTACCTCGCGGGCGTCCTGGACATCGACTCGTCCCGGAAGGCGGCGCGCTTCGTCCGCTTCTGCGACGCCTTCAACATCCCCGTGGTCACGCTGGTGGACACCTCCGGCTTCCTGCCGGGTGTCTCGCAGGAGTACGGCGGCATCATCGCGCACGGCGCGAAACTCGTGTACGCCTACGCCGCAGCCACGGTGCCGAAGATCACGGTCATCCTGCGCAAGGCCTTCGGCGGCGCGTACGACGCCATGGGTTCCAAGCACCTGGGTGCAGACGTGAACTACGCGTGGCCCAACGCCGCTATTGCCGTGATGGCCGGATCGCAGGCGGTGAACATCATCAACCGCCGCGAAATCCAGTCCGCGGACGACCCCGAGGCCGAGCGCAAGCGCCTCATCGAGGAGTACCGCGAGCGCCTGGAGCACCCGTACATCGCCGCGGCCAAGGGCTACATCGACGACGTCATCGACCCGCGCGACACGCGCGTGAAGATCGCGCACGCGCTGGAGTTGTTGCGCTCCAAGTCAGTGCCGGTGAACCCCAAGAAGCACGGCAACATCCCGCTGTAGGTAGTCCTCCGGGCATGTTCCAAGTGCACCGACCTCACGGGGTTTCGCATTGCGCGAGAGTATCGAGGTAATCGACGGCAAACTGACGCTTCCCTATTCCTGACGGAAGTGTGAACAAGTCGCGCGTTCTGCCGATGATTGCGGCATGAAGCCGCTGACATCGCTCGTCCGCCACGCCGAACCCGGCGATCCCCTGGCGCAGGCCGTGGGGGCACTACTGGCCTCCGGACTCGTGGTCACCACGCGTGACGGCGCCGGTCGCTACGTGCAGTTGTCAGAGGCGTACGGCAAGGAACTGGGCATCCAGGGCCTGGAAGGCCGCGGATCTACCTTCCTCGAGGGCTACCAGTTCTTTGACGCGGACGGCAACGAACTGCCTCGGATGGAGCATCCCGCACACGTCGCGCGGATCACGGGGGTGCCTCAGCATCTCCAGGTCAGCGGCGTTCGGGCGCCCAACGGCCGCGAGGCCTGGACGGTGAACTCCTACATGCCCCTGGAGCGGGATGAGGACGGCTGGCAGGTCCTGACCGTGGGTGTCCCCCTGCCCCGCTCTGTCTTCCACCCGCCCACGCAGGAAGCCGCACGGGAACCGTTCCAGCGCCCCCTGCTGGAGTTCGCCCTGGCCGTCGCCGGGGCGCGGATGTGCGGCGAGCAACTGGCGGAGGCCATGCGCCCCGCCGTGGAGGCCATTGCGGACGACCCGCTCTCGATCTCCCTGCTGGTCCTGCGGGAGGGGATGCTCCACCTGCTCCCGGTGGTGAGGTACACGGACGTGCCGGTCACCCCCGTCATGCGCATGGGCGGCGAGGCGGCCGTGCGCTGGCAGATGAACGAGACCTACTACAACCCGAACATAGGTGAGGCTGACGTGATCGGTGACCGCGTGGTCATCGAACTGGCGCACCCGGTGCGCTCCTTCGCCGTCATCCCCCTGAAGGGTGTTGATGGGCGGCGGGTGGCCTCCATCGGCGTGACCGCCCCGGTGCCCCACGCGATGAGCCCGCAGCAGCGCTGCGCGCTGGAGCAACTTGCCCGCCTCGCGGGGCCGGCGCTCGCGGAGGGCCTCCAGGAGCCGCCCGAGGGCTGGTAGCGGCGCCAAATCGCGCACGATGACGGCGACGAGGCCGGAGTCTGACAAACGCGGGCGCCGGTTCAGATGCGTCGCCTCGCCGCCGATGATCCCCCTGCACCGATCTCACACAAACTGGCTGGCCCCCCATGCAGTCGATTTCGTCCCTCCTCCATGACCGCGACCCCAACGACCCGCTGGTGCGCACGCTGGCGGCACTCTTGGACTCTGGACTGATCGTCGCCACGCGCGACGGCGCCGGGCGCTTTGTCCAGATGAGTGACGTCTACGGGTCCGCCCTGGGCGTGGAGGCGGACGTGCGCGGCTCCGGCTTCCTGTCCGGGCAGCGCTTCTTTGACCTCAGCGGCAAGGAGATCACCCGCGCCGAGCACCCCGCCCAGGTGGCGCGGATGAGCGGCATCCCCCAGCGCAACCGCATCCTGGGTGTCCGCGCTCCCAATGGTCGTGAACTCTGGTTCCAGGCCTCTTATGTCCCGATCCAGCAGGAACCCGGCGGCTGGAGCGTGCTCACCATCGGCGTGCCGTTGGAGCGAAGCGCCTTCCAGGCGCCGCAGACCTCCTCCGCCGGTGACACGGAGCCGCTGCTCGCCTTTGCGGAGGCCGTGGCCGGCCGCCGCCTTCCGCCCGCGCGAGTGGCGGCGCACCTGGCTGACGTGGTGGACGCCATGCTCCCCGACCAGGCGTCATGCGCCCTGCTGTGGCGCCGCGGGAGCGTCCTGCAGATCGAGCGAGTCCGCTCCAATGTGTCCGGCCAGCCGCGGCCCGTCCGCCTGGCCGGTGAGGCGGCACGGCGCTGGCAGATGCCCGGGACCTGCTACATCCCGCACATGCGCGACACCGAGCCCATCGGCGACCGCGTGGCCGTGGAGTTCGACCCGCCCGTGCGGACGTTCGCGCTGGTCCCGGCGCCGGACGCGGCCGGTAACCGGGTGGCCTCCATTGGCATCATGCACCCGGATACGGACGCGCTGAGCAGCGAGCAGATCTGCACGCTGGAGCGTTTGGGACGCCTGGCAGGTGCCGCCCTGGACGTCGCCGCGCTGGACGCGGCCTAGGCCCCCGGCTCGTCCCTTCCGGCCCGCTGCTCCTGGAACTTCCCCAGCCGGACGGCCTGCGGCTGCTGGAGGTTCGGGCTATACTCGGCCCGCCCGCCGGGACACCAACACCCCACGCCCGGGCCCAACGGGCCGTCCGAGGTGCGCCAGCCGCCTAGTGCGAGGGCGCCCTCGTCCGGCGTCGCGGGACGGGGGACCCGGCCGCGCCCGAGCCTGAACGTTCACACGTGAGGAAGCGGCGCCCAAAACGACAGGGCCACTGGAGTCCGGACGCCGTCGTGCGCTCCGGACGCGGTGTGAGGAGTTTCCGTGGCGAAGATCCCCGTGAAGAACCCGGTCGTCGAACTCGACGGCGACGAGATGACTCGCATCATCTGGGGGTTCATCAAGGACCGCCTGATCCTGCCGTACCTGGACGTCAACCTGGAGTACTACGACCTGGGCATTGAGCACCGGGACGAGACCAACGACCAGGTCACCGTGGACGCCGCGAACGCCATCCTGCGCCACGGCGTGGGCGTGAAGTGCGCCACCATCACCCCGGACGAGGCCCGCGTGGAGGAGTTCGGCCTGAAGCAGATGTGGAAGTCCCCCAACGGGACCATCCGCAACATCCTGGGCGGCACCGTCTTCCGGGAGCCGATCATCTGCTCCAACATCCCGCGCATCATCCCCAACTGGGAAGAGCCCATCATCATTGGGCGTCACGCCTACGGCGACCAGTACCGCGCCACGGACGTGCTGGTGCCGGGCGCCGGCACCCTGACCATGACCTTCACCCCTGCGGAGGGCGGCGAACCGACGACCTGGGAGGTCAACAAGTTCCAGGGCGCGGGCATCGCCATGGGCATGTACAACACGGATGAGTCCATCCGTGGCTTCGCGCGCTCCTGCTTCAACTACGCGCTGCAGCGCAACTACCCACTGTACCTCTCCACGAAGAACACGATCCTGAAGGCCTACGATGGCCGCTTCAAGGATCTCTTCGAGGAGATCTACCAGCAGGAGTTCAAGGCCGACTTCGACGCCGCCGGCCTGGTCTACGAGCATCGCCTGATCGACGACCTGGTCGCCCAGGTGCTCAAGTGGAAGGGGGGCATCGTCTGGGCTGCCAAGAACTACGACGGTGACGTGCAGTCGGACACGGTGGCGCAGGGCTTCGGCTCGCTGGGCCTCATGTCCTCCGTGCTGCTGACGCCGGACGGCTCCGTGGTGGAGGCGGAGGCGGCCCACGGCACGGTGACCCGCCACTACCGCCAGCACCAGGCGGGCCAGGAGACCTCCACGAACCCGATCGCCTCGATCTTCGCGTGGACCCGCGGCCTGGCGCACCGGGCGAAACTGGACGACAACGCGGACCTGGCCACCTTCGCCGGGACGCTGGAGCGCGTCTGCGTGGACACCGTGGAGGGCGGCCAGATGACCAAGGACCTGGCCATCCTGGTGGGCCCGGACCAGCCGTGGCTCACGACCAACCAGTTCCTGGCGGCCCTGGACGAGAACCTCCAGGCAGCGATGAAGTAGCGAGGAAGCACTTCCGCCCCGCCCCCAGCGCGCGGACGGACGAACCCAGCAGTTCACCAGGGGCCCCGGCGGGCGGAATCCGTGCGGGGCTCCTGAGCGAGAAGGACCCCCCCTTGCGACAGAAGGTAACGATCGTCGGCGCCGGCAACACCGGCGCCACGATGGCGCAGATCATGGGCACCCGCGGCTACGCGGATGTCGTCATGGTGGACATTGTGGATGGCCTGCCGCAGGGCAAGGCGCTGGACCAGGCGGAGTCCCTCCCCTGGGCGCGCTCCTCGGCGATCATCACGGGCACGAACGACTGGGCGGACACCGCCGGTTCTGACGTGGTGGTGATCACCTCCGGCGTCGCGCGCAAGCCCGGGATGACCCGCGAGGACCTGCTGGGCACGAACGCCGGCATCGTCCGCAGCGTGGTGTCCCAGGCCGCGAAGCACTCGCCGGACGCGGTGCTGGTGATCTTCGCCAACCCCATGGACGCCATGTGCCACGTGGCGCTGGAGGCGTCCGGCTTCCCCAGGGAGCGCGTGGTGGGCCAGGGCGGCATGCTGGACACAGCCCGGTACCGCACCTTCATCGGCATGGAGACGGGCGCGTCCGTGAAGGACGTCAGCGCCTGGGTGCTCGGCGGCCACACGGAAGCCACCATGGTGCCCATCGTCTCTAACGCCACCGTGGGCGGCGTGCCGCTCACCCGCCTGCTCTCCTCTGACCGCGTCACCGCGGTAGTGGAGCGCGCCAAGCGCGGTGGCGCGGAGATCGTGGACCTGCTGAAGACCGGCTCTGCCTTCGTCGCCCCGGCCGTCGCCACCATCGAGATGGTGGACTCCATCCTGCTGGACGAGCGCCGCATCCTCCCCTGCGCCGCGCTGCTCCAGGGCGAGTACGGTGTGGACGGGGGCTACGTGGGCGTGCCGCTGCGCCTGGGCGCCGGCGGCATCCAGGAGATCTACGAGATCCCGCTGGCGGACGACGAGCGCGAGGCGATGCGCGTGGCGGGAGACGCCGTGAAGGAACTCGTGGAAGCCACCCCGAAGGGCTAGCGCACCATGGCTGACACCGCCACACGCACCGAGAGCGACACCTTCGGCCCCATCGAGGTGGACGCCAGCCGCTACTGGGGGGCGCAGACCCAGCGCTCGCTGGAGAACTTCAAGATCGGCATCGAGCGCATGCCGCGCCCGCTGATCCGCGGGTTCGGCATCGTGAAATACTGCTCCGCGGAGGTGAACCAGGACCTGGGCAAGTTGCCCGCGGAACTGGCAGACAACATCAAGCGCGCGGCGCAGGAAGTCATCGACGGCGGCCTGGACGACCACTTCCCGCTGGCGGTGTGGCAGACCGGCTCCGGCACGCAGACCAACATGAACGTGAACGAGGTCATCTCCAACCGCGCCATCGAGATGATGGGTGGCGAGATGGGCTCCAAGAAGCCCGTCCACCCCAACGACCACGTCAACATGTCGCAGTCATCGAACGACACGTTCCCGGGGGCGATGAGCGTGGCCACGGCGGAGCAGGTGGTGCACCACCTGGTGCCCGCCCTCCAGTACCTGCGCGAGGCGCTGGAGGCGAAGGCGCGCGAGTTCGACTCGATCGTGAAGATCGGCCGCACCCACCTGATGGACGCGGTCCCGCTCACGCTGGGCCAGGAGTTCAGCGGCTACGTGCAGCAGGTGGCCTACGGCATCCAGCGCGTGGAGTCCACGCTGCCCCGGCTCTACGAACTGGCGCTCGGCGGCACCGCCGTGGGCACCGGCCTGAACAGCCACCCGGAATACGCCGCCCGCGTTGCGGACAGGATCCGGGAGTACACGGGCTTGCCGTTCGTCTCCGCGCCCAACAAGTTCGAGTCGCTCGCCGCGCACGACGCGCAGGTGGAACTGGCCGGCCAATTGAACACCGTGGCCACCTCGATGATGAAGATCGCCAACGACGTGCGGATGCTGGGCTCTGGCCCACGCGCCGGCCTGGGCGAACTGATCCTCCCGGAGAACGAGCCCGGCTCCAGCATCATGCCCGGCAAGGTGAACCCCACCCAGTCCGAGGCCGTGACCATGGTCTGCGCCCAGGTGATGGGCAACGCCGTGGCGGTGAGCGTGGGCGGCGCCACGGGGCACTTTGAACTGAACGTCTTCAAGCCGGTGATCGCCTACAACAACCTGCAGAGCATCCGTCTGCTGGGGGACGCGGCGCGCTCGTTCACGGACAACTGCGTCGTGGGCATCCAGCCGAACATGGGCCGCATCCAGCAGCTCATGGAGTCCTCGCTGATGCTGGTCACCGCCCTGAACCCGCACATCGGCTACGACAACGCGGCGAAGATCGCGAAGAAGGCCCACGCCGAGGGCACCTCCCTCCGCGAGGCCGCCCTCGCGCTGGGCCTGCTCACGGGCGCGCAGTTCGACGAGTGGGTGAAGCCCGAGGAGATGACGCGCCCGTAGCCTGCCGGGGCCCCGAGGTCCCGTGAGCCCCTCGCACATACGAAGAGCCCGCCGTGATGGCGGGCTCTTCGCGGAGGGACTCTCGGAGCGAGCGGTGTCTACTGCGCCGGTGGACTCATGGGTGCACTCCGGTCTTGGTGCCCGCCGCGACGCTCGCAGAGCGCTCGGCTGTGGCCCGGCCGTGGATGAGGGTGGGGGTGTTGCGCATGTCGCTCACCTCTCTCTCTCGACCACCGAAAGAGTAGGTCCTGCGCGCTGAGATTCAGATGGGAGAACGTCCCGGCCCGAGTAGGACCACCGGCCCGCTACGCGTGCCCCTGGGGAGCGCGGACCCACTCCCCCAGGGTAAGGCGGTTGCCGTCCGCGTCTTCCAGCACGAAGTTCCGCAGACCCCACGGCTCGTCCGTGAGCGGGTAGGAGATGGCGCCACCTGCCGCCTGGACCTGCGCGTACAACGCGTCCACACCTTCCACGGTCAGATAGGCGCTCGCCGGCCCCGCCTCCGGGAAGCGAGCCTCCGGGCCCAGCAGCGACACCTCCACCCTGTCCCGGCCGATGATCGCCAGGTCGAAGCCCTCGGTGGGCGTGGTGACCTCGAAGCCCAGGTTGGCGCGGTAGTACTCGCGCGCGGCGGGGACGTCCGAGACCGGAAGGTTGGGGCGGGCGGAGAGGAAGCGCGCTTCGGCCATCGGGGTGTACTCCTCGGGTGCAACGGGTGCCAGGGGAGCAACCTAGCACCGGTGCGCGGGCTGTCATCCCACCATCGATAGTTCGGTGCGAACCCCATCCGGGGTACTGGACCCTACGACGCCCAACCGTCAGTTGACGGCACAGGCATTGGAGAGCGTCACCGTCATCACCATCTTCCCGCTGGCGCAGGCCTCGGTCGTCGCCTCCCGAAGCGCGGCGAAGAGCGCCTCTTCCCCTCCCGAGAGGATGGTGCTCATCGGCCCAATGTCCATGTGCAGGTCGTAGCGCCGGAAGACGTCTAACACCTGGTCGATCACCGGCGAGAGATCCTCCTGTCCCAGTGGGTACAGGCTGACCTGCGCAGCGAGTTGATTCATCGCACACCTCCTGGTGGGTCCTTCTCAAGGGCGACCGCGACGAATCCCGCGTCCGAGTGCGTGCCCTCCTCTATCCGCAACGCCTGGCCCTGGCCCGTCAGGCCGAACAGACTCGACCGAACCGCCAGCACGCGGAGAGCAGCCTCCCGTGACATCGCCGCGATCTCCTCTACGTGGAAGTAGCGCGCCCGGTGGAACACGGAGGCAGGGTCAAGCCCCTGTTCCCGGTAGGCCTCGGCCAGTGGACTACCACGCTGGATGAGCCCCAGGAACACCCGCCCGCGCGGGCGCAGGACTCGCGCGATCTCCGCCAGCGCCCGCACGGGGTCAGGCAGAAACTCGAACACGGTGACTGACAGCACTGACTCCAGGGAGGCATCGCGGAACGGCAGAGCCTCAGCGGCGCCCTCTACCACTGAGGGCAGTCGTTCCGCGGCGACCGTCAGCATGCTGCGCGCCGGGTCCATGCCAACGTCAGCCTGCAGTGCCGCCCCGAACCGCCCTGTCCCGGTACCGATATCGATCCGCGGATGGAGGGCGCCATCCAGCAGTGGCCGAAGGCACGCTATCTCGGCGTCCAGCATCGCCCGCCCCGGCGTGCTCTCGTACCAGCTGTCGTACTCGAGCGCGGCGGCGAGGCCTTGGTCGAACGGGTTCACTCTTTCGCTCACGGCACAACCAGACCACCGGCGAGACGTGCTGGACGCGGAGCCCTGAACGTAGCAGGGCGCCGGGCGACGGGTCATGACAAGTTGAGGCTGGCAATGCCATACAGGGCAAGCAGGGCGGCCGCGAACAGTCCGGCGAGTGCCAACTTCTCCGTCAGGCCCACCGGGCGACGCAGTTTGGGCAGGAGGTCGCTCGCCGCGATGTAGACGAAGCTACCCGCGGCAAATGGCAGCAGGAGGTCCACGTTCAGCGCCCCGGACACGGCGTAGGTCAGCATTCGCCCCAGCAGAGTCGTCGCCGCGCTCTTCGCGGCTGGCACTCTCTACGCGTGGCTCAACGGCTGGCTTTGCCGCAGGGAGGAGCGCTACGAACTGGAGCATGCAGGCCGGACAGATTGAGCGCAGTACATCTCGGCCGCTAGCGGCGCGGATGCAGCGTCTCTTCCCACAGCAGCACCACAGCCGCGGAGGCGCCGACCGCCAGGCCGACCCAGACGTTGCTGAAGGCGAACGAGATGGCGGCGGCCACCACCAGGCCCAGCAGCAGGCTGGGCATGAAGCGTGGCAGGCGGTCGAAGAGGCGGCGCATCCCCGTGCCCTACTCCCCGCGGTCTACTGCGAGAGGCCCTGGCCCGTCAGGTTGCGGTTGACGGTCTTGGCCTTCACGTAGTCCCGGTTCATGTACGAGATGAAGTCGATGGAGATGACCTTGGGGCAGGCCGCCTCGCACTCGCGGTGCATGGTGCAGGAGCCGAAGTACTCCTCCATGGTCTCCACCATGTTCTCCGTGCGGCTCCAGCGCTCCGCCTGGCCCTGCGGCAGCAGGTTCAGGTGCTGGATTTTCGCTGCGGTGAACAACTGGGCAGCACCGTTGGGGCAGGCCGCCACGCAGGCGCCACAGCCAATGCAGGCCGCGGCGTCCATGGCCGCGTCGGAGACTGCCTTGGGCACCGGGAGCATGTTCGCTTCCACGGCGGAACCGGTGTTCACGGAGATGTATCCGCCGGCCTCCACGATGCGGTCGAAGGCGGAGCGGTTGACCACCAGGTCACGAACCACCGGGAACGCCGCCGCGCGCCATGGCTCCACGACGATGGTCTCGCCGTCCTGGAACTTCCGCATGTGCAACTGGCAGGTGGCGGTGCCCCGCTGGGGGCCGTGCGCCTGGCCGTTGATCATCAGGCCACAGGAGCCGCAGATGCCCTCGCGGCAGTCGTGGTCGAACTGGATCGGCTCCTTGCCGTCGCGGATGAGGTCCTCGTTGACCACGTCCAGCACCTCGAGGAAGGACATCTCGTCCGAGACGTTCTCCGCGTCGTAGGTCTCGAAGTGCCCCTTGTCCGCGGGGCCTGCCTGGCGCCAGACCTTCAGGGTGAACTTCATCAGCGGTAACTCCTCGTCGCCAGGTGGACGTGCTCGAACTCCAGTTCCTCCTTGTGGAGCACCTGGGGCGTGTCCGGGCCGGTCCACTCCCAGGCGCCCACGTAGGAGAAGTTCTCGTCGTCGCGCTTGGCCTCGCCGTCCTCGTACTGGTGTTCCACGCGGAAGTGGCCGCCGCAGGACTCCTCGCGGTGCAGGGCGTCCCGTGCCATCAGTTCGGCGAGTTCGAAGAAGTCCGCCACGCGGGCGGCCTTCTCCAGCGAGTCATTCACGGTGTCGCCCGTGCCCAGCACGCGGAGGTCGCGGTAGAACTCCTGCTTCAGCGCCGGGATGTCGCGCAGGGCCTGCTCGAGCCCGGCGCGGTCACGCTCCATGCCGATCTTGTCCCAGACGATCTTGCCCAGTTCGCGGTGGAAGTCGTCCGGCGAGCGATTCCCGCCGATCGACAGGAACTGCCGCACCTGGTCCTCCACGCCCCGCTGCGCCTCCACGAACGCCTCATGCGAGGTGGGCACGGCCGGCTGGCCCAGCAGACCCGCGAGGTAGTCGCCAATGGTGTAGGGCAGGATGAAGTAGCCGTCTGCGAGGCCCTGCATCAGGGCGGAGGCGCCCAGGCGGTTCGCGCCGTGGTCGGAGAAGTTGGCCTCCCCGAGCACGAACAGGCCGGGGACGTTGCTCATCAGGTTGTAGTCCACCCAGAGCCCGCCCATCGTGTAGTGGGTGGCGGGGTAGATGCGCATCGGCATGCGGTAGGGGTCTTCACCGGTGATGCGCTCGTACATCTCGAAGAGGTTGCCGTAGCGCTCCTCGATGACATCGTGGCCCAGCCGCGCGATGGCCTCCGCGAAGTCCAGGTACACCCCGTTCTTCTTCGGTCCCACGCCGCGCCCGGTGTCCACCTGTCGCTTGGCGGCCCGGGAGGCCACGTCACGCGGCACGAGGTTGCCGAACGAGGGGTACTGCCGCTCCAGGTAGTAGTCCCGGTCGTCCTCCGGGATCTGGTCGGCCGGACGGGTGTCCTCGGGATCCTTCGGCACCCAGATGCGGCCGTCGTTGCGGAGGGACTCCGACATCAGCGTCAGCTTGGACTGGAACTCGTCACTGGCGGGGATGCAGGTGGGGTGGATCTGCGTGTAGCAGGCGTTGGCGAACAGCGCGCCCTTCTTGTGGGCGCGCCAGGCCGCCGTGGCGTTGCTCTTCTTCGCGTTCGTGCTCAGGTAGTAGACGTTCCCGTACCCGCCCGTGGCCAGCACCACGGCGTGGCCGGAGTGCGAGGTGATCTCGCCCGTGATCAGGTCCCGCACCACCACGCCGGTGGCGCGGCCGTCCACCGTCACCAGGTCCAGCATCTCCGTGCGCGGGTGCAACTCCACGTTGCCCAGCGAGACCTGGCGCATCAGGGCCTGGTACGCGCCCAGCAGCAACTGCTGGCCGGTCTGGCCGCGCGCGTAGAACGTGCGAGAGACCTGCACGCCGCCGAACGAGCGGTTCTCCAGCATCCCGCCGTACTCGCGGGCGAACGGCACGCCCTGCGCGACGCACTGATCAATGATGTCCACGCTCACCTGCGCCAGGCGGTAGACGTTGGCCTCGCGGGAGCGGAAGTCGCCGCCCTTCACGGTGTCGTAGAACAGCCGGAAGTGGGAATCGCCGTCGTTCTGGTAGTTCTTCGCGGCGTTGATGCCGCCCTGCGCGGCAATCGAGTGTGCGCGACGCGGCGAGTCGTGGAAGGTGAAGACCTTCACGCGGTAGCCCAGTTCCGCCATGGTGGCGGCCGCAGAGGCGCCGGCCAGGCCGGTGCCCACCACGATTACCTCGAAGCGGCGCTTGTTGGCAGGGTTCACCAGTCGCATGTTGAAGCGGTGGCTCTCCCACTTCTCGGCGATGGGCCCGTCCGGGATATGGGAGTCCAGTGTCACGGGGGTCATGGTCCGCTCCTACTCCAGGATCCCGATGAGGACCGCCACCGGGAAGGAGACGTTCCCTGCGACGATGGCGAGCGCGAAGCCAATCGCGAACCAGCGGCGCAGCATGTTGTACTGCGGGTTGTTCACCCCCAGCGACTGAAACAGGCTCCAGGCGCCGTGGTAGATGTGCACGCCCAGCGCCAGGTTGGCCACGATGTAGAGCGCGGACACCGGCACCCGCTGGAACGAGCCGATGGTGTTGGCGTAGACGTCACCGTGGTGGAAGTCCGGGTTCACCCAGCCCCAGGTCAGGTCCGCCAGGTGCCAGGCCAGGAACAGCAGGATGATGGGGCCAGTCCACTGCATGGTGCGGGAGGCCCAGTCCGCCGCGATGTAGTCGCGCTTGCCCTGGTACTTCACCGGGCGCGCCTTGCGGTTGTGGGCCAGGATGGACCACGCCGAGTGAACGTGCAGCACCAGCGCCGTCAGGAGGCCGATGCGCGCCACCCAGAGCAGGAAGTTCTTGGGGACCAGGGGGTACGCCACCTCGCGGAGGCCCACCGCGTACGCGTCGATCTCAGCGGCGCCCATGAAGAGCTTGAGGTTGCCGAACATGTGGCCGGCGACAAAGAGGAGGCCGATCACGCCGGTGATGGCCATCACCCACTTCTTGCCCACGTAGGTCTGATACAGACTCAGGGGCCACGGCAACGGCCGGGGCCGCTTGCGGATCGGCCTGACCGCCGCCTCGACCGATGATCGCGGCGTCACCTGCGCCATGCGGTTCCCCTCCTGCATGCGCCTTGCGTCGGGCGGGCTCGCCTGACGTCATGCGTACCCTACCGCCGCCGCGCCCTTGCTGCGAGCGGCTGCGCTACCCGTCCGCACGTCCGCGGAGGGCGACCGCGGCAGCCACCAGCGCCGCATTGCCGGGCGCCCTAGCGCCGTCCGGCATCTCCGCCGTGTCCTCGAACCCGATGCGCGTGTCCAGCCCCGATTCGAGGGCTGCGCGGAGCACCGGCCAGGCGGTCGCTCGGATGCCGTGGAGCAGCCGCGGCACGCCCACCCCGGCCTCGTCCAGCAGCGCCTGCATGGCCCCGGCGTTCGTGAGGGGGTCCGCAGGCGCCTGTTCCATGGGCTCCAGGAGCACCCGAAGGCAGCGTTCAGCCAACCCGCTCGCGACGAACCGCTCCGCGGCCTCCGGACGCCAGAGCCCCGCCTCCACGCCGACGCCCCGCTCGATGAGCAGCAGGGCGATCTCCTCCGCGCCGTCCTCGTGGAAGTTCACGGAAGCGAAGTCCGGAAGCACCTCCCAGGAGCCAATCAACTCCAGGCGGCGTGCGACGTCCGGCTCGATCCACGCTCCCGTGGTCACGCCGACGGGCACGCCCGGGACGGCACCCCGGATCGCCTGGACCGCCGCTCCCACCGCCGACGCATCGAGCCGCTGATGGCCCTCGGCGTCGCGGGGGTGGACGTGGATGGCGCCGGCGCCCGCGGCGACGGCAGCGCGGGCGTCCGCAGCAAGTTCGGCTGGAGTGACGGGGAGGCCGGGGATGCTCCCGGCAGGACGGCCGCCGTTGAGACACGCCTTGATCAGCGACGGCACGGCGCTAGTCCCTCGCGCGGACCCGGTGGCGCTCGAAGAGCGTCAGCGCGGAGATGGTCTTCGCGTCCTCGATCTCACCGGCGTCCACGGCGGCGTAGACCTCCGCCAACGTGAGCCGCACGGGCTCCGAGAGGTGTTCGTCCTCGTCCGGTGGCAGCGGCGAAGCGGCCAGGTCCGTCGCCAGGAAGTAGTGGAGGTACTCCGAGCAGTAGCCCGGTGCGAGGTAAGAGCCTCCCAGGCGTTCCAGGCGGCCGGCGGCAAAGCCGGTCTCCTCGCGCACCTCGCGGGCGGCGGTCTGGTCTGGTGCCTCGCCGGGGTCGATGGTGCCCGCGGGGATCTCCAGCAGCACCTGTCCGGCGGGGTGACGGTACTGGCGCACCAGCAGCCAGCGGTCCTGGTCGTCCACCACCACCAGCGCCACGGCGCCGGGGTGCCAGACCACGGCGCGGGAGGCCTCCTGGCCGCCCGGGAAGCGCACGGTGTCCCGGGTGATGCGGAGGTAGGCGACCTCCGCGAGGGGTTCGGAGGCGATGACCTCCGGGACGCCCTCGGAGGCGGTGCCGGTCACGCCGGCTGGCTCGTCTCCAGCGGCGCGGCCGCAGCGGTGGGGTCCAGGTCCAGCACCATGGCGATCTCGTCGCAGCCTGGGAACTTGGGGCAGCGGTAGCACTCGTTCCAGACCTTGCGCGGCAGGTTCATCACGTCTGCCTGCTCCCAGCCCAGGCGCTCGAAGAAGCCCGGCCGATAGGTCAGCGCGAACAGGCGCTCCAGGCCCAGCGTTCGCCCCTCTTCCACGCACGCATGCACCAGGGCGGCGCCAATGCCGCGGGAGTGCGCGGACTCCTCCACTGCCAGGGACTTGAGTTCCGCCAGGTCCGCCCAGGTGATGTGCAGCGCCGCGCAGCCCACCACCTGGTCGCCGTCACGGACCACGAAGAAGTCACGGAGGTTCTCGTACGTCTCCCCCACCGTGCGGGGGAGCATCTGGCCCTGCGCGGCCCAATAGTTCACGAGCCGGGCGATGCCCTCGCCGTCGCGGACGGTCGCGCGCTCCACGCGGACCTCGCCCTGACTCGCGGCCGGGGTTGCCGTCGATGGGTTCGCGCTGCTGGCGGGATCTGGGGACATTGGCATCAGGATACGCAACGCCGGGGCAACACGCTTGCCGCGACGGGTGCCCTCCAGCCCGCGCGCTACTCCCTGGCGCCCTCGGGCCCCTGCGCCTCGTCGATGACGTGGTCCAGTCGCAGCCAGCCCAGGCGCTGAGCCAGGTTGTGGTAGAACTCCGTCTCGTCGCCCAGGCGCACGAAGTCGGCGGTGCGCTTGGAGCGCGTGATGCTGACCTTGGCGCCGGACGTCAGCGGCCGGTGGTAGATGCCGTCCACGCTCATCACCGCCTCGTAGCCGCGCTGTACCGAGAGGTGCAACGCGGTACTGCCCGGCAGCACCAGCGCGTTCGCGCGCGTCAGATGGGGCGCCACGGGCACCAGGATCATCTCGTCCGAGGTGGGATGGAGGATCGGTCCGCCCACGGACAGCGAGTAGCCCGTGGAGCCGGTGGCGGTGGCGATCACCAGGGCGTCCGCCCGGTACTCCGCGAGCATGACGCCATCGATGTGGGCGTGCACGGAGACGGTGCGGCCCAGCGTGGCCCGGCCGATCACCACGTCGTTCAGGGCGTGCAGCGGGGGCTCGTCACCCAGTTGCGCCTGCACCAGCGACCGACGCTCGATTCGCGCCTTGCCTGCCAGCACGCGCTCGAAGTCCTCCGCCGCGCGCTCCTCCACGGTCTCCGTGAGGAAGCCGAGGCGGCCCATGCGCACGCCGAAGATCGGCAGGCCGTGCTCGGCGGCGTAGGACGCCGCGTGCAACACCGTGCCGTCGCCGCCGACGCACACCAGCAGGTCGCCCCGCACGGCACGGAGGAACTTGCCGTCGCCCTCCGGCAGCGCGTCCACGGTGGCCTCCAGCCGCCGGGATGCCGCCAGCCGGCCCAGCGCCTCCGCCACCTCGCCCGCGCGGGGCACGGAGGGGTGGTAGGTCACGGTGACGCTGCGGGGTGCGGGGAAGGTGCTCATGCGGCGGCTCCCGTCGCCGGCTTCAGGCCGGCCTCGGGGATGCGGAGCCACAGGAAGAACTCGCGGTTGCCGGCGGGGCCGAGTAGCGGTGAGCGCACCACACCGCGCACGCGCAGGCCCAGGTCCATGGCTGCCAGGGCGACCTTCGCGATGCAGGCGGCGTGGACCACGGGGTCGCGGACAACGCCCCCCTTCTCCACCTGCTCGCGGCCCGCTTCGAACTGTGGCTTGACCAGCACCAGCAGGTCCGCCCCGGGGAGGAGCGAGCGCACGGCGGCGGGCAGGACGGTTGCGGCAGAGATGAAGGAGACGTCCATGACCAGCAGGGCCGCCGGGGGCGAGAGCGGCGGCAGGTCACGCGCGTTCACGCGCTCGCGCACCTCCACGCGCGGGTCGTCTCGGAGCCGCGCGGCCAGTTCGCCGTAGGCGACGTCCACCGCGACTACCTCGGCGGCGCCGCGTTGTAGCAGGCAGTCCGTGAACCCACCCGTCGAGGCGCCCACGTCCAGGCAGCGCTTCCCGCGCACGTCCAGGCCGGTGTGCTCCAGCGCGTGGTCCAACTTCTGTCCGCCCCGGCTGACGAAGCGCTGAGGAGTCTTCACCTCCACCAGCGCGTCCTCTGCCACGGGGGCTGCCGGACGGTTGGCCACCTGGCCATCCACCAGCACCTCGCGCGCCATCACCAGCGCGCGGGCGCGGTCGCGGCCCGATGCGAGGCCGCGCTCCACCATCAACTGGTCGAGACGCTGCTTCTTCGCTCGCGAGGGCCGGGCGGGCGCGGTCATGTGCTTATGTTCGATTCACGCTGCGAACGCGCAGCGTAGCACCAGCGGATGCTCTGGGGACGAGGCTGCACTCGCCTCTGAGTGTCGGGCCGGGCGTCAGGCGGACTGCGCCTCGTCGGAGCGCACGCCCTCGTACTCTACGGCGCGGCCGGCGGCGGTGAGCAGGAGCGGGCGCTGGCGGTTGGTGACGGTCTCCGCGGAGACCACGCACTTCTTGATGTCCGTGCGCGAGGGGATCTCGTACATCACGTCCAGCAGGGTCTCCTCCAGCACGGTGCGCAGGCCGCGCGCGCCCGTCTTCTGGGCAATGGCGCGCTCCGCGATGGCCACCAGCGCGTCGTCCGTGAAGGACAGTTCCACATCATCCAGGCCGAAGAGGCGCTGGAACTGGCGGGAGACGGCGTTCCGCGGCTGGGTGAGGATGGCCACCATCATGTCCACGTCCAGCGGGTCCAGCGTGGACACAACCGGGAGGCGGCCGACGAACTCCGGGATAAGCCCGAACTGCAGCAGGTCGTCGTGGGTAACGTGCTGCAGGATGCGGGCGCGCTCCTGCTCGATCTCGTACGCGGAGCGCGTGTCCGGGTTGAAGCCCAGGGAGCGCACTCCGACGCCCGTGCGGCGCGCGACGATCTTCTCCAGGCCCTCGAACGCGCCGCCACAGATGAACAAGATGTTCCCGGTGTTGATCTGGATGAAGTCCTGGTGCGGGTGCTTGCGGCCGCCCTGTGGCGGCACCGAGGCCACGGTGCCCTCGATGATCTTCAGCAGCGCCTGCTGCACGCCCTCGCCGGACACGTCCCGCGTGATCGAGGGGTTGTCACCCTTCCGGGCGATCTTGTCGATCTCGTCGATGTAGACGATGCCGCGCTCCGCGCGCTGGATGTCGAAGTCCGCGGACTGGATGAGGTGGAGAAGGATGTTCTCCACGTCCTCGCCCACGTAGCCGGCCTCGGTGAGGGCGGTGGCGTCCGCGATGGAGAAGGGCACGTCCAGCATCTTGGCCAGCGTGCGCGCGAACTCCGTCTTGCCGGTGCCCGTGGAGCCAATGAGCAGGATGTTGGACTTGTCCAACTCCAGGTCAGCCTGCACGGGGGCGTCAATGCGCTTGAAGTGGTTGTAGACCGCCACCGCCAGTGTCCGCTTGGTGCGGTCCTGGCCGACAATGTAGTCCTCCAACTGGTGGACGATCTCCTGGGGGGTGCGCAGGCGGCTCTTGGCGCCCTTGGCGCCGGCCTTGGAGGAGCCCTGGGCCTCCTCGTTGATGATCTCCTGGCAGAGTTCGACGCATTCGTCGCAGATGTAGACCGCGCCGGGGCCGGCGATCAGTCGCTTCACCTGGTCCTGGTTCTTGCCGCAGAAGGAGCAGTTGTACTGCACCCGGCTGCCGCGCGTCGTGCTCCCGGCCATGGCGTTCTCCCGCTGCCCCCGCCGCTCGCTACTTCTCGGGCTTCGCCAGCAGCTCGTCCACCAGGCCGTACGCCTTCGCCTCTTCGGCGGTCATGTAGACGTCGCGGTCGGTGTCGGCCTTGATCTTTTCCATCGTCTGGCCCGTGGCCTCTGCCAGGATGCGGCGGATCTTCTCATTGTTGCGGAGCAGTTCGCGCGCGGCGATCTCCACGTCCGTGGCCTGGCCGGAGCCGCCGCCCAGCGCCTGGTGCATGTGGATGGTGGCATTGGGGAGCGCGAAGCGCTTCCCCTTCTGGCCGGCAGCCAGAAGGACCGTCCCCATGGAAGCCGTCACGCCGACCGCGATGGTGCTCACGTCGGCCCGCACCAGGTTCATCGTGTCGAAGATGGCGAGCCCCGCGTAGATCATGCCGCCCGGCGAGTTCACGTAGATCGAGATGTCCCGCTCCGGGTCCTCGCGGTCCAGGAACAGCAACTGCGCGACGATCGAGTTCGCGACCTGGTCGTCGATCCCCGTGCCGAGGAAGATGATCCGTTCTTTGAGCAGCAACGAGTAGATGTCGTAGGCGCGCTCTCCGCGCGCCGACGTCTCTACAACCATCGGCACAATGTTCGCCGGCTTGAGGAAGCCCTCAGAGAAGTCCTGCGGGCCGGGCGCTCGGTAGGTCATGCTCTTGTCCGCTCTAGCCAACCCACTTGGCCGTCCGTGCCGGTCAGTCCGGCCAATGTCTGGATCCATCGTACCGCGCGACTCTCCCCGCGCGCCCCCTTAAGGGTGAGGCCTGATCAGCCTCGCGCGCCACCGGGCAGGCACACAGTCCTGCTGGGCGTCTCCTACTGGGCGTCGCTCTCCTCGGCTGGCTCGGTCGCCTCCGCGGTGGGGGCCTCCGTGCCAATGTCCTCGCCGGCCGCCTCGGCAGCCGCCTCCGCGGTGGCGCCGGAGCGCCGCCGCCGGCTGGTGCGTCGAGGCGACTCGCCGCCCTCGCCCTCCGGCTGGGAACAGATCTCCTCCAGCCGCTCGATGGCGAAGCGGGTCATCAACTGGTTGCGGATGGAGTTTCGGCCATCCGGGGTGTCGAAGAGGTTGCGGATTGCTTCCTGGTTGCCGCCCGCGGCGGGCCCGGTCACCTGGCCCACCAGGCTGTCGATCTCCTCGTCGATCTGCTCCTCGGACACCTCGATGTCCTCGGCGTCGATGAGTTCGCCCAGCACCAGCGCGCGACGGACGATCAGGTCCGCCTGCTCCCGGAACATCTCCCGGACCTCGTCCTCGGCCTTGCCGATGGACTTCAGCCAGTTCTGCATGCCTTCCGGGGTGTGGGAGGCGTGGTTGGACTCCCGGTCAATCGTGCGTTCGATCTCGCGCTCCACCAGAACCTGGGGGTAGTCCAGGGAGGCGGTGGCAAGCAGCAGGTCCACGATCTCGTTGTGATAGGCCTCGCGGGTGACGCGCTCCGCCTGCGCCTGCAGGTCGGTGCGGATGCGCTCGTCCAGCTGGGCCACGGTCTCCACGCCGTCCTCGTCCAGCGAGGCGACGAACTCGTCGTCCAGGTCCGGCAGTACCTCGCGCTTCACTTCCTTCAGGTTCACCTTGTAGGTCGCCTGCTTGCCGGCGAGTTCCTCGCTGGGCAGGTCCGCGTCCAGGGTGAACTCGATGGTGTGCTCGCCGACCTCAAGGCCGACCAGGCGCTCCACGAAGCCCGGCAGCGAGACCACGGCGCCCTCGCGCACGGGGAACTCCGCGTCCTCTTCGGTGTGCTCGTCCGGGTGGCCCTCCACTTGGACGGAGACGTCCGCGCGGACGTGGTCATCCCACTCCACCGCGCGCTCCACCGGCTCCAGCACGGCAAACTGGCGGCGCAACTGCAGGAAGGTGTCCTGCACCTGCTCCTCCGTAACCTCGATCTGCTCGCGGGGCGCCCTCAACGACTGATAGTCGTTGAGGTCCACCAGCGGGCGGACGGGGACGGTGGCCTTCACTACCAGCGGGTCGGTGGACTCGAGTTCGAACTCCGGCTGGTCGATCGCGTCGATCTGCTCGGACTCCAGCGCCTCGTTGTAGACCTCCGGGACCAGTTCCTCCAGGGCCTCCTGCAGGATGGCGGCGGTGCCCACGTGGCGCTCCACCACCTTGCGGTCCGCCTTGCCGGGCCGGAACCCGGGGATGCGCACCTGCTTGGAGATGCGCGCCACGGCGCGGTCCATGTGCTTATCGACCCGCTCCGGGTCGACTTCAATCTGCAGGGCGACGAGGCCCCGCCCTTCGAGACGTTCAGTGGTGATTGCCAAGGAGTCGTGCCCTCGCCAGTAGGCCCGTAGATCGACTGCGCGAGAGGCCGTGATTGGCCCGCTCCGGCGCGTGTTCCGGGCGTTGCGTACGTCAGAAAACTATAGCACGCGGGGCCCTTTCGCCCTCCGCCGGCGGAGTAGGGGAATCCCCGGCACGGAGGGCGCCAGCGACGCTGGTTCAGCGTCCCCGCACCGCGTCGTTCAGGCCGTCACCCAGGAGGTTGAAGGCGAAGAGCAACGTGGTGACCACTACGCCCGGGACCAGCAACAGGTGCGGGTGAGACTGGAACGTCCGCGCGCCGGAGCCCTCGAAGAGCATCGCCCCGAAGGAGGCGGCGGGCGGCTGGACGCCCACGCCGAACCACGTCAGCACGATCTCCGAGCCCGCGATGCCGCCGAGGGTCGCGGAGACGGACAGGATGATGAGGAAGGTGACGTTGGGCAGCAGGTGGCGCGTGATCACCCGCCGCGGCCTCGCGCCCAGCGCCTCCGCCGCCATCACGAAGTCCTGCTCCCGCAGTTGCAGCACCTGGGCGCGGATGATGCGGGCGGCCCCCACCCAGAAGAACAGCGAGAGCGCTCCGAACACCAACAGGTAGGAGGAGAACCCGGACGCCACCAGCCCCGTGAGCGGCGTATTCGCCTCCACCGAGCGGACGAGCGAATCCACGCGTTCCCCCAGCGTGGCGTTGATCAGGATCAGCATCACCAGCGCAGGCAGGGAGGAGAAGATGTCCCCCAGGCGCATCACCACGCTGTCCACCCAGCCACCGCGGTACCCCGCCAGCAGGCCGAGCGTGTTCCCGATGATCAGCGAACCGGACAGCACCACGGCCGTGGTGACAATGAGCGTGGTGCGCGCCGAATAGATCGTGCGGCTCAGCATGTCCCGCCCCAGCCGGTCCGTCCCCAGCCAGTGCTCCGCACTGGGGCCCTCCAGCCCGCGGTCCAGGTCCTGCGTGCGGTAGCCGTAGGGCGCCACCAGCGGGGCGAAGAGGCCCGCGCCATAGATCACGACGATGAGTGCCAGGGAGATCATCGCCAACTTCTTGCGGCGCAGCCGCCGCCAGACGCCGCGCCACTCGCTCTCACCGGCGACTGCCTCTACGGCGACGTCCTGGTCGAAGGTGGCGGCGGTCATCCTCGGGAGGCCCCTACCCGCACGCGCGGGTCCACGAAGCCGTAGGCGATGTCCGCCAGCAGGTTCGCCAGCACGAAGGCAGCGGAGAAGATCACGGTGGTGGCCAGGATGATGTCGTAGTCGCGGCTGGTGACCGCCTCGAAGGTCAGGCGTCCGATGCCGTTGATGCCCAGCAGCGTCTCCACGAAGAACGCCCCCTCGATGATCCCCGAGAGGGCGAAGCCCACCACGGTGATCAACGGCAGGAGCGAGTTGGGGAAGACATGGCGGAACTGCACCACCCCCTCCGAGAGGCCCTTCGCCCGCGCCGTGCGCACGTAGTCTAGGCCGTTGACCTCCAGCGCGGAGATCCGCACCAGGCGCGCCACGCCCACGAACCCCGGGAGGGTGAAGGCGATGAGGGGCACGTAGAGCCGGGGGTCAGGGATGGGGATCGCGAGGATGCCGCCCACCCACCAGATCTCGAACAGCCCGTCCCAGCCGCCTACCGGCACCAGTTGGAGTTGGAGTGCCAGTAGCCACAGCAGCGGCGGGATCAGCACCAGCACGGGGATGGCCTGCAGGAACAGCAGCGTCCCGATGATCGCGGGGTCCACCCACGTCCCGGCCAGTCGCGCCGCCAGCAGCCCCAGCGGGATGCCCACGGCGAAGATCACCACCAGCGCCACGAAGCCCAACTGCGCGGAGACCCACATCCGAGGCAGGATGACCTCGGTGACCGTGTAGCCCCGGTAGATGGTGTAGGACTCGCCAAAGTCGCCGCGCACCGCGCTGGTCAGCCAGCGGCCGTACTGCTCCGCCAGCGACCCATCCAGCCCGCGCTCCCGCCGGACCTGCTCCAGCACCTCCGGGTCGCGGATCTGGCCGGCGGCCACCGTGACCGGATCCCCCGGCCCGAAGCGCGCGAGGGCGAACGTGGCGAAGGAGACGATGAGCAGGATGACGGGGAGCCAGAGCAACCGTCGGATGACGTAGGCGCCCACCCGGTCGTCCTCCCCTACCCGCGGCTCGCCGCGCCTGTTACCGGTCTACCTCGACGAAGCGGAGGCGCGGGATCACCATCGGCGGCTCGAACCAGCCCGTGACCTCCGGCTTCACCACCTGGTGGGTCATGCCGAAGTACAGGGGCAGCCAGACGGCCTCGTCCACGATCAGGGACTGGGCCTGCCGGTACAGGTCCAGGCGAGCATCCGGGTCCTGCTCCACGCGGGCGGCCTCCAGCAGGCGGTCCACCTCTTCGTTGGCGTAGTTCACGTCGTTTAGCGCGGACTCGGAGTGGAACTTGAGGTCCATCACGGACTCCGGGTCCGGGTAGTCCATGATCCACCCGGCATTGAACGCCTGCAGGCGGCCGGCGTCCTGGTCCGCCAGGAAGGTGGCGAAGTCCGTCTGCCGCACTTCCACCTCGATGCCGAGTTCGTTGCGCCACTGCTCCAGGAACGCCTGCATGTCGATGCTCGCGTCCGCGCCGGCGCCCACCTCCGTGATCACGATGGTGGGGATGTCTCCCGCGTAACGGGACTGCTCGAGTTCTTCGCGCGCGGCCTCCGGGTCATACGGCAGCGTGATGTCCTCCGGCACGTACCCGGGCAACTGCGGCATCAGGATGCCGGTGGCCGGCGCCAGCATGCCGTTGAAGGTGATGTTGGCGATGCGCTCGCGGTCGATCGCCATGCCCAGCGCGCGCCGCACGTGGACGTCATCGAAGGGCGGCACGGAGGTGTTGAACGCCAGGTAGGAGATCGAGAACTGAGGCCACTCTGTGTAGAACTGGCCCAGGTCAGAGTTGGGGTCGCGGGCGCGCTCGATGTCGTTCAGGGAGATGCCCGCCACGTCCAGTTCGTCGTTCTCCCAGCGCGTGAGGGCGGAGCCGCCGGAGAGCAGGTAGACGGCCTGCGCCAGTTTCGGCGTGCCCAGGTGGTAGCCGTCGAACGCCTCCAGCACGATGCGCTCGCCCAGGCGCCACTCCACCAGGCGGTAGGGACCGGTGCCGTTGGGCTGCCGCGTCCAGTTGCGCGGGTTGCCCTCCACCTGCTGGCGGTCCACCACGAAGGCCGTGGGGTAAGTCAACTTGGCCAGGAAGTAGGGCTTGGGCGCGTCGATGCGGATGCGGACCGTGCGGTCGTCCACGACCTCGATGCCCTCGATGCCCTCCGCGAGCCCGAAGAAGTGCTCCCGTGCCCCCACGATGTCGCCCAGGTACGCAAGCGCCGTGGGCGAGGACAACTGGCGCGAGGCGGCCCGCTCGATGGACCACTTCACGTCCTCCGCGGTCACGCGGGCGCCGTTGTGGAAACTCACGTCGGGGCGCAGGACAAAGGTGTAGACGGTACCGTCGTCGCTGACCTCCACGGACTCCGCCAGGTCCAACTGGATGTCCAGGTTGGGGTCCAGCGTCACCAGCCCGCCGAAGATCTCCACGATGTACTCGGCCGACAGCGCGTCCCCCGCGACGTGCGGGTCCAGCGTGACCGGGTCATCCGAGGCCAGCCGCAGGCGGCCAGAGGCCGCCTCCGAGGCTCCGGCGCCGCCGCCCCCACCGGTGGTCGTGGTGCCGCCCCCGCCACCCCCGCCATTGCCGCCGTTGTCCCCGCCACCGCTGATGAACAGGATGGTGGAGAGCCCCCCCACCACCAGCACCAGCACGGCGAGGACGGACAACAGGATCGCCAGCAGACGGTTCTGACTCATAGGGTGCGACTCATCCCGGGAGGTTCTGTCGGCGGGTACAGCGGGTGCGTGGAAGCATAACCCACTTCAAGGACGCCCACGCTCCGCCTCCCCGCCGAGCAGAGGGGCTGCGGGAGCGTCACTCGTCCTCGGTCGCCTCGCCGCTGGCACGCTTCGCCAGCGCCTCGCGGGCCTCCGCGTCCAGTTCGATGTGGACCTCGCGCAGTTGCTCTTGTGTGACACCCGCGGGGGCGCCCGTCATCAGGTCAGACGCGGACTTGGTCTTCGGGAACGCGATGACCTCGCGGATGTCACGCTCGCCGGCGAAGAGGGCCACCGTGCGGTCGATGCCGGGCGCTAGGCCGCCATGCGGCGGCGCGCCGTAGCGGAACGCCTCCAGCATGTGGCCAAACTTCTCGTTCGCCTCCTCCAGCGACAGGCCCAGCGCGCGGAGCACCGCCATCTGGGTGTCGCGGGAGTGGATCCGGATGGAGCCGGAAGCGATCTCCTGGCCGTTGCACACCAGGTCATAGGCGTTGGAGCGCACCGCGCCCGGGTCGCTCTCCACGATGCCCACGTCCTCCGTGAACGGCGCCGTGAAGAGGTGGTGGACGGCGCTCCAGCGCTCGCCGTCCTCGTCCCACTCGAACATCGGGAACTCCGTGACGAAGAGGAACTCCAGGCGCGTGGGGTCGGCCAGGCCGCGCTCCTCCGCCAACTGGCGGCGCAGCACGTCCAGCACGCGAGAGGTCAGGGCGTCCGGACCAGCGGCGATCAGCAGCAGGTCGCCGCGCTTCGCGCCGCAGGTCTTGCCCAGCGCGGCCAGTTCGTCCGGGGTGAAGAAGCGCGCCACGGGGCTCTTCACGTCGTCCGGGGTAAGCGCGTCCAGCGGGCCCTCGCCCGCGAACTGCACCCACACCAGTCCGCTGGCCCCGGCGCCGCGCGCCACCTCCGTGAGCGCGTCCAGCCCGCGCCGCGCGATGTCCGCACCGCCCTCCACGGCAAAGCCACGGACGCGACCGCCCTCCTTGATGACGTTGGCGAACACCTGGAACTCGGAGTTGCGGACGTACCCGGAGAGGTCGCTGATCTCCATGCCGTAGCGCAGGTCCGGCTTGTCCGAGCCGAAGCGCTCCATGCACTCCCCGTAGGTCAGGCGCGGGAAGGGCTCGGGGAACGTGAACCCGCCCACCTCCTGCGCCAGGCGGACGTAGAGGCGCTCCGCCAGGTCCAGGACGTCCTCCTGCTCCACGAACGCCATCTCCAGGTCCAACTGCGTGAACTCCGGCTGGCGGTCGCCGCGCAGGTCCTCGTCCCGGTAGCAGCGGGCGATCTGGAAGTACTTGTCCACCCCCGCCACCATCAGCAGTTGCTTCCACTGCTGCGGCGACTGCGGCAGCGCGTAGAACGAGCCGGGATGCACCCGCGAGGGCACCAGGTAGTCCCGTGCACCCTCTGGCGTGGCCAGGCCCAGCACGGGCGTCTCCACCTCGATGAAGCCCTCGCCAGACATGAACTCGCGGATGGAGTGGACGATGCGGTGGCGCAGGCGCAGGTTGCGCTGCATGCGCTCGCGGCGCAGGTCCAGGTAGCGGTAGCGGAGGCGCGTGGCCTCCTGCACGTCCGTGTCCTGGTTCACGGGGAAGGGCGGCGTGTCCGCCTCGTTCAGCACCGCCAGCGAGGTCGCCCGCACCTCGATGGTGCCGGTGGGCATCTCCGGGTTCTCGGTGCCCTCGCGGCGCGGGACCACCTCGCCCACCACCTGGACCACGTACTCCGCGCGGACGGCGGACGCGGCCTCGAAGGCTCCGGGGTCAGAGTCCGGGTGGCAGACCACCTGCACCAGGCCGGTGGAGTCCCGCAGATCGAGGAATACCAGCCCGCCATGATCGCGCCGGCGGTGCACCCAGCCCGCGAGCGTCACCTGCTCGCCGGCGTGCTCCGCGCGCAACTGGCCGCAGCCGTGGGTCTTCAGCACCTGGCACTCCTCGGACGCGATCACGGGACGGCCCCGTGGGTCGTCGAGTGTCGCACGGCGGAGCGGTGGGTTCGAGGCTCGCGGGCGTCCAGTCAGTCGAGCGGCACCACGCGGTGGAGGCCGCGCGCCACCTCGATCTGGCGGAGCCAGGTGTCGCGGTCGTCACCGTCCACGCGGAAGCGGAAGATGCCCCGTTCCGAGCGCACCTTGAGGGCGTTCCGGGAGGCCGGGATCAGCCCGAAGATGCGGCTCCGGTCCGCGGCGACCTCGTCGATGCCGTCTAGCGGGAGCGTGACCGCGGCATGGCGCGCGCGGACGGTGTTGGGGGTGAAGACCAGCGCGGAGGGCGTGACCGAGAGGATGCCGTTCACCGGCTCGCCGCCGTGCTCCAGCCGCGCCTCGCCCTCGAAGAGCACGTCGCTAGGTGGCGTCTTCGTCAGGCGGGAGCGCAACAGCGGCGTGCCCTGTCGCAGCAGGAACTCGGCGACCATCAGGGTGAGCGGGCCGGGGAGCCACATGCATCCAGCGTAGCCCAGGCGAGGCTCCGCAACGGAGATGCGAGACCGCTTATCCCGTGGGCTGTCGCAGGTCCCCCACCCGCCTGACCGCCCGCTCGATCTCCTCGTCGCTAAACAGGTCGATGAAGTCCGGGCGCTGGACCAACGCCTCCACGGTCAGGTGCTTGAACCCTTCCGCGTACAGGTGGACGAAGCCCTCGGTGGGCTGATCGGACTGCAGGAAGGTGTGGGCTGTGGCAAGCCCGCCCCTCTCGCTGACCATCTGAAGGAACCGCGTCGCGTTGTAGCGAGCCTCGCGCTTCGCATCGAGGTAGATGTCCAGCATTGCCTGGTGGAAGCGGGCCTCTACCGCGGCGGTCACGCTTCCTCCCCCAGCACCCTCTCCGGGGTGATGCGCAGCGCCACCCGCTTCAACTCGTCCAGGCGCTGGCCGAAGCGGTCCAGGTCGTAGTCCTCGGGCAGCGGGTCGCCCTGGTGGGCGCGGATGGCCATGATCGCGCGGTCGCGCTCGCGACCGTCCAGGATCTCCGCGGCGCCGTAGACGATGACCTGGCGGCGGCCCTCCGGCACCAGCAACGACACCCGAGGGTTGCGCCGAATGTTCGGGTATTTCGCCCGGTCCTTCGTGATCGAGACCAGGATGTGATCGCCATCGAAGAAGTAGGTCACCATGGACAACTGCGGCGAGCCGTCCCGCCGGCCGGTGCCCAGGATGCCCAACTGGCGCTCGCGGAGGTACTCCGCCTGCGCGCCCGTCATCACAGCCATGTCATTACAGCCATCGTGCGCCCCTCTCGTCGGGGCGGGATTGTAGCCCTCGATGGCGCCCTCCTGTCCGCCCCTACGGGGCCGCCGGTGTACCCTCGATGGCGTGACTACGGACACCCCGCCCGCCCCTGACCAGGCAGCCGAGGAGCAGGCCGGCAAGCCCTCGCTGGCGCTCTACCTGCACATCCCGTTCTGCACGAGCAAGTGCGGCTACTGCGACTTCAACTCCTACGAGGGGCTGGAGCACATGGTGCCGGACTACACGCCGGCGCTGGTGCGTGAGATGCGCCTCTGGGCGCCGGCCGCCCGCCGCTTCCGCGTGGACACGATCTTCTTCGGCGGCGGGACGCCCTCGCTGACGTCCATCGACGACATGCGTTTCCTGTCCGAGGCCCTGCGTGACGAGTTCGACATCGCCCCGGACGTGGAGTGGTCGCTGGAGGCCAACCCCACGGAACTGACCCGGGAACACTTGGACGGCCTGCGCGTCCTGGGCGTGAACCGGCTGTCGATGGGCGTGCAGTCCATGCACCCGGACGAACTGGAACTGCTGGAGCGCCAGCACACGCCCGGCCGCGTGGAGCAGGCCGTGGCGGACGCCCGCGCCGCCGGCTTCGACAACCTCAACCTGGACCTGATCTTCGGCCTCATCGGCCAGCCGGTGGAGCGCTGGCAACAGACGCTGGAACAAGTGCTGGCCTTCCGGCCGGAACACCTCTCCTGCTACGCGCTCACCGTGGAGCCCGGCACCGCCCTCTACTACCGCGTCCAGAAGGGCCTGCTGCCCGAGCCGGACCCGGACGTGGCCGCCGAGCAGTACGACTGGACGCGCGCACGCCTGGCTTCCGAGGGCTACCAGCAGTACGAAATCTCCAACTGGGCGCAGCCCGGCCGTTCCTGCCGCCACAACCTGGTGTACTGGCGAGCGGAGCCCTACCTGGGCATGGGCGCGGGCGCCCACTCCTTCTTCGCCGGCCGCCGCATGGCCAACCTGGACGCCCCCAACCGCTACGTGGAGGCCGTGAACGAGTCCTTCGAGGAGCGCATGGCGACCGGCCGCGCGGAGTTGCGCCAGGTGGCGGGCGGCGAGACTCCGGATGACGCCACGCTGCGAGCGGACGCGATGATCCTGGGCCTGCGGCTGCTGGAGGGCGTCTCGCTCTCGGAGTTCCGGGCGCGCTTCGGCGTGGAGGTGGCGGACGCCTTCCCGGATGCGCTCGCCCGGCACGAGCGCCTGGGCCTGCTGGAACGCACGGGCGGCCGCGTCCGGCTGACCGAGCGCGGCCTGCTCCTGGCCAACGAGGTCTTCGTGGACCTGCTCCCGGACCTACCCGAACCTGCGTCCCCGGGCCACTGACCGTGGCGATCCAGGTCTTCCGGTGCTCGCACTGCGGGCGGGAAGTCCTGGTACGGATGGCCGCGCCCCTGACCCCGGAGGAAGTGCGCCGGCGGGTGCAGGAAGAGATGCACCCGGAGACGCCGGGCCCGCAGGCACGTCCCCAGTGGCAGGACCGGCTGCGGGAGGACATCTGGGTGGGCGTCTCCGGCGGCCGCACGCACATCCCCCGCGAGGAAGCCCCGGACGTCTGCCCGTCCTGCGGACGCTCCTCGCTGGCCGTGGACCGCGTGATCGAACAGGCGTGACGCGCCCGGCATGCAGGACGCCAGGAACAGGGCATGACAAGAGACGGGGCCGCCGCGGGGAGGGCGGCCCCGCCTCAAACGCGCGTTCCGCCCGCCGGAGGGGGCAGCGGGCGGCACGGACTAGCGCGGGACGGAGAGCCGGTGACTCCGGCTACTCGAGATGGGCGCGCAGGAAGTACGCCGCCTCGTCGATCTCGCGGATCATCCCCACGTAGAGGTCTTCGGTGCCCTTGTCCTCGGCTTCGGCTGCCTCGTCGGAGGCCGCCTTGAACTGCGCGGACAACTGCTCGTAACGGTCGGTGAGCGCGGTGATGGCATCGCGCCAGGCCAGCGGCCCGTGGGGGAACTCCTCCAGGGTGGTGCGCTTCACGGCCAGTCGGATGGTGCCTTCCGCGTCACCGCACAGCGCGCGGACGCGCTCGGCGGCGGTGTCCGCCATCTGCCGGATGAGCGCGGCCTGCTCGTCAAAGAGTTTGTGCACGGAGATGAAGTTCGCGCCGGTGACGTTCCAGTGCGCCTGCTTCGCCTGCCAGTGCAGGTCAATGAGGTCTGCCAGTCGGGCGTTCAGCGTCTCGATGACCTGCTTGTTGCCCATGCCTGCGGGCCTGGCGTGAGTTCGAGGTGTCGTGGCCACGGGTGCCTCCCTTCGGGTCTTCCTGACCGTAGGGACGGCGCCCCCGCGCGCGGGTCACAGCCGCGGACGCGCCGTTGCAAAGGCATGACGCTTGCACGGAAACGCGCAAAATAACGCGCTCGTAATCGGAACGGAGAACGGTCTAGTCCGCGGTAGGGAGCGGCCGGCCGAGGCGGCGGCGGGGACCGGGCGTGGTCAGGCGGCCGGCGCCCGACGCTCTTCCGCGGACGCCCGGCGCAGACGGCGGAAGTCGCCCTCTTCCCAGGCCACCAGCAACTGCGCGGCGATCGCCACGCTGGAGTAGGTGCCCACGATCACGCCCACCAGGATCACCAGCAGGAAGGCCTGGATGGTGACGCCGCCCAGGGCCAGCATGGCCGCGACCGTCACCAGCACCGTCACGGACGTGTTCAGCGAGCGGGCCAGGGTCTGGAGCAGGGCGGAGTTCACGTTCTCCGCCAGCGAGGCGTTGGGCGCGCTGCGGATGTTCTCCCGGATCCGGTCGAACACCACGATGGTGTCGTGGACCGAGAAGCCGATGACGGTGAGCAGGCCCGTCACGAACATCAGGTTGATCTCCGTGTTGAAGAGCACTCCGAACAGCGCGAACGCGCCCAGCACGATCACCACGTCATGCACCAGCGCCGCGATGGCGCAGGCGGCGTACCGGAAGGGCCGGGGCAGACTGGAGAACGCGAAGGCGACGTACGCCATGATGAACAGCGACGCCACCACCACGGCCACGGCGGCGTTTCGCACTGCCACGTTGGAGACCACCGCGGAGACCGAGGCGAACTCCAGCACCTCGAAGCGCCCGAACTCGTCCAGCAGCGCGCGCTCGATCTCCGTGCGCTCGCCGGCGTTCTCCGTGATCTGGGGCGCTTCCTCTTCCTCACCGGCGGCGCGGAAGTCGTGCGTCTGATCCTCGGGCACGTAGCCCAGGGTGTCGCCCACGGCCACCTGGTAGACCGTGCCGCCCGGGCACTGGGGGAGGACGGACAACACCGTCGCCTCCGTGCCCGCAGCCACGCGCTCCGCCACGCCGCCCAGGTTGCACGCGTCTCCCTGGAACGGGCTACGGATCAGGACCTCGCCCTCCGCGTCCTCCGCGCCCAGGACCACGGTGCCCACTTCCTCCAGCGGCTGGGGGCCTGCGCCGGGAGCGACGGTGGCGGCCGGCGGGGCCACCTCCGTGAAGGAGCCCTCCGGCACCTCCAGTTCGCCCGTGCGGATCAGGTACTCGTTGTTGCCGGTGGACTGGATGCGGACCTCCGGGTGGCCCAGGTCCGCGTACGTCTGCCGCAGTTCATCCTGCGCCACCGGCTCGTCGAACCGCACCAGCATGGTGGTGCCGGCCGTGAACTCGATGCCCGGCCGCAGGCCCACCGCGGCGAGCAGCGCCAGCGACACCACGAGCAACACGGCGCTGCCGATGAAGAACCGCTGTCGGGACCCGACGAGGTCTATGCGCCTCACGAGGCGGTCCCTTCCGCGGCGGCGCCAGGCTCAGCGTCGATGAACCAATCGCGCTGGCGGGCAATGCGCGTGCCGATGAGCGCGGCCAGCAAGGTCCGCGTCACGACGATGGCAGAGAACATGGAGACCAGCACGCCCACCGCCAGCGTGACGGCGAAGCCCTGCACTAGGGGCGCATCGAACGTCCCCAGGAACGGCACTTCCACGCCGCCGCCCAGGATGTAGAGGATGGCGCAGGTGATGAGCGTGGTGACGTTGGAGTCTCGGATGGAGGGCCAGGCGCGGCTGAAGCCCGCCTCGATGGAACTGGCGTAGGAGCGTCCGGCGCGCAGTTCCTCCTTCATCCGCTCGAAGATCAGGATGTTGGCGTCCACGGCCATGCCCACGGACAGCACGAACGCGCCGATGCCGGCAAGGGTCAGTGTGACCGGGATCAACTTGAACACGGCCAGCGTCAGCGCGGTGTAGACCACCAGCGCCAGGGCGGACAGCACGCCCGGCAGCCGGTAGTAGAGGATCATGAACAACGCCACCAGCATCAGGCCGATCTCCCCGGCCAGCACGGACTGCTGCACGGAGTCCTGACCCAGCGTGGCGTCCACCGTCTGCTCCTGCAGGACGGTCAACTCCAGCGGCAGGGCGCCGGCGTTCAACTGCACCACCAGTTCCCGCGCGCGCTGCAGCGGCAGGTTGGTGATGGTGCCGGCGTCACTGATGACGGAGTTCACCACGGGGGCGGAGAGCAGTTCCTCGTCCAGGAAGATGGCGATCTGCTCGCCCAGGTGGCGGCGCGTGATCTGCTCGAAGAGTTGGCCGCCCACGTCCTGGAACTCAAAGCCGACGAAGGGGTTGCCGAGGTCGTCGAACCCCACGAAGGAGTTGGACCGCAGGTAGCCACCCGTGAGGGCCTGTTCCTGGCCATCGATCTGGCCCGTGGCCACCTGCCACTCACCGGCCGCGTCGCAGGCCTCCGTGGTGGGCTGCGTGCCGGTGGGCACCGCCTCGCAGAAGCGCAGTTGGGCCGTGCGGCCCAGCAGCGAGCGCGCCTCTTCCGGCGTCAGGCCCGGCAACTGGACGGAGATGTTGATCTCGCCCTGGCGGGTGATCTCCGCTTCCGCCACGCCAGAGGCGTCCACGCGGCGGCGCAACACGCGAGTGGTGCCGTCCAGCGCGGAGTCCAGGTCACCTTCGAAGTTCTCCGGCACTTCCGCGCGGAGCAGGAGGCGCGTGCCGCCCTGGAGGTCCAGGCCCAGGCGCATCTCTCGGCGCTCGAAGTCGCCAATGGCGATCCCACGGCCTTCTGGCCACGGCACTCCGGCCGGTAGGAACCGGTCCGGCTGCGATGGCCAGATGACGTAGATGGCCGCCGCGGTCAGCGCGACGATGCCCAGGAGCGGTAGGTACTTACGGAGCAAGGGCGCCTTCAGTCTTCACTGCCCGCATGGAGCCGCCTTCGGCCTGCGCCGTAGGTGGAAGCAGCGCAGCGAACAGGCTAGCGCCGGAGGCGCTCAGGCGCGACGGGGGTACGCAGCCCCGGGGTCTGCGTGCGGGACGCTCCGGCGCTAGTCCTCGTCGTCGTCTTCCCAGTCGTCATCGTCGTCGTCCCAGTCGTCCTCGTCCTCGTCGTCGTCCTCGTCGTCGTCCTCGTCGTCGTCGTCGTCCCAGTCGTCGTCGTCGTCATCCCAGTCGTCGTCGTCCTCGTCGTCGTCTTCCTCTTCCTCGTCGTCGTCCTCCCAGTCGTCCTCCTCGTCGTCGTCGTCCTCCCACTCCTCGTCCTCGTCCTCCGGCTCCTCGTCCGAGAGGGCGCGGCGGTTCTGGACCACGGTGGAGCCCACGGCAAGGGGCACGGCGGTGGAGTCCGCGGCGAGCGCGGTCAGCGCCTCGCGCAGGGTCTCCGGCAGTGTTGCCGGCTGCGAGCCGGCCTTCACACGGAGCGCACCCGCGGCGTTGGTGGTGGCAATGTCGACGGTCATGAACGGCACTCCGATCTCAGGAACGTGGACCACTGTCGCGGTCCGGGACCGACTCTGCTGACTCTTGCTCCGACTCGCCCGAGCCCTCCGGCTCGTGAGCATCCTCTGGGGCGTCCGACCGCCGGTCGGCCGCGCGGCGCGTGATCTCCTGGATCGCCACCGTGGTACCGCGGAGGACCACGCCCGGCGCGGCCTCCAGCAGGATCTCCATGGGGCGGTCCTCGTGGGTGTTGATCTCGGTCACCGTGGCATAGAAGCCGCCCGTGGTCAGCACCTCGTCGCCGACCTCTAGCGAGGAGATGTCCTGGCGCTGGCGGCGCTGCTGGTTGATCACGGGCTTCAGCAGGATGAAGTAGAAGGCAGCCAGCACGGCAACCAGGACGATGAGGATGTCCACTACTCGTCCTCTCCTGGCTCGGGCTCCCGCACCGGTTGGCCGGGATCCAGTTTCACCAGGTCCGTCTTGGCGTTCAGGTGGTCCACGTACAGCGTGCCGTTGACGTGGTCCGTCTCGTGCTCCAGCGCCTGCGCCAGCAGGTTGCCCTCCGCCTTCAGGCGGATCTCCTTGCCGTGCGCGTCCAGCGCCTTCACCGTCACTTCCACGGACCGCGTGACCGTGCCGCGGTATCCCGGCACGGACAGGCAGCCCTCGTCGATCCGACGTTCACCGGAGCGGCGTATCACCTCCGGATTGATCAGGGCAAACGGATCTTCGTCAGGCATACCGATCACCACGATGCGGAGCGGTACGCCCACCTGGGGCGCCGCGATGCCCACGCCGTGCGCGGCGTACATGGACTCCGTCATGTCCTCGATCAACCGTCGGATCGAGTCGTCCACGCGCGACACCTTGCGCGCCGGCTTGCGGAGCACGGGATCGCCCAGGTAGCGGATGGGACGGACGGTCATACACGCTTCCCGCGTTGCTTCGGCAGCCGTGGAGGAGTGCCCCTTCAGGCCGCGCCAGATTGTATCGACGCACCCGGTGAGCGTCCTGCTAGTTCACCACCAGCGGGTCCACGTCCACGATCCACCCGGGCGGCAGTTCGTCCAGGTCACGCACCAGCGAGGACGGATCCTCCCCGCGCACGAGGATCGCCCAGCGGTGGCGCCCGCGCACCCGCGCCACCTGGGGCGGCGTGGGACCAGTGACCTCCACGTCCGGGCGGTCCACGGCCAACGTGCGGAGCTCGTTCGCCATGCGGCTGGCCTCCTCCACGGCGTACGCACCGTTGGTGTGCTGGAAAAGCAGCCGCACCATCCGCCCGAACGGCGGGTAGCCGTGCTCCACCCGCCAGGCGCTCTCCGCCTCGAAGAAGCCGTCCACGTCATGGTTGGCGGCGTGGAGCACGGCAGGGTTCTCCGGGTCCATGGTCTGCACGATCACACGGCCGTCCCGCTCTGCACGTCCCGCCCGGCCCGCCACCTGCACCAGCAACTGGAAGGTCCGCTCCCGCGCGCGGAAGTCGCCCTCGCGCAGCGTGTAGTCCGCCAGCACCACGCCCACCAACGTCACCATCGGCAGGTCCAGTCCCTTCGCCACCATCTGCGTCCCCACCAGCACGTCCGCCTCCTGCCGCTGGAAGCGGGTCAGGATGCGCTCGTGCTGCTCGCTCGTGCGGGCGGTGTCCCTGTCCCAGCGCTCGATGCGCGCCGTGGGGAAGTGGCGGCGGACCTCCGTCTCCACCTGCTGTGTGCCCGCGCGCAGCGGCCGCAGCGGGCGCCCGCACTCGGCGCAGGAGCGCGGCATGGGCCGAGTGCGGCCGCACTGATGGCAGAGCAGCCGCGAGGCGCCGCTGGACACCTGGTGCATGGAGAGCGAGACGTCGCAGGAGGAGCACACCGGCGAGTGGCCGTTGGGGCACAGCAGGTAGCCGGCGAAGCCGCGGCGGTTCAGGAAGAGGATCGCCTGCTCGTCCCGGTCCAACACCTCGCCCAGCGCTTCCACGAGGCGTGACGAGAACAGTTGCCGGGACTGGCGCATGTCCACCACCTCCACCTCCGGGAGGTCCGCGACGGGCCAGGGGCGCAGCCGGCCGGTGGAGGGGTCCAGCACCGGCCGCATCCGCCGCGGCAGGTCCAGCCGGAGGAGGTCGCCCTCCGCCGCCGCGAGCCAGCGCTCCGCGTCCGGCGTGGCGGTGCCGAAGACCACCACGGCGCCTGTGCGGCGGCCGAGTTCCAGCGCCACCGTGCGCGCGTCGTACCTCGGCGCCGGTTCGTGCTGCTTGTAGGTCCACTCGTGCGCCTCGTCGATGACGATGAGCCCCAGGTCCGGCTGCGGGGCGAAGACCGCGGAGCGCGATCCCACCACCACGTCGTACCGGCCGGCGGCGATGTCATGCCACTGGTCATAGGCCTCGCCCAGCGAAAGCCCGGAGTGCAGCACCCCCACGCGCCCGGGGAAGCGCTCCGCGAAGCGGCGCACGGTCTGCGGGGTCAGCGCGATCTCTGGCACCAGCACCAGCGCGCGCTTCCCCGCGGCTACGGTGTGGGCCAGCGCGTCCAGGTAGACCTCCGTCTTGCCGCTGCCGGTGACGCCCCAGAGCAGCACGCCCTGCCCTTCCGAGGCGTCCACGGCCTTGCGGATGGCCGCCGCGGCGGTGCGCTGCTCCGCCACCAGGTCCACCGGCGGGCGCTCCACCACGTCCAGGCCGGAGAGCGGATCGCGGCGGTCCAGCACCTCGCCCGTGGTGACCAGCCCGGACTCCGCGAGGCGATCCACGGCAGCGCGCGCCTCCCGGCCCACCTCCGCCGGGAGGCCGCGCAGCGGCAGTTCCGAGGGCTCGCCCGCCTCCTCCAGCGCGGCCAGCCGCTCCAGCAGCGCCGCCGCCGCCTGCTCCACCAGCCCGCGGGAGAGCGCCCGCACCTCGCGCCCCGCCTCCTCCGGCGAGACCGCGAGGCGCACCATGTCCTCCTCGCGCGCGAGCGTGCCGTCCGCGATCAGCGTCTCCACCGCCGGGGCGCCGCGCGCCTCCTTGGCCACGGCCTCGAACGGCAGCCCTTCCGGTGCGGCCATCAGCGCGCGGATCGCGCGGGCGCGGCGGGAGGATCGACGCCCCTCGATGCGGCCGGCCACCTCCCGGGCGCGCGCGGCGGGCACCGCCAGGCGCACCACTTCCAGGATGCGCGCCTTGCCGCGAGGCGCGTCCAGCCGGTAGCGGCGTACGGCCAGGCCGCGTCGCAGCAGCGTGTTCAGCGCGGCCTCGAAGGAGCGGGCGGGCACCACCTCCCGCAGCCGCTCCTTCAGCTCGTCCATCGGCACGGGCTCGTCCCGCAGCGCGTCCAGGATCGCCTGTTGGCGCTCGGACAGCGCCGTGGACTCACCGGTACCGCGCGCCACCATGGAGACGGGCCGTTCGCCGGCGCCCGGCGGCAGCACGAGCGAGTACGCCTCCCACGCAGGCGAGAGGTAGGTCTCCCGCACCCACGTCGCCAGCGACAGCCGCTCCGGGCTCACCACTGGGGCGCCCTCCACGGGCGGCTCCAGTGGCCGCACGGCCTCCGGGTCGTAGCCCGGGGTGTCGAACGGCCCCTCCACCACGATGCCCTGCAGCGTGCGCGCGCCCCAGGGGACATGCACCACCTCGCCCAGGGCCACCTTGCGGCCGGCGGGTACGGCATAGGAGAAGGTCAGGTACATGGCGCGGCCGGCGTTGACCGCGACCTTCACGTACCGCGGACGGTCCCGTTGCTGTGCGCTGTCTGTTGAGGGGGCTGGAGGCATGGGCGGATTCTAGGCGGCGATCATCACGGCCACGCCCGGGACGAGGATCCGAGGGCCCTCGAAGCGCCCGAGTGCATGAGACGCACAGACGCCGGGCGGCTGCCCGGCGTCTGTGACGTTCTTGCTGGTGGCGCGCCCTACGAGCGGCGGGCTTCCTTCACCCGGGCGGCGCGGCCGGTGCGGCCACGCAGGTAGTACAGCCGCGAGCGGCGGACGCGGCCGCGGCGCGTGACCGTGAGCGAGTCCAGACGCGGGCTGTTGAAGGGGAACGTGCGCTCCACGCCCACGCCGGAGGCGATGCGGCGGACGGTGAAGTTACCGGCCGGGCCGTTCTTGACGCGGATCACCACGCCCTCGAAGGGCTGGAGCCGCTCGCGGTCGCCCTCGACCACGCGGGCCATGACGCGGACGGTGTCGCCGGCGCCAAACTCCGGCAATTGGGCAAGCCCTTCCGGGCGAGGCTGGGCGAGTTCACGCAGGTCGACGGTCATGGTCGGGTCCCCGGTCGGCTGTAACAGCGTTGTATGAGTCAGGGTTCGGGATGCACGGTCGAAGCCGCGCGAAGGACGATTGTAGACAATCGCCCTCGCTAGCGTCGAGGGCTCTGCTAACGCTCGCCGGCGGCCGCCAGGTGAGCGCGCAGCGCCGGGAGCATCGCCTCCGGCCGGACATCCACGCCCTCCAGGTCGCCAGCAGCGAACCAGCGGAACTCCAGGGCGAACTCGTGCTTCGTTCCGGCCAGCTCCGCCCCGCCGAAGGACTCGCGCCGCTCGAAGCGCGCGGGGACGCGGGCCTCCACCGAGACGCCGATCTCGTGGTGGAGCAGGACCGCGCCGCGGCCGGGGCCGTCCATGGCCGATCGGAACTCCGCGAAGTTCTCCAGCACCCACAACACCTCGCCGGCCTCCACCTTCATGCCGGCTTCCTCGCGCATCTCGCGGCGGACGCAGTCGGCCACGGACTCCCCCACGCGCAGGCGCCCGCCCGGGAGCGACCAGATGTCATCCCCCACGGCGCGGTGCAGGAGCACCCGGCCATCCGAGGACGTGCAGACCGCCCCCACCCGCACCTGGAAGATGGTGTTGCCTACCCGGCGCTGCGCGAATCCGGGGTCGCCGGCGACGCGGGCGCGTTCCTCCGGCGTGAGGTGGGCGTGCTCGAGGAGGTCCGGCCGGCGGTGGGCCGTGCGCTCCACGCTCCGGGCGCGCCGCCAGGCGTCCACCTTGCCGTGATCGCCGGAGGTCAGGACCTCCGGCACCGTCCAGCCGCGGAACGCCGCCGGGCGGGTGTACTGCGGGTACTCCAGCAGGCCCCGGTCGAAGGACTCTTCGTCCAGCGAGCCCTCGGACCCCAGCACCCCCGGCACGCGGCGCGAGACAGCATCGATGAGCAGCATGGCCGGAAGTTCTCCGCCAGAGACCACGAAGTCGCCGATGGACACCTCCATGTCCACGGCGTGCTCCAGCACGCGCTCGTCCACGCCCTCGTAACGTCCGCAGATCAGCAGCAGGCGCTCGTGGCCCGCGAGTTCGTCCACCAGGGCGCGGTCCAGGCGACGGCCCTGGGGGGTGAGGAAGACGCGGAACGGCGGCGGCTCGGCCAGGGCGGTGATGGCCTCCACCGCCTCGAACACAGGCTCCGGCTTCATCACCATCCCCGGCCCGCCGCCGAACGGGTAGTCGTCCACGGTGCGGTGGCGGTCGTGCGTCCAGTCCCGCAGGTCGTGCAGGTGCACCTGGATCAGTCCGGCCTCGCGGGCGCGCCCCAGGATCGACTCCGAGAGCGGCCCCTGGAACATCCCGGGGAAGATGCTGAGCACGTCAAAGCGGACGGAGGCGGCTGGGGTCACGCGCCGCCCTCGGGCTGGCGGGCATGAGTCTGGCGGTCCTGGTCCTGCTCTGACTGGATCTGGCGGTGCTCGCTCGCCACCTGCTCGGCGTCCTCGCCCAGCAGGTCGCAGGCGTGGCCCAGCGCAGGAAGGATGACCTGCAGGTTCTCGCGCACTGCCTTCTCGCTGCCGGGCAGGTTCACGATCAGCGTGCGGCCACGCACGCCGGCCACGCCGCGGGTCAGCATTGCCGCCGGCAGGCGCTCCACGAAGGCCTGGCGCATCGTCTCCGGGATGCCGGGCACCTCGTACTCGATCACCAGGCGGGTGGCCTCCGGCGTGCGGTCACGCGGGGCCAGGCCCGTGCCGCCCGTGGTCACCACCAGCGAGACGCCGCCGTCCGCCCAGTCGACGAGGTGCTCCACGATCGGCACCTGGTCGTCCGGGACGATCGCCCGGCGCACGACCTGGAAACCGGCCCCGGACAGGACCTCTTCCACGGCGAGGCCGGCGGTGTCGTGGCGCTCGCCGCGCGCGCCCAGATCGCTAACGGTCAGGACGGCGGCGGTGTGGGGCATGCGAGGGACCTCCGGGCCGGGCTCGAGCGGATCGTAGCAGCGGGGCTCGGCTGGTACGCTCCGCGCGGCTCGCCCACGCCCGCCGGGCGGACGGCAACGCCGGTAGCGGAGGCGACACTCGTGCGGAGATTCGTTCGGAACCTGCTGTGGATCGTGCTGCCGTCAGCGGTACTGCTTACCGGCTGCTTCAGCGTGGACATGTCCTACGTAGTGAACGAAGACGGCTCCGGCAGCCACACGGTGCGGATGGCGTTCCCGCAGGAGTTGGTATCAGCGCTGGGTGGAGAACTGCCGTCCCAGGAAGAACTGCGGTCTGACCCGGAGATGCTCGCGCTACAGGAGGCCCTGGGAGATCGAGGCTCCGTGACCTTCTTCTCCAACGATGAGGAAGGCTTCGGCTTCGAGATGACGGTGAACGTCCCCGCCTCGGAAGACTTCGGCGCCGCGCTGGAACAGGCGCTGGCAGACCTGCCGCAGGACAGCGAACTGCCCATCGGCGAGATCACGGACACCATTGCGCCGGCCAGCATCGTGCGGGACGGCGACACCTGGACCTTCTCGCAGGAGATGAGCGCGGTGAGCAGCGAGGACCTGGCCGCGCTCTCCGGCGGGGACGACACCGCCGCCATGGCCGGCATGTTCCTGGACCAGAGCACCATCACCGTCCGCATCTCCCTGCCCGGCTCCGTCGCGGAGCACAACGCGGACCAGGTGGAGGACGACGGCACGCTGGTGTGGATCCAGGAGGGTGCGGACGAACCTCGCGTGCTCTCAGCGCAGAGCAGCCTCTCCGCCGGCAACGGCGCCATGCGTGCCGTGCTGATCGTGGCCGGCACGCTGGCCGCGGCCCTGCTGGTGGCCGGGCTCGCCTACCTCGCCATGCGCCGCAGCGGCGGAGACGGCGCGCCCGCCGAGGGCTGACCTCGGCCAAGTCCACGGCAACCGCAACGGGGGCCCGCCACCAGGCGGGCTTCTTGCTGTGCCCGCCGGCTGCCGTGCGCCCGCCGGCAGGGCACAGCCACCCTCCTTCTGCTGCAACGGAAAAGAAATCAGGAATCCGGGCGGGGGAGGTATTGCGGCGTGGGGCAGCCGAATGGTAGATTGCGGGGCGTTGTGGGGGGAAATGGGGAGAGACCCCAAACCCGCAACCAAGTGATCGAAGGTGGCGGGTGTGTTCTTCTTCGGCACCTTCGAACACTCCATCGACGAGCGCGGCCGGGTAGCAATCCCCGCCCGCTACCGGCACGCGTTCGTCGATGGGGGTGTCCTCCGC
>JAWLHV010000008.1:0-48676 GCA_041690175.1 Dehalococcoidia bacterium
AGGTCACGGAGGGCGACATCGCCTCTCTGATCGCGCAGATGACCGGCATCCCGGTGGACCGCATGATGGAGGGCGAGGCCGAGAAGTTGCTGAAGATGGAGGAGTTCCTCCACCAGAAGGTGATCGGCCAGGACCGGGCGATCACGTCGCTGGCGGACGCCATCCGTCGGGCGCGCTCCGGCCTGAAGGACCCGCGCCGGCCCATCGGCTCGTTCGTCTTCGTCGGCCCCACGGGCGTGGGCAAGACGTACCTGGCGCGGGCGCTGGCGGAGTACCTGTTCGACGACGCGGACGCGCTGATCCGGCTGGACATGTCGGAGTACCAGGAGCGCCACACGGCCAGCCGGCTGATCGGTGCGCCGCCGGGGTACATCGGCTTCGACCAGGCGGGCGAACTGACGGAGGCGGTGCGCCGCCGCCCGTACCAGGTGATCCTCTTCGACGAGATCGAGAAGGCGCACCCGGACGTGTGGAACACGCTGCTGCAGGTCATGGACGACGGCCGCCTGACGGACAGCCACGGCCGCACGGTGGACTTCCGGAACACGGTGCTGGTGCTCACCAGCAACCTGGGCACCGGCCAGCGCACGGACTCGCTGGGCTTCCGGCGCGTGGCGAACGACGGCGACGCCGCCGCGATGCAGCGTGACATCGAGCGCGCGCTGAAGCAGGCGTTCCGGCCGGAGTTCCTGAACCGCCTGGACGAGGTCATCGTCTTCGAGCCGCTGACCGAGCCGGAGATCCGCCAGATCGCCTCGCTGGAGGTGGACGAGGTGCGCGAGCGCCTCACCGAGCGCGGCATCGACTTCGAGGTCACGCCGGCCGCACTCGACGTGCTGGCCCGCGAGGGCTACGACCCCGAGTTCGGCGCCCGCCCGCTGCGCCGCCTGATCGAGCGCCGCGTGGAGAACCCCCTGGCGAAGGGCGTCCTCTCCGGCGACTACGAGTCCGGCGACCGCATCGTGGTGGACCACGACGGCACGGACTTCACCTTCACCCGCCACCCCGGCGCTGCCGCGCCGGAGGTGGTGGAGGCAGAGGTCGCGAGCGTGTAGCGCGCGTCACGCCTCGAGGGTTCAGTTACAGCACAACCCCCCGGTTCCCGCCGGGGGGTTGTTTCATTGGTCGCCGCAGTTGTGGCCTAGGTCGTCCCTCTCCCTCACGCTGCACCTCCACCACCTGGGCATCCCCGTCGGCCTGGATCTCAGCGCGCTCGTGGCGGAGGTCGGCGCGGATGGGCTCCTGCGTGGTCGTGACGCGCTTGCGGACGATGAGGCGTTCGCGGACGACGACTCGTTTCGTGACGACGAGTTCTTCCTCGAGGATGGGGATGGAGAGCGAGCCGTCTTCCAGCGTCTCCACCTCGCCTGAGTCGCCTTCCTGGGCCGGGACGCGCTCGGTGTCGGGGTCCTCCGCCAAGCGGGGGATGTAGACGAGGCCGCCGGCGGCCTGCACGGTCTTGTCGATGCGCACCGTGCCGGCATGCATCGGTTGCGCGCCGAGCGACAGGCGCTCCTCGTGCAGGACGACGGACGGAGGGCGCGCGCCCTCCGTCCGTGTGCGTTCGTCTGCCATGTGGCTAGCGGCCGTAGCCGGGCCGATTGCCCTCGTCCACCTCGGCGCGCTCGCGGGCGACCTCCACCGAGATCTCCTCCTCCTCGACGTCCTCGTCTCGCTCGAGGCTCACGCGCTCGGTGGCGCGGGTCTCCTTCTCGACCACGGCCTCCTCCTGGAGGAGGTCCATCTCGGCGGTCTCCTCGCCGAGTCGCGCGCCCGGCGCCGGCTCGTCGAGCGGCTCGCGGTGCACCTCCGCACGCTCCCGGCGGAGGGCCACGTCCTCGTTCACCGTGTCGGACTCCACCCACTTGCGGATGCGCGCCGTCCCTGCGGGGACTTCGCGCTTGCCGATGCGGGCTTGCTCCTCGTGGAGGGTGACGCCGGCCTCGCCGGCGTCCGTCCGCTGTGCGCCCTCGGCGGTCCGAGGCATAGAGGCCTGCTCGCCCGCCATGCGGCCTTCTTCCAGGCCGGCGTTACCGGCCTGGAAGTTGTATCGCCGGTAGAGTTCGTCCTCCGTCTCCTGGGAGATCTCGTCGTCCGTGATCTCGGGCGTCTCCTCGATCACGTCCTTCGGGTAGGCGACCACCACCTTCCCGCCCTCATGCCTTGCCCCCTGCAACGGGACGAGATGGTTTGACTTGTTGATCATCCCGGACTTGACGCGGATCCATTCAGGCCCGCCGCTGGTGTGGTCGTAGTAGATCTCGTCGAGTTCGCCAATCTTCTCCCCGGCGGGGTCGAGGACATCCGCGCCGAGGGCGGAGCGAATGTCATCAATGTTCAACGGTCCTGGGTTCGACGGTCCTGGCATCTGTAGGGCTCCTCTGCGCTGCATTCCGTCGGGCTGCTGGCACAGCCACGTGCTGGTGGGTGCGGGGTGCGCTCTTTGGGTCGGCGGAACGTAAGCAGCGTCCCGCTACAACACCCTTCTCCTGCTCCCGGTGCGGATGGCGGATGCATGTTCATCGCGCCCGCCCGGTCCTGCTTCGCGACAATCGGGGGGATTGGGACGTGCACCCTCCCGGGGCTCGACCCATCGCCCCGCCTCGCTGAACTGCACCGCGACTCAACCGGCTGCACACCGCTCGGCACTGATGTGGTGCGATGGCATGGCCTCGCCCCCGGGCTGCCGGTGTTGCGTCGCTCGTCCTCGTCGCGCTAGCGGTGACGGCGGGGGTTGCGTGGCGTGGCGGCGGCGATGCTGCCGAGGCCGGAGACGTCGAGGGCGTCCCGGGCGGTGGGCAGAGCGTGCCGGCGTTCATCCTGATGGACGACGAGTTCCTGGGGGAGCAGTGGGGGCTGTTCAACTGGGAGCAGCGCCTGGGCGGCGTGCTGGGCGGAACCGCGGACGCAGACATCCGCGCGCCCGAGGCGTGGGCCATCACCCGCGGGAGCCGCGACGTGATTGTCGCGGTGATCGACACCGGCATCGACTTCGAGCACCCGGACCTGGCCGCCAACCTCTGGACGAACCCGGGCGAGATGGGCGACGGCCGCGAGTCCAACGGCATCGATGACGACGGCAACGGGCTGGTGGACGACTGGCGCGGCTGGGACTTCTTCGCAGACGACAACGACCCCACGGATGAACTCTCCAGCGTGCTCGGCGGGCCCTCCATCGCCCACGGCACGGCGGTGGCCTCCGTGGTGGGGGCGGTGGGCGGCAACGGCATCGGCATCAGCGGCGTGGCGCCGGAGGTGTCGCTGATGGCGCTGCGCGTGGCCGGCGCCGGCAGCGTGGCGGACGGCGCGACCGCCGACGCGATCGACTACGCGGCCTCCATGGGCGCGCGCGTGGTGAACATCAGCATCGTCAGCGGGATCCCGGGCTGGCCCAACCAGCCGGTGGACGAGGCGATCGCCCGCCACCCGGACGTGCTGTTCGTGGTATCCGCCGGCAACCAGGGCAGCAGCGTGGACATCCTGGACCTGGAGCCATGCGCGCAGTCGCACGACAACATCATCTGCGTGGGCGCCTCGGACTCGGACGACGCGCTGGCGCGCTGGGTGGAGGGCCGCGGGGGCTCCAACTGGGGCTCCACCACCGTGGACCTGCTGGCGCCCGGCCTGGCGATCGCGGTGGCCGCGCCTTCCCTGGAGACGATCTTCGAGGACACCTTCGAGGGGCCGCTGGACCCGAGCCGCTGGCGTTCCGGCTCTGGAGGCACGAGGACTTCGCGGGCGGGCGCGTCCGTGGGGGGTGCCTGGGGGGTGGAGGACGGCCGGCTGGTGGACTCACCGGGCGGGACGCACTCCGCGGACGAAGAGACCTGGGTGGAGTTGCTGACGCCCATCGACCTCACGGACCGGCAGGGCTGCTGGCTCATCGCCACGGAGGTCACGGCGGCCACCGGCGGTGCGACCACGATGTTCACGGAGACCTCTCGCGATGGTTCGCGCTGGACGATCCGCGCCGGCCGCTCCGGCTTCACGTTGAGCGACACCCTGGGCGAGGAGGTGCATCACGAGATGCCCCTGACCATCGAGCAGGATGCGCCGTTCGTGTTCCGCTTCCGCCTGCGGCCGCTGGTGTCCGCCGGCCTGGAGCCGCTGGACGGGGTGGGCATGGGCAGCGTGCGCGTGGACTGCCTGGCGAGGCCGGGCGAGGCGACCGATGGGCACGGCCTGTACGGCTACGCGCAGGGCACGTCCTTCGCCGCGCCGCACGTCGCGGGCGCCGCTGCGCTGGTGCTGGCGGCGTACCCGGACCTGTCCGCGCTGGAGGTGAAGCAGGCGCTGTTGGAGGGCAACCACCCACTGCCAGACCTTGCGGACCGCACCGTGAGCGGCGGCCGGCTGGACGCAGAGGGCGCGCTGAACGCGGCCGCTGCGCTCGCCGGCGAGGCGCCTCCAGCCGGCACCACCGGCCGCCTCGACGGCGGGGCCGTGGAGGCCGTCTCGCCCGGTGGGCTCCCCGCGGGTGCGCTGATGGACCTGGTGTGGGGGCTCGCCGGCCAGGTGCCGGACGGGCGCGTGGCCGGCGGCAGCGTGGGTGGTGGCGGCGCCGCCGGCGCGAGCCTCCGCGGTCCGGCCGGGCCTCGAGGCCCCGAGACGCCACCCGCCCTCGCGGCGCCCAGCGGCAACCCGCTGGTGGACGCCATCATGGGTGCGGCGGAGCAGGTGGGCGGGTTCTTCGTGGGCGCCGCGGAGCAGATCGGCGACGAGGTCACGGGCATCCTCGACCTGGCCGGGAGCGTCTGGCGCTCGGTGAACTTCGTGGACGGCGAGGGCTTCCGGGAGCAGTGGGAGGCGAACGGCGCCTTCTGGGACCAGATCACCTCGCAGGGCATCCACGAGACCGCGGGCCAGATGCTGGAGGCGATGTGGGAGCCGATCGCGGACGACATCGACGGCGGGCGGTACGGCGAAGCAGCCGGCCGCTTCGCCGTCCTGGTTGCGAGTTTCCTGGTGGGCGCGAAGGGCGCGGACAAGGCCGGCAAACTGGCGAAGGCAGGCAAGGGTGCGAAGACGGCCCAGCGCTCGCGGACGACGGGACTGGCGGATGACGTGGCGCCCTCGAAGCCGCTGGAGCCGGCCCGCGCTCCGAAACCTGTAGGGACGCCCCAGACGGTGGGTAAGCCGGAGGCAGTGGGCACGAGCGCAAACGGCAGGTCGCCCGACCCGAACTTCACGCGGCCGTACTCGTTTGGATGGGACCCGCGGCACATCGACATGGTGGAGCGGGGCTGGACTCCGGACGAGATCCAGCGGTTGATCGACAGTCCCGCCTACCAGGGCGACGCCACTGACTTCCGGCGGAAGCGCGTGGCAGACGAGTACAACTCCGCGTACACGAAGGACCGTGTCCGCAAGAACGACAACGAAGCGCGCGCCTACGTGGCCGAAGACGGCAACTTCGTGATCGTGAACGAGCACAACGACATCGTGATGATCAGCGACCGTACGGATCCCAACTGGAAGCCACCGGAGGTGGTCCGCCAGTTGATGGATCAGCCCCGTCCCAACTGACGCAGACGGCGCCCCGCCCGCCGAGCATGACGGCTCGTAAAGCCTGACGGTCGCGTTCGGCGGCCCCTCGAAATCTCCGCAATTCCCTCGTTCTCTCGTGAGATTCGAGAGTGGGCGCCCTAGCCTCCCACGTCGCGAAGCGCGATTCTTCATGCTGAAGCAAGGAACAGCATCGATGAGCGTTGCGCCCGAGCGGCTGGCGGTGGATGGATCGGTGGCGGTGACGGCCGTCCCGGACTCTGTGCACACCGCGCACCCGGTGGAAAACCGCATGGCCCGGGCCGCCTGGGCCGGCGGCGGCACGCTCGCGCTCGGTATGGGCCTGGTGGGCGTGGTGCTCCCCGGCTGGCCGACCACGATCTTCCTCATCATCGCCGCCGCCTGCTACGCCCGCTCCTCGCAGCGGATGTACGACCGCATCGTGCGCAACCGCGTTTTCGGTGCCCACGTCCGTCGCTTCCGGGAGACCGGCGCCATGCCGATGCGCGCGAAGGTCTGGGCGCTGGGCCTGATGTGGCCGTTCGTGCTGTTCGCGGTCCTGGTGGCGATCCCCTCCAGCGCCGCGTGGGCGAGCATCGCCACGCTGGCCCTCGCCGTGGCTGGCACGATCTACATCCTGCGCCTGCCCGTGGACGAATCCGCCCCGCGGACCTAGCCCCAGCACAGCGAGGGAGTTGCGAGGCGCGCGCCCCCGCGCGTTGCCGGTTCGTCTGCTCTCAGGCTTCATCGTGCCCGCCATGGCACTGCACGCGTCAGACATCAACCCCTTCGCCGACAGCCCGTTCGAGACGCAGGACCTGCTGCTGAACGTGGGTCCGCAACACCCCTCGACGCACGGCGTGTTCCGGATGGTGCTCTCCGTGGACGGCGAGGTGGTCCGGGACCTGGTGCCGTACATCGGCTACATGCACCGCGGCGGCGAAAAGCTCAGCGAGACCATGGACTACCGCCAGGGCATTGGCTACATGGACCGCACCGAGTACCTGGGGCAGTTGAACGCGGAACTGTCCTACCTCATGGCGGTGGAGGCGCTGGCGGAACTGGAGGTGCCGGAGCGTGCGCAGTGGATCCGGATGATCCTGGTGGAACTCAACCGCCTCTCTTCACACTTCATGTTCCTGGGCGCGTTCGGCATCGACGTGGGCGTGTTCGCGACCCCCTTCATCTACGCGTGGCGTGAGCGGGAGACGATCATAGACCTGCTGGAGGAGGTCTCCGGGGAGCGAGTGATGTACTCCTACTTCCGCGTCGGCGGGCTGGCGTGGGACGTGCCTCGCAACTTCAAAGCGCGCGTGGCGGAAGTGCTGGAGTCCACCCGGCAGGGCATCAAGGACATGGACGGCCTGCTCACTCAGAACGAGATCTTCATCGCGCGCACGGTGGGCGTTGGCCGGGTCCCCATGGAGGACGCCATCGACTACGGGCTGAGCGGGCCAGTGCTGCGGTCATTCGGCGTGCCCATGGACGTCCGTCGTGACGAGCCCTACCTGAAGTACGACGAGGTGGAGTGGGACGTCATCACCGGCAGCACCGGCGACGTCTACGAGCGCTACCTCTGCCGCCTGGGCGAGATGCGAGAGTCCGTGCGGATCATCGAGCAGTGCCTGGACCGGATGTCGGACACCGGCCCGATCATGCCGGAGAAGATGCCCCGGATGCTGCGCACCCCGCCCGGCGAGGTCTACATGCGGACGGAGGCACCGCGCGGGGAGTTCGGCATCTACCTGGTAAGCAAGGGCGGCAACCGCCCCTACCGCCTGAAGATCCGCAGTTCATCCTTCTCCAACCTGCAGGGCCTGCGCGCCATGGCCGTGGGCCAGTACGTAGCGGATGCCATCGTGATCCTCGGGTCGCTCGACATCGTGCTCTGCGAGTCCGACCGCTGAGCGAAGGCGGCACGAACAACGCCCCACCGGTGGGTGGGGCGTCATGCGATCGCGTGTGGGGATAGGGGCTTACGCGGAGGCTTCTTCCTCGTCCGCCTCTGTCTCTGCGGGGATGGCCTCGGCGACGGGGGCGTCGCGGAGCGGGCGCGGGGACGGGGCGGCATCGATGAGGGTGCGGTCCGCAATCTCCGCCTGCTGGAGGAGCGCCCGGACGTAGTCTGACTTCGCCGCCAGGTCCTCCATGCCCTTGCGGAGCGTCGCGACGGCGCGGCCGATCTCCGCCGGGTCCGTGGACCCGGTCTCCGCAAGGCGCGATAGCGCCTCCTGCCGCTGGTCCAGGTACTCCTTCACCGCCGCGAAGGTCTCCGAGCGCATCGCATCCAGCATGCGCACCATCACCCGGCGCTGCTCCGCCAGGTTCGCCTCCAGCGCCTCGATGTCGTTGTCGAAGCGGGAGAGGGCGGTCTCCACCGTGTCGCGCTGGGCGTCGCCGTACTCCAGGAAGGGGACGCGCTGGCGGTCGATCTGCTCGCGCGTCTCCTCGATGCGGCGGCGCTGCTCCTCCACGTACTGGGAGAAGGAGCGGGCCACGTGGTCCAGGCCACCGGCCTGGATGCGCTCTTCCAGCGCGGAGAGGTTGGCCTCTTCGCCGTCCGCGTATTCGTTCAGCGGGCGGAGGCGCTCCTCCAGGTTCTGGAGGAGGGACTGCATGGTCTGGGCCTGCTTCACGATCAGGTCGTGCAGCGGCTCCATCTCTTCCTCGAACTGGTCCCGCATGGAGGACAGGAGTTCGCCCTGGGAGCGGAAGTGCTCCGCCACCCGCTGCAGGCGCTTGTTGGGCAGCACCGGCTGCTGCGCCACCTCCGCCACGGAGTGCGAGGCGGGGGAGAGTGTGTTGGGACGGTTGTCGTCGTCCCGGCGACTGCCAAAGCGCATGACCAGGCCTCTTTCGCTGCGGTCGGCTCGCAAGCGTGCGCTCTGCTGGGACAGCGCGCCGGCCCCCTCGAGGGCCTGCGTACCATAACGCACGGATGCGCGACGACGCACCCTGCTCCGTAGCATCGGGCGCAGCGCCAGGGTGGGTAGCGCCACCGCCAGGAACAACACCGCCAGCGCGCCGCCCAGCACGACCGGGTCTGCGAGCGTGTCCATGAGGGAGGAGCCCGTACGCTCCGCGGCTCCCACCACCAGCGTGGGGATGACCTCGGCGGTCGTCTCGCCTGCGGCGGCGATACCGGCGGCCGAGTCGCCGACGTCCGACTCGCCGATGGGCGATCCGGCGGTGGACGCCTCGGTGGGGGCGACGTACGGGATGGTGGTGCCGGCCCGGCTCTCGCTCCAGAACGCGTCCCCGGGTGACAGCAGGGGCTGATCCGCCGCCGAGAACGGCACATACGCCGCCGCGGCCACGTCCTGGATGGTGCGGAGCGCCAGTTCGAAGTCGCTGTACTCCGTCATCACCACCAGCACGAACGCGCCGCCCGGGCCGTAGACGATGCCAGCGTCGTGGAGGTAGTCCTCCAGCGTGCCGGTCTTGTGGGCTACCACCACGCCGCCCGGGAGGCCTCGAGGGATGGCGTCCACGATCTCCTGGCCGCGCAGCAGCGCGAGGATCTCGCCGCTGGCTGCCTGGTCCACCACGCGGCCATGAAAGATGCTGTCCAACAGGTGCGCCTGGTCGTTGGGCGAGGTGATGAAGGCGGTGGCCAGCGTGGTGGCGGGCATCCCCAGCCAGCGCGTGGCGCTGTCCACGGTGGTCTCGCCCAGCAGTTCGCGGAGCGCAAAGGCGCTGCCGTTGTCGGAGAACGCGATCATCCGCTGCGCCGCATCGCCCACGGTCAGCGTGTACTGCTCCTCCGGCCGCAGCGCTGGCGGGTCATCGATGTGGTGGCGCGGGTGGATTGTGAGCGGGTCGTCCAGGCCCAGGGTGCCCTCGGCGACCTGTCGATAGAGTTCCGCGGCGACGACGATCTTATAGAGCGAGGCCGTGCGGAACGGCCGGTCGCCGTTCAGGGTGCAGCGCTCGCCCGTCTGCAGGTCCACCACTACCACGCCCAGCGTGACCGCCTCGGCGACGTCCACGGCCAGGTCGCGGATAGCCTCGCAGGCGCCGTCCATGGGGTGTGCGGCGGAGGCGGTGCGGGGGAACGTGGAGGCAAGCAGGACGGCGACCAGCGCCACGGCGACCGCGACGGTCGACGGGATGCGGTGCGCCGGGGTGATCCGGGTGCGTCTCGGCCGCGCCGGGGCACCGCTGATCGCCCCGGCAGGTGCCAGGCGACGCTCACACACCAAGCCACGCTCCGATGCGCGCTGGGGGCTCGCTCGTGCTCGTTGGGCCGGTTCCCGCTGCCCGCCTGGGTGGCTACCTCATCACCCTGCGTCATGCATCCAGCCAACGGGAAGCATGCGGCGCGGGGCCTGCCGGGTCAACAGTGGAGGGCCTGCCGCTCGACCGTGCGGGCCAGGTGGGCGAATCCGCGGCAACTCCTACCCGGCACCTCACGTGAGGGTGTTGACCCGCGAGGGCGTTGCCACGATAGTGCGCGTGGGCGCGGCATCGGCGGCGGGGGACCTCCGTGACTCGTAGCCCGAACACACTGGCTCTCGCGGCCGCGACCGCCCGTGTCCGCGACCGAGGGCCAACGAGCAGAATCCGCATGCGGGACCGCAGCAGACGCGCGGTACTTTTCGCGGAGTAAAGGAGACACGATGGACTGGAGCGACTCCCCGGAGCAAGCGGCCTTCCGCCAGGAAGTCCGTGAGTTCATTGAGACGCAACTGCCCGACCGCTACCGCCCGAAGGACCCCTTCGCCGCGTCCGCGGACATGAGCGAGGGAAGCGAAGACGAGAGCGAACTGACCGCTGGCTGGCAGGCGGACCGCAAGTCGCAGGACGCCAGCCGCCGCGAGACGGCCAAGCAGTGGGCAGACGCGCTGGCGAACCGCGGCTGGATCGCCCCGGCGTGGCCCAAGGAGTACGGCGGCGCGGGACTCTCCGTGATGGAGCAGTTCATCTACAACCAGGAGATGGCCGAAAAGGGCGCCCCGTCCGTGGGCGGCATGGGCGTCTCCATGATTGGCCCCACGATCATCGTGCACGGCACGGAAGAGCAGAAGGCGGAGCACCTCTCCAAGATTCTCTCCGGCGAGGTGGCGTGGGCGCAGGGCTACTCGGAGCCGGGGGCCGGCTCTGACCTGGCGTCGCTGCAGACGCGCGCGGTGCGCGACGGCGACGAGTACGTGGTGAACGGCCAGAAGATCTGGACGTCCGGCGCGCACTTCGCGGACTGGCTGTTCGCGCTGGTACGGACGGACCCGGAGGCCCCGAAGCACCGCGGCATCTCCTTCCTGGTGATGGACATCAAGGCGCCGGGCATCACCGTCCGCCCCATCATCGACATGGGCTGGAAGCACCCGTTCAACGAGACGTTCTTCGAGGACGTCAAGGTGCCGGTGAAGAACCGCATTGGCGAAGAGAACCGCGGCTGGTACGTGGGCATGACGCTGCTGGACTTCGAGCGCTCCGGCATCGCCGGCGCGATCTCCTACAAGCGCGCCATGGGCCAGATGACGGACTTCCTGGAGACGGACGACGGCAAGCGCTTCCGCCGGCCGGACTTCAACACCACGCGGCTGGAACTGGCCGACCGCGCCGTTGAGACGGAAGTGCTGTTCAACTTCGCGTTCCGCATCGTCTCCATCCAGAACCGCGGCCTGGTCCCCAACTACGAGGCGTCCGTCAACAAGATGTTCGGCTCCGAGTTGCACCAGCGCATCGCCCGCACCGGCACCAAGGCCTGGGGCCTGTACGGGAACGTCTGGGACGGCAAGAGCAAGCACGCGCCCATGAAGGCGCACCACGTGCAGGACTACGTGGGCTCCGTGCCGCACACCATCTTCTCTGGCTCCAACGAGATTCAGCGCAACGTCATCGCGACGCGCGGTCTCGGCCTCCCGCGGGGGTAGGTCGTCGGGGTCGGACGTACATATTTCGGTAAGAAGCGACCAGTCCCACACGGTTGGGGCCGGCGCAAACGGGAGGAAACGACGTGGACCTGGGTCTGAACGAGCAGCAGGAACTGCTGAAGAACGCTGCACGCGAGTTCCTGGAGAACGAGTGCCCGGAGCAGCACGTCCGGGACATGGAAGAGGACGAGAAGGGCTACTCGCCCGTCCTCTGGCAGAAGATGGCGGAGCAGGGCTGGCAGGGACTGCTGATCCCGGAGGCCCACGGCGGCGCCGGCTTCGACTTCCTGGACCTGTGCGTGCTGCTGGAGGAGTTCGGCCGGGCGCTGGTCCCGGGGCCCTTCATGTCCACCGTCATGGGCGGCGGGGTGCCGCTGATGGAGGCCGGCTCGGACGCGCAGAAGAGCGAGTTCCTGCCCAAGATCGCCTCCGGCGACCTGATCTTCAGCCTGGCCCTGACCGAGCCGTCCGCTCGTTTCGACGAGGCCGGCATCGAGGCCAAGGCGGACGTCTCCGGCGACGAGGTGACCTTCAACGGCACCAAGTTGTTCGTCTCTGACGCCAACGTGGCGGACTACCTGATCGTGGCCGGCAAGTCCGGCAAGGGCACCACCCTGGGCATCGTTGCCACGGACCAGCCCGGCGTGAAGGTGACGCAGCTCCAGACCATCGCCCGCGACAAGCAGTGCGAGGTCGTCCTGGAGAACGCGAAGGGCCAGGTGCTGGGCGCAGAGGGCGCCGGCTGGGACATCCTGAAGTCTGTCATCGAGAAGTACACCGTCGCCGAGTGCGCCTACCTGGTGGGCCTGGCGCAGATGGACTTCGAGATCTCCGTGGACTACGCCAAGGAGCGCGTGCAGTTCGGCCGCCCGATCGGCTCGTTCCAGGCCATCCAGCACAAGTGCGCTGACATGGTCACGGACGTGGACGGCTCCCGCTTCATCATGTACAAGGCCGCGTGGTCCATCGCCTCGGGCCAGCCCCAGGCGGACACCTCGCTGGCCGTGAACATGGCCAAGGCGTGGTGCTCCGAGGCCACCCGCCGCGTGGTGGCGCACGGCCAGCAGATCCACGGTGGCATCGGCTTCACCAAGGACTACAAGATCCAGCTGTTCTTCCGCCGCCAGAAGCGCGCGGAGCTGGCCTTCGGCGACGCGGACTTCCACCGCGAGGCCGTCGCCTCCCAGCTGGGCCTGTAGCCCGCACCTTCGAGGTCACTCGAACTCAGGAGGCCGCCCCGCGAGGGGCGGCCTCTTCGTTTTCCTGTGACCGACCTCTCCTCCCACCTGACCGTTGCTCGATCCCCGCGCATCCTGTGCCGCCGCGCAGCGCGGCATGATCGGCAGGCGACCTACATGCAGCGACGGGCATGCAGCGACGGAGGCCACCGTGGACCGTGAGAGACACACCGAAAAGGTGGCGCTGGTCACCGGTGCCGGTTCGGGCATCGGGCGTGCTGCCGCGGCTCGACTGGTGGAGGAGGGGGCGCGCGTGATCGCCACGGCGCGCAAGGAGGAGGGCCTCCGCGCGCTTGCGGAGGGCGCGGCGGGAACAGTGGAGACGGTGCAGGCAGACCTGACCGACTCCGCGGACATGGAACGAGTGCTTTCGCGGGTGCGGGACGTCGGTCGCCTGGACATCCTGGTGAACGACGCCGGCATCATGGACGGGTTCCTGCCGCTACACGAACTGGACGACGAGACGTGGGAGGCCGTGCTGGCGATCAACCTGGTGGCGCCGGTGGTGCTGTCTCGGGCCCTGCTGCCGCTCATGATGGCGGGGGGCGGCGGGAGCATCGTGAACGTGTCGTCGCTCGCCGGGTTCAGGGGAGGCACGGCGGGGGCCGCCTACACCGTGTCCAAGCACGGGCTCATCGGCCTGACGCGCTCGATCGCCGCCTCGTATCGGAACTCCAGCATCCGCTGCAACGCGGTGTGCCCTGGCGGCGTGGCCACCGCCATGGGCCGCACGGCCACGCCGAGGAGCGCCTGGGGGTTCGAGCAGTACCAGCCCGCGCTCTCGCTGGCTGGCCGCATCGCGGAGCCGGAGGAGATCGCCACGGTGATCTCCTTCCTCGCCTCGGACGAGGCGTCCAACGTGAACGGTGCCGTGCTGACGGCGGACAACGGCTGGACCGTCCTCTGACCCCTGCCGCGGGGCAGGGGGTACGCTCGATGCGAGGAGTCTCGCGGCCGATGACAAACGACGCCCCTCCGCCACCGCAGCTGGAGCTGCCGTTCCAGCCGCCGCTCGAGCCGATGCTCGCGGCGCTGGCCGACGAGATCCCGGGTGGTGACGGCTGGCTCTACGAGCCGAAGTGGGACGGCTTTCGCGCGCTCGTGTTCTTCGACGGCTCGTCGCTCTATCTCCAGAGCCGTGACCTGCGACCGCTGGGGCGGTACTTCCCAGAGGTGGAGCGCGGGCTGGCGGCCGTGCTGCCGGGGCCGATGGTGCTGGACGGCGAACTGGTGATCCTGACCGCGGGGGGCCTGGCCTTCGACGCGCTCCAGATGCGCCTCCATCCCGCGGAGTCCCGCGTCCGCAAACTCGCGGACGAGATCCCCGCGCACTTCGTCGCGTTCGACATGCTGGCGGACGGCGATGAGGACCTGCGCGACCGACCCTTCGAGGAGCGCCACCAGCGCCTCTGGGCGCGGCTGCCGGAGGATGCGCGCCCGCTGCTCCACACGCCCTCCACGCGCGACGTCGAGCAGGCGCGCGACTGGTTCGACCGCTTCGAGGGCGCTGGTTTCGACGGAGTGATCGCCAAGCGCCTGGACGGCGTGTACCAGCCCGGGGTGCGCTCCCTGGTGAAGATCAAGCACTCCCGCACCGCGGACTGCGTGGTGGGCGGCCTGCGCTGGGCGAAGGGCCAGGAGGGCACGGCGGTGGCCTCGCTGCTGCTCGGCCTCTACGACGCGGACGGGGTGCTGCACCATGTGGGCCACACGTCCTCGTTCAAGGCGCCGGAGAAGCGGATGCTGGCGGAGCAACTGGCGCCTTACATCATCCCTGTGGAGGACGACTCGACGGGCTTCGGCCGCGGCCGCACCCCCGGCGCGCCCAGCCGATGGACTGGTGGGCGCGATACCGCCTGGGTGCGGCTACGCCCGGAACTGGTGTGCGAGGTGAAGTTCGACCACCTCCAGGGGGACCGCTTCCGACACGGCACCACGTTCCAGCGCTGGCGCCCGGACAAGCCGCCGGAGTCCTGCGCCTACGACCAGCTGGAGGCCGCGGTGCCCCAGGAGTTGCAGGCGCTGCTCCGCCGCTGAGGGAGCCGACACCCGGGGGCAGGCCGGACTAGGTCTTCTTACGTCGGCTCGGTTGCACGCGCGGGGGTTCGCCCGGCTGCTTGGGGAAGTTCGGGGGCCACGGGGCATCACCCATGCCCTCCGCTTCGTGCTGGGCGACCAGCGCGAGGAGCGGCTCCAGGGAGTGCGAGACGTCATCGATGCTCGCCTGCGGATCGCCGGCCGTCCGCAGGCGCTCCGGCACCGTGACCAGCGTGAAGGCGGCCGGGTCCACGTCCGCGACCTCGTCCCACTCGAGGGGACACGAGACGCGGGCGTCCGGCACGGCGCGGACGGAGTAGGCCGCGGCCACGGTGCGGTCGCGGGCGTTCTGGTTGTAGTCGATGAACACTCCGTGCCGCTCCTCTTTCCACCATGCGCTGGTGGCCAGGTCCGGCGCGCGCCGCTCCACCTCGCGCGCCAGCGCGAGCGCTGCGCGGCGGACCTCGGGGAAGCCCCACTTCGCCTCGATGCGCACGTTGATGTGGATGCCGCGCGAGCCGGAAGTCTTGGGGTAGGAGCGGTAGCCGAGTTCCGTGAGCACCTCGCCGCAGAGGAGGGCGACGCGGCGGACGTCGTCCCAGGAGGCCTCCGGGGTGGGGTCCAGGTCCACGCGCAGTTCATCCGGGTGGTCCACGTCGTCGTCGCGGACGGGCCACGGGTTCATGTCCACGCAGCCGAGGTTGGCCATCCAGGCCAGGTCCGCCACCTCATCCGCGACGACCATGTCCGCGGAGCGGCCGCTGGGGTAGGTGATGCGGGCGGTGTGTACCCAGTCCGGGCGTTTGGCCGGTGCGCGCTTCTGGAAGAACGGCTTCTCGCCGATGCCGTCCACGAAGCGCTTCAGGACCACCGGGCGGCGGTGTACGCCTCGCAGCGCCGCCTCGCCGGCCTCCACGTAGTAGCGGACCAGGTCCGCCTTCGTGTAGCCGGCCTCCGGGAAGTAGACCTTGTCCGGGTTCGTCACCCGGACGGCGCGCCCTCCCGCGTCCACCTCGATTGCCGGTGTGGCCATGCGATCACTGTACGGCGGCAGCGCTGTGCTGCGCGGTGTTGCGTCGTGCGGGGGCGTCAGGTGTTGCGGCGCCAGAGTTCGAAGGTCCACGCCACGTCATACAGCACCCATAGCGCATACGGCGCCAGCAGCGCCGCCGCCACGCGCTGGCGCTCCCGCCAGAGCAGCACGAGCCACGCGCCCACCAGCACGGCGAAGGCGAGCATGCCGAGGAAGCCCGCAGTCACGCTCTCCCGGCCCAGGAAGGCGTAGTTCCACGCCTCGTTGGCCACGAGCACGACGAGGCCGAGCGCGAGGAGGACCAGTCGCGCACGTCCCGTGGCGTGGGTGGCGATGCGGTAGAGGATCACCACGGCCAGCGCGTAGTACAGCGCGGCGACGAGGTAGAACGCCTCCAGCGGCACGAGCCAGCCGGGCTTGTCCAGGGCGTCGTACCAGTCTCGCCAGCCGGCGCCCGCGAGCAGCGTCCCCGCCACCGCGAGGACGAAGACAAGCACCACCAAGGCGAGCGCCAGGCGCGGAGCAGCAACGTTCATGGCACACCTCCGTTGTGTCGCCCCGCTGGGCCGGGGATGGGCGCAGTGTGCGCCTTCCGGCGAAGCGCGGGTAGGCCTCGTGACGGCTACCCTCAAGTAAACTTGAAGTGAGGAGCGCAGTCATGGCGAATGACCTCACGATCGGCGAGATGGCGGCGCGCAGCGGCGTGGCGACCTCCGCTCTGCGCTTCTACGAGGAGCGTGGTCTGATCGCCTCGATGCGTACGGAGGGCAACCAGCGCCGCTACGCGCAGGCCACCCTGCGCCGGGTGGCGGTGATCCGCGCAGCGCAGGCGGTGGGCCTCTCCCTGGAGGAGGTCCGCGCCGCCTTCCAGGCGTTGCCGGATGGCCGCGCGCCCACCGGGCGGGACTGGGAGCGACTGTCGCGCGCCTGGCGCGGCCACCTGGACCGCCGCATCCAGGCGCTGGAGCGCGTGCGGGACGACCTCACTGGCTGCATCGGCTGCGGGTGCCTCTCCCTGGAGCGCTGCGCCCTCTTCAACCCGGGGGACCAACTGGCGGCGCAGGGGGCAGGGGCGCGCATCCTGCGGGTCCCTGAGTAGAGGCGATGGGAGTAGAGGCGATGGCGATTCGGTGTCGTCGATAATGCCTCCGCCACGCGCGGGTTGATTTCATCGCTGCCGTCACGCAGGATTACGCAGTCCTGATACTCCGCTGGCCATCGTGATGGCCGGCTCGTCCGGTTGGAGGGCCTCGTAGATCAGGGAGACGCAGGGCTCGTAGTAGAGGTCCCAGTCCGCGCGCCGGGTGAAGGTGCCCCAGGTGCAGAGGACCGCCGCGTCGAACCGCTCGCCGTCCACGGTGACCCCGGTGCCCTGGTCCGTCACATCCGTGACGGGCGAGCCGAAGCGCACGCGCCCGTCCAGTGCGTCGCGGAAGTGAGCGGCGGCGGCGGCGGTGTCGATGAGGCGCTCCTCGCAGGAGATCACGCCGGTGACGTTGGTCAGGCCGGTGGCCTCAAGGTCCTCGATGCGGAAGCGCAGGCCGGCGGCGCGCATGACGTCCACGTAGGTCTCGAAGTCGATCAACGAGTCGCGTTCGGCAATGGCGAAGAGGTTGCGCTCGATGGGCCGGGAGAGGTGCGGGTAGGTCAACTCGAAGCGCCGGAACCCGCGGCGGGACTGCTCCCGAGTGACGTGAGAGCGAGGGTAGTGGAAGCCCTGGTGCAGGCGGTTCTGATTGTGGCCGGAGGCGCCCGTGAAGGGTGCGTCCGCCGCCTCGAAGACGGTCACGTCGGCGCCCGCGTCCAGCAGCGCCAGGGCGGTGTGGCCGCCGTACCAGCCGAGGCCCACGACCGCGACTCGCGCTCCCGCCAGCACACTCGCGGTGAGCCGTGCGCCGTCCGTCCGCCCGTGGTCAGTAGCCTGGATGGCGAGGCGTCCTCTCACCGGAGTCGACGGCGACTCCACGTCGTCGCAACGGTTTGTGCACGATCACTCACGATTCTGATCAGTTCTCGCAACGCGGTCAAGCGCGGGACTCATTGTTGGTAGAAGGCGCGGAACGGGGCCGTCCCCACCTACGACGCAGGGAGCAACGCTGCTATGCTGCTCGTCGCGTCGGGGGACCTCGGACGGTCGGCATGCCGAAGGGCCGGCCCGCTGGGTGTCCTGCAAGAGCGGCGCGTGCGGGCTAGGACTCCCCCCATGCACGTCGTAAACACCCACGATCTCACCAAGATCTACGACAACCGTTACATCGCCCTGAACGCGCTGAACATGCGCGTGGAGAAGGGGCAGGTGTACGGGTTGGTCGGCCCCAACGGCGCCGGCAAGTCCACCACCTTCCGCATCCTGCTGGGGCTGCAGAAGCCCACGGCCGGGAGCATCCAGGTGTTCGGCGAGGCCATGGGCGCGGAGCGCGCGGACCTGCGCCGGCGCATCGGCTACCTGCCCACCAACCCGACGTTCCCCAAGTCCATGACGCCCATCGCGTTCCTGCAGTTCGTGGGCAGCGTGCTGGGGATGCCGCGCGACCGCGCGAAGATCCAGTTGTCGCGCTTGCTGCAGGCCGTGGACCTGACGAACGCCGCGTCCCAGCCCATGAAGGGCTTCTCCACCGGCATGCTGACCCGCCTGGGGATCGCCGCGGCGCTGATGAACGACCCGGAGTTGCTCATCCTGGACGAGCCGACCTCCGGCCTGGACCCCGCCGGCCGCAAGCAGACCATTGAGTTGATCCGCGAACTTTCTGGCCGCGACCGCACGATCATCATCGCCACGCACATCCTCACGGACGTGGAGCGTGTCTGCACGGACGTGGGCATCATCTCCGCCGGCCGTCTGATCTACTCCGGCCCCATGGCGGACATGCGCCGCCTGGCGCGCCAGGGCACGATCGCCGTGGAGATCGAGGGCAACACCTCCGCCTTCGAGCAGGAGATCACCACGCTCGACGAGTTCGGCTCCGTCCGCTACGAGCGGCTGGGCTCCGAGTTCCGCATTACCTTCCTGGGCACGCGCAGCCTGACGGACTACCTGCAGCGCGTCCTGCAACTGATCGACCGCACCGGCGTGGAGTTGCTCCACATCGACACCGGCTCCGACGAGATCGAGGAGGCCTTCCTCCGCCGCCTGGAGGACGACCGCACGCGCGGCTTCCTGCGCGCCGCCGCCTGGGCGGCCGCGCTGGACGGCGGCGTGGACGGCCCCGGCTCCTCCGGCAGCGGGGCGAACGGCGGGACCAACGGGAACACCACAGCGCGGACGGGGGAGAACGCCGATGCAGGCATTCCTGGCCATCCTTCGGTATGACTCGTCCCAACTGCTGAGGTCCTGGGTCACGCGCCTGTGGCTGCCGCTGCTGGTGATGCCCGCGCTGTTCCTGGTGGTGGTGGCCGCCAACGAGGAGGAACTGGCCTCGGAGACGCTCGCGGCCTACGTGGCGGCGGTGCTGATGCCGCTCTCCGCGCTGGCCGTGGCGGTGCTGACCGCGGGCGCCATTGCCGGCGAGGCGCAGATCATCGCGGACGGGATCCTCTCCCGCTCCGTAACGCGCACGGAGTTCGTGTCCGCGAAGATCGTGGCGCGCCTGGGCTTCGCGCTGATCGTGTTCACGCTGGTGATGGTGCCGTTCACCTACCTGGTGGTGCGCTACGCGGCGGCCGATGTCTCCTACGGGGGGCTGATCGTCGCGCTGTTCACGGCGGCGCTGCTGCTCACGTTCCTGGGGGCGCTGGGGCTCACGCTTTCCACGGTGATGACCAACGTGCTGGTGTCCGTGCTGGTGCTGCTGGTGACGGTGCTGGCATCCGGCCTGGTGCTGCAGTTCCTGGGCCTGCGCTGGATGAGCACCACGGCCGTCCTGACGGAACTGGCCCCGACCATCCGAGGCGAGACGCCCGCGTGGGACCTCTTCCGCGTGGTCTTCGTCTTTGCCGGGCTCACCGCGGTCTCGATCATGACCACGTTCTCCGTCTTCCGGGCGCGCGACCTCTAGGCTGCCACCTCTAGGCTGATCGCATGACACAGGACACCCCCGCCGCCCCGCTCCCACCGCGGGGCGCGGGCGCGCTGCTCCACACCGAGGTGGAGCGCGTGCCGTTGGGTACCCACGGTGGCCGGCGCCTGACAGCGCGCGTGGAGCACCGCACGCTTCGCATCGCCCTCGGCCGGCGCTGGCACGCCTCGCTGTCGCTGGGGCGGAGGCGTCCCGTGGCGGTGGAGGTGGCTCCGGGAGACGACGCGCTTGACCCGTACTCAACCGCGCCGGGTGGCGGCCGCCAGTACGATGAGGTGGCCGTCCCGACGCCGCCGGCCCCATGGCCGCGCTACGCGCGTCGGGTGGCGGCGGTGGCGCTGGGGTGCTGGCTGCTGGTCACGGCAGCGGGACGCATCCGGGCACGCGGCCGGTCTGGCGGCAGGACGGGAGAGGCCTCATGAACACACCAACTCCGGAGGGCGCACTGGAGCGCGTGGGCAGCATCCCCGAGCACGCGGGCGCAGCGGCCTGCTTCGGCGAGCCGGTCCGCGCCGGCGACCGCACCGCCATCCCCGTGGCGGAGATCTCCTACGGCATCGGCTTTGGCTGGGGCGGCGGCACGGACAATCAGAGCAGTGGCGGCGGTGGTGGCGCCGGCGGCGGCGCTCGCAGCCGCGCGGTGGCGGTGATCGACGTGGCGCCGGATGGCGTGCGCGTGGTGCCCATCGAGGACTACACGCAGATCCGCCTGGCGAGCATCGCGTTCATCAGCACCTCCACGGCGCTGGTGGCGCGTTCGCTGCTGAAGTTGGTCCGCGGCTAGTCTGCTCGCATGGCGACCCGCCTTCACCGGCAGGATCGAGCGCACCTCGCCCCTCTTGTCGCGGCCGAGCTGGCCCGGCTGGAGGCGGAGGGCTTCGCCGTCACCCGGATCGACGATCACTCAGTCGCCCTCCAGCGCCACAACGGCTGGGATAGCCACATCCTCGGTGCGATCCTCGGCGGCCTGCTGGGTGGCGGCATCAACCCCTCACCTCGCACGCAGCGCGTGTGGGTGCACCTGCTCCCGGATGGCGGCTGTGAGACTCGTCTGTACGAGCCACGCGCCCTGGGCTAGCCGGATCGCCCTCGATGCGTTCGAGGGCGCGTGGTTACCACTCCGACGTGAGCCCCTCACCCCAACCCTCTCCCTCCAGGGAGAAGGGGTCAGAGCGCGGTGGATGCTCGTCCCTGGGATTGCTCGCCGCTTCGGCCTGCTTCCGGCCTCCTTCCCTCGAATGGGAAGAATTGGGGAGAGGGTGGTCTGAGGCTCGCCCACCCCGGATGCTGCGTGGGGCTAGAGGAACGCCGCGACGATCGTGGCGGCGCCGAAGGCGACGAAGAGCACCGCGGAGCCCACCGCGATCGCGCGCTGGGGGAGGCGGGCGCCGGCGACCAGGCCGATGGCGATCGCCAGCGCGTCCGCCAGCACCATGCCGAGCGTGGAGCCGATCCACACCCCCACCCACGAGGACTCCCGCCCTGCGATGGAGACCGTGGCCAGTTGGGTCTTGTCGCCGAGTTCGGAGATGAAGAACGCCACCGCCACCACGCCGAAGGCGCCGAGTACGCCGCGACGCTCGCGGGTGTCGTCCTCCTCCAGCGTGTCGCCGCGCAGGCTCCACCAGGCGAAGCCGAAGAAGGAGAGGCCCACGATGACCAGCAGCGCGCGTTCCGGCAGCACCTGGTCCAGCGCCCGCCCTGCGCCGACGCTGGCGAGGTGCACCAACAGCGTGGCGACGGTGACGCCGGCGAGGACGATCCACCAGCGGTAGCGCGTGGCGAACCACAGGGCGACCAACTGGGACTTGTCGCCCAGTTCGGCCACGAAGATCAGCAGGGTGGAGAGCACGAACGCGGACACGTGCCCTCCGGGGCCGCCGCCGGTGAGTGGCGAGCGGCGTGTGCTAGGCGCGGTCCAGTTCGAAGGCGGCGTGCAGGGCGCGCACGGCGTCCGCCACGCGGTCCGCGGCGATCACGCAGGTGATGCGGATGTCGCCGGTGCTGATCATCTCCACGTTGACGTCCGCGTCCGTCAGCGTCCGGAACATCCGCGCGGCGTAGCCGGGGGCGCTGGCCATGCCGGTGCCCACCACGGAGACGGTGCCCAGGTCGTCCGCGGTCACCACCTCGCGCGCGCCGATGTCCAGGCCCTGGATGACCTCCAGCGCGCGGTCCAGGTCGCCCGGCTCCACGGTGAAGGTCAGGTCCGTCAGGCGCTCCACGGAGGCGTTCTGGACGATGGTGTCCACGGAGACGCCGGCCTCCGCCAGCGGCTCGAAGATCATCGCGGCGATGCCGGGGCGGTCCGGGACGCCTCGTAGGGTGACCTTGCCCACGCGGTTCTCGTGCGCGATGGCGCGGACCTTGTTGCCCTGCTCCATGATCGTCTCCTTGCGGATGATGGTGCCCGGCGCGTCCGGGTCAAAGGTGCTGCGGACCAGGATGTCCACGTTGTAGAGCGCGCCCAGTTCCACGGCGCGGGCGTGCATCACGCGCGCGCCGGTGGTGGCCAGTTCCAGCATCTCCTCGTAGCCGATGTCGCGCAGGGGGCGCGCCTCCGGGCAGACACGCGGGTCCGCCGTGAAGATGCCTGCCACGTCCGTGTAGATCTCGCAGGCGTCCGCCGTGAGCGCGGCTGCGAGGGCCACCGCGGTGGTGTCGCTGCCGCCGCGGCCGAGCGTGGTGACGTCCTGGTCCTCCGAGATGCCCTGGAACCCGGCGACGATGACCACGTTGCCCTCGGCCAGTTCGTCCTCCAGGCGGTCCGCCCGGATCGCGGCGATGCGGGCGCGGGCGTGCTCCGCGCTGGTGCGGATGCCGGCCTGCTGGCCGGTCAGGCTGATGGCGGAGACGCCGAGTTCATGCAGCGCCATGGTCAGCAGCGCGCTGGAGACGATCTCGCCGGTGGAGAGGAGCATGTCCATCTCCCGGGCGCGGCCGTGCTTCGTGATCTGCGCGGCCAGGTCCACCAGGTCGTCCGTGGTGTCGCCCATGGCGGAGACCACCACCACCACCTGCTCGCCCGCGCGTGAGCGCTTCGCCACCAGGTCCGCGACGCGCTTGATGTGGTCCGCCGTCGCCACCGAGGAGCCACCGTACTTCTGGACGATCCGGGTCATCCGTCCACCACTTCCGTGCCCTGCGCGCTCAGCGCCACCACGCGGGTGACGACCTGCAGTCCGTGTTCGCCGGCGGCGCGCGCCATGGAGGAGGCTACGGCCTCGCCGGCCTCGGGCGCGACGAACGCCGCGACCGTGGAGCCCCCGCCGGAGAGGTAGGCGCCGTACGCGCCCGCCTCCGTGGCGGCGTTGATGATGGGGTAGAGCGCGGGGAACAGTTCCGCGCGGGCCGGCTGGTGCAGCACGTCCTCCACCGCCACGCGCAGCACGTCATACCGGCGCTGGGTGAGGGCGGCCACGATCATCGCCGCGCGGCCGATGTTCGCCACCGCCTGCTGGCGGGTGAGCGAGGCGGGCAGGCGCTTGCGGGACTCCTCCGTGGGCATGCTGAACTCCGGCACCAGCAGCGCCAGCCGCAGGTCCGAGGGCGGCTCGATGGGCACGTGCACCGCGCCATAGCCGCCGTCCGTGTCCGTGTGCACCACCACCTGCAGGCCACCGAAGAGCGCCGGGATGATGTTGTCCCCGTGGCCCTCCAGGCGGACCGCGAGCGGCACCAGCGCCTCGGGCGACAGGCGGTCGCCCAGCATGCGGTTCGCGGCCACCAGACCCGCCGCCCGCGAGGCGGCAGACATGCCCAGGCCGCGCCCCACGGGCAGGTCGCCCTCGTAGGTCGCGAGGATGACTCCGCTCGATGGGGCGCGCTCGCCTGCGGCGTCGAAGAGGGCGTGGGCCGCGGTGGCGGCCATGCGCTCGATGGCCGCGACGATGGGGTCGGCGGAGGGCTCGCGGGCGCCCTCGCCGGTCGTCACGGTGATCCGCGCCGCCCAGTCCAGCGCGACGCCGAGCGCGTCGAAGCCCGGCCCCAGGTTCGCCGAGGTGGCGGGGACGCGGACGGTCACGGAGCGCGGTGGGGTGGGGGTCACGAAGGAGCGGCCTGCCGGTGGGAACGGGGGTTGGTGCGAGGGCTGATCGTACCCAGCGGCGTCGGCCCGGTCGAATCCCGGTCGGCCGTGCGCGAACGAGGCTTCGTGTCATGCGTTATGCGCGTCGCAGGTCATTCAGCAAAACGATGTCAGTGGAGATCCTGTCGAGTGACCGCGAAATGCTGGGGTAGACACCTACCCAATTCCGCCGTTTCACACCTACTATGATGAACGACTGTCAGGAACGTCCTGACCGGGAGGTGTCCGCATGAATCGCATGACATTGAGCAGGGGCAAGATCACCGCCGTAGCGGCCGCCCTCGCGGTGGCGCTGCTGGCGCTCGCCCCGGGCGCATGGTCGCCGGCGCTCGCGCAGACGGCGGGCGCGCCAACCCCGACGCCGAATCCGGTCGTGATCCCCCCGCAGACGTTCACGATGCAGGGTGGCCTCGCGTCAGCGTTTGAGGCTGGCCCCAGCGTCACCCTGAACGTTCCGGCGGGAGCGTTCCAGGCCGGCACGACCGTAGAGATCGCCTCCGTGGTCGTGCCCGAAAACCTACTGAACCGCAGCGTCCTTGAGGCGGACCTGGGCATCCGTGGCATCACTAGCCTGCCGCCGGCGGCCGAGGAGGGTGGGTTCGTCCTCTCGGTCTTCAACCTCACTGCCCAAGCAGGCGGCAGCGAGGTGAGCCCCGACGAGCCGGTGACGATGTCCTTCGAACTGACGCCGGAGCAACTCGCGGCGGCCGGTGGGGACCCGAACAACGCCGGCCTGCAGTTCTGGGACGCGCAGGCCACACCGCCCGCGTGGGTGCAGGTGGAGTGCACCGGTTCAGGCACCACCGTGACCTGCACGCTCCCGCACTTCTCGACCTGGGCGCTCACGCTCCAGGCGCCCGCTGCTGGCGGTGACGACCAGGGCGCTCCGGTGACCCCGGCCCCGGCGGACACCGGCACCGGCCTCGTGGGCACCGAGGGCGGCGCGGGCTCGAACCTGGGCCTGCTGCTCGGCCTCGCCGCGGTCCTCGCGGCCGCGGGCGGCCTCGGCGCCCGGTTCGCCGTGAAGCGCGCGCGCGTCGAGTAGCCCTCGGCGCTCGGATACGGACACGGACGGCGGGAGGGCAACCTCCCGCCGTTTGCGTGTGCGGGCGCGCCCGCTTGCGCTGCGGGAGTCCGCGAGCGGTGGAGCTCGGGTGGAGAGAACGTTGAACCCACTGCCACATTCGCCTCCTTCGAGCCCTAGAATGTGGCGCGTATCGGTACCCAGCGTCCGGGCCGGAGGATGGTCGATGAATCGCATGACATTGAGCAGGGGCAAGATTGTCGCCCTGGGGACCGCCCTCGCGCTGGCGCTGCTGGCGCTGGCACCGGGCACCTGGGCGCCGGCCCTGGCGCAGACGGCCGGGGCACCGACTCCGACGCCGGATCCGGTCGTGATCCCCCCGCAGACGTTCACGATGCAGGGTGGGGCGTCAGTGTTTGAGGCTGGCCCCAGCGTCACTTTGAGCGTTCCGGGGGGAGCGTTCCAGGCCGGCACGACCGTAGAGATCGCCTCCGTGGTCGTGCCCGAAAACCTGCGCGACCGCGACGTACTTGAGGGGGACCTGGCCGTCCGTGGCATCACGAGCCTGCCGCCGGCGGCCGAGGAGGGTGGGTTCGTCCTCTCGGTCTTCAACCTCACTGCCCAAGACGGCGGCAGCGAGGTGAGCCCGAACGAGCCGGTCACCATGTCCTTCGAACTGACGCCGGAGCAACTGGCGGCGGCCGGCGGGGACCCGAACAACGCCGGCCTGCAGTTCTGGGACGCGCAGGCCACACCGCCCGCGTGGGTGCAGGTGGAGTGCACCGGTTCGGGCACCACCGTGACCTGCACGCTCCCGCACTTCTCGACCTGGGCGCTCACGCTCCAGGCGCCCACTGCCGGCGGTGACGACCAGGGCGCTCCGGTGACCCCGGCCCCGGCGGACACCGGCACCGGCCTCGTGGGCACCGAGGGCGGCTCGAACGCCCCCACGGTTGGCCTGCTGCTCGGCCTCGCCGCGGTCCTCGCGGCCGCGGGCGGCCTCGGCGCCCGGTTCGCCGTGAAGCGCGCGCGCGTCGAGTAGCCCTCGGGGTTGCGCCAGACCGACAGGAAGCCGGCGGAGCAATCCGCCGGCTTCTTCGTCTCCGTTGTCCGGTGGGGCACCCCTCGACAGCGCGGGCGTGACTCCACTGGGAGTGACGCGGCGGGTACACTCGCACGAGAACACCACGCGACCCTGACCCGCGCCTGCGGGTGGGGCGTGAAGATGGACCGGGTCCCCGGGGCGGGGGCCGGTTGAGGGGGAGTCCCGTGGAAGACGTAGTGATTGTCAGCGGCGCTCGGACGGCCATCGGCGCGTTCGGGGGCAGCCTCAGTGAGACGCCCGCGTCCGACCTGGGTGCGCACGTCATCCGCGAGGCGGTGGCCCGCGCCGGCCTGAAGCCGGAGCAGGTGGAGCAGGTGGTGCTGGGCTGCGTGGGCCAGGTGGCGGAGGACGGCTACATCTCCCGTCACGCCTCGATCAAGGCCGGGCTGCCCATTGGCACGCCGGCCTACACCGTGAACCGCATCTGCGGCTCCGGCCTGGAGGCGATCAACACCGCCGCGCGCTGGATCCAGACCGGCGACGCCGACATCGTGGTCGCAGGCGGCGCCGAGAACATGAGCATGATGCCGTACTACGTGCGCAAGGCGCGCTACGGCTACAAGTACGGCGATGGCGTGCTGGAAGACGGCACGCAGGACCTGGTCACCGACCCCTTCGAGAACTACCCGATGGGCATCACCGCGGAGAACCTGGCCACCGAGTACGAGGTGCCGCGCACGGTGCAGGACGAGTACTCCGTCCGCTCCCAGGAGCGGGCCCGCGCCGCCATTGAGGCCGGCTACTTCAAGGAGCAGATCGCTCCCATCGAGGTGCGGAAGGGCCGCGAGACCGTCTCGTTCGACACGGACGAGCACCCGCGCGGGACCTCCATGGAGGTGCTGGGCAAGTTGCGCCCGGCCTTCAAGCCGGACGGCTCCGTGACGGCCGGCAACGCCTCCGGCATCAACGACGGCGCCGCGGCCGTGGTGGTGATGTCCGCCAGCAAGGCGCAGGAACTGGGCATCAAGCCCCGCATGCGCCTGGTGGCGCGCGCCGAGGCCGGCGTGGACTGGAAGATCATGGGCTCCGGCCCGATCCCCGCCATCCAGAACGTCATGAAGAAGGCGGGCCTGTCCGTCAACGACATGGACGTCATCGAACTGAACGAGGCGTTCGCGGCCGTGGCCGCTGCCTGCTCGGTCGCCCTTGACCTGCCGCAGGACAAGACGAACCCCAACGGCGGCGCCATCGCCCTGGGCCACCCGGTGGGCGCCACCGGCACCATCCTGGCCGTGAAGACGATGTACGAACTGGAGCGCACCGGCGGCCGCTACGGCCTGGTGTCGCTCTGCATCGGCGGTGGCCAGGGCATCGCCACTATCTTCGAGCGCGTCTCCTAGCCGCTCCACCGACCTTCCGAGGTCACACGGAAGCCCCGCCGCAAGGCGGGGCTTCTGCGTGACCGCCCCGCGAGGGTGGGGCACTCCCCGATGCCACCGGCCGGGCTGATGGGCCTACGCTGCGGGCATGAAACGCTCGGTCGTCCTCGCCGCGGCGCTGCTCGCGATGGTCGCCGTCCTCGGGTGTGACGGCGGCGACCCGACGCCCGAACCGCGCTCGTCCGGGACGCCCGCGGCGGGCACGCCCGTGGCCACCGTGCAGGCGAGCGTTGAGCCGGTGGTACGGCCCGAGCCGCCAGAGGTCAGCCTGGCGCCGGGCCTCTACGTGGGCGCTCAGACCGTGACGCTGGAACTGCCCCCGGATGTCGAGGCGCGCTACACCCTGGACGGGAGCGACCCCACCGCCACGAGCGCCCTCCGCTACGACGGGCCGTTCGAGGTCACCGGCGACGTGTTGCTCCGCGCCGCGGCTGCCCCCGAAGCCGCGCCCGGCGTCACCTCCGACGAGGCGCAGGCGCGCTACCGCGTCTACTCGCAGCGCATCGACCTCGATGAGCCGATCGACCTCGCAGGTGACGAGGTGCTGCTGTTCGAGGACGCGTACGTGGTGCACCGCGGCGACATCCGCCTGCGCGACCGCGCGCAACTGGTGCTGCGCGACTCGATGTTGCTCCACGACAAGGACCACTCGTTCCAGTACGAACTGGTCGCGGAGGGCGAGTCCCAGGTAGTGGTGCAGCGCTCCGGCGTGGGCACCGTCTGCAACGGGTCGCTCAACTGGGCGTTCTTCGACGACTCGCGCCTGGTGGCCACGGAGATGGACCCGACATATGCCGAGTGCAACACGTGGAACTTCCTGAGCGGGCGGTCACAGGTCCAGGTAGACGGCTGGGACACCTTCAGCGCCACGGTCTGCAACGGCGCCCAGGTGGAGGTGCACCGCTCCGAGACGCTGGAACTGGAGTTCTGCCTCAGTTCCGGCGTGGTCATCGACACCACGCTCCCCGCCGTGATCGAGGGCGAGTTCGTCTTCGACCGGGAGGACGACCCGGGCGCGGAGTACTCGCTGCGGGTGACGGACTCGGTGGTGGACGGCTGGGGGATCAACATGCTGCCGGGCACGGACCTGACCGTGCGGGACGGCGGGGCGGTCACCATCGCGATCATCACGGGGCTGCCCTGGGACAACGTCACCGTGGAGGTGGAGGGGCTGCGCAGCGGGTTCTACCCGGACCAGACGTGGCAGGTCCACGACTCGCGGCTGCGGTTGATCAACACGGAGGTCTACGGCTGGGAGCCGAACGCCTTCCACAACAACACCATCATCATCCGCGACAGCGACTACACCGGCTCCATGGTGAACAGCGGCACCGCGCACTACGAGATCATCGACAGCCGCGTGAAGCTGTTGGTGGCGGCGGAGCGCGTCACCATGACCGTCCGCAACTCCGTGATCACTGGTGACGTGGTGGCCAACGACGACAGCGAGATCATCCTCATCGACTCGCGCGTGGAGTTGGACGACCAGGGCGGCCAGGGCAGCGTCATCGCCACCGGCAACGGGCGCATCATCCTGCGCAACACCGTCGTCGAGGGCCGCCAGGCGACCGAGGGCAACGGGGAGATCGTCGTCGAGTAGAGGCTCAACCCGGGCTTCTCAAGCCAGATCGAGGGCGGCCAGAGCGTCAGCGCGTGAGGACGCGCTCCAGGAAGCGCTGGGTGCGGTCCTCGCGGGGGGCGCCGAAGACGTCCGCGGGCGGGCCCTGCTCCACGATCACGCCGCCGTCCATGAAGATCACGCGGTCCGCCACGTCACGCGCGAAGTGCATCTCGTGGGTGACCACGATCATCGTCATGCCCTCGCGGGCCAGTTCGCGCATGACGCCCAGCACTTCGCCCACGAGTTCCGGGTCCAGGGCGCTCGTGGCCTCGTCGAAGAGCATGACCTGCGGGCCCATCGCCAGGGCGCGGGCGATCGCCACGCGCTGCTGCTGCCCACCCGACAGGCGCGAGGGGTACTCGTGGCGCTTGTCCTCCAGCCCGACGCGCTCAAGCATCGCCAGCGCGACCTCCACGGCCTCGCGGCTGGAGCGGCCCAGCACCACCTGCTGGGCGACCGTGAGGTTCCGCTCCACGTCCAGGTGGGGGAAGAGGTTGAACTGCTGGAAGACCATGCCCACCTGCGCGCGGACGTGGTCCAGGTCGCAGTCCGGCGCGGTCACCTCGATGTCGCCAAGGAACACCCGGCCGCGGGTGGGGACCTCCAGCAGGTTCATGCAGCGCAGCAGCGTGGACTTCCCGGAGCCGGAGGGGCCAATGACGCACACCACCTCGCCCCGCTGCACGTCCAGGTCGATGCCGCGGAGCACCTCCAGCGAGCCGAAGGACTTGTGGAGGTCCACCAGGCGGACGGCGGGGAGGGTGGGGGCGGTCATCGCGAGGCCCCCGCGCGGCGCTCCAGGTAGGCGGCCAGCCGGGTCATGGGGATGGTGAGCGCCAGGTAGACCAAGCCGGCCACCACCAGCGGCGTGGCGTTCGCATTGGCAACCACGCCGTCCCGCCCGAAGCGGGTCAGTTCCTTGGTGGCGTCCGTCACGCCGATCACGGAGATCAGCGCCGTGTCCTTCAGCAGCAGCACGAGTTCGTTGGTCATGGGCGGGATGATGATGCGGAACGCCTGGGGCAGCACGATGCGCCGCATCGCCTGTCCGCGCGACATGCCGAGCGAGCGCGCGGCCTCCATCTGCCCCTTCGGTACCGCCTCGATGCCCGCGCGGATGACCTCCGCGATGTAGGCGGAGGAGACGATGGCCAGCGCCACGCTGCCGCGCCCGTAGGTGCCGGGGATACGGACGCCCAGGGCGATCGGCAGCCCGAAGGCGATGAAGATGAGGAGCAGCAGGGCCGGGAGCCCTCGGATGACGTCCACGTAGACCGTGGCGGCCCAGCGGTAGGGCGCCACGGAGGACAGCCGCATCAGCGCCACCACCAGCCCGAGCGCGAGGCCGCCGGTAAAGCCGAAGGCGGTGAAGATCAGCGTGTTGCGCGCGGCCTGCGTGACGATCCCGGGGAACTGCGCCTGCACCAGGTCCCACCGGAACATCTGGCTCTGCAGCCGCTCCCAGTCCACCAGGAACGCGACCGCCACCACCAGCACAAGGGTCCCGCCGTACAGCGTCCAGCGGACGGCCTGGTCGCCGGATACGCGGAACCGCCGCCCACCGGGCGGCGGTTCCTGCGGGGTGTCCACTCGGGCGGCGGTCACTCGGCCCCGCGCCCTGGTACGGGCGCGGCTAGGAGCCGAACCACTTCTGGAAGATCTCGTCGTACCGGCCGCTGTCCCGCATCCCGGACAGTTGCTCGTTCACCGCCTCGATGAGGCCGGTGTTCGCCGGGTCCACGGCGAAGCCGTACTGCTCGCCGGTGGGGAACGTCTCCGTCACCACGAAGGCGTCGTCCTGCGTGGAGCGGAAGCCGTTGACCGGCAGGTCCTGCAGGATGGCGTCCACGTCGCCGGACTCCAGCGCCAGGAACATGGCGGCGGGCTCATCGAAGGAGATGAGCGTGGAGCCCTCCGGGCGGTTGTCCTGCGCGTAGGACTCGCCGGTGGTGCCGGTCTGCACGGCGATGTTGCGCTCCGCCAGGGAGGCGAGCGTGTCGTACGTGCCGGCGTCCGCCGCGCGCACCAGCAGGGACTGGTCGGCGTCGAAGTACGGGTCGCTGAAGAGCGTGGACGCCTGCCGGTCCGGGGTGATCGTCATGGCGGAGCCCACGATGTCGCACTCGCCCGCGGCCGGGAGCAGCCAGATGCCGTCGAACGGCACGACCTTCACGTCCAGTTCCAGGTCCAGCCCGCTGGCGATCTCGCTCAGCAGGTCCATGTCGAAGCCGGTCCAGTTGCCGGACTCGTCCTGGAACTCGAACGGCTCGTACGGCGCGTCCGTGCACACGGTGAGGTTGTCGCTGGAGACCAGCGAGTAGTCCGAGTCGCTGTTGTTGTTACAGGCGACGGCGGTCAGGGTGATGGCAATGAGCAGTGGCGACAGCCACTTCAGGCGACCGTTCACAGGCCCTCCGGGTGCTGGCAAGTTTCCTCTGGTGATCCGCATGGAATCGCGCGAATACTAGGCTCACGGGGGTTACAGGTCTATGTCGCCGGTAGGGAGCCACACTCCTCCGGCTTCAGATCGCCCCGACCGGTGACGAAGATAGAGCGTGCGCCTTCGGTGGAAGGTACGCAGGCAGGAGCGGATCGATGCTGACCGGTGCGCTGCGGTGGCCCCTGCGGGCGGGCGCCTTCCTGGTGCTCGCGCTGCTGCTGTCCGCCTGTGGTGGGGGACAGCCCCCGGAACCCTCCGCCGAGGAAGTCCAGGAGGCGGAGGACGTCCTGCGCGGGCAGGAGCAGCAGGTGGCGGATGGGGTGCAGGAGGCGCTGGCCACGCTACAGGCCAACCTGGCGAACATCGACCCCTGCGCTGCGGACCCCTCGCAGATCACCGCGCTCTACGAGCCGATGGTGATCCTGCAGCAGACGGGAGACCAGGGCGACGCCTACACCGGCCCTATCGCCGATGCGCTCCGCCCCGTGGTGCGCGCCATGGCACGGGCCTTCGCGCGCGGCGACCTGCCGGGCGTCACCCGCGAGGACGTGGTCAACCGCGCCCGCGAGGTGGGCATCGACATCGAGGACGACGACTGGATGGTGGACGAGCAGTGCGAGCGGCACTGGCGCATGGACCTGGACTGGAACATGACCATCCCGCCGCCCGTCCCCGTCACGCTGGAGCACTCGGGCTCGCTGGACTTCTCGGTGGTGGAGGGCCGGCCATTCTCGGCGGGCGGCTCAATCGACGTGTCCGGCGTCGCAGGTTCGCTCGGCGGAGGCTGCACCGTGAACATCGACGTGCCGGACGCCACCTTCGAGGTGTCCGGCGAGCACCGCCTGGAGGGCAACCTGCTGGTGATGGACATCCACTTCGGTGGCGGTTCCGGATCCGGGCAGGCGGTGTGCGGGGGCGTGACCCTGCCGATCCCGTTCAACTTCAGCGACCTGTACCTCCCGGCGGAGATGCAGGCGAACGACGGTCAGACGTACACCTCCGACTGGTCCGTCCCGGGCGGCTCTGGCGAGTTGAGCCTGACGCTGCACCTGCTCGACTAGCACGCCGGCGAGACCGGCGACACGAGACAGCCCCGCGTGAGCGGGGCTGTCTGCATTCCTCGAGGGGAGGGGGCGCTAGGAGCGGTGGAGTGGCTGCAGCGGCAGTTCCATCGGCTTCAGGCCAAACTCCTCGATGATCTCGCTGGGGTGGCGGACGTCCCGGCCCGTCAACTCCTTCGGGTCGGTGGAGACGAGCTTGAAGCACGCCTCTGCCATGTGCTCCACGGGCGTCTCGCGCTCGGAGACCTCGGAGCCCACCAGTTTGTGGTGCACGGTGCCCGGGGTGGCGACCAGGCCCGGGGAGATCACGTTCACGGCGATGTTGTCCTGGTAGACCTCGGACGCGAGGCCGGTGGAGAAGCGCTCCAGCGCGGCCTTGCACATGCCGTACACGGTGCCGCCGCGGCCGCCGGCGTCCGGCTTCGGGTGCATGGCGGCGCCGGAAGACACGTTGACGATCCAGCCGCCCGTGCCCCGCTCCTTCATGGAGGGGATGACCAGTTGAGACAACTGGAACGGCGCCCAGACCTGCACTTCCTGCATCAGCCGGTAGCGGCGTTCCGGGAAGTCCACCACGGGGATGAAGAAGGTCACCGCGGCGTTGTTCACCAGGATGTCGATGGGGCCGTAGATGCGCTCGGTCTCCGTGACCAGGTTCCTGCGGTCGTCGTCGTTGGAGAGGTCGCAGCGGACCCCGGTGGCCTCGCCACCGGCCGCCTTGATGTTGGCGACCACGCCGCTGATGGAGCCCTCCATGGGGTTGTCGCCCTCGTTGAGGGTGCGGGCGGAGACCACCACCTTCGCGCCCTCCAGCGCGAGCCGGGCGGCGATTGCCTCGCCGATGCCGCGGGAGGCGCCGGTGACCACCGCCACCTTGCCCGCCAGGATGCCGTTCATGTTCGCCTGTGGTGCCATCGCTCGATCCTCCTGAGCGTATGTCCCTGCCTTGATGAGGGGGCGCAATAGGCCGGGGACTGGGGTTCCCGCGCCCGCATCGCCGTGTCGGCGTCGGGGCGCCTCGCACGTTCTAGCACATCGTCCTCGGGGCCGTCCGCTGTGGCGTCCGCGCGTCCCTGCCGTCCCGGGACCTTCGCGCCAGAAGTCCCGGGAGAGAGGTGACTCAAGGACCTGAGGCTCAACGTTGGGTTCACGGAGGATGTCTGTCAGCCCGGGCTCACAGTGCCCGTGTGCCCACTGGAAGGACAGACATGAAACTCCTGATGGCTGTCGCGTCGTCCCTGGCGGCGACCGCGCTTGCCCTCTCGATTGCCGCCTTCGTGCTGGCCGACCGCGCGGACTCCGCGGGGTCCGGCTCCGTTGCCACGCCACCCGCCGGGACCCCCTCCACGGTGGGACAGACGGCCGTGCCGCAGATGCTGGACGTGGAACTGGGCGACATCTACATCCGGCCACAGCAGTTGGCCGCGGCCTCCGGCGCGCCGCTCACGCTGAACGTGAAGAACGCCGGCGCCATCCAGCATGACCTGCAGGTGGAGGGCGTGGGTGCCACCGCCATGCTGGACCCCGGCACCGACGAGGCGCTGGACCTGGGCACGCTGGCGGACGGCACCTACACGATCTTCTGCTCCGTCCCGGGCCACCGCGAGGGCGGCATGTCCGGCACCCTCACGGTGGGCGGGGACCACGAGCAGCACGCCACCGGCGCCGGCGGCCGCATGCTCCACAGCGACGAGGACTACATGGCCGGCGTGCTGGCCTTCCCCGCCGCCACGGAGGGCCTGGGCGGCCAGCCGATGGAGCCGGTGATCGTGGACGGCGTCAAGCTCTACGAACTCACCGCGCAGGAGATCCAGTGGGAGGTGGAGCCGGGCGTCTTCAAGGACGCCATGGCCTACAACGGCCAGGTGCCGGGCCCGGAGATCCGGGTGCAACTGGGCGACCGCGTGCGGATCATCTTCCACAACGAACTGCCCGAGTCCAGCGCCATCCACTACCACGGCCTGATCGTCCCCAACGATCAGGACGGCGTGCCGGGCCTGACTCAGCCGCTGGTGGGGCCGGGCGAGTCCTACACCTACGAGTTCGACATCGTGAACTCCGGCTCGCACATGTACCACTCGCACATGAACGGCTCCGTGCAGATCCCCATGGGCCTGCTGGGCGCCTTCATCGTGGAGGACGGCACGGAGGAGCCGGTTGACCAGGACATCACGATGATCCTGAACGACGGGCCGCTGGGCTACACCATCAACGGCAAGGGCTTCCCGGCCACGCAGCCCATCGTGGCGCAGCAGGGCGAGAAGATCCGCATCCGCTACATGAACGAGGGCCTGCAGATCCACCCAATGCACCTGCACGGCATCCCGCAGTTGGTGGTGGCGAAGGACGGCTTCCCGCTGGCCACCCCGCACTTCGAAGACACCGTGACGGTCGCCCCCGGCGAGCGCGTGGACGTCATCGTGGACGCGACGGAACTGGGAGCGTGGGCGTTCCACTGCCACATCCTGACCCACGCGGAGGGCCCGAACGGCATGTTCGGCATGGTCACCGCGATGATTGTGGCCGAGTAGCCCTCGCGGCATCCGAGGTCGAGCAGAGAGGGCCCCGCAGGGGGCCCTCTCTTGTTGCGGCTGTCTCGGGAGGGTGGGCGCCTCGACGCTGGTCGCTAGTGTGGAACTGCATCGAGCGGACAGCCGCCGTTCCGTCGATGCGGACCAGGAAGCGCGGCCAGGACAGGGACAGTCACATCATGATCGAGCGCATCAACCCGGACGGGCTACGCAGGCCTCCCACCTACACGCCGGTCGTCCGCGTCATCGGCGGCACCACGGTCTACATCTCGGGCCAGGTGCCTGTCGATGTCGAGGGCAACGTCGTGGGCGTCGGAGACTTCGCGGCGCAGGCGCGCCAGGTGTTCGGGAACCTGCGGCTCGCACTTGCCTCGGTCGGCGGTGACTTCTCGAACGTGGCGAAGATCACGACCTACATCGTCAACTACACACCCGACCTGCGTGAGGGGTACAGCGCGGCGCGTGTCGAGGCGACGGGCGACTCGCTCCCCGCGAGCACCCTGGTCGGCGTGCAGGCGCTGGCGATGTCGGAGTACCTGATCGAGATCGAGGCCGTCGCGGTGGTCTAGACAACTCCGGCGCGGGGACTCCGCATCTTCGCACTCGTAGGGGCGCAGCGTGCTGCGCCGATCTTCAATGCCCCGGGTCCGGTGCATGATTGCCCCCACCCCAACCCTCCCCCGCGAGGGGGGAGGGGGTCAGAAGGCTAGCCTCCGGTGCTCCGTGCTCCGTGCTCCGTGCCCCGTCGGGCGTCCGGCCCCCTCTCCCTGGAGGGAGAGGGTTGGGGTGAGGGGGCTCCGCAGGAGTGGTAGACCGGAAGCAGATCGAGGCTCCCCGAGCGCTTACCCCGCGACGGCCAGCAGGCGCTCCACGCGCTCGCGGATGGCGTGGGTGATCTGCATCTCTGGCTTCGTCGCGTCCAGCACCAGCCAGCGGTCCGGGTCGGCGGCGGCCTGCTCCAGGAAGCCGCGGCGGACGGCGCGGTGGAACTCGATGCCGGCGCGCTCCAGGTAGTCCCGGCCCTTCCCGGTGCGTTCGAATCCGCGTTCCGGCTCCAGGTCCAGCAGCACCACCAGGTCCGGCTGCAGGCCGCCACTGGCCACCTCGTTGGCGGCGTCCACCGCCGGCCGAGGCAGGCCGCGGCCGTAGTGCTGGTACGCCACCGTGGAGGCGGTGAAGCGGTCGCAGATCACCACGGCGCCGTCCTCCAGCGCCGGACGGATGACCTCCCGCACCAGTTGGGCGCGGGCGGCGTTGAAGATCAGCAACTCCGCCTCGGGAGCGGGCGGTGCGTCTCCTCCGCTGTCGTCCGTGGCGAAGAGGGCCTCGCGGAGGCGTTCGCCCAGTGCAGTGCCGCCGGGCTCACGGCAGGTCACCACCCGGGCGCCCTCCTGCTCCAGGATGCGGGCGAGCGCGGCGATCTGCGTGGACTTGCCGGCCCCCTCGCCGCCCTCGAGGACGATGAAGAGGCCGCCGTGCCTGCCCTGCGCGGTCCTGCCGTCCGTCACTACAGTTCCCGGTCGCCCGGGCCATCCTCGCGGGACGTCCATGGGAGGCCGCGCGTGGGGGCCATGTTCTCCTGCAGCACGGACACGCGCCGGAACGGCTCGCGCCCCTTGGAGACGGAGCGCAGACCGTGTCGCGCCACCAGTTCGTGCTGCAGGCGGCGGACGTACGGGCTGGCCGGGGACAACTCCACCTGTGAGGCGCCGCGGAACGTGATCTCCGCCACTGCGTCCTCCGCCTCGCGGAGCGCCCTGGTGGTGGGATCTTCGCGACCGTCGTCGCCGCGGAAGGCCATCAACTGGCGTTCGATCTGCTCCGGCGAGTTGCTGCGCAGCACGTAGATGGGGATGCCCCGCTCCTCCGCCTGCTTCAGCGGCCCTGCGCGGCGGCGGTAGTGGGGGCGGAGCGTCAGCACGGCGTCCGCCTCCCGCACGGAGTCCACGATGCGCGCGGAGGACCGGGTCTCCTCGATCACCTGCTGCAGCCGTCCCCGCGAGATGCCGAAGGGGAGCAGTCGCTTCTCGGGGCCTACCGGCGCCGCCGGCATGGGACGGGTGCGCTGCACCTGCGTCCGAGGCTCCAGCGGCTCGTCCGGCGTAGACCGCAGGGGGACGCGCTCCACGCTCTGCACCTCGCCGCCCTCGCCCGCCACGCGGATCTCCGCCTCCACCTCGTAGCCGCGCAGCAGCGCGTCCACGGTGGCGGCCACGTCCTCGTGGATCGAGAGGCGGCGGAAGGACTGGATCTCCACCAGCACATCGAAGGTGGGTGGAGCGCGGCGCTCCAGCACCGTCTTCTGCGTGCCGCGGCGGCGCGCCTCCTCGTCCGACAGCGTGACGGACTCGATGCCGCCGATGAGGTCGGACAGCGTGGGGTTCTGCATGAGGTTGGAGAGCGAGGTGCCGTGCGCCGTGCCGATCAACTGCACGCCGCGCTCGGCGATGGTGCGGGCCGCCTCGGCCTCCGCGCCGGTGCCGATCTCGTCGATGACGATGACCTCCGGCGTGTGGTTCTCCACCGCCTCGATCATCACCTCGTGCTGCATCATCGAGCGGGATACCTGCATGCGGCGCGCGCGGCCGATGCCGCGGTGGGGGATGTCGCCGTCGCCGCCGATCTCGTTGGAGGTGTCCACGATCACCACGCGCTTGCTCAGTTCGTCCGCGCACATGCGCGCCACGTCCCGGAGCATGGTGGTCTTGCCCACGCCCGGCGGGCCCAGCAGGAGGACGGACTTGCCGGCCTCGATGAAGTCGCGCATGACCTGGCCGGAGCCGGACACGGAGCGGCCCACGCGGCAGGTCAGGCCCACGATGTGCCCGCGGCGGTTGCGGATCGCTGATATGCGGTGCAGCGTGCGCGGGATGCCGGCGCGGTTGTCGTCCCCGAACTCGGAGACCTGGGCCACCACCTGGGCGAGTTCGGTGTCCTTCACCTCGTCCTCGTCCAGGTCCATCTCGCTGTCGCTGTAGCGCGCGGTGGGACGCCGGCCCAGGTCCAGGACGATCTCGATCAGGCCCTGGTAGCCGCGGTCGCGCACCGGGCGCGCCACGCGCTCCGGCAGGATGTGGACCAGGAGGTCGATCTCCCGGGCCTCGTCCTCGGTCATCTCGCGGGCGGCCTCATCCAGCGGCTCCGGCTCGGGGCCGAGTCCGTCCGCCGGTACAAGGTCGTCCTGGGGCTCGAAGTCTTCGTCCACGAAGTCCTCGAGTGGTTCGTGCCCCCTGCGTCCGTAGCGCTCTTCGTCCATTGCTTCATCCTGATCGGAGCGTCCGCTCCAGTAGTTTCTCATCCCGGCCGCCGGGACTCATTGCGAGGGTGTCGCACCTGCCGGAGGTCCCCGTGGCCCCCTCGGCGCCGACGGTGCTACCCGGTGATGGGCACGCCGGCGCGGGCGTGCACCTCCTCGCGCACTGGATGGCTGATGCGCAGGCAGAGCAGCGCATACTCCCCGGCCGCGGCCAGCCCCGCCCGCTGGAGCGCCTCCTCCGCCACGCTCCCCGCGGGCACCAGCGCAAAGTGGTCCTCCGCGCCGGGCTGCCACTCGGGGAGCGTCCCCAGGATCGCGAGGGCAGCCTCCACGGCGCCGTCCTCCGCCGCGAGGGTGAACTGCCCGCCGCGGGCGCAGCGTGCGCTGGCCACCACTCGGCCGTCGCGCTCCGCCACCAGCGTGACGCCGCCGCCGCGGTCCAGCCAGCGGTAGTCCTGCACGGCCTCCCACTCCTCCACCGTCATCGCGAGCGCCTCGCGGGCCGTGACCGGCAGTGCCCGGCTGTAGACCTGGAACCGCGCGTAGGTGTCGGCGTCGGTCGCCTCCCGTACGTGGATGTGCGGGTGTGGCTCCACCTGCGGGCTCCCCATCCACAGCCGTTCCTGCACCACGGGCCGGAACCCCGCGCGTGGGGCATACTCGGCGGCCGCGCTCTCGCGAGGCGTGCGCAGCAGGAGATGTGTCGCCTGGGCCTCGCGTGCCGCGCGGGCGGCCTGCCGGAGGAGGTCCAGGATCACCTGGTCGTCCGCCTCGGGCGCGTCCACCAGCGTGTCGAACTCCCAGGCCGCGCGGGAGGTCAGTTCACGGGCGGTGGCGATGCCGCGGATCTCGCGGCCGGCCAGGCTGATCCACGTCCGCCTCCCCAGGTGCAGCCACTGTTCGATGGCCGCCGCCAGCGGGCGGGGCGTGTCGTTGGGCGCGCCCAGGTGGTCGCGCGTGACGGCTTGGTTCTCGCGCACCTCCTCGTCAAAGGTGACGAGGGCGACCAGGTCGGTCGGGCGGGGTGCGCGAGTGTCCGTCATCTCGTGCTCACTCCCGGGGGCTTCTCCGCCTGCGGCAGCACCTGCGGTTGGGGGCGATCGTCGTCGTGCTCATCGGGCGGCCCTCGCGGTGCTGTGCTCGCGGCAGAGCGTGACGAAGAGGCCGTGCATGCGGTCGTCCGCGGTGAGTTCGGGGTGGAAGGAAGTGGCGAGCATGTGGCCCTGCCGGGCGGCGACGATGCGCCCATCCGGCAATGAGGCCAGCACCTGCACGTCCGGGCCCACGCGGGTGATCACGGGTGCGCGGATGAAGATCGCCCGCAGCGGTGGCCCCTCCATGCCCTCGATGTCCAGGTCCGCCTCGAACGACTCGATCTGGCGGCCGAAGGCGTTGCGCTCCACGGTCATGTCCATGAGCGCCAGCGGCTCGCGGTCCAGGCCGGGCACGTCCGTCGCCAGCAGGATGGCGCCGGCGCACGTCCCCCAGGTGGGCAGGCCGGCGCGGATGCGCTCGCGGAGCGGCTCCACCAGGCCGAAGGCGATGAGCAGCCGCGCGATGGTGGTGGACTCGCCGCCCGGGATCACCAGCCCGTCGCAGGTGTCCAGTTGAGCGAGCGTGCGGACTTCCACGGCGTCCACGCCGTGACGCCGGAACATCGCCTGGTGCTCGGCGAAGTCCCCCTGGAGGGCGAGGACGCCGATCCGGATCTGCGGGCTGCCGGTGTCGCCGATGAATGGCATCCGGTAGGTCTAGTTCCCCCGCCCCGCCAGCAACTGGTCCGGCGCCATCTGCGCCGTGGAGATGCCGCGCATCGCCTCGTCCGGGATGTCCGCGGACACCTCCGCGATGACCTGCGGGTCGTTGTAGTGCGTCACGGCCTTGACGATCGCGGCGGCCATCTGCGCCTGCACGCGGCGGCGGTCTGCCTCCGTGGGTTCGTTCATGCCGGACTTGAAGATGCCGGAGCCCACGAAGACGCCCTCTGCGCCCAGTTGCATCATCAGCGCAGCGTCCGCAGGGCTGGCGACGCCGCCGGCGGAGAAGTTCACCACCGGCAACTTGCCCAGGCGGCGCACCTCCCGCACCAGTTCCACCGGCACCTGGAGTTCCTTGGCGGCGACGAACACCTCGTCGTCGCGGAGCACCTGCACCTGGCGGATCTCCGTCCAGATGGAGCGCATGTGGCGCACGGCCTCCACGATGTCGCCGGTGCCGGCCTCGCCCTTGGTGCGGATCATCGCCGCGCCCTCTGAGATGCGCCGGAGCGCCTCGCCGAGGTTGCGCGCGCCACAGACGAACGGAACGCGGTAGCCATGCTTGTCGATGTGGTTGACGTCGTCCGCGGGGGTGAGGACCTCGGACTCGTCGATGTAGTCGATGCCCAGCGCTTCCAGCACCTGCGCCTCAACGAAGTGGCCGATGCGGGCCTTTGCCATCACCGGGATGGAGACGGCGGCCTGGATCTCCTTGATCTTCTTGACGTGGCTCATGCGGGCCACGCCACCCTCCTTGCGGATGTCCGCGGGGACGCGCTCCAGGGCCATGACGGCCACGGCGCCGGCCTCCTGCGCGATCTCGGCCTGCTGGGCGTCCGTGACGTCCATGATCACGCCGCCCTTGAGCATCTGGGCCAGACCGGCCTTGACCGTCCACGTAGCCGTGTCGCCCGTGCTGGTGCCGTTGCCCGCGCCGCTGGAGTGGTTGCCGTTGCTGCTCATGCTGCTCCCCGAATCCGAAGGATGAGCCTCCATTGTACGCCCGGCCCCCCGCAGCGGGCGCGTCTCGGGGCCGCTGCTCTGAGCACCCGTAGGTGCGGGGAGGTTCCTAGCCCTGAGGGCGGTATCCTCCCGGGGCGACGACCGCGCCGACCTGAGCCCGGGGGACCATGCGCCAGGAGTTCACCATCCAGAAGGATCCGCCGGAGCGCCGCTGGCGCGACGAGCACACCCTGGCCGACCCGATCCTCATCGGCCTGGTCTCCGACACCCACATTCCGGAGGCCCGCCGGGAGTTGTTCGAGGAGGTCTACGACGTCTTCCGAGGCGTGGACCTCATCCTCCACGCCGGGGACATGCACGACATCGTGGTGCTGGACTGGCTTGAGCAGCGCTGCGGCGTGCCGGTGCTCGGGGTGTGCGGGAACGGCGACGATGGCTCCTCCGGCCGCACGATTGCCCCGGACGACCCGCGCCTGCCCTACAACCAGTTGCTCCACGTGGGCGGCCTGCGGATCGGCATGACCCACGACTTCCCGGACCGCCCGATCCTGAACTCCGCCTCCCTGGAGGAGCGGATGGAGCGCCACTTCGGCGGACGGGTGCACATCGTGGTGGCGGGGGACACGCACACGCCGCTGGTAAGGATGTGGCAGGGCACGCTGGTGGTGAACTCCGGCTCCCCGACCTACCCGCGCAACCTGAACACGCAACTGGGCACCGTGGGCTTCATGGCGATCCGGGACGGCGTGGTGGACGCCTGGGTGGAACAGCTCCACTAACGCAGATCCGAGGCACCGGGGGCCGGGGCGTGGCTACCACTCTCGAGGGCTACGGGCTGTCTTCCTCCAGCATCGCCACCGCCATCACGGCGATGCCCTCGCCGCGGCCGATTTCGCCCAGGCGCTCGTTCGTCGTCGCCTTCACGCTGACCTCGCCGTGCGAGATGCCGAGGATGATCGCGATCGACTCCCGCATCTGGTCGATGTAGCCCGCGAGGCGGGGGCGCTCCGCGATCACGGTGGCGTCCACGTTGCCCACCTCGAACCCGCGCGCGGCGATCAGCCGGTGGACGCGCTTCAGCAACTCGCGGCTGTCGATGCCGCGGGTGGACGGATCGCCGGGCGGGAAGTGACGGCCGATGTCGCCCTCGCCGGCAGCGCCCAGGATCGCGTCGATGAGCGCATGGATGAGGGCGTCCCCGTCCGAGTGCCCGTCCAGGCAGGGGGCCTCCGGGATCTCGATGCCGCCCAGCCGCAGGTGCCCCTCGTTGTCCTCACGGAAGCGGTGCACGTCGTAGCCGATGCCCACCCTCATCTCGCCGGTTCCCCTTCACGCGCCGCCAGCAGCGCCTCCGCCATCGCCAGGTCCGGCGGGGTGGTGATCTTGATGTTGGAGCGGTCGCCGGAGGCCATCACCACCGCCACCCCCAGCGTCTCCACCATCGAGGCGTCGTCAGTGGCGTCAGAGGTGACTTCGCGGTGGGCGCGTCGGAGCAGGTCGCCCCGGAAGGCCTGGGGCGTCTGCACCGCCCGCAGGGTCGAGCGGTCCACCGTCTCCACCACGCGCTCACCCGCCTCGGCTCGCGCACCCTCCAGGGCCGCGACGCGCTTGATGGTGTCCACCACCGGCACGCCCGGGATGGCCGCACCCTCCGACCCGGGCGCGCGCGCTGCCGCCAGCACGGCGGCGGCCAGGTCTGGCGTCACCAGCGGGCGGGCGCCGTCATGCACCAGGTACCAGTCCGCGTCCGGAGCCGCGCGCAGCGCCGCGGCCACTGAGTCCTGCCGCCGCGCCCCGCCCTCGACCACGTCGAGGGCCACCGAGGCACCCGCTGGGAGCAGCGCGAGCACGTCCGCGTGCCGCTCGGCCGGCGCCACCACCACCACGCGGGTCACGCCCGGCGTCCGCGCGAATGCCCGCACGCTGTGGGCCAGCACCGGCGCCCCCGCGAGCGTCGCCCAGATCTTGTCCGCCCCCATCCGGAGGGAAGACCCGGCGCCCAGCACCACCGCGACTACTTCTTCGCTCACAAGGGCACGCTCCCCCTCGGATTCTAGTCACCGGGAGCCTCGAGGATGGGCGCGGCACCCCGCGCCCCGACGGCACGTCGGGAGCCGCGGTCGGAGGAGCGCGCTACCATAACGATCCGGGGAGGCCACGATGATGTGGGGGCCCCGGAGCGGGAGAGGGCGCCCGTCGTGGGCTTCTTCGCGAACCTCAGGCGACAGATCGGGCAGGACGTGGACGCGGCCATGCGCCGCGACCCCGCCGCGCGCCGCCGCCTGGAGGTCATCCTCACCTACCCGGGCGTGCACGCGCTGATCGCCTACCGGCTGGCGCACGGCATCGACGGCGCCGGCCTGCCGCTGCTGGCCCGGGTGCTGTCCCACCTGGCGCGGATGCTCACCGGCGTGGAGATCCACCCGAAGGCCACCATTGGCAGCGGGCTCTTCATCGACCACGGCATGGGCGTGGTGATCGGCGAGACGGCGGTCATCGGTGACAACTGCCACCTGCTCCAGGGCGTGACCCTGGGCGGCACGTCCACGCGTCGAGAGAAGCGCCACCCCTCGCTGGGGAACGACGTACTGGTGGGCGCGGGCGCGAAGTTGATCGGCGCGATCACCGTGGGCGACGGCGCGCGCATCGGCGCCGGGTCCGTGGTGGTGCAGAGCGTCCCGCCGCACGCCACGGTGGTGGGTGTGCCGGGCCACGTCATTGCCTACACGAACCACAGCAACGACACGGTGGAGCGCCTCCCGGACCCCGAGTGGGACCGGATGCAGGCGCTGGAAGACCGCATCGAGGTTCTCGAACGGCGGCTGGCGGAGGCGACCTCCGCGCTGGAGGCCGCGCGCACCCCGGACGCCACCCGCTAGCCCTCGGCTGCCCCGAGGCACGGACTACGGAGACCCCCACCCCAACCCTCCCCTCGTGGGGGGGCAGAAGGCGGCGCGCGCCCGGAGTGACGGTTGTGGTCTTGACCCCGCCACTTCTCGTAGGGGCGCAGCGCACTGCGCGCGTCCGCTCGATGGTCCGCCCGCCTCGGACGTGCCCGCCCGCCTCCCCTGTACGGGCGCAGCGTGCTGCGCCCTCGCCGGCCCTCGATGCGCCTCCTGTCGCCAGGAGACGCGGAGGGGGAGCGGAGCCGCAGGAGTGCGCGGGCGCGGTGCCCCTCCACCTGTCCCGCCGCACGCGCTAGGCTCGATCGCTCGGGGGCGGCGCCCCCCTGCATCCACCAGGCGGCGCATCGATCGAGGTATGGACGTGCGGCTGACGAACACGCTCACCGGCGAGGTTGACGAACTCCGCCCCGTGCAACCGGGGCACGTGAGCCTGTACGTCTGTGGCGTCACGCCCTACGCAGCCGCCCACGTCGGCCACGCGATGTCGCTCATGGTCTACGACGTGCTGGTGCGCTACCTGCGCTGGGAGGGCAACCCCGCCGGCGGGTACCGAGTGACCTTCGCGTCGAACTACACGGACGTGGACGACAAGGTCATCGAGCGCGCGCACGAGATGGGTATCGATCCCCTCGCGCTGTCCGAGCAGAACATCCAGCAGTGGGAGCAGGAGCAGACGCTGCTGGGCCTGACTCTGCCGGACGTGCGCCCGCGCGTGACGCTGGAGATCGAGGACATCGTGGAGATGATCGAGGAGATCGTCGGCCACGGGCTTGCCTACGCCACGCCCTCCGGGGACGTCTACTTCCGCGTCCGTTCCAAGGCGGACTACGGAAAGTTGTCGCACCGCAACATCGACCAGTTGCGGCAGGGGACGCGCTTCGAGCCGGGCGACGAGAAGGAATTCGCGCTGGACTTCGCGCTCTGGAAGGCGGCGAAGCCCGGCGAGCCGGCGTGGGACAGCCCGTGGGGCAAGGGGCGGCCGGGCTGGCACATCGAGTGCTCCGCGATGGCCCGCCGCTACCTGGGCGAGCGCTTCGACATCCACGGCGGCGGGCTAGACCTGGTCTTCCCGCACCACGAGAACGAGATCGCGCAGGCTGAGGCCGCCGCCGGCCAGGACGGCGGCGTGACGGCCGCCGAGCCGGTGTTCGCCGCCATCTGGATGCACAACGGCATGGTCACGCGGGACAACACCAAGATGTCCAAGTCGCTGGGCAACGTGGTGAGCGTGGAGGAGGCGCTGGAGCGCTGGGGCCCGGACCCCGTGCGCATGTTCGTGCTGACCTCGCACTACCGCGCGTCCAACAACCTCACGGACGAAGCGATGGCCGCCGCCACCGCCGGCGTGGAGCGCCTGGTGACGGCGCTGCGGCCCGCCGAGGAGTGGGAGACGCAGCCCTCGGCCGAGTCCTCCACCAGCGACCGCGAGATCGACGTGCCGGACTACCGCCGCCGCTTCATCGAGGCGATGGAGGACGACATGGGCACGCCGCAGGCGCTGTCCGTGCTGTTCAACCTGGCGCGCGCCATCAACCGCGCGCGGGACGGTGGCCACGACGTCACAGCCGCGCAGGCGGAGCTGCGGACGCTCGCGGGCGTACTCGGCCTGCGCCTGGAACAGCCCACGGCCGCGGCGGACGACCTGCTGGACACCGTGGCGCTCTCGAAACTGGCGGCGGAACTCCAGGTCTCCTGCGGCGGCACGGACGCCGCTTCCACCATCGAGTCGCTCATCGAGGCGCGGCAGGCCGCGAGGGCGGACCGGGACTTCGCGCGGGCGGACCGCATCAGGGACGCGCTGGCGGGCCTCGGCGTGGCGCTGGAGGACGGCGCCGCCGGGACGCGCTGGAGCGTGAAGCGCTAGGCTGGCTACTCGCCGCGAGCGCTGCTCACGATCCACCCGATCAGGCGCTGGGCCATGGCCGGGTCTGGCGGCTCCGCCATCACGCTCACCCGGAAGATGTTGGCGCCCAGCAGCGCGTAGGCGAGCGTGCGCCAGTCCACGTCCGGCGGCACCTCGCCGCGGTCCACCGCGCGCTGGAAGATGCGGCCGATGAGGGCGATGCGGGGCTCGATGATCTGGCCGCGGTAGAGCGCCGCCAGGCGCTCGTTTGTCAGCATCTCGCCTAGGGAGGCCTGCATCACCCGCGCCTCCCGGGGGCGGGCGAGCACCGCCATCACGGTGCCGGCCAGGGCGCGCAGGTCGCCCTCCAGTGACCCGGTGTCGGGCGGCACGGTGGTGTCCACCAGTGACTGGTGGGCGTCGATGGTGAGGTCGTCGCGGGAGGGCCAGCGGCGGTAGATCGTGGTCTTGGCCACGCCCGCCCGCTCCGCCACCTGGTCCATGGAGGTGGCCGCGTGGCCCTGCTCCGCCACCAGGTCCAGGTACGCCTCGATCACTCGCTGGCGCGTGCCCGCCACGCGAGGGCGCCCCGGCCGGGGGGAAGTCCCGGCCCCGGTCCGTTCGGGCTGCCCTGGTCCGTCCGTCACCCCGCGACCTCTGTCGCCACCTCCGGCGCGGCCGGGACCTGAAGGTTGGAGTCGTCCTCGAAGTCCTCGCCGGCGTCGATGCCGTGGGCGGGGAGGAAGACCGCGGCGATGGCGGCGCCCATGGCGGCGACGACGGCTCCGGCGATGAAGCCCGCGGACATCGCGTCCACGAACGCCTCGCGTGCCGCAAGGGCCACCGCGCCGCCCTGTGGCCCGGACTGCGCGGCCAGCGCGAGCGCTGCGCCCAGCGAGTCCTGGGCGCGTTCAGCCGCGCCGGCGGGGATGCCCTGGATGCCCGCGAGGGCATCCGCAACGTTCGCGCGGTAGTTGCTCGCCATGAGCGAGCCGATGGTGGCGACGCCCAGCGCGCCGCCCACCTGGCGCGTGGTGTCGTTCATGGCGGAGCCCACGCCCGCCTTGGCGCGCGGGATGGCGCCCATGATCGCCTCGGTGGCCGGGGCCATGGTGAAGCCCATGCCGAAGGCCATCACCATCAGCGGGGCGAGGAAGTCGACGTAGCCGCTGCCTACCTCCAGGCGGGTCATGAGCAGCATGCCCAGTGTGGCGAAGCCCAGGCCGGTGGTCACCACAATCTTGGAGCCGATGCGCTCCGAGAGTCGCGCGCTGAGCGGCGCGCCGATCATCATCCCCAGCGCCATGGGCGCCATCCGCAGGCCGGCGTCCAGCGCACTGTGCCCCAGCACGAACTGCAGGTACTGGGTGAGGGAGAACATGGCGCCGAACAGGGCAAAGAAGACGAAGGTGATGGCCACGTTGGCGGCGGTGAAGCGCGGGTTCCTGAAGAAGCGCAGGTCCAGCATGGGCTCGCGCACGCGCGTCTCCCACCAGGCGAAGACCGCCAGCAGTACCAGGCCACCGCCGAGCGCGACCAGGGTCTCGGTGGAGCCCCAGCCCTTCACGGGCGCCTCGATCAGCCCGTAGATCAGCACCGCCAGCGCGGCCATGGACAGCACCGCGCCGCCGATGTCCACGCGCGGGGCGCGCGGGTCACGCGAGGTGGGGAGCAGCCACTGGCCGAAGCCCAGCGCCACCAGCACCACGGGGACGTTGACCAGGAAGACGGAGCCCCAGGGGAAGTGTTCCAGCAGCCAGCCGCCCAGCAGCGGACCCAGCGGAATGCCCACGCCGGCGACGCCGGCCCACACGCCAATGGCGCGGCCGCGCTCCTCCGGCGGGAACATGTTGGTCAGGATGGAGAGGGTGGCGGGCATGATCAGCGCCCCGCCGATGCCCATCACTGCCCGCGCGGCGATCAGTTGCTGAGCGCTGTCCGTGGTGGACGCGTAGAGCGCCGCCCCCAGGAAGATGACCAGGCCCAGGTTGAGCGCGCCCTTCCGGCCGAAGCGGTCGCCCAGGCTGCCCGCCGTCAGCAGCAGTCCGGCGAAGACCAGGACGTAGGCGTCCACGATCCACTGCAACTGCGCGTTGGTGGCGTCGATCTCCCGGACCAGCGTGGGCAGGGCGACGTTGAGGATGCTGTTGTCCAGGCCGATGAGCACCAGGCTCAGGCTCAGGACCAGCAGGCCCCACCAGCGGCGGGCGTAGGGCTCCGTTGCTGGAGCGCCGGTGGACGGGGAGGCGGCGTGATTCATGGTTGACCTCGAGGGGCGCGGAGCGGGGCGAGACTTGCGCTACCGGGCGGTAGCGTTACAAGGAGAGCGTAGGAGCGCGCAGGACGATACGCAACCGTTCAGTAGCGCAATGCCTCGATGCCGCGGGAGCGGTGGCGGGACGGAGTTGCGTTGACCCTGCCGAAAACGCATTCCTATACTGACTGATGGCCGCGCGCCGGTTGTCCGGTGGGCGGTGTTTCTCTCTGGCGGCCGGCTCAACCGACCGTGCCCGAGTGGCGCAACGGCAGCGCAGCCGATTTGTAATCGGAAGGTTGGTGGGTTCGAATCCCCTCTCGGGCTCCAGGTCCCCCTGGGGCGGCAGAGGGGGCGGATCCATGTCGGGTCGTCAGCGAGGGCACAACCGGGCACGGGTGGGAGAGTGGCTAAATCCAGCGGTCTGTAAAACCGCCGCCTTCGGGCTACGCAGGTTCGAATCCTGCCCCGTGCACCATGCTTCTGGCCCCCATAGCTCAGTGGTAGAGCGCGTTCTTGGTAAGAACGAGGTCATGAGTTCAACTCTCATTGGGGGCTCCAGCAACCCGTAGAGCAGACCGGCAAGTGGACCGGGACCGGCCCGCCCGCAAGGGGTGGTGCGGCCCGCGAAGGAGTGACGACCCAGATGGCAAAGGGCGTATTCGAGCGGACGAAGCCGCACCTCAACGTGGGGACGATTGGCCACGTTGACCACGGGAAGACGTCGCTGACGGCGGCGATCAC
>JAWLHV010000009.1:0-28884 GCA_041690175.1 Dehalococcoidia bacterium
GGTGGCTCAGGTGGTACAACCGGAGACGACCCCACGGCTCGCTCGGTGGCCTGCCGCCCATCAGCCGTGTCCCACACCTGCGTGGTCAGAACAGCTAGCCAGCCATCTCCCGGCGCTCCGCCTCCTCGCCGCGCTCGAGCGCCTCGAGGATCGCGGCTGCCAGGCGGCGCGCGGAGTCCGCGCTCAACTCCACGGCCACGCGGGCGCTGGGGCCCTCTGCCTCGTTCGTGAAGTCGATGTTTAGCGCGTGCTCATAGGGCGCGTTGAAGGGGTGGTCGTAGGAGACGTTGGCCTCCTTCAGGTCGAACCAGCCCTCCACGCCCCGGCCACTCCCGGCGATGGGGGTCTTCTCGACGACGTAGGTGCACATGCAGGTGTCCTTCCTCGGTGGTCGTGGCGGAGGGGCTAGGGGAGGTGCTTGTCCAGGAAGGCCCAGACCTTGCGCCAGGCGTCCGTGGCCTGCTCCTGCCGGTAGGCGGGACGGTCGTGGTAGAAGAACCCGTGCCCCGCACCGTCGTAGCGGTGGAACTCGTAGTCCTTGCCGGCGGCCTTCAGCGCCTCCTCGTGCTGGTCCACCTGCTCGGGAGACGGGCTGCGATCGTCGTTGCCGAAGATGCCCAGCAGCGGCGCGGACAGGTCCGCCGTGTAGTCGATGGGCGCCACGGGGCGCTTCTCCGTGAGGTCTTCCGGCCGCATCACCACGCCGCCGCCCCACAGGTCCACGGCCGCGTCCACGCCGCTGGCGCGGCAGGCGACCAGGTAGGTGTGCCGCCCCCCGGAGCAGGAGCCGATGACTCCCACCTTGCCGCTGCTGTAGGGCAGGTCGCGGAGGTACTGCATGGCCCCGGCCACGTCGCCCACCACCTGGTCGTCCGGGACGCCGCCGGCGTTGCGCACCATGGCGCCCACGTCCTCCACGGAGCCGTGGCCGACCCGGTCATAGAGGTTGGGGCAGATGGCCGCGTAGCCGCGGCGGGCGAAGCGGAGCGTGGTCTCCTTGTACCAGGTATCCCAGCCCGGGGCGTGGTGGATGAGGACGATGCCCGGCACGGGCCCCGCGCCCAGCGGACGTGCGAAGTAGGCCCGGGTGGCATCGCCGTTGTGCCCGGTGAACCTCACGGTCTCCGCGAGCAGGCCCTCGTACTGGTCCGTGCTGTAGGCCATGGGGTCACCTCCCTGGTCTGCGATGGCCAGTGTGCGACGGCGCCCGCCGCCGCGGGCCGGTGCAGAATGTACAGTGCCCGGAGCCGCTCCGGGCAGGAGCGGCGCAGCGAGGAGGCACCCATGCCCCAGGAGATTGGGGTCTCGATCCAGGCGTTCAACGCCGCGGACTTCGTCCAGCAGGTGCGGCAGGCGGAGGCGGCCGGCATCCCCACGGCCTGGACCACCATCGGCGGTGCGGCCGGCGCGGACCCGTTGACGGCGTTCGCCGCCGCCGCGACGGCCACTGAGCGCATCCGCCTGGGCACGGCGATCATTCCCACGTGGCCGCGACACCCGCTCGCGCTCGCCTCGCAGGCCCTCGCCATCCACCAACTGGCGCCGGGGCGGCTGCGGCTGGGCATCGGGCCGTCGCACGAGCCCTCCATGGTCGGGACGTACGGCGTGGAGTGGCGGAAGCCGCTGCTGCACCTGCGCGAGTACCTGGAGTCGCTGCGCGCGCTGTTCCAGGAGGGCGCGGTGGACTACCAGGGCGAGCACGTCACCGCCCGCGCCCGCTGGCGCGAACCCGCGGACATCGAACTCGTGGCGTCCGCGCTGCGCCCTCCATCCTTCGAGGTCTGCGGCGCGCTGGCGGACGGCGCGATTTCCTGGATGTGTCCCCGTCAGTACCTGGTCGAGGAGGCGCTGCCCGCGCTCCAGCGCGGGGCGGAGCGCGCCTCGAGGCCCGCGCCGCCGCTGATCGCCCACGTCCCGGTGATGGTGCACACGGATCGCGCCTTCGTCCGCGACCTGGCGCGCCGCCAGGTGGGTTTCTACGGCCGCGTGCCCTTCTACCGCGCGATGTTCGAGCGCGCCGGCTACCCCCTGGGCGAGGACGACGTCTACCCGGACGCCCTGCTGGACGACCTGGTGGTGAGCGGTACGGCGGAGGAGGTCAGGGCCGGCCTGCGTCGCTACCTGGACGAGGGCTGCGGGGAGGTGTTGGCGGCGCCGCTGGTGGATCCGTCCGACCGGGAGGGCTCTATTGAGCGCGCTTTCCAGGCTGTGGCCGTCGCCGGCCAGTAGTTCGCAGGCGTTGCTGCTGCTCGACAGATGTAATCTCCGCCTTGCCCGCAACGGCGGGCCTTTCTACGATCATGCGCTGAAATCTCAGGAATCCTGAGAGTTACACGGAGGGAACATGGACGTGTTGCGGGGGACTAAGTGGTCCCGCCTCGTGCTGCTCCTCAGCGTCGGACTGTTCGCGGGCCTGCTCATGGCCTGCAACGACGACGATGGGGGCGATGAACCAACCACGGCCCTGAAGATCGGCTACCTGGCCGACTTCTCGGGCCCGCTTGCCGAGTTCGGCCCGGCCATTCAGACCGGTGTGGACCTGGCGGTGAAGCACATCAACGACGCGGGCGGCGTGAACGGCATGCCGATTTCCGTCGTCGTCGGTGACGACAAGACTGATCAGACGGCCGCCCTCGAGGAGGCTCGCCGCCTCATCGAGGTGGAGGGCGTAAGCGCGATCGTTGGCCCGCTGGCCAGCGGCGTGACCATCGCGGTGGCTGAGAGTGTTGCTCGCGACGCCGGTGTCGTCGTGATCAGCCCCTCGGCGACTTCGCCGGCCGTCACCACCGCCAACGACGGCGGCTTCCTCTTCCGCTCCACTACGTCGGATGCCGCCCAGGGCGTCATCCTGGCGGACCTGGCGCGGGAGGAGAATATCGCGTCGGTGGGCGTGCTCTACCTGAACGACGCCTATGGCCAGGGCCTGGCGGACGCCTTCGAGGCATCCTTCGGCGCTGAGAACGTGACCAAGTCCTCCTTCGAGGACGGCCAGGCCTCCTACCTGGCGGAACTGCAGGCTGCCGCAGCCGGCGGTTCCGACACGCTGGTGGCCATCGGCTATCCGACGCAGGCCCAGGTGTTCATCCGCGAGGCGCTGGAGAACAGCCTGTTCTCCAACTTCCTCTTCGTGGACGGCACCAAGAGCGTGGACCTGGTCTCCAGCGTGGGCGCCGACAACCTGGAGGGCATGCTGGGTACCGCCCCCACGGGCGGCCCGGCCACCGAGGCCCGCCAGGCGTGGGATGCGTCCTACCAGGCTGAGGTCGGCGAAGTGCCGAACCTGCCGTTCATCCGCGAGGCCTACGACGCCGTGGTCGCCATCGCGCTGGCCGCAGAGTCCGCGGACTCGCACGAGGGCGCCGCGATCCGCGACGCGCTGGCCACTGTTGCCGCTCCCGGTGGCGAGCAGTTCGTCCCGGGCCCGGAGGGCGTGCGCGCAGCCCTGGAGGCTGTGCGTGACGGTGACGACATCGACTTCGAGGGTTCAGCGACCACGCTGAACTGGGACGAGAACGGCGACGTCACCACCGGCTTCATCGGCGTCTGGCGCTACGCCGGCGGCGAAATCGAGGAACTGCGCGAGGTCCCGTTCGACCTGAGCGAGTAACTCGGTCACCCCTCATCCGAGGGCACCAGCGGGGCCCCTCCGAAAGGAGGGGCCTCGTTCGTTCCGGCCTCCGCTACGCTGCGGGACGCACTCGGCAGAGGCGAAGGAGGCCCGCATGGCGATGACGCCCGGCACGAACATGGTGGAACTGGCGGACGGTGTGTTCGCTCGCCTGCACGAGGGGCTGACCAACGCCGGCGTGATCGTGGGACATGACGGCGTGCTGGTGATCGACTCGCTGCGGGTGCCCTCGTTCGCGCGGGACCTGATCGCGGACGTGAAGCACCTCACCTCGAAGCCGGTGCGCTACGTGGTGGACACGCACTCGCACTGGGACCACGCGTGGGGGAACCAGGAGTTCCCGGACGCCACGATCGTGGGGCACGACAACTGCCGCGCGGAGATGCTGGACGTGGACCTGGTGGAATGGTGGCGCAACCGCGCCGTCACCTCCGGCATGCCGTGGTCCGAGGAGGCGAAGACCGTAGAGGTGACGCCGCCCGATCTGACCTTCGACTCCTCCATGCGGCTCCACCTGGGCAACACGGAGGTCCACCTGCGGTACCTGGGACGCGCCCACACCAGCGGCGACATCTTCATCCACCTCCCGCAGCACCGCCTGCTGTTCACGGGTGACGTGGCGCAGGACGGCGGCGTGCCGTACATGCAGGACGGCTACATTGCGGACTGGGTGACCACGGACACGCGCCTCCTGGAACTCGAGGCGGACCGCTTCGTCTCCGGCCACGGCCCCGTGGGCTCTCGTGCCGGCCTCCACGAGGCCCGCGACTTCATCGCCACGCTGGCGTACGGCACGCAGCGTGCGATGGCGGACGGCCAGGACGAGGCCACGGCGGCCGCCACGGTCGTGGCCTCCATGCGGGAGCGCTTCGGTGGCTGGCGCGGCTTCGAGCGGGTGGAGGAGAGCGCTCGCTACGCCTACCGGCAGGTGACCCGGCCGGACGCCCTTCCGTCTGAGTTGCGGTAACCCTCAGGCGCCGGCGGCGTCCTCCGGCGGTTGTCCGCGGAAGCGGGCGCGCAGGCGCGTCAGCAGGCCGGCACCCCCGCTGACGCGGGGCAGGAAGCGGCTCACGCGCGGCTCCTCCGCCAGTAGCCCCTTCGGCAGCCAGAGGATGAAGACCACCACCAGCAGACCGATGGCGAACTGGCGCCACACGAAGACCTGGTTGCCCAGCGAGCCCGGCAGATCCTCCTGGATGAGCGGCGTCCCGAACCAGAAGAAGCCCACCACCAGCGCCCCCACCAGCGCGCCCTTGTTGTTGCCGGCACCGCCCACGATGAGCATGGTCCACGGCAGGAAGGTGCCGAAGAGGTCAGAGAACGCCTCCGGGGAGATCGAACCCACTCGATGCGCGTACACCGCGCCCGCCAGGCCCATGATTGCCCCGCCCAGAACGAAGGCCTGCATGCGGTAGCGCACGGTGGCCTTGCCGGCGGCCTGCGCGGTGGCCTCGTTGTCTCGGATGGCCCGCAGCACGCGGCCCCAGGGGGAGGCGGTGGCGGCGCGCACCAGCGCGTAGACCAGCAGCAGGGTGAGGAGCGTGGTGGCCAGCAGCACCCACTTGTAGTCGGAGCCGGAGACCAGGTCGTTGAACAGCCGAGGCATGCCGTTCAGGCCTCGTCCGCGGTTCACCAGGTTGTCGGAACTGGAGGCGATGGTGCGGAGGATCGCCGCCACGCCAATGGTGGCGATGGCCAGGAAGTCCAGCCTGAGACGGAGGGTGGGCAGGCCCACCAGCAGCGCGAGGATGGCCCCGGCCGCGGCGCCGCCTGCCCAGCCGACCAGGATCGGCAGTTCCATGCCCAGGATGTAGTCGTTGAAGCCCTGCGCGGCGGGCAGCGTGAGGAGTGCGCTGGTGTAGGCGCCCACCATGAAGAAGCCCACCACGCCGAAGTTCAGGATGCCCGTGTAGCCCCACTGCACGTTCATCGCCAGCACCACGATCCCAAAGATGGCGATGGTGGTGAGGAAGCCCACGCTCCAGTTGATCATCCCGTTCAGCGTGACCAGGTAGAGCGCGTCCGCGGGGGAGAGAGGGAGGCCGAAGGGCATGGTCTCGGCCTCCCTAGAACGTGGACCCGAACAGGCCGCGCGGCCTGGTCAGGAGCATGGCGATGAGGATGATGAACGGCACCCCGTGCTTGAAGCCGGACGGGATCCAGTAGGTGGACGTCTCCTGGCTGATGCCCACCACCAGCCCCCCCACCAGCGCGCCCCACGGATTGCCGATGCCGCCCAGGATGGTGGCGGCGAACATGGGCAGGAGGAACTCGAAGCCCGCGTCAAACCGCAGTTGCGCCTGCACGGCAAACATCACGCCCGCCACGGCGATGAAGGCGCCGGCGATCATCCAGGTGGCCAGCCGGATGCGCTCCGTGTCGATGCCGGCGATGTCCGCGAGTTCGGCGTTGTCCGCCGTGGCCCGCATGGCCTTGCCCAGCCTGGTGCGGTACATCAGCAGGTAGAGCGCTACGGCCAGCAGCAGCGTGAGCAGGATGATCAGCACCTGGTCCGGCTTGATCAGGATGTCGCCGGGCAGCCGCCAGGAGGGGTTGATGCCCGTCACGTAGCGCTTGGGCAGCGGCCCCCAGATCAACTGGATCACGGCGCGCAGCATGATCGCGATGCCCAGCGACGCGATGGCCATGGTGATGGTGGCGCTGCCGCGCCGGCGCAGGCGGCGGTAGACCACCCGGTCCACGCTGGCGGCCAGCACCGCGACCCCGACGGCGGCGAAGCCCACGCCGAGGATCAGGCCCACCGGGATGGAGAACGGCTCCATCACGGGGCCGCGCACGCCCCAGTTCCCCACCACCGCGAAGGCCAGGAACATGCCCAGCGTCATCATGTCGCCGTGGGAGAAGTTCGCGAACTTCATGATGCCGAACGAGAGCGTGAGGCCCATGGCGCCCAGGCCCACCACTGAGCCCACCAGCAGGCCGATCACCAGCAGTTGAGCGAACTCGGTCATGACGAGGACTCCCCATCGCCGAGGTCCACGCGGCCCAGGAACATGCGTCCCACGTCCGGGTTGTCCAGCAACTCGCGTCCCGTCTGCTCCAGCGCCACCTGGCCGTTGACCAGCACGTAGCCGCGGTCGGAGATCTCCAGCGCCTCGCGCGCGTTCTGCTCCACCATCAGGATCGCCACGCCGGTGTCGCGGATGGACTGGATCTGCGCGAACAACTGCTGGCGCATCACGGGCGAGAGCGCGGCCGTGGGCTCGTCCACCAGCAGCAGGCGCGGGTCCAGCATCAGCGCCCGGCACATGGCCAGGGCCTGGCGCTGGCCGCCGGAGAGTCGCATCGCCAGTTCGCCCGGCCGCCGCGCCAGGTCCGGGAACTGCACCAGCAGTTCCTCCATGCGCTGGGACACGCCGCCGCTGCGGCGGAAGGCGCCCATCTCCAGGTTCTCCCGGATGGAGAGGGACGGGAACACGTTGTTGGTCTGCGGCACGAACGCCGCGCCCGCCTGCACCATCTCGTGCGCGGGGAGCCCGGTGACGTCGCGGCCGTCCAGCGTGACGGTCCCCTGGCTGGGCCGCAGCGTCCCGAAGATCGCCTTCAGCAGCGTGGACTTCCCCGCCCCGTTCGGCCCGATGATCGTGACGATCTCGGAGGGCGCCACGCTGAGCGAGATCCCGTGGACGATCTTCACATCGCCGTAGCCGGCGTGGATGTCCGTCACCTCCAGCAGCGCGCTCACCGGTACTGGCTCCCCAGGTACGCCTCCTGCACCTCGGCGTTGTTCAGCACCTCCTGGGGAGTGCCTTCCACCAGCACGCGCCCGCCTGTCATCACCACCAGCGTGTCGCACAGCCGCGCCACCACGTCCATGTCGTGTCCGATGACCAGGATGGAGACGCCCCGGTCGCGCTGGATGACGCGGATGTCGTCCACCAAGCGCTGCGCCAGGGTGGGGTTCACGCCGGCGCTGGGCTCGTCCAGCAGCAGGAGTTGCGGCTGCCCCATCAGGGCGCGCGCCAGTTCCAGCAACTTCCGCTGCCCGCCGGAGAGGTTCTGCGCGGGCTCCAGCGCCAGGTGGTCCAGCGCGACCTGGCGAAGGATTTCGTACGCCTGGTCGCGGACCTCGGCCTCGCGGGAGCGCACGCGCCAGGGGCGCAGGCAGACCTCCAACAGGCGCTCGCCCGGGTGGTTGCGCGCCACCAGCATGACGTTCTCCAGCACCGTCATGCGTCCCAGTTCCTGGGGGATCTGGAAGGTGCGCACGACGCCCCGGTCAAAGATGCGGTAGGGCGGCTGCCCGGTGATGTCCTGGCCGCGGAAGACCACGCGGCCTCCGTCCGGCTTGAGCACGCCGGCGATGCAGTTGAAGCAGGTGGTCTTGCCCGCACCGTTCGGGCCAATGAGCCCGGTGATCGCTCCCTCGGCAACGGTGAACGAGGCGCCGTCGACGGCACGGTTGCCGCCGAAACGCTTCTCCAGCCGGTCCACCACCAGGATGGGATCCGCCACTCGCCCCCCGGTCAGCCCTGGCTGCGCCGGGCCCCTCGCCCGGGCGGCCGCGTGTGGGCCTCGCGGCAGTCTACGCAAGGAACGGCTCGCGCGGGAGGTTTGAGGCCCTGTCTCTCATCGATAGCTTCTGATCGACACGCTCACACACCATCCAGTGTGGCTTCAGTTCATTTCATTAGCCCTAAACCGGTCCTCGCTTTGTCTGACAGCTTGGGAAGGAGGCTGACGGAGGGCGCGGATTCACACCCTTACCCGACCGACTCCCCGGGGCACCGCAGATTACTATCCTTCTGAAAACGATCCCGTGCGTGTTGACAACGATCTCATCACTCATGTATTGATGCGGCCATTAGCGGAGACTTGGTCCAAGATGGGACGAGGGGCATGTCCAAACCTGTTGCGAACGGGCGAATCCACCGGCGGTCGGTTCTACGAGGAGGCAGTCTCGGAGCCCTCGGCGTTCTCTCGGCTAGCCTCCTGGGGTGCAGCGCGGACGATGCCGATGACTCCGACGCGAGCCCGACCTCGACCTCTGGTCAGTCAACGGGCACGGGGGGCGTCACTCCAGGCGGGACACTCCGCTTGGCAATCTCCTACGACGTCAACAACTATGACCCCATCCGGACGAACGAATTCACGGCGAACCGATTCGCGGACTTTGTCTACAGCAAGGTCTTCAAGTTCGCCGTGGGCGAGGGGGAATTTGCATCTGGCGCAGTCGAAGGCGATGCGATCTCCGAGGTCGAGCAGCCAGATGAGCTCACCTACCTTCTCCGACTGCGGGAGGGGATGACTTGGGACGAACGGGCGCCCACGAGCGGCAGAGATCTAACCGCTCGAGACGTGGTAGCCAGCTGGGAGGTCTTTAAGGACGGATCCGCTTACCGCACGGATTTGGTGCACGACTTGAACCCCCAGGCCCCGATTGTTTCCCTTGAGGAGATAGACGACTCAACCATCGAGATCAAGACCGCATTCCCGGATGCTCAGCTGCTTCCGACGATGGCCCACTACTTGAGTGGTTTGTGGGTAATGCCCGAGGAGGCGTTCTCCGGGGCATTCGATCCATCGTCGGAGTCCCGTGGTAGTGGGGCATGGATATTAGAGAAGCACAATCCCTCCGTTGGGTTTGAGTTCAAGCGGAATCCGAACTGGTACGGCGGGCCTGAGCAGCCTTACGTGGACCGCATCAATTTATCCATCCTCACCGACGCGGCACAAGGAGAGTCCCAGTTCCGCTCGCGAAACATCCATCTAGGAGGCATTCCTCAGCAAAACCTCCTGATTGCTAGTCGCGAATTAGAGGGGAGCCGCGTCGATTTGAGTGCCCCCGCCGCCAACGGTCCGGCAATCCAATTCTCATCTCGTCCTGGCAGCCCCCACCGAGATGTGCGCGTCCGCCGCGCTCTCGCCATGCTGATCGACCGCGACGCATTTATCGAGACGTACTATGAGTTATCCGACCTGCAGGACGCCGGTCTGAATGCGACGGGCTATTGGTCAAGCCCGATCGGTGCGGGCTACGGCCCATACTGGCTTGACCCGAGGGGCAATGATTTCGGCTCAGCAGCCCAGTACCTGGAGTACAACGTCCCAGAGGCGCGGAAGCTCCTTGAAGCGGCTGGCTACCCGGAACTTGAGCTCGATTACACCTTCAACGCAGGCAGCCACTACGGAACAAACTGGGAGTCGCAGCAGGAGTTCGTCACCTCGATGCTGTCAGCCGGGGGCGTACGCGTACGTTCGCGGCCGATCGACTATACAACCGAGTTCATCCCGAATTGGCTCCGCGCGAAGGGCGATTGGGACGAGAATGCCGTTTGTCCCAATATCAACGGCGGCCGAGGCGACGTGGGGCAATGGCTCTCCGTGTTCCTATCGTCCGCCGGTGCGAACAACCAGGTGTCCACGCACTATCCCGAGCTGGACGCACTGATCGAAGCCCAACGGCAGGAGTTTGACCTCGACGCTCGGGTGGCGAAGGTTCACGAGGTTCAACGGTATTGCGTTGAGAATATGGTGACGCTCCCCTACGGAGGCAGCGTGGAAGCCATGTCCATCAGTTGGAGCGGGTTACATGGGCCGGACACGCTCTTCTCTTGGCCGGGTAGCGGCAATCCGGCGACAGAGGTCTACCCATCCTACTGGCTCGAGCCAGCGCTACAGGGCTAGAACGACGGGGAAGATCGATGACCAACAAGTTGAAACGTGACCCCCGTGACTGGTCCTCTCCTGCGGCTGTCCAGAGTCTGGCTTCCCTCCACGGGATACTGCTCACAGGGGACGAGTCGGCCCTCATCTCACTGCGGCTGCAGGCTGTTCAGAGGTACTTGGCATCGCTCGACCACCTCCCGTGGGAGACGTCTGATCCGATCGTGTGGATGCCATGAGCCAGTGGTCCTTCAGGTCAGCAACTGAACTGTCGGAAATGCTCAAAGGCGGAGCTGTGACGTCGATGGACTTGACGACGGCGGCCTTGGATCGAATCGCTACCTTCGATCCTGAGTATCACGCCTTCATCTCCGTCACCGCCGAAGGAGCCCTTCGCCGCGCCGCGGAGGCCGACGAAGAGATCCGCAAGGGTGTGATTCGCGGGCCGCTCCACGGCATCCCGTATAGCGTGAAGGATCTCATCGAGGTTCAGGGTGTTTGCACAACGATGGGATCACGGTTGTTCGAGTCGGAGATGTCTCAGCAATCAGCCGAGGTCATACGTAGACTCGATGGGGCGGGCGCGGTTCTTCTCGGGAAGAACAACACCAACGAATTCGCGATGGGGGGGACGCAGGTTCATCCGCATGGCCTTCCGCTCAATCCTTGGTCGAGTGACCTGAGCGTTGGCGGGTCTAGTCACGGCTCGGGCGTCGCTGTCGCGTCGGGTATGTCCGTTTTTTCACTGGGGACGGACACCGGGGGATCGGTCCGTGCTCCTGCCGCACTGTGCGGGATTTACGGGTTCAAACCTTCTTTCGGTCGTGTGAGTCGGCGCGGAGTTTGGCCACTTCGGTGGGCGAATGATACGGTCGGTGTCCTGGCTCGGAGCGCCGCCGATGTAACGTTGGTTGCGGCCACTCTGTTTGGAGAAGATCCCCAGGATCCCACAACCCGCCATGCCGACCATAAAGCTCCTCCACACGAAAAGGCGGAGTTGCGCGGACTCCGCGTTGGTGTGATTCGGGAGATCACCGGCATCGATTCGGGTGAGAATCAATCCCTTGGAAGGTTCATTTCGTTTCTGGAAGATCGTGGCGTGTTAGTCGACGAGGTTTCTATCCCTGAAGTGGAGCACTCCGGGGCCCTATTCCTCATGACGCGAGACGTGGACCATCAGCTTCTTCAATTCGATCTCAGTGCCATCAAGGACTCAATCGACACGAACAGCTGGTTGAACCTAGTCACTGCGTCCTTGATGCCGACGGCTTGGGTTTCGAAGGCAACCAAGATCCTCTCATACATCCGTTCCCAGCTTCGTACGGCGATGGATTCGCGGGACGCTTTCCTATGGGTACGAGGTGACGGCCAGGCAGCCCTACAGCGCCCCGCCCCTGATTTCGCTGATGCGGATGACGTAATCGAAAAGTACTTCCGCACGCGGAACGCCAGTGCCTTTATGAACATAGCGGGGGGGCCCGCTCTCGCGATCCCGGTCGGGGTCAGTGCCGAGAATCGGCCCACGAGCCTTCAAGTCGGCGCGGCCATGGACAAGGACCATGTGGTTCTGTCAATCGCCAGAGCATGGGAAGAGGAGATGGGTGAGCTGCCGATCCCGCCCATGTCGCCAGCGAGCAACTAAGCCGAACGATCAGCACCCGTCGGGTAGTCTGGCCACCATGGCGTCGACGTGAGGGCCTTCCCTCCGATGCTTGCGGCCGAGACGGCGCCGCCGTAGTTCCCCAGGTGGTCAGGCAGTGGACGCGCCGCAACGGCCGCGGGCGTAGCCGTGATTCAGAACCGCAGTCCCGTTGCACCCGCCCATCGGCGGGGACGCGTCGCGCTGGCTACCCGCTGCGAAGGGCGGCGAGGCGCGCCTCCACCTCCGCCTCCGTACCCGCATCCTCGAGTTTCTCGAACTCGTCCTCGATGGAGTCGCGCGAGACCTCTTCCATGCCGCGCGCCATGGCCTCCTCGCGGCGGATGCGCTCCTCGAAGCGGTGGAGTTCACTCGTGGGGTCCATGACGGAGATGTCGCGCACGGCCTCCTGCACCTGGCGCTGCGCGGTGGCCATCTTGGAGCGGCTGATCAGTTCGTTCCGCTTCTGCACCAGGTCATCGTGCTTCTGACGGAGGTTGTTGAGACCTTCCTTCAACTTGTCCACGAACGCCGACTGCTGTTCGATCTGGCCCTCGAACGTCCGGGCCTGGTCCTCGAACGAGATCTGGCGGCGGAGGGCCACCTTGGCCAGGTCCTCGAAGCGCTTGGCCTCCTGCTCGTCACCGCCGGAGCGCAATTCGTCGGCTCTGCGCGCGGCCGCCGCGGCCTTGTCGCCCCAGTCGCGCGAGGCCTCCCGGGCCTCGCGATGATCGTCCTCCAGCAGGCGCAACTGGCCCACTGTCTGGGCCACGGCCTGCTCCGCCTCCGCAATGTTGTCCCGGAAGTCCCGGACCAGTTGGTCCAGCATCTTCTCCGGGTCCTCCGCGCTGTCCAGCAGCGCGTTGATGTTCGCCCGTACCAACTGGCCCATGCGGCCCAGGATCGAAGACTGCGCCATTTCGGTCGCTTCCTTTCGTGCGCGGCGTACCGCCGGCCCATCCGTCCACTGCTGCCTACCAGGCACCCCCGCGGCTGCGGCCTCCTCCGCCACCAAAGCCCCCGCCCCTGGAGCGCCCCCCGAATCCACCGATGCCCCCGCCACCGCGACGCCCTCCGCCACCACGACCGCCGCCACCGCCGGAGAGCACCGAGCCGATCACCGTGCCGATCAGCACGGAGCCGATGTCGCCGCCCCAGCGGTCGCGGCTGCGTCCCCCGCCGGGGAAGCCGCCGCCGAAGCGCTCGTCGTAGTCGTCGAACTCCCTGCGGGCAGCGTCGGAGGCCTGCGTCGCCAGTTGGCGTGCCCGCTGTGCCGCCTTCAGCGCGCCCGGGGGATCCTCCGCCGAGCGTGCGTGCGCGTCCTCCAGCGCACGTCGCGCCTCCGTGAGGCGGGTGCGCGGGACGCGGCCCACGCCGTGGCGGCGGCCGGCGATGTAGGACTCGGCGCGGTCCACCTCGAGTTCGGCGCTGTGGAGGGCGTGGCGAAGGGCGGCCTCCTCGCGGCGGCGTTGCTCCACCCCCTCCGTGGCCGCAGCCAGGACCTCGTTGGCTGCCTCGTCCGCTTCCTGGAGGCGCTGGTACTCAACCAGGGCGTCCCCGGAGTCGCCGGCCAGAGTGGTGGCGATCGCCTCCACGCGTGACTCCAGCGCCCCGTCCGGACGCTCCGCCAGCATCGAGCGGGCGGCTCGAAGGTCCGAGTCCACCTCGGCGCGGAGGGCCTCGGCGCGCCCGCGGGCCTCCTCCAGTTGCTCGTGGAGCAGGTGCACCGCGTCCAGCAACGAGGCGGCCTGCGCCACCAGGTCCTGGGCCGCCTTGATGCTGCGCGCGGCGCCCGGGCGGCGGTCCTGCCGAAGTTCGTCGTGCCCGGCTGTCACCAGTTCGTTCGCCGCCGCCAGCCGCTTGCGCGCCTCCTCCAGGTTGCCCGCGACCGAGGCCGCCGAGGTGGGCGCTTCCGTGCGGATGCGGACCAGCAAGGCTTCCGTCTCCCCCAGGCGCTGCCCCACCCTGCCGATCTCGCCGGGGATCCGCTCCAGCAGTTCCGGGGCGTTCCGTTGCAGGTCCCGCAGCGCCTGGAAGTGCTCGCGCTGCGCGTCCATGACGGCCTGGGCCTCCTCGCAGCGGCGCACGATCTCGTCCAGGATCCCGCGCTGCTCCTCGTCCGTCTCCGGGTCGGCGTCGTCCAGTTGCTGGCGCAGGCCAAAGGCCTCGCGCATGGACGCGCTTGCGGATGCCAGGGCTTCCCGGAACGGGCGCACTTCCTCCTCGCCGAACTGCGCCTCCGCGAAGGCGAGTTCCTGCTGGTTCTGGCGGAGGTCCTCGTCCGTCTCGATGAGCAGGGAGTTCGCGTGGCGGGCCAGCGCGTCCAGCGGCATCTGCGGCGTGGCCGGCGCCCCCTCGCGTGGCTCCTTCGGCGGCCGCGATATCTGCCAGACGAGGAGCCCGCCCCCCGCCACCACGAGGATCACGACCAGCACGATGAACGTGTTCCAGGCGCCGCTGCCGCCGCCCTCGTCGCCTTCCGGGCCCTGCGTGAGCGACCCTCCCTGCGCCTGGCCCAGCCCCCGGGCGGCCTCCGCGACGGCCTGGCCGAACTCGCCCCCCGCCAGCCGAGGTTCCACGCGCTGGGCGAGGATGCTGTCCAGTTCCTCGTCGCTGACCTCGTCCAGCAGCGGGCCCACCCAGATCGCGTAGCGGCGGTCCTCCATTGCCACCACCAGCACGGCGTCGTTGCCGCCCAGCCCGTTCGCCTCCGCCACTTCTTCCGCGTACGCCGGGGCGGGCGTCCCCTGCGTGGTGTCCACGAAGAGCGCGAACAACTGCACGTTCTGGCCGTCCCGGAGGTCCTGGATGGCGTCCAGCGCTTCCTGGCGCTCGTCTCCCGTGAGCGTCCCTGCCAGGTCCGTGACGGGGCCATCGAGGGTGGGCGCGGCCTGGGCAGCCGCGGGTGTGGCGGCCTGTGGCGCCAGTGTGGATGCGCCAGCCAGGAAGACGATCAGGAGGACGGAGAGCACGCGCAGCGCAGGCGCCTGGGGCATGGGTGTCCTCGAGGGTGAGGCCGTTGTCCGCGGACGGTAGGAGCACGCCCCTCGCTCACGTCGGACAGGAGCGGCGTCCCGGTTGCAGCTCCGTTGCAAGCGCCAGGGCGCGCGGGGGCTCCCGAGGGGCCCCGAGGACCGGCGTCAGTCCTCGAGGACGGCCCGAGCCGGTTGGCGAGCCAACAGGATGAGCACCACGGCCAGCAGGGCGGCGAACGCCGTGGCCAGGAACGCGCCGTCGTAGTTGCCCACGCGGTCGAAGTAGTAGGACGCCAGCAGTGGCGCGCTGGCGCCCAGCAGCAGGGAGAACGGCAGGCCGGCGCTGCGGACGGCGCCCAGGTACCGCCGCCCGAAATACGAGGCCCACACCACCTCCTGCAGCGGGATGAAGCCGCCCCAGCCCAGCCCCAGCAGCGCGTAGCCCGCGAACACCACGGCCGCGCCTGTGCGCGCCCCCACCACGATCAGGACCAGCGCCGCGGAGGTCAGCACGAACCCCACGATGGAGAGGCGCTGCGCGTCCGCGCGGTCGATGAAGTACCCCCAGATCGGCTTCGAGATCAGGGACGGCACAGAGGTCACGGTGATCATCAGCGCGGCGAAGGTGCGGCTGAAGCCGGCGTCCGTCAGGAACGGGATGGTCTGGATCAACATCACGCCGATGGACAGTCCGCCCAGCCCGAAGGCGAAGACGATCAGGTAGAACGCGCGGCTGCGCAGCGCCTGCGACCGCGTGAGCGAGGAGGCAAAGTCCGCGGCTGCGCTGCGTCCCCCGCCCGCGGCCACCTGCGCGGCGCTCAGCCCGTCCGGCTGCAGGCCGTGATCCTCCGGCGCGCGTCGCATCAGGAACGAGGTTGGGAGGATGAGCGCCAGCGCGCCTACCGCCAGGATGCGCCACGCCTCGCGCCAGCCGAAGGCGTCCACCAGCACCGTGGCCAGCGGCGTCAGCACCACGCCGGCGAAGGACACGCCCATGGCCGCGAAGCCCACCACGCGCCCGCGCTTCAGCACGAACCACTTGGCCAGCGTGACGTTCACCACCAGGTTGCCGATGAGCGCCGCGCCCATGGTGAGGACCAGTCCGTTCACCAGCCACCATTGCCAGAGTTCGTCCACAAAGGAGCAGAGGAACAGCGCCAGCGCGAGGATGGCCACACCGATGCGCATGAGCCAGCGCCCGCCGTACCGGTCCACGTACGCGCCGATGTAGAACCCGGCGAACGCCGCAACGAACTGGCCGACGGTGCGGGAGAGCGTCATCTCCGAGCGCGACCAGCCCAGTTCATCCGTCATGGGCGTAAAGAACGCGCCGAAGACGTAGTTCTGCGCGCCGGTGGAGACGAACTGGGCAATGAAGGCGGCGCCCAGGATCCAGTAGCCGAAGTAGATGGCACGTTCGCCCCGCGTGGGGACGGGATCCGTGGGCAGCGGGAGAGGGGGCGCGGTCATCGCGACCGGCCGTCCGAGGCCGCGTGGTCCACAGCGAGGCCCTCCGACGCCCTCCCGCCCGTGCCTGCCCTCCGCGGTGCGGGGGCGCTGACGGTGCCGTGGGCGCCGGGAGTCTAGCGCAACTGATCCTCCAGCGGCACCGGAGCGGCGGCCGACTCGACGCGGCGGGCGCCGCCCAGCGCGCGGAAGGTGGAGTCCGCCCGGCGGAACGCGTGGGATCGCAGCCACGCCTCGGCTGCAGGGCGGTCCGCCCACGACGAAGTGAGGGCGACCGACCGGCGCGAGATCCAGCGGTGCATCCAGAGCAATAGCGGCGTCCGCCGGGATGATCGGTCCAGCCCCCGCACGGCCCAGAACGCCCGCGGCATCACGCGCATGGAGGGAAAGTGCCAGGACACCACCAGCAGCACCGGGCCCGGATCGCGCTCGTCGGTCATTTCACCTCCGCGCGTCGAGCGTATCGGATGGCCTCGCTGCCCTGTGACCCGGCCGTAGACTCGCCCGCGAGGGGGCGCCATGACTCAGCACGAGACCCGGCAGACCGACCAACGGCCGCAGGAAGTCGCCCTGGTGACCGGGGGCGGCCACGGGATCGGCCGCGCGACCGTCCTCCGCCTCGCGCAGGAGGGCTACGCGGTAGCGGTCGCCGACATCGACGAGGCGAGCGCGGACCTGGTGGCGGCGGAGGTGCGCGGCCTGGGCGGAACCACGCTCGCACTGCGCGCTGACGTGAGCCGCACGGAGCAGGTGGCGGCGATGGTGGAGCGTGCCGCCGCCGAGTGGGGACGGCTGGACGTGCTGGTGAACAACGCCGGCCGAGGCCTGCCCGGCCGCGTGCACGAACTGGCGGAGGCGGACTGGGACACGGTCATCGCCACCACGCTGTCGTCCGTGTTCTACGGAGCGAAGTACGCGATCCCACACATGCTCCGGCAGGGCGGCGGACGCATCGTGAACATCGCCAGCGTGCAGGGCTTCACTGCCCACCGCCGTTCAGCGGCGTACAACGCGGCCAAGGGCGGCGTCATCAACCTCACTCGCAACATCGCACTGGACTATGCGCGCGAGGGCATCCGCTGCAACTGCATCTGCCCCGGCCACGTCCGCGTACGCTCCCGTGAGGAGACCGCCGAGCGGATGGCGCAGCGCGAGATCGCCTATCCGGAGGCGCGCACGGTGGAGGAGTTGGAGGCGATGCACCCGCTGGGCCGTGTGGGCACGCCGGAGGAGATCTCGGACGTGGTCGCGTACCTGGCATCGCCGGGCGCCTCGTTTATCACGGGGGCGGCGATCGTGGCGGACGGCGGGCTCACGGCGCAGGTGCTGGCTTAGCGCCTCACCCGACCTCGATGTCCGAGTTGTCCTCGAAGCGGCGGGCGCGCCAGGTCGCGACGTTCAGCGCAAGGATGGCGAGGAAGCCGCAGCCGGCCATGAACGGGATCGAGATGAAGCCGAACTCATCGACATAACGCGCGGTGCACGGCACGCCGGAGGTGCAGGCGGTGGCCTGCTCAGGGAACAACTGCAACTGGTAGTGGTAGATGGACAGCGCCAGCCCGATGGCGGCGATGGGGATCACGTACTTCGCGACCGCACGGTCCCGCGTGACGGCCGCCACGCCCAGGACCACGGCCAGCGGGTACATGGCGATGCGCTGGTACCAGCAGAACTCGCAGGGCACGAAACCGGCACTCTCGGAGTAGTACAGCGACGCGGCGGTCGCCACCGCCGCGACCGCGAACATCATCCAGCGCCCCTGGCGGAGCACCAGCGAACGGAGGGCGTGGGCGCCGGGCGCGCCGGCCGCGAGGGCCACCGCGACGGAGCCGCCGACGGCGGCCAGCGCCAGCAGCGCCAGGATCGGCGAGATCGTGCTCTCACTCACGGACTTGCCCCGCATTCGTGCGCCGGTGTGGCGGCCCTCGGAGTCTACGTCCGCGGGGCGGTAGGGAGATGCGGCAGGGGGAGAATGTTGCGGCGGCGTCCCGGCAACGGACGCCGGAACTTTTTTCCTGAAGAATGCCCTGCGGCTGTCGATCTGGGCGTCGGTGGTTCGTCTCAGGGGTAGAAACGGGCCGGCGATGCCGGGCAACGGAAGAGAGAGCACCAGATGAAGCAGTACCTGCTGTCCGTCCACATGGTCGAGGGCGAGGAAGTCCCGCCGGAGGACGTCATCCAGAAGATGTACGCGGACGTGGACGCGTTCAACCAGAAACTGAAGGCGGAGGGCGCCTGGATCTTCGCGGGTGGTCTGCACCCGGCGGACATCGCGACGGTCGTCCGCGTGAAGGACGGTGAGGTCATCACCACGGATGGGCCGTTCGCGGAGGCGAAGGAACACCTGGGCGGCTTCTGGGTGATCAAGGCGCCGGACCTGGACGCCGCGCTGAAGTGGGCCGCGGAGGGCTCGGCCGCATGCCAGGGCCCGGTGGAAGTGCGTCCATTCCAGGACGACGCGGAGTAGCGGCGCGTGCCTTCCGCGACGCACGCAGAGATCGAGCGTGTGTTCCGCGCCGAGTTCGGCCGCGCGGTGGCCGTCCTGGCCCGCTCCTTCCGCGACCTTGACCTCGCGGAGGAAGCGGTCCAGGACGCCTTCGAGGTGGCGTTGAAGCGTTGGCCGGAGACGGGCATCCCACCCAGTCCGGCCGGCTGGATCATCACCACCGCGCGCAACCGCGCGATCGACGTCGTGCGGCGGGAGAGCACCCGGCAGGAGCGCCACCGCCAGGCAACGCTGCTGCTGGGCACGCATGAGCCGGCGCCCGCGGCCGCGCTGGAGGCCCCACCCGTGGAAGACGACCGCCTGCGCCTGGTCTTCACCTGCTGTCATCCGGCGCTGGCCATGCCCGCTCGCGTGGCGCTGACGCTGCGGCTCATCGGCGGCCTGCAGACACCGGAAATCGCGCGCGCCTTCCTGACCAGCGAGACCACCATGGCTCAGCGCCTCGTGCGGGCGAAGCAGAAGATCCGGGATGCGGGGATCCCGTACCGCGTCCCTGAGGACGCGGACCTGCCGGACCGTCTGCGCTCCGTGCTGGCGGTGGTCTACCTGGTGTTCAACGAGGGCTATCTGGCGTCCAGCGGGGATGACCTGGTGCGCGTGGAACTGACGGACGAGGCGATCCGCCTGGCGCGCCTGCTGGTGGAGTTGATGCCGGACGAGGCGGAGGCGCGGGGCTTGCTGGCGCTCCTGCTGCTCACGGAGGCGCGCCGCGCGGCGCGTACGGATGCGGACGGCGCGCTGGTGCGCCTGGCCGATCAAGACCGCGCACGCTGGGACCGCGCGCTGATCCAGGAGGGGCACGCCTTGGTGCGCGCCTGCCTTCGACAGAACCAGCCTGGGCCGTTCCAGGTGCAGGCCGCCATTGCCGCGGTGCACGCAGACGCCACCAGGGCGGAGGAGACGGACTGGCGGCAGGTGGTCGCGCTCTACGACCAGTTGCTCGCGCTCACGCCTACGCCCGTCGTCGCCCTGAACCGCGCCGTGGCCGTGGCGGAGTTGCGAGGGCCAGAGGCAGCGCTGGCCGAGGTGGAGGGGCTGGACCTGTCCTTCTACCACCTCTTCCACGCCGCGCGCGCGGACTTCCTGGAACGCCTGGGGCGCCTTCCGGAGGCTCGGACGGCCTACGAGCGGGCGCTGGTGCTGGTCACGAACGCGCAGGAGCGTCACCTCCTGGAGTCCCGCCTGGCTGCGGTCCGCGGCTAGGCCAGCGACATCTCCCGGACGTCCGGCGCCACGGTGAGGGGCGCGCCCGTGATGGCCTGGACCGCCTCCGGCGCCCAGCCGGGGGCGACCTCCTGCAGCAGGAGGCCGGCCCCGGTGACGTCGATGACCGCGACATCCGTGACGATGCGGTCCACGCAGGCGACGGCAGTAAGGGGGAGCGTGCAGCGTTCCACCACCTTGGGCGAGCCGTCGCGGGCGGTGTGGTACATCAGCACCACCGTGCGCTTCGCGCAGGTCGCCAGGTCCGGGGCGCCGCCGAGGTTGCCGGCCACCTTGCCGGGGGCGTGGGTGTTGGCCAGGTTGCCCGCGGCGTCCACCTGCAGCCCGCCCAGCACCGTGACGTCGATGTGCCCGCCACGGACGATGGCGAAGGACTCCGCGTGGCCCATGAAGACCATGCCGGGCTTGGGGCGAACCGGGCGGTTGCCCACCATGAAGACGTAGGGATCGACCTCGTCCGGGTGCTGGGCCAGCGGGCCGTAGCCCATCAGGCCGTGCTCGGAGTGGAGGATCACCTCGCGGCCGGCGGGGACGTAGTCCGCGCACGCCAGCGGCAGGCCGATGCCCAGGTTCACCACCGCGCCGTCGTGGAACTCGCGAGCGGCCACCATCGCCATCGCGGCGGCGTCCAGGCGCGGCGGCGTCAGCACGGGGCCTCCCAGGACGCGGACGGGCTGGACGGGCGCACGACTACGCGCTGCACGTAGACGCCCGGCGTATGGATCGCCTCGGGAGCCAGGTCGCCCAGCGGCACCACCTCGTCCACTTCCGCGATGGTCACGCGCGCGGCGCCGGCCATGGTCTCGTTGAAGGTGCGGGCGCCCCGGTAGATTAGGTTGCCGTAGCGGTCCGCCTTCCACGCACGGATCAGCGCGAAGTCCGCGTGCAGGGCGCGCTCCAGGACGTGCGGGACGCCATCAAAGTCGCGGACCTCCTTGCCCTCCGCCACTGCGGTGCCGGGGCCCACGGGGGTATAGAAGCCGGCGATGCCGGCCCTGGCGCAGCGGATGCGCTCCGCCAGCGAGCCCTGGCCGGTCAGTTCCAGTTCCACCTCGCCACGTTCCAGGGCGGCCTCGAAGGGCCACTTCACAGCGCTGCCGGTGCCCACGGGAAAGGACGTGATGAGCCGGCGGATGCGGCCGAGTTGGGCCAGGAGGCCGGGGTCCCAGTAGTCCAGCGGCCAAGCCACGATGTCCGCCAGTTGCTCCCGCAGCGCCTGCGCATTCTCCGGCCCCGTGCCCGCGGAGGTGGAGGCCAGCATGAGGCCGTCCGCGCCGTTCCGGGCGAGCGCGGCGATCAGGTAGGAGGGCATGTTGAAGGGCGAGGCGAAGCCCCCGCAGTGGATGCGCGCGCCCGGCTGGATGTCCCGGACGGCGGCGTCAAAGGACTGCACGACCTTGTCGATCACTGGCCCTGCTCATCACCCGGAGCGCGCAGGGGCGCGCGGCGGCGCCATCGTACGAGGAACGCCCAGCGAGGTCAGCGGGCTGGACGCCGTCCGGCGACGATGCCGGCGGCAACGGCGACGACCAGCAGCAGGATCGCCACCCCGTTCCAGATGCCGGCTGACTGTCGCCACGCCGTCTGCTCCGCCAGGTCCGCACCCACGCGGGCCAGCACCGAGGCGTGCAGGACCGCGAGGCCGGCCCAGAACAGTGGGGTGAAGTGGACGGTCAGGCCGGTCACCGCCGGCAGGATGATGGGCGCGTGCGCGAAGATCGCGCCGAAGACGAAGCCCAGGAAGAACGCGTGCAGGGCTGCGTCGTACCGCAGGCCGGGCTCGAACCCCCAGCCGAGGAGCAGTACGCCGCCCACCGCCAGCCACGCGTACGCGGCCACCAGGGCCACCCCCGCATAGGTGGCCACGCCGCCTCGACGCAGCGTGCGTCGGGCCGTGTCCTGCACTGCGAGCCAGCCGCCGAGGGCCAGCGCACCGGCGCCGGTGAGCCGCACGCCGGCATCGATGCCGGCGCTCGCCAGCAGAGGGCCGGCGACCAGCAGCAGGGCGGCCGCGCCCATGGCGGTACGGGCGGGCAGTCCCAGCGGGCGGAAGCGCACCAGTTCCAGCCGCTCGCCCGCGATGGTCAGCGCCAGGAAGGCGATCCACCAGGGCACCACCTCCGCAGGCGCCCAGCCCTGGAGTAGCCACGACAGGTTGCCGGCGAGCCAGCAGGCCGCGCCCAGCGCCATCACCTGGAGCGGGAATGCCGCCTGGCGACGCAGGAACGCACCGAAGATCGCGAGGGCGACCGCCGCGGCGACGACGAGCAGAGCGGCCCCCACCCGGTCCTCCTGGAGGACGAGCGCGGCGGCCCCGGCCACGGAGAGGCCCGGCGCCAGGTAGGCCCACGGACGGCGGAGGGCGACGGCGCGCTCCAGCGAGATCACGGTGCCGATGACGCCGCCCACCATCAACGCGCCGTGGTTCACGGTGAGCATGCGCACGGTCAGCGGCACGTCCACGCCCATCCTCGCGAGACCGGAGCCGACGGCTGCGAGCAGCGCGAGCACCAGCAGCGGGGCCAGCAGCACCAGCGCCCGCGGCGGGCCAGCGAAGTGCGGGCCAGCCGCCAGCCGGGGGGGAGCCTGCTCAGTCACGGCGGGCCACTTCACCCGGTCCGCACGGGCACACCCAGACGCGCCGCGCCGCCTCGTAGCCCAGGACGGTGGGGCGTCCCCGCACGGTCACGTCCAGCGTGCCGCCCACCGGCTGATGCCGCTGCACCGTCAGCCGCGCCCCGGGGCGGAGTCCGGCCTCGTCGAAGAAGCGCAGCAACTCCTGGTCCTCCTCGTACACCCGCTCCACCTCCGCCCGCTGGCCGGCCTGCAGGTCCGCCAGCGTCTGACGCGACCATACGGGCGGGGCGTCGCCCCCGGGGATGGGGTAGCCGGCAGGGGAGCGGGCCGGGTTGCCCAGGCGCGCGCTGATGAGGGCCTCCGTCACCGGCGAGAGGGCGTGTTCCAGCAGGTGCGCCTCCTCGTAGGCGCGCCACCAGTCCAGCCCCAGGACGTCCACCAGCAAGCACTCCGCCAGCCGGTGGCGGCGCACCATCTCCGCAGCGCGGGCGAGGCCCTGCTCCGTCAGGCGGATCCGCTTGCGCTCGTCCAGCGCGATCAGTTCGTCACGCGCCAGGCGGCCGAGCATCGCGGACATGGACGGGGCGGTGACCTCCAGCCGTTCCACCAGGCGCGCGGCGCGGACCTCGCACTCGTCCTCGTACTCCAGGCGGTAGATCGCCGTGAGCGCGTCATCCGAGGCGACGTTCGTGACCTGGTTGGGCATCGCCTCAGGCGCCTTCCCGCGGCGTAGCCGGCCCAGGCGTTGGCGTGGGGCGCGCGGGGACGCCGTGTGCGTCCGCCAGTTCGCGGAACGTGGTCTTTCGCAACTGCTCCGCCAGCCCGCGCTGCGCCCGGATCCACGGCCCGTGCAGGATGCAGGCGCGGTCTCTCAGGCCGCTCGCATCTGGCCCGGCGCCGCGCAGCACGCAGGTGTCCGTGGTCATGGGGCCCTGCGCGACCTCCAGCACCTCCATGAGCGTGACGTCCCGCGGGTCGCGCGCCAGTTCGTACCCGCCCTCGCGGCCGGCGACCGCAACCAGCAGCCGGCGGCGGACGAGGAGCGCGAGGATCTGCGGGAGATAGCGGGCAGGGATGTCCATGGCCTCCGCGATCTCGCGCGCCTTGCGGCGGCCCTGGCCGTAGTGGCAGGCCAGGTCCAGCACCGCCCTCATCGCGTAGTCGCCCTTGCGGCCCAGCGTCAGGTCCATGATTCGCGCCTTGCTGCCGGCGCTGCCGGCTCCGCCACGGCCGGTTGGTCCTGCGGTGGGCTGTCCAGCCCGCGGTACAGGGCCAGGAGGAGCGGCAGCATCTCCGATGCCGCCCCCGCCGGATCCCTGGCGTGGGCGACGAACCAGGAGGCCTCCGCCAGCGCGCCGAACATCAGGCGCGCTCCCGTGTCCTCCGCCAGTGCCCTGCTGCGGCGGGGGCGGCCGCGCAGGGCGTCCTCCAGCAGCCGCAGCGTGATCTCGTGGGTCAGTTCGCGGAGGCGCGTGATGCCCAGCACGGGAACGGCCTCCACCAGCGCGATGCGCTGGACGCCGGGCTCCAGCAGGCCGTCCAGGTACGCGCGCAGCGCCGCCTCGAGGGCGTCGTGGGACGAGTCCGTGGCCCGGTAGGCACGCAGGGCGGCGTCCCGGAGGCGGCGTTCCATGTGGACGTAGACCGCCTCGAACAGCGCGCGCTTGTCCAGGAAGTGGTGGTAGAGCGCCCCGCGCGTGACGCCCGCCTCCACGGCGACGCAGCGGAGCGGCGTGGCCCAATACCCCTGCGTGCCGAACAGGCGCTCGGCGGCCTCCACCAGCCGCTCGGGCGTCGAGGCGTCGACCGCTGCCGAGCCCTCACGCGGCTGCGTGGCGAAGCGTGGCGGCCGGGAGGCGGTGGGCGGGTCGGCGGGCGTGGGCATTGGGGGCTCCGCTCACGCGTCCTGGCGGCGGAAGACCGCCGCGGCCAGCGCCAGGGGGATGGCCGCCCAGGCGAGGACGGCCCCCGCGAGGACGGCAGCGCTCCACGCCGGGCCGAACTCCAGGTAGAGGTAGGACCCCAGCGGGCCCAGCACCTGCAGGTCCGGCTCCAGGCTCAGCACCGCCAGGATGCGGACGGCCTCCACCGGGTTCAGGAGCGTGCTGGCCAGCAGCACCTCGCCAGAGGAGGCCACCGACAGCGCGAAGCCGATGGCCACCAGGTTGTAGAAGAGCACCAGCACGAACCATGTCAGCACGGCGACGGCCAGCGCCTTGGAGCGGCCCTCGGATGCCACGGAGATGAGCACGCCGATGCTCAGCATGGCGCTGGCGAGGCCGGCCGAGAGCAGCACGAAGAGCAGGTAGTGGCCCAGGTCCGTCACCGGGCTCACCAGCGCCACCAGGAACCCGGCCACGCCGAAGCCCAGCATCACGGCGCCCCACACGGCCACGGTCAGGCCCAGGTACTTCCCCACCAGCAGTTCAGTGGCGGAGAGCGGCTGCGAGAGCAGCGTGCCCAGCGTGCCGCGGTCGCGCTCGCCGGCGATGGCGCTCGCGCCCAGGATCAGCGCCAGCAGCGGCACCAGCAGGAGGCAGAGGTTGATGAGGCTGGCCGTGGTGCGGTTGAAGCCCTGCGCACCCACGCCCCCCTGCTGCTGCACCAGCGCAAGCGCCAGCGCTACCAGCGCGAACGTGAGCGAGAAGGCGACCAACCAGCGGCTGCGCACCGCGTCTCGCAGTTCCTTGCCGAAGATGGACATGGTGGCGGTCATGACCGGCCTCCCTCAGCGGCGGCCTGCACGACAGGCTCCAGGCCGTCCGGTGCAGCCGCCGCGGCGGTGGTTGCCTCCTCCACCCGGAAGTCCAGGATGGTGATGCCCCCGCCCACCAGCGCCTCCAGCACGCGCGCCTTCTCGTCCGTGGGGCAGGTGACCGAGAGCCACTCACCCGTGCGGGCAACCTCGCCGCCGGCTACCGCCCGAATGAGCGGGATGGCGTCCGGGGTGTGGCCGTTCAGGCGCAGGTACAGCCGGCTGCGTGCGGAACTGGCGCGCACGAACTCGCTGGAGGGCCCGTGGAAGGTGGCCCGGCCGGCGTCCAGCACCAGCACCTCGTCAGACGTGGAGGGCACGTCCTCCAGCCAGTGCGTGGAGAGCAGGACGCTGCGTCCGGCCGCGCGCTGGTCCCGGATGAACTCGCGTAGTTCCAGCCGTGCACCCACGTCCAGGCCGGTGGCCGGCTCGTCCAGGACGAAGAGCGGCGGCGATCCGATCTGCGCCACGGCAAGGCCCAGCCGCTGGCGCATGCCGCCGGACAGCGCGCCCACCAGCTTGGAGGCGTGCGCCTCCAGCCCCACGGCCGTGACGGCGTCGCGCGCCTCGGTCTCCGGTGCGCCGCGCAGGGCGGCGTAGAAGGTGGCGGTTTCCTGCACGGTCATGTCCGTGTGGAAGGAGGGGTTCTGCGCGAGGTAGCCGATGTGCCGGCGGGCGGCCTTGCCGTTGCGGGCCACGTCCACGCCATTCACCAGCACCTGCCCCTGGAACCGCATCAGCCCCACCACGCTCTTGATCAGCGTGGACTTGCCGGCGCCGTTCGCGCCCACCACCGCCAGCACACGGCCGGCTTCGAGGTCGAACGAGACGCCGTCGAGGGCCGTGACCTTGCCGTACTGCTTCCGGGCATCCCTGACGCTGAGGATCATCGCCATGCCCTCCCTTGTGTCCTGGTGCTGGTGAGGAAGACACCCGCCGCCAGCGCTGCCATGGCCAGGCTGGCCGCGGCCGCAGCGGCGCTGGGCCCGCCGCCCTCCGAGCGCAGGCTGATGGTGGGTGCGGTCAGCGGGTGCGGGTCCACCACCCGCGGCTCCAGCCGGTAGACCGGGAACCAGCGCGCCGCCAGGTCCAGCGCGGCGCGGGCCGGTGTGAACGAGTAGGCGCGCAGCGCCTGGTTGCGGCGCAGCAGGTCGTCGTAGATGCCCTCGTATCGGTAGGGGAGGTCCCCCAGGCCGTCGCCGTTGGCGTCGAAGCCCTGGTAGTCGTCCCAGTAGTTGCCGCGGCCGTCCACGGACCACTGGTTGCGGTCGAGCAGGCTCCCGCCGCGCGACTCGATCTGCTGCAGGTTCCCGATGAAGGTATTCTCGGTGAACGTCACGTCCGCCGTCGTGAACAATTCCAGCGCCACCTGGTTGTAGGCGATGAGGTTGCCACGCAGGGTGATCTGGTGCCCCGGGGTCCGCGGCGCCCCATCCATGATCAGGCCGATGCGGTTGTTGACCACGCGGTTCCCGGACATGTCGATGTCATCGACGTCCTTGAACAGCAGCCCGTAGCCCGAGGCCAGCGAGCGATTGTCCGAGAACTCGTTGTCCGTGATGGCCAGGCGTCGCGAGTACATCAGGCTGGCGCCGGCCACGTTGTGGCGCAGCAGGTTGGACCGGAGCGCCAGGTCGTCCGAGTACATGGCGTGCACGCCGTACCGCACGTGGGAGATGTGGTTGCGTTCCACGGTGGTGCGGATTGCGAAGCCCAGGAAGACTCCGTCCTTCGCGTGGTCCACCACGTTGTCGGACAACACGCTGTCCGTGCTGTCGTACACGTAGAGCGCGTGGCCCCGACGCTCGGCCGGCAGCTCGAGGATGCTCGATACGTGGTTGTTGCGGACCACGTGATGGTCGCTCGCGTCCAGGAGTATGCCGTACAGGACGTCCTCCAGGCGGTTGCCCTCGATCACGGCCCGGTCCCCGGTGACGCGGATGCCGGCGGGCTCGTTGCTCACGGTCCGCGCGGAGTTGCGGATGATGAAGCCGCGCAGGGTGACGTCCTCCGCGATCACGCGGACCACGTCACCCTGCGCACCTCCATCGATCACTGCCGCGCCGCCGCCGTCCAGGACCAGCGCCTTGTCGATGGTCACCTGCTCGAAGTATGTCCCCGGCGGGATGGCGACCGTGTCGCCCGGGCTGGCCGCCTGGATCGCTGCGGCGATCGAGGTCCCCCCCGAGGTCTCCGCGGCCGTGGCGGTGGCGGGCGGTAGCGCGCTCAGCGCCAGCGCCGCGACCAGCACGGCCGCGGCTGCCGCGCTGCCAGTGTTTCGCCAGGAGTCGCGGACGAAGCGGACCACCGTCGGGCCCAGGGTCACCATCAGCGCGGCGGCCAGCATGAGCCAGAACCCCACCCCGACCATGGTGTCCGTGTGGAAGTTCATGACCTTGGTGGTGCCCACGACCTTCGGGGTGAACGGCTCCAGGCGCAGGGCCGCGGTCGGGTCCAGGTCATGGCCGTACTGGTAGAGCCACCACTGCATGTCCAGCAGCATGCCGACGGGCGCGGCCCAGACCGCGAGCGCCACCAGGCCCTTGATCCAGCGGCTGCGGATGAACAGCGCAGCGCCTGCCAGCACCAGCACCAGCGCGCCGATGGCGAAGGGGAACAGCTTCAACTCCGTGACGGCGTCCGGCTCAATCGGCTTCACGCCCACGTAGTGGTTGAGGGCGTTGATCTCGCGGAGGTCGCCCTCCATCGCCGTGCCATAGGCGGTCAGGTGCAGGCCCTGTGGGTACTGGGGCGCGTTCAGCGTCATCTGCCAGAGGGGTAGGAATGCCGCCACGGCCACCAGCACGGCCGCAGCCAGCGCGCAGCCAGCCCAGAGCCGGTCCCGCGGTGCGGCTGCTACGGCCTCTCGCGTCCTCGAATACACAATCGTGACTCCTGACGCCATTGCTATGCCCCGTGTCTATGTGCGGGAGCGGTGTCCGTGGCCAGCAGGCCGGGCAGTTCGTCCCACCCCAGCACCCGGCCCTCGGATCGGCGTGCCAGCGCTTCGGCTGCGGCGCGGTCCTCGGTGGCGGCCAGTCCGTAGGCCATGGGCGTCCGGATCGAGGCCGGCGCCAGGACGTAGCCGGCGGTGTGAGCGTCCAGCCAGTCCTGCCGGGTGAAGTCGTGGACGAAGATGCGCGCTCCGCCTTCCAGCGCGCGTTCCGCGGCCTCCAGCGCCGCGCAGCCGATGTCATCGAAGTGGACTTCCTCGCCGCTGGAGCCGATCCAGGCCGCCGCGAAGCGGACGTCATCGATCACCATCCAGCAGCGGGCGCATGCCTCGGAGCCGTACCGGATCTCCGGGTACCTGTCCCCGTCGCCACCGTTGGCCGACAGCAACTTCGCGCCTGCCGTGAGCCCCACGCCGGCAAGTCCGGCGGAGCCCAGCATTCCCAGGAACGCTCTGCGCGTGGCCATCTCGTTCTCCTTCCGTGGGTGGCGGGGGGGGGGGGGGGGGCCCCCCCCCCGGGGGGGGGGCCGCCG
>JAWLHV010000009.1:28894-43844 GCA_041690175.1 Dehalococcoidia bacterium
TCTGCGCGTGGCCATCTCGTTTGCCGTGGGTGGGTGGGGGGGGGGGCCTGCGCCCCGCCCGCCTGGAGGGACCTACGACACCAGCAGCCAGCCCTGCATCTCCAGGTGGAGTGCGGAGCAGAACTCGGTGCAGTACATCGCGAAGGCGCCGGGGAGGTCAGCCTCGAACTCAACCGTGGCGACCTCGCCGGGGTCGAGGCTGACGTTGATGTTGTAACGCGGCACCGCGAAGCCGTGCGTCGCGTCAGGCGTCTCCTCGACGTTGGTGAGGTAGAGGGTGACGTGGTCGCCCTCTTTCACCTTGATGGTGTCCGGCATGAAGTTGGAGCGCTTCACGCTCATCCAGACCTTGACTTCGTTGCCGGACCGCTCGATGCGCTCCTCGCCGAGCACGATGGCGTTCGCGTCCGGCTGCATCGTGAAGGGGTTCGTGCCGGCCGGGTAGGCGTTCCACGCCTTGATGCGGTCGGCCCGGATGGCCTGGACGTAGTGCGTCTCGGCCAGGCCGATTGGCATGTCCGCCAGCAGGTCCATGCCCTCTGCGCCCAGTTCCACCAGCTGGAAGTTCTGGGGGTGCAGCGTGCCCACCGGCGGGAACCGGTCGATGGACCACTTGTTCAGCGCGACCAGGTACTTGCCGGCCGGCTTGGTCGTGTCGCCCTCCATCGTGACCAGGTGGCCGATGTTGTAGTGGACGGGCAACTTGTCGACGAGCTTGAAGGCTTCGTCCTCCGAGAAGTCCGGTGCGCCCAGCGAGAACTTGGCGACCGCGCTTTCCAGGAAGAGGCTCGTGTAGCCGTAGCCCTCCTCGTCGTACTGGGTGTGCAGCGGGCCGGAGCCCACCTCCACGCGCCCGGCGACCACGGAGTCGAACCGCAAGATCGGCACGCCGTACTCGTCGTGGGCCTCGAAGTCCTCCGCGGCGATGGCCTGGTTGAGCAGGTCCATGGCGTAGATGGTCACGTGGGGGTCCAGCTTGCCGGCGACGGTCATGTACTTGCCGTTGGGGCTCACGTCCACGCCGTGCGGGCTCCGCGGCTCCGGGACCAGGTAGAGGATGCCCTCCTCCACCGCCACCTCCAGCGGGATGACGCGCATCCCGTTCAACTGCTCGGAGCGGCTCTGCACCACCTGCTCCGCCTTCTTCCAGTTGATGGCGTGCATGTAGTCGAAGTCACCGCGGGACGCCCCGACCTCGATCGGCTGCTCGCCCTCCAGGTTGCCGCCCACGGCCATTTCGGCGTTGTAGGAGTTGATGAACACCCAGCCGTGGCTGTCCAACTTGCCGGAGTCCGCCAGGTCCTGCGTGTAGGGCGGCAGTTCGATCTGGAACGAGCGGTCCAGGTCGAAGCGGCCGGTCTCCTGGTCGATCGCCAGGAAGGTGGAGTACCCCCTGAAGGACTGGCTGAAGTTGTTTAGCGCCGTCTCCGGGTCCACCCCCTCGAGCAGCGTCGGGGTCATCGTGGAGATGTGGACGTACTCGCTGTCCTGCGTGACGAAGACGCCGCCGTGCGAGGTGTCCAGGTTGGGCACGTCGTAGATCTGCTTCGTCTTGAAGTCGCGCAGGTCGACCATGGCGATGCGGCCGTTGGCGCGGTCATTGATGTAGACCCAGCGGCCGTCATACTCGCCGCCGGTCTCGCTGAGGGCGGGGTGGTGTGTGTCGCCCCAGGTGAGCATGCCGCGCGAGCGGGAGGAGCCGCCACCGGCGTCCGTGGTCCCGCCACGCAGCACCGGGTCCCCGTCCGAACCGAAGCCCCATCCCTGCCAGGACTCCGGCGTGAACACGCCGATGTTCTTCAGGATGCGCATGGACGGCACGCCGATGACCAGCAACTGGCCGGAGTGCCCGCCGGACGAGATCAGGTAGAACTCGTCCATCTGCGGCTGCCCGGGCGGGACGAATGACTTGACTGCGCGGACCGTGTCCGAGGGGCTGAGCCCCCGAGCCTCCGCCACGCGCCCCACGTCTCCGGAGAGCGTGCCGCCGCTGTCGCCGCCGCCGCCGTCCTCGCTCACTACCTTCCCAAGCACTCCGCCGACCACCAGGCCTGCGGCGCCCGCGGCCGAGCCGCCGATGAACTCGCGTCTCGTTACTGCCATCAGACACTACCTCTCCCAGTTCCGGCGAAGCGCCGGACATTTGCCTGTGATGCGGCAGGCCCTACTCGACGATGATTTCCCCCACCATCCCGGGGAGGTGGAAGTCACACTGGAACTTGTACGTACCGGGCTGCGAGAACTGGACCGTGAACTCACTGGACTCGCCGGGGTTCACGATCGGCGCGCTGGTGAAGTCCTTGCCTTCGGTGTCCGCGCTGAGGACGTGCATGTTGTGGATGGCCACGCCCTCGTTCTTCGCCTCGATGCTGACGGCCTCTCCGACCGCCAGGCGGATCTCCGTGGGCTCGAAGAAGTTGTCCTTCATGAGGACCTCGATCTCCCGGCTCGGGTCGGAGATGTCGCCGCCGGCGGCCTGGGTGGCCGTGGCCGTGGCGGTGGCGGTGCTGTCGGAGGAGGAGCCTCCGCTGTCGCCGCCGCAGGCGACCGCGAGTGCGGCCACCGCGGTCGCGGGGAGCAGCAGGAGCCACCGGTGTTGGATGCGCATAAGTCTTCCTGTCGACTTCAACACTTAGTGTGTTGCTAAACGTTGTGTCGAATCCTACACAACGGTGTACCGTGAGCGAGGGACGAACGTCCCGCGGGCAGCAGGGACCTTCGTCATGACTTCGGCACAGCGGCCTGGGCGCCGGTCTGAAGCACCCGAAGGTCCCGGCAGGCCGGGGCCATTCGGCCCCTCACGCGGGCGACCCGTCCCGGCAAGGTGTGCGCTGCCGCCACTTCGTGGAGCCGCCCGGGGGCGCTGGAACGGGTAGGGGTGAGATGCCTCGGAAGTTGAAGGACTGCGACTCAGCGCTGGCGAGCGCCGTGGGCCACCGCATCCGGGAGTGGCGGCTGCGACGCGGCATGACGCAGAGCGCGCTGGCGCACCATGCCGGGATCACGCAGGGCGCGCTGTCCAACTATGAGATGGGCCGCCGCGACGTCCCGCTCTCCACGGTCCTGGCGATCGCCGGGGGCCTGGAGGTCTCGCTGGGAGAACTGCTGGATCTGGGCGAGGTCATCATCGTGCGCGACTCACTGCTGGGCCGCGCCGTGCAGTACCTGCAGGCCGCGGCGAAGCCGGAGGCGACGCAAGCGGCGGTGTAGCAAGGAGGGCTCCCGGCGACTCAGTCGGTCGCGAGGCCGGCCGGATCGGCCGGGCTGCCGGTCGCCTCGGGCTCCCATCGCAGCAAGCGAAAACCGAGGTCGCCCGCGTATCCGGGCTGCTCCGCGCGGATCGCGGCGGCGGTACGGCGGAGCCGTTCCTTCATCACCTCGGCGATGGTGGCGTAGCCGGCATCCCACGCGGGGCTTGCCTCGAACCTGCCGTCCCCCCGGCGGCGCCGCGTCGGCTCGGGCGACTGCACCAGGACGAATCGCCGAGGCGCTCCCGAGACGCCGGCATTCCAGACGCCGTGGGCGGTGCTGCCGGACCCGGCGAAGAAGTCCATCACCAGGTCCCCCTCCTGGGTGACGGACTCCACCAGGAACTGCATGAGGCCGGACGGTTTCGGGTAGTCCATGACGTCTGCCCCGAACAGGCGGCGCATCTCCTCCCGGGCGTCCTCGTTGGTGGGGATGCCGTTGGTGCGGTAGGAGAGCAGGTTGGCGGTCTTCTTCGCGTCCTGCGAGCGCTTCACGTAGTTGGGGCGGAAGGGGACCTTGCTGATCACGATCTCCGCGCCGTCCCGGGCGAACTTCTCCAGGCGCGCCTGCGAGTAGCGCCACTCGCCCCGCAGCCGGAACGCCTGGCGGTTGCGGCCGCCGACGATCTCCACCGCGTCCAGCAGTTCCGTGTGGATGTTGCCGGCGGACATGTCCTGCGCGGGGACTACCTGGTCCGGGAGGCGGAACGCCACGGACCCCGGCGGGAAGGTCAGCGTCTGGATGCCGTTGCCGGCGTTGTTGAACGGGTACTTCTTGCCATCCGCGACTGCACCTGCCACGAACGGCGGCGCGTGCTGCCGGTCCCGGGCGAAGCAGACGATGTAGTCCGTGAGCGTGCCCATGCTGGCGTCCAGGAAGGAGGGCTTCTTCTTCTTCTCCCAAACGAAGATGCCGCAGAAGTTCGCGTCTCCAAAGACGGAGCGGCACAGCAGCAGCAGGTGGTCCAGTTCATTGTGGTCGATGCTGATGAAGATCACGCCGTCCGCGCGCAGCAGGTCGCGGGCCACCAGCAGGCGCGGGTACATCATGCTCAGCCAGGCAGCATGCACCCGGCCGGAGACATCCGCGCCAACCTCCGTGGCCGGCACGCCGGCGATGTCCCGGTAGGCGCGGACGCCGTCCCGGAAGTTGTCCGCGTAGAGGAAGTCCTTGCCGGTGTTGTAGGGCGGGTCGATGTAGATCAGTTTGACGGCGCCTGCGTGCGACTCCCGCAGGAGTTTCAGCACTTCCAGGTTCTCGCCCTCGACCGCCAGGTTCTGCGTGACGTCCCAGTCCGCGCTCTCGTCCGGGACAGGGCACAGCCGCCCGGTGGGCGGGGTGACCGCGAGGCGGCGCGCCGCCGCGCGGCCCGGCCAGCGCAGGCCGTACCGCTCGTCCTCGGCCGCGTCGTCATCCGCCGCCGTGCCCAGGAGCGCGCGTAGCGCCGCCAGGTCCACGCGTTCGCCGCGCACGACCTCGGGAAAGAGGACGCGCAGACGCTCGACGTTGCGTGACGCCCGGGAAGGGTCGCCGTCTGTGCGCTCGCTGCCGTCCGCCGCCGCCTGGTGCATGGCGCTCAGTGTGGGCCCGCCGCGGCTATCCGGCCATCGCGCGGGCGGCGTCGAAGGTCGCGCGCACCGAGCCGGACATGACCGCCTCGATGTCGGCGTCACTCACGCCCTGCTCGCGGAGCCACGGCAGCTGGAACTCTGGGACGGGCAGCCAGCAGGCGTCGTTCTCCACGCGGGGGCCGCCCGTGGGCGGGCCGGCGTTCATGCTGCAGGCGGCGGCGTCGTGCCCCAGGCAGACCTGCTCCGCGAAGCCGGCGCGGATCAGTTCCAGCGCCACGCCCGCCCGGCGCGTCATCTCATCGTTGTCGGAGGCCAGGAACCGGTCCAGGCCCACGGTGGCGCCGCGCTTGAGCATGCCCAGCAGGTAGTCCATGTCACGGCTGTCGTTGGAGTGGCCGATGGTCACCGCGCGGAGGTCCAGGCCCTCCTCCTCGAAGATGTCGAGCAGTCGGTCGCCGTGGCGGTCGGCGGCGCGGGTGTGGCACGTGATGGGGACGCCGGCCGTGCGTGCGGCGCGGGCGGCGGCGCGGGCGGCCTTCTCCAGTTGCGCGCGCGGGGAGCGCTCGCCGCCATCCTCGATGCGGTACTCCAGGTCCCAGGCGAGTTTGATGATGCCGGCGCGCACGGAGGAGGTGCCGTCCATGCCCTCCTGGATGTCTGTGAGGAACTGCTCCGCCAGCGTGTCCGCGCTCCACGTGTAGTAGGTGAGCGGCACCCAGCGGTACACGCCGGTGGCGCCCACGATCTGCATGGGCGAGGCCTCGGCCAGCCGCTCGAAGAGGGCCGGCTGCCGGCCCAGGTCCAGGGGGGTGCAGTCGATGACGGTGCGGATGCCCGCGTCGTAGGCGCGCTGGAGGGCGTCCATGCAGCGCCGGAACGCCTCGTCCTCGTTGTAGAGGCCGGGGATGCGCTCCACGCCACCCATGCCGCTGGTCAGGTGTTCGTGGGAAAGCGTCCAGCCCAGGTCCGCGCTGTCCACCGGCCCTGAGATCGTTTGCACCTGGCTCATCTCGCCCCCTTACAACCTGCCGCTACCTCCTGCGGATGGTAGCCATCCGCACCAAGCGGGAGGCTCTGCGCCGCGTGCTAGTGTCCCCGACAGGGAATAGTCAGAGAGGGTTGAGACATGTCTCTTGAAGGTCGCCGCGCACTGGTCACAGGCGCGAGCCGAGGCATTGGCGCAGACATCGCGAAGTACCTCGCGCGTGCCGGGGCGTCCGTCGCCGTGTGCGCGCGGAGCGAGGAACAGACCAACGAGCGCCTCCCCGGCACCATCTACTCCGTCGCCCAGGAGATCGTGGACGAGGGCGGCACTGCCATTGCCGTGCGCATGGACGTCCGCGACGAGGAATCGATTGCAGCGGGCGTGGAGCGGACGGTCCAGGAACTCGGCGGGTTGGACATCCTGGTGAACTGCGCAGCGGTGCAGATGCCGGGCACCATCGATGACTACGAGGCGCGCCACCTGGAACTGATGTGGGGTGTGAACCTCCGCGGACCGGTGCGCCTGATGCACCTTGCCCTCCCGTACATGCGCGAGGCGGGCATCGGCCACATCATCAACATCTCTTCCATCCGAGGCGTGTTCCCGGGGCCAGGCCCGTACGGGGGCAAGCGCCCGGAGCAGGGCATCGTGCGCGGTTCGTTCTACGGCATGCTCAAGGCCGGGCTGGAGCGGTTCTCCCAGGCCGTCGCGCAGGAGGTGGAGGAGGACAATATCTCCGTGAACGTGCTGTCGCCGCAGGGCGGTATCCGCACGCCGGGCCTCCTCTACTTCACGCACCGCGACACGCCCGTGGAGGACCTGCCGTTCGAGCCGGCCGACAAACTGGCGCGCGGCGTGGTCTGGATCTGCGAGCAGGACCCGAAGCAGTACACGGGCAACATCCTGTTCGACCAGACGCTGGCGGAGGAGCAGGGCCTCTAGCGCCCACGGCGGCGCCCTGGCCCTCGAGGGCTCCGGGCCTTCAGTCCGAGCGCGCCGGCAGTTGCCCGCGGATCGCGTCCTCGTCCAGCGAGGTCAGGGCGCCCAGGACGGCGACCTGGTGCTCCGCGAGCAGTGCTGCCGGCGCCCCGAGCGACGGCCGCTCACCGTCCACCCGCCAGAGCGGCCCGAAGTAGCGGTAGTCCCCGCCCGCGGGATGAGGACGAGACTGCGCGAAGCCCGCGTGCTCCAGCGCCGGCCCGTGCAGGACCTCCACGCTGTCCAGCACGGGCGCGGCGGGCACGCCGCGAGCCTGGAGGGCCGCTGCCAGCGCGTCGCGCTCCAGCCCTCGGGTGAGCGCGGCGATGCGCTCGCCCAGCACGTCCGCGGATGCGCGCCGCCCCTCCACGCTGCGGAGCGCGGGGTCCTTGGCCAGGTCCGAGGCACCGAGCGCCTCGACGAGGGCCTCCCACTGCGCGTCCGTCTCCACGGCGATGGCGATCCACTGATCCTGCCCGCGCGCCGGGAAGATGTCGTGCGGGGCGAAGGCGGGATGCGAGTTCCCGACCGGCCCGGCGATGCGCCCGTTGGAGGAGTAGTCCAGCAACACCTCGCCCACGAAGTTGATCGCGGACTCCAGCTGGGAAAGTTCCACGTACTGGCCGTGCCCCGTCCGCTCGCGCTCCACCAGGGCGGCCAGCACCGCCACCGCGGCGTGCATCCCGTTCATGGGGTCGCCCACGTTGGACCCGGACTTCAGTGGCTCGCCGTCCTGGTAGCCGATGATCCGGTAGATCCCGCAGAGTTCCTCCTGCGTCACGCCGTAGCCCACGTAGTCGCGCTCCGGCCCGGTGTCGCCGAAGCCTGTCATGGAGACCAGGACGACCTGTGGGTTCACCTCCTGCAGTCGCTCCCAGGCAATGCCCAGCCGGTCCACCACGCCCGCGGCGAAGTTCGCGATCACCACGTCGCTCCGGGTGACCAGTTCGCGGAAGGCGCGGGCCCCGTCCGCGCTGAGCAGGTCCAGCGTGATGCTCCGCTGCCCGCGGTGGAGTTGCTCGAACTGCGTGCGCCGGTTGTGCTCGGACTCGCTCTCGAGGCGGCTTGCCGCGAGGTCCGCCAGGTAGCGAGGATAGCCTCGAGTCCCGTCCAGCCGCCCGGGCGCCTCCACCTTGATGACGTCGGCTCCGAAGTCCGCCAGCACCTTGGTGGCCCGCGGCCCGGCCCAGATCTGCGTCAGGTCCAGCACCCGCAGTCCTGCCAGCGGCTGCCGCGCATCGAGGTCCGCAGCGACCGCATGCTCCGGCGCGCTGCTGCGCGACGCCGACTCAGCGCGCACTTCCTCGGTGTGCTCGCCCAGCAGGGGCGCGCGCTCGTTCCGCCAGCCGGAGGGCATCCGGAACGGTGCGCCCGGGTAGGGCAGGCGTCCGGCCTGAGGGTGATCCATCTCCTGGAAGAACGCTCGCGCGCCAAGTTGCGGCGAGGCGAGGAGATCCGCGGCGGTGGCCACGTACCCGAACGCGAACCGGCGCGCCTGGCCTGCGTGGTAGGCGTCCATGGTGCCCGTCTCCCCCAGCCACTCCAGGATCGCCTCCTCGATCTCCGCGCGCCGGGCGAAGCGGCCGGGCATGGTGGTGAGGTCCGGGGTGTCCAGGTCCGGGCGCCCGATCATCTCCGCGAAGGCTGACCACGGCCCCGGCCCCGCATGCACGCCCACCAGCCCGTCCCGGGCGGGGTAGACCTCGAACGGGAAGTTGGAGTTGTGGTGGCGTCCCTGCCGGGGCATGGGCGTCTCCTGGTAGGCGCCGCACGCCCACATCTCCAGCAGGTCGGCGCAGGCCTCCACGGCGTCCACGGTCACCTCGGCGCCCGGGCCGCCGCGTTGGACGCAGAGCAACGCGGCCAGCACAGCGACGGCGGCGGTCTGGCCGTGCGCCACGCTGCAGATGTGTCCGCCCGGCTTCAGCGGGGCGCGGTCGGGCTCGCCGGTACAGGACGCCAGCCCGCTCAGGGCTGCCGTGAGCAGTTCGCCGCCAGCCCAGCCCTCGCGGTCCCGCGCGCCCCCGGAGCCGGTCAGCGATGCCAGCACGAGGGCCGGACGCCCGCCGCGTAGCGCCCTCGCGTCCAGTCCCCACGCGGACAGCACGCCCTCGACAGGTCCGTCGGTCATCACCGCGTCGGCCTGCTGCGTCAGGGCGCGCAGGGTGTCTCGGTCCGCCTCGACGGCGGCGTCCAGCGTCACGCTGCGCTTCGCGCGGTTGAGGTGCAGGAAGTGGAGGCTGCGCTCCGCCCCGGGGCTGTCCCCGGCGAACGGGGGCCACGACCGCGTGCGGTCGCCGTCCGCCGGCTCCACCTTGGTGACGTCCATGCCCAGGCCCGCGAGGAGGAACGAGGCGTAGGGCCCCGCAACGCCCTGGGTCAGGTCAACGAGCCGGAGGCCCGCCAGCGGTCCTCGCTTCGAGTCATTCACGCAGCCCCTCGCTGTCTAGCCCGCAGCGCGGGCAGCACCCCGTCCAGTCCCGAACGTACCTCGCGTGGCCAACCCCCGCCGGACGCCCCGCGCGCCAAGCCGCCGCTGGTGCACGCAACGCGAGCCGCTCGCTCGTCCGTGCGAACACGGTGCGACGCCCGCAGCCGACCCTGTTCCCCGGGGCTGGCCGCGGGCGTCGCCTGTCGTGGAGGCAACGCCGAACCAGAGGGGGAGCCTCCCGTGCGAGGCTCCCCCTCTGGAAGGAAGCGCTACGCCTCCATCCAGTAGTACGGGATGGCCTCGCCGCCCGCCTGCGAGGCGGTGTATGAACCACCCCACAACTGATAGCGCTCCGGCCCGTGCAGGCGCGCGTGCTTCAGTGAGACCGTGTCGATGGTCATGCCGGCCGGCGCGCCCACCATGTGCTCGGCCATCCACCGCTGGATGTCTTGGATCTGTTCCACCCGCGTCTCGAAGTCGAACTCAAGACGCTGCTTCCGGATCATGTCGTCCAGTTCCGGGTACTGCGTCCCCACTACGTTGTTCGAGCCGAAGGAGGAGAAGAACACCTCCAGCCACTGCCCGGGGTCAGAGCGTGAGCCGTGTGGCGCCATCTGCATGGCGGGCCCGCCGTCCGGGGCGGTGTAGTCGCCCTTCGCCCGGAGGTAGTTTGGGATCCAGTCGGTGGTGTAGTCGGAGGCGTAGATGGTGATCTCCACCCCGATCTCCGAAAGCATGGACTGGAACAATTCCGCCCGCGTCCCCCAGTCACGGCCGTACTGAGGCGAGTAGATCAGGGTCGTCTTCAGGCCGCTCTGGCCTGCGGCGTCCAGGAGTGCGCGCGCCTCCTCGACGTGATGCTCGTAGTGCTTGGCCCACTCGCCGAAGTCGTCGCCCTTGGGGTCCAGCCAGAACGCGCCGAACCCGGCGGACAGCGGCGTGTTCCAGTAGCGGTTCAGCTGGAAGCCCACGGACTCCAGTTCGTCCGGCTCGAAGATGGCGTCGATGAACACGTCGCGGTCGATCCCCATGGAGATCGCCTGCCGTACGCGCTCATCAAAGAACGGCGAGTCGCCTGCGTAGTTGAAGGACAGGGCAGCACCACCCGCGCCCGGGTTGGCCTGGATGGGGTCAATGCCGTCCATCTCCCGCATGATGCTGGGAATGCTCTGCACCGCGATTCCACCAAAGTGGAGGTTTCCAGCACGGAACTGTGACTCCGCCTGGGCGGCGTCCGGAATGATCACCTCTTCCACGTTGTCCAGGTAAGGCATGTCCGGGCCGCCATACCAGTTCGGGTTCCGGGAGTACTTGTAGCCGACGGACGGACGGTATTCGTCCATGATGAACGGACCGGTGCCGCGCATCTCAGACGCGGGGTCGAACCCGCCATTCATGCTCTCCATGGGGTGCACCCAGAAGTTGAACGGATGCGTCAGGATCGGCAGGAAGATGCCGTCCGGGAACGCCAGCTGGAACTGGACCGTCTTGTCGTCTATGGCTTCCACGGTCTCAACCGGGGCGCCCTCGTTCACAGCGTGTGACAACTCTGATCGATAGGCGGAGCCGTCCGCGAACTTCTCCCAGGACTGCACCACGTCCTCTGCGGAGATCTCTCGGCCGCTGGTCGGCGCGCGTTCATCCCAGGTCATGCCGGGCCGCATCTTGAAGGTGTAGGTCATGCCGTCGTCCGAGACCTCCCAGGACTCGGCGGCATCGCCGGTGATCACGCCGGAAGCGGGCCCGCCGTCACCGACCTCCCACTTCGCCATCCGGCTGTAGACGAACGCCGTGGGGTGGGAGGTCTTGTAGGACTGCGCCACCAGCACGTCGAGGGTGTCCACGTCGATGGTGCTGCTGTACCGGAGGGCGCCCCCGGACTGCGGGGCGGTCGCATCGGTGGTGGCGGGCGCCGTGGTGGGAGTGCCGGTGCTGCCTGTGCTGCCCACCGGTGAAACCGGCGACTCCGGCGTGTCCTCGCCTCCGCAGCCCACGAGCGCGGCGGCGCCCAGGCCAGCCAGGGCGAGTCCGGCACCTCTCAATGTCTGACGCCGTGTGAACCGCGCGGCGTGTCTGCTGTCTGTCCTCCAGAAGTTCGTGTCTCTGTCCAACGTCAGCCCCCTGGTTCTCCCGGCCGCCGGTCGGCGGCCATGGAGGAAGATGGCCGGGTGAGGGCACCTGGCCCATCAGGAGCGGAATATCATACGTAATGACAACGTTGCAAGAAGAATTAAGAACGTTTGCACGCCGAGGTGGTGAGATGGACTGTGCCGCGCGATCGTGATGCCACGGGCCGTCAGGCCGTCCGTTGTGGCCCGTCCCCGTCGAACCCAAGCGGACCAGGGCGATGGCCCTGGCTCGTGCACCGGCTAGCGCTCCCCCGTGGACGAGCCGTCGTCGCCGCAAGGTCGCCGGTTTAGGCGACGTAACGTGTCTACGACAGGCGGTCTACAACTCCGCATCCAGGGGTGTTCCTTAACCCGATCTATACCGAGGATTCAGGAGTGACGCGCCCCCATTCCTTATCGCGGGCTTAATCTCCCGGATGAGGCTCTGGCCGCGGACCGCGGTTCAGTGCGCCTTGTCTGCTGCCCGAAGGGGCTAGGGATCCGGGGAAGTATGGCTAATCACTCGTGGCGCCGGTTCGCGCTCCCAGTCCTGATGGTCTGGGTGACGTCGACGTTCTTCGTAACGCCCGTCGAAGCGCAGGGCCCGAACAGCGTGACCATCTGTCACGCGACGAGCTCCGAGTCGAACCCGTACGTCCTCATCACCGTCTCGCAGGGGGGCCTGAACGGCCACCGCAACCACTCGGACGACATCATTCCCGCTCCTGCCAGCGGCTGCCCCGGCCCCGTTGGTCCCTCGGGTCCCATCGGCGCGACAGGCGCCACGGGGCCGACCGGCCCGACGGGCCCCACTGGTGCCACGGGCCCGACCGGCCCGCAGGGCCCCGTAGGCCCCACCGGGCCGATTGGTCCGACGGGCGCCACGGGTCCTGAAGGCCCGCAGGGTGAACAGGGCATCCAGGGCGAGCAGGGCCCGCAAGGTGAACAGGGCCCGCAAGGTGAACAGGGCCCGCAAGGTGAACAGGGCCCCGTGGGCCCGCAAGGCCCCGCTGGGCCTACTGGCGCGACAGGCGCCACCGGCCCTCAGGGTGAGCAGGGCATCCAGGGCGAGCAGGGTGAAGTCGGCCCGGTCGGTCCTCAGGGCCCGACGGGTGCGACTGGCGCCACTGGTGCGACCGGTGCGACTGGCCCCGAGGGTGCTCAGGGGCCGCAGGGCGACACCGGCCCGCAGGGCGAGCAGGGTGAAGTCGGCCCGGTCGGTCCGCACGGTCCGACGGGTGCCACTGGTGCTACGGGCGCGACCGGCGCGACTGGCCCCGAGGGTGCTCAGGGCGCTCAGGGCGACACCGGCCCTCAGGGTGAGCAGGGCATCCAGGGTGAAGCCGGCCCGCAGGGTGAGATCGGGCCCGTCGGTCCTCAGGGTCCGACTGGCGCCACTGGTGCGACCGGCGCGACTGGCGCGACGGGCCCCGAGGGTGCTCAGGGCCCGCAGGGCGACACTGGTCCTCAGGGTGAACAGGGCATCCAGGGCATCCAGGGCATCCAGGGCGAGCAGGGTGAAGTCGGCCCGGTCGGTCCGCAGGGTCCGACGGGTGCCACTGGTGCTACGGGCGCGACTGGTGCCACCGGCGCGACTGGCCCGGAGGGTCCGCAGGGTGCTCAGGGCATCCAGGGCGACACTGGTCCTCAGGGTGAACAGGGCATCCAGGGCGAGCAGGGTGAAGTCGGCCCGGTCGGTCCTCAGGGCCCCACGGGTGCGACTGGCGCCACTGGTGCGACCGGTGCGACTGGCCCCGAGGGTGCTCAGGGCGCTCAGGGCGACACCGGCCCTCAGGGTGAGCAGGGCATCCAGGGTGAAGCCGGCCCGCAGGGTGAGATCGGGCCCGTCGGTCCTCAGGGTCCGACTGGCGCCACTGGTGCGACCGGCGCGACTGGCGCGACGGGCCCCGAGGGTGCTCAGGGCCCGCAGGGCGACACTGGTCCTCAGGGTGAACAGGGCATCCAGGGCATCCAGGGCATCCAGGGCGAGCAGGGTGAAGTCGGCCCGGTCGGTCCGCAGGGTCCGACGGGTGCCACTGGTGCTACGGGCGCGACTGGTGCCACCGGCGCGACTGGCCCGGAGGGTCCGCAGGGTGCTCAGGGCATCCAGGGCGACACTGGTCCTCAGGGTGAACAGGGCATCCAGGGCGAGCAGGGTGAAGTCGGCCCGGTCGGTCCTCAGGGCCCCACGGGTGCGACTGGCGCCACTGGTGCGACCGGTGCGACTGGCCCGGAGGGTCCGCAGGGTGCTCAGGGCATCCAGGGCGACACCGGTCCTCAGGGCGAGCAGGGCATCCAGGGCGAGCAGGGTGAAGTCGGCCCGGTCGGCCCGCAGGGCCCCACGGGTGCGACTGGCGCCACTGGTGCGACCGGTGCGACTGGCCCGGAGGGTCCGCAGGGTGCTCAGGGCATCCAGGGCGACACCGGCCCGCAGGGCGAGCAGGGCATCCAGGGCGAGCAGGGTGAAGTCGGCCCGGTCGGCCCGCAGGGCCCGACGGGTGCCACTGGCGCTACGGGTGCGACCGGTGCGACTGGCCCCGAGGGTGCTCAGGGCCCGCAGGGCGACACCGGCCCGCAGGGCGACACCGGCCCGCAGGGCGAGCAGGGCATCCAGGGTGAAGCCGGCCCGCAGGGTGAAATCGGCCCGGTCGGTCCCCAGGGTCCGACGGGTGCGACCGGCGCCACTGGGGCGACTGGCCCCGCGGGTGCTCAGGGCCCGCAGGGCGACACTGGTTCTCAGGGCATCCAGGGTGAGGTTGGCCCGGTCGGTCCTCAGGGCCCGACGGGTGCTACCGGCGCCACGGGCGCGACCGGTGCGACTGGCGCGACTGGCCCCGAGGGTGCTCAGGGCCCGCAGGGTGCTCAGGGCGACACCGGTCCTCAGGGGGAGCAGGGCATCCAGGGTGAAGCCGGTCCGCAGGGTGAGATCGGCCCGGTCGGTCCCCAGGGGCCGACGGGTGCGACCGGCGCCACTGGTGCGACCGGCGCGACTGGCGCGACGGGCCCCGAGGGTGCTCAGGGCATCCAGGGCGACACTGGTCCTCAGGGCGAGCAGGGCATCCAGGGTGAGATTGGCCCGGTCGGTCCTCAGGGCCCGACGGGTGCTACCGGTGCTACTGGTGCGACCGGTGCGACCGGCCCCGAGGGTGCCCAGGGACCGCAGGGCGACACCGGCCCGCAGGGCGACACTGGTCCTCAGGGTGAGCAGGGCATCCAGGGTGAGGTTGGCCCGGTCGGTCCTCAGGGCCCGACGGGTGCTACCGGCGCCACGGGTGCGACCGGTGCGACTGGCCCCGAGGGTGCTCAGGGCATCCAGGGCGACACCGGCCCTCAGGGCGAGCAGGGTGTCCAGGGTCAGCAGGGTGAAGTCGGCCCGGTCGGTCCCCAGGGCCCGACGGGTGCGACCGGTGCTACGGGCGCGACTGGCCCCGAGGGTGCTCAAGGCCCGCAGGGTGCTCAGGGCGACACTGGTCCTCAGGGTGAACAGGGCATCCAGGGTGAAGCCGGCCCTCAGGGCGAGCAGGGCATCCAGGGTGAGATCGGCCCGGTCGGTCCTCAGGGCCCGACGGGTGCTACCGGTGCTACTGGAGCCACTGGCGCGACTGGCCCCGATGGTGCGCAGGGCCGG
>JAWLHV010000010.1:0-28197 GCA_041690175.1 Dehalococcoidia bacterium
GGCCTCCTGCTCGACTTGTTTGGTCTCTCAACCCCAAGTCTCGCGGGAGGCCCAGCCTTCCGTCAGGTGTCTCGCAGGTGTGTGGTCAGTACAGCTAGCGCGGCGGCCTAGAGGCCGTACGAGGCCGGCCAGCGCACCAGCAGGTGTGTGCTCTCCGGGTGCCACCGCATCGCGGGCGGCTCCCCGGCGAACCCCACGAGTTCGCCCTCCACCTGCACGATGGCGCCCGTGGTCACGTCCATGATGAGCAGGCGTAGGAGCGCCATGTCCGTCGGCCAGCGCTGCGCCGTGCGCTCCACCCTCACCGGCTCCACGAACACGGCCGCGGCCACGCGGCGCCCATCCGGGGAGACCGCCGCGCCGGTCGCGCCCGCGATGCACTGGGGTGAGGGTGCGAGCGCGGAGGTGACGCGCACCCCGTCGCAGCCGGACGCGCGACCCAGCGCTGCCGTGTAGCCGCCGTCCTCCAGGCCCACGACTGCGACGTCGTCGGTCCAGAGATGGGCCTGCGGCGGCGTACCGGCGACCTCGTCCGTTTCGCCGGTCTCCATGTCAAAGATGCGCGTGACGCCGCCCGACCCCCACGCCGGGGAGTAGAGGTACCGGCCGGAGGCGTCCCAGCGCACCGGCCACTCCAGGTCGATCGGCCACTCGTCCCCGGTTACCGGGTGGACGAGCGCAGTCCCCTCGACACCCGACAGCGCCACGATGTCCGCCACCGGCGACCAGTCCGGCCGCCGCGTGGTCTCGTTGCCCGTACCGATCGGCCGGTCGGTTCGCGCCTCAACATCCGCGAGGAACACGCGCCCATCGCCGCCGAACTCCGCGATGGTGAAGTAGCGACCGGAGGGCGACCAGGCGGGCGCGTAGCGCGCATCGCACCCGCCGCAATGCACCAGGTCGCCGCGGAGTTCCAGCTGGCTGCCCGTCTCCAGGTCGATCACGCCATAGGCGTAGACCAGGCTGCCCTCCGGGGGGCTCGTCGTGTAGACGGTGTGCCGCCCGTCCGGAGAGGACGGGCCGCAGGACAGGCGCTCGCAGACACCCGGCGATTGCGGCTCACGAGGCGAATCCCACGGATGGCCGGAGAGATCCAGCGCGTGGACGGCGCTCCCCTGCCCGGGAACCACCTGCGTGAACGCCACCGCCTGGCCGGCGTCCACGAAGCGCTCCTGCCCCACGTACCCCTCCGTCTCCGTGAGCAGCAGCACCGAGCCGTCCGAGGCGTCTACCAACCACAACGTCTCCAGCACCTCGCGTGCCTCCGGAGTGGGGCTCGCTACCGGACTACCCTCCGGAGACGGGCTGGGGGTGAGGGTGACCTCGGCAGCGGCAGTCTGCGCCGCCGTGGGGCTCACCCCTGGCGTGCCGTCCTCGTCGCCGTTGCAGGCGACCACCGCGGCAATCACGGCCACCAGCAGGACCGCGGCGAGTGCCCGGAGCGCGGAAAGAGGGCTTCTCATGCCGCGCAGGCTAGCCCAGCGGCCCACGGCTTGCTGCATGCTCTTCCCGTTCCCGGTCGCGCGTCCCCGGGGAATGGTGTGGCATTGTGCGAGGCGATGTGACAGGCGACGTGACACGCGATGTGCATCGCACTCGCGAGGGCTCGATCTGCAAGGTGGATCTGATATGCGAATGTGACAGGACGATCCGATATGTCAATCAGCGGCGCACCCGGACAGGCGCCCTGAGGCGCAACTACTACTCGGATTCCACGGCGATTTGACCTCTTGGTTTACGGTTAGTCGCGGACGCGAGGCGTGGCGCCTCCGCGTGCTTTCCGCTCCACCACTGTGGTTGCTGGCTTGATGCGCCGGTTGAGGGAAGGACGTGGTTGGCCGTGGCTTTTCGCCCGCGCGTACGTGCGCGCGGACGGGCGACGGGGTACCCCGAAGGTAGGGTGCTGGTGCCTGGCCTCTCAGGAACGAGGAGGGTCCAGATGCGAAACGACCAACCAGAGGCGAACTTCCTGCTCGAGCGCAGGCTCGGGCGGCGCGCGCTGTTCAGAGGTGTCGGGCTCACCGGCCTGGGCCTCGGCGGCGCGGTGCTCCTCGGCTGCAACGGGGACGACGACAACGGCGACGGCGGTACCGCCAGCGGCAACACGCTGCAGCAGGCCCGCGACCGCGGCTACATCACCATCGGCTTCGCGAACGAGGCGCCGTACGGCTTCGCGGACGAGTCCGGGAACGTCACCGGCGAAGCGCCGGAGGTGGCGCGGGCCGTGCTCGCTGAACTGGGCATCCCGGAGATCCAGGGCGTGGTCGTGCCGTTCGGCTCGCTGATCCCCGGCCTGCAGGCCGGCCGGTTCGACATCATTGCCGCGGGCATGTTCATCAACCCGGACCGCTGCGCGGAGATCCTGTTCTCCGACCCTGACTACTGCATTCCGCAGGCGTTCGGCGTCCGCGCCGGCAACCCGACAGGCGTCAGCAACTACGAGGACGTGGCCAACTCTGACGCGCGCCTGGGCGTCCTGTCCGGCGGCGTGGAGGAAGGCTACGCGCAGGCGGCGGGCATCCCGGACGACCGCATCACCCGCTTCGCGGAAGCGCCGGAACTCGCGGAAGGCCTGCAGGCTGGACGCGTGGACGTCATTGCGGCCACCAGCCTCTCCATCCGCGCCCAGTTGGACCGCCTGAACGACTCCAGCCTGGAGATGACCGCCGGGTTCACCCCGGAAGTGGACGGCGTCCCGCAGCGCGGCTGCGGTGGCTACGGCTTCCGCCGGGACGACCAGGAACTGCGCGACGAGTTCAACGACGCGTTGGTCTCCATGAAGCAGAACAACGAGATCGTCCCGATCACGGAGGAGTTCGGCTTCGGCGAGACGGAGATCGGCGCGGCGACGGACGTCACCGCGGACGACCTCTGCGAGGCGTAACGGAGGACGTGCCGGCTCAGTGCCGGCTGAGACAGGAGACCTGCGGACGGCCAGCGTGCCGGCCGTCCGCAGGGGGGCTCTCTGATGTTCGACATCGGTCTCTGGGGCCGCTTCATGGACGGGGTCTGGATCACCCTCCAGGTCACGGCCTACGCCGCCCTGTTGGGGACCGCCCTGTCGATCGTGTCCGGGCTGGCCGGCCTCTCGCCCTACCGGGCGGTGCGCTGGCCCAACCGGGTGTACGTGGACTTCTTCCGCGGCACCTCCGCGATTGTCCAGTTGTTCTGGATCTTCTACGCCCTCCCGCTCATCGGCCCCACGCTCTCACCCATGGTGGCGGGCGCGGTGACGCTCGGCCTCAACATGGGGTCGTACGGCTCGGAGGTGGTGCGCGGGGCGGTGGTGGCGGTACCCAGGGGACAGACAGAGGCCGGCATTGCGCTGAACCTGGCTCCGCTGGACCGCATGCGCTACGTGATCTTCCCGCAGGCGGCGGTGGCGATGCTCCCGCCCTACGGCAACCTGCTCATTGAACTCCTCAAGGGCAGCGCGCTGGTCTCGCTGATCACGCTGGCGGACATCACCTTCATGGTGTCCCTGCTGCGGGTGAACGGCGCAGCCAGCACGGTCACCCTCTTCACCATCGCGCTCATCCTGTACTTCGCCATCGCGCAGGCCATCACGCTGGGCGTCCGCCTGCTGGAGGGCCGGCTCACGCGCGGCCTGGAGATCGGCCGGGCCGCGGGCAGGCGGGCCGCATGATCTGGAACTGGGAGTTCGCCTGGGACATCCTGCCGCGCCTGCTGGACGGCCTGCTGGTGACGGTGCAGGCCACCCTGATGGGCATCACCCTGGCAATGGTGCTGGGCCTGTTCCTGGCGATCCTGCGCCGCAGCGAGTACCGGATCATCTCCTGGCCCACCGCGTGGGTGGTGGAGTTCATCCGCAGCACGCCGCTGCTGGTGCAGTTGTACTTCCTGTACTTCGCCGGGCCCTCGTTCGGGCTCACGCTCGGGGCGCTGACCACCGGCGTGATCGGCCTGGGAGTGCACTACGCCACCTACACGTCGGAGGTCTACCGCGCCGGCATCGAAAGCGTGCCGCGCGGCCAGTGGGAGGCCTCCACGGCCCTGAACCTGGCGCCCAGCACTACGTGGGGGCGCGTGGTGCTCCCGCAGGCCATCCCGGTGGTGATCCCGGCGCTGGGCAACTACCTGATCGCGATGTTCAAGGACGTCCCGCTGCTGGCCACCATCACCGTACTGGACGTGCTGGGCGAGGCGCGTGCGGTGGGCACGCAGTACTTCAGATACCTCGAACCCTACACGCTGGCTGGACTTTTGTTCCTCGCCGTGAGCATTCCAGCCTCCATCCTCGTACGGCAACTGGAGGTGCGGCTTGCCCGTAGAACTTAACTCCCCGGTCCTCGGGGACACGGCAGACCTGGAAGGCTCGGCCGTCCACTTTGAGAAGGTCACCAAGCGCTTCGGCGACCTGGTGGTGCTGGACGAACTGGACATGGAAGTGGCCGCCGGCGAGAAGATGGTGATCATCGGGCCGTCCGGTTCCGGCAAGACCACGATCCTGCGCGTGCTGATGACCCTGGAGCGCCCCAACGGCGGCTTCGTCCGGGTGGGCGACGACCACCTCTACCACGAGGAGCGCAAGGGCAAACTGGTGCCGGCGTCGGAGCGCCACGTCCGCCGGGTTCGCCGGAAGATCGGCATGGTCTTCCAGCACTTCAACCTCTTCCCGCACATGACCGCGCTGGAGAACGTGTCGTTCGCCCCTCGCAAGGTGCTGAACGTCCCCAAGTCCGAGGCGATCGAACGCGCGCGCGGGCTGATGGACGCCGTGGGCCTGGGGGACAAGTTTGACGAGCACCCGGCGCGCCTCTCCGGCGGCCAGAAGCAGCGTGTGGCCATCGCCCGGGCGCTGGCGATGGAGCCGGAGGTCATGCTCTTCGACGAGGTCACGTCCGCCCTGGACCCGGAACTCGTCGGCGAGGTGCTGCGCGTCCTCCGGGACCTGGCGGAGAACACCACCATGACCATGCTCCTGGTCACGCACGAGATGGGCTTCGCTCGAGAGATCGGAGACCGCGTGGTTATGTTCGATGCTGGCCGCGTGGTAGAGGCAGGGCCACCCGAGCAGATATTCACGGATCCGCAGGAGCAGCGTACGCGCGACTTCCTCCACGCGGTCCTGGAGCGCGAGTAGCAGGGGATATCGAGCAGAAGCGCGCTGGGATCGGTACCCCGGATCCAGCGCGGATCAGGACTTCATCTGCAATAGCCTGAACTGCCGCAATGGAGGTGTCGATTCCGTAGCAATCCTGTTCCCGAGTCCATCACTGGCGTCTGATCGTCCTTGACCCGGGGGCTCAGGGGGGTAGGGTAGGAAAGCAACGCGCGATGTAGAGGGCGCTGTCTCCGTCGCGAAGCAGCCTGTCACCGGGCAAAGCGAAAGGACGTGCGAGCCATGACGCTCACGCACGTCGGCTCGTCTTCTTCAGACGGTCCGACCAGGGAGAACGCCGCCACCGCGGGCGACGATAGCCCGCTCCGTATCAGGCCACCTCGCCTCGAGTACGGCGATGGCGAGGCGATGTGGCGGCTGGCCCGCGAGTCCGGCGTCCTGGAAGAGAACGCCGAGTACACCTACCACATGTTCTCCCACTTCTTTCAGGAGGCCTGCGTCATCGCGGAGGTGGATGGGCAGGTAGCGGGCTTCATCGCCGGCTTCCGCCCGCCGGACCGCCCGGACGCGGTCTTCGTGTGGCAGATCGCGGTCTCCGCGGAGCAGCGCGGCCAGGGCATCGCGGCCGCCATGCTCCACGGGCTCTTCCAGCGCCTGAGCCCGGACGTCCAGTTCCTGGAAGCCACCGTGACGCCCTCCAACCAGGCGTCCCAGCGCACCTTCCGGAAGGTCGCCCGCGAACTGGACGCGCGCTGCAACGAGACCGTCCTGTTCCCCGGTGAGCGGTTCGGCGGCCCGTCCCACGAGGACGAGGTCTTGTTCCGCATTGGCCCGGTGGCGCCGGAGGCCGTGGAGGCCTTCGCGGCGCGCCTGGAGGAAGAAACGGCATCAGCATCATGAATGACCTCACAGCCTTCGAGACCATCGAGTCCGGCGTCCGCTCCTATAGCCGCTCGTGGCCCACGGTCTTCACCCGCGCGGTCGGCTCCCGCATGTGGGACGAGGCGGGACGCGAGTACATCGACCTCTTCGCCGGGGCGGGATCACTCAACTACGGTCACAACCACCCGGCGCTCAAGCGCGCGCTGCTCGACTACCTGTCGGAAGACAACATCGTCCACGGCCTGGACATGGCGACCACGGCGAAGCGCGCCTTCCTGGAGCGCTTCCAGGAGGTGATCCTGGCGCCGCGCGGACTGGACTACGTGGTCCAGTTCCCGGGGCCCACGGGCACGAATGCCGTGGAGGCGGCGATCAAACTCGCGCGCAAGGCCACCGGGCGCGAGACGATGATCTCCTTCACCAACGCCTTCCACGGCATGACGCTGGGCTCGCTGGCGCTGACCGGCAACGACATGAAGCGCGGTGGCGGCGGCGTGCCGCTCTCCTTCGCCACCTCCATGCCCTATGACGGCTTCCTGGGCGAGGACACGGACAGCCTGGAGGTGCTCCGCTCCTTCCTGGCCGCGGACGGCTCCGGCCTGGACAAGCCGGCCGCCATCATCGTGGAGACGGTCCAGGGTGAGGGCGGCGTGAACACCGCCAGCCCGGAGTTCCTGCGGGGCCTGGAGGCCACCGCCCGCGAGTTTGAGTGCCTCTTCATCGTGGACGACATCCAGATGGGTTGCGGGCGCACCGGCCCCTTCTTCTCCTTTGAGGCCGCCGGCGTGCAGCCGGACGTCGTCTGCGTCTCCAAGTCGATCTCCGGATACGGCATGCCCATGGCCCTGACGCTCTTCCGGCGCGACCTGGACCTGTGGGGCCCCGGCGAGCACAACGGCACGTTCCGGGGCAACAACCCTGCCTTCGTGACCGCCACGCGCGCCCTGGAGGAGTTCTGGCAGGACGACGCGCTCACCCAGGAGGTGGACCGCAAGGCCGCCGTGGTGGAGCGCGAACTGGAGTCCGTGGCGCGGGAGTACCCGGAGGCGAAGGCCACCACGCGCGGCCGCGGCCTCATCCAGGGACTGCACTGCGAGGTGGAGGGCCTGGCGGACGAGGTGGCGCGCGGCGCCTTCGAGCGCGGCGTCATCCTGGAGACCTCCGGCCCCAACAGCGACGTGGTGAAACTGCTCCCCGCGCTGAACATCGATGATGCGCTGCTCCGGCGCGGCATTGACGTGATCTGTGAATCGATGGAGGCGGCCCTGGTGTCGCGCGGGCTGCGCGGGAAGACCATGGCGGCGGCAGGAGGTGCTGGTTGATCGTCCGCAATCTGAAGGACCTGCAGGGGACGGACCGTGACGTGGACACGCCCAACTGGGCGAGCCGGCGGTTCTTGCTGGCCAGTGACGGCGTGGGCTTCTCGCTGAACGACACGCTGATCCGCGCCGGGACGGAGACCTACATGTGGTACAAGAACCACATTGAGGCCGTCTACTGCGTGGGGGGCGAGGGCACCCTGGAGGACCTCTCAGACGGCACCGTGTACGAGATCACGGACGGCACCGTCTACACCCTGAACGGCCACGAGAAGCACATCCTGCGGGCCCGGACGGACATGCGGATGGTCTGCGTGTTCACCCCTGCCCTCACCGGCCGGGAGGTCCATGACGCGGACGGCGTCTACCCGCTCCTGCGGGACGTGGCGGAGGACGAGGCCGTGGCGGCTGAGTAGTCCCGGGCGGGCCGCACCGGCACAGCCGATGCCGAAATACCCGATGCCCCAGTTGCCCATATACAGGGACGGCCCCGCCAGTGAGCGGGGCCGTTTGCTTGCGTCGTCCCCGGCCTGCGTCGCGCGGGTCGCGCGGTGGGGCCGGCCTCGGCGGCGGTCAGGGCGCCCGGCGCCCCATGGTGAGACTCGCCACGATGGAGACCGCCAGGATCACCAGGAAGACGATGAAGAGGATCTGCGCAATGCCGGCCGCCGCGCCGGCTACCCCACCGAAGCCCAGGGCGGCTGCCACCAGGGCCAGCAGCAGGAACAGGACGATCCAGCCCAGCATTCCTCGGTCCTTCCCCGTCGACGCTGTCCTCCGCGTCGGAGGCGCCAGTGCCTTGCTTCCGCCAACTTTCCCATCACGACGATGACACGCGGGAGGACGCCGTAGACGCGGCGTAACAGTTTCGCGTCAGCCGGCACGGAGTTGGCCCACTCTTTCGGCGCATTACAGCCACACCCGTGGCGCGTGATGCATGACTTTGCAATGGGATTTCTGGCGAAATGTGCGCGGCAGGTCGGGCCGGTTCACGGTGCGGCGGCGGGGGGACGGAAGGTCCCGCGTGCGAGTGCTTGTCGTGGAGGATGAGCCGGCGCTCCGCCGGCTCATCGCGTCAACGCTGATGGATGCAGGGATGGAGGTCAGCACGGCGACGGACGGCCAGGTGGCGCTGGAGATGAGCAGCCAGTGGCCCCCGGACGTCGTGGTGCTGGACCTGGAGATGCCCGTAATGGACGGGCGCACCTGCTTCCGCGCGCTGCGCTCGCACGGTATCCAGGCCCCCGTCCTGATCCTGTCTGCGTATGGCGCTCGTCGTGCGGCGAGCGAACTGGGAGCGGAGGCCGCGATGGAAAAGCCCTTTGACGCCTCCGCGCTGGTTCACCACTTGATGTCGGCCGTCGCTTGAGGCACCACCACAGGGGTCTCGGGCGCCTCGGCGGGGAGCCAGAGCGTGAAGCGCGCTCCGTCTCCGGGCGTGGAATCCAGGCTCAGGCGGCCACCGAGGCGGAGTGCCAATTGTCGCGACAGGAACAGACCAAGCCCCAGCCCCGGCCGCTGGCCCGCCGTGGTCTCCTGGCGGTAGAAGCGGTCGAAGACCCGCGACTGCACCTCCCAGGGGATGCCTGGCCCGTGGTCACGCACCGCCACGCTCGCCCCGTCCTCCTGCTCCGAGACCGTGACCTCGATAGGCCCGTCCGACCCCGCGTACTTCACCGCGTTCTCCAGCAGGTTCTGCAGGATGCGCCGCACGTACCGGTCGTCAGACTCCACCACCACCCCGTCCGCGCCCTCGCACAGGAACTGGGCGCCGGGCTGCTCGCGTGCGACCCGGTCCGTCTCCTCGACCACCAGGTGCCGCAGCAGGATGGGCTCCGGCTGGATGTCCAGCCGGCGCTCCAGCGTGGCCACGTCCAGGATCACGGTGACAATGTCCCGCATCCGCGTGGCCTCCCGGCTCAGCAGTTCAATCTCCTCGGCGTACTGTTCCGGCACCTCCAGGCGGCCCAGACGGATCGCCCGCGACAGGCGGTTGGAGAAGCCCACCACGGTGGTCAGCGGGCTGCGGATCTCGTGGGAGATGAGCGCAAAGGCCTGCACGCGCTGACGGTCCTCCGCCACCTCCGTGGAGCGGTCCCGGAACACCAGCGCAGAACCCGCACCGTCCGGCAGCGGCGCCACGGACACCGTGATGGGGACCAGGTTCCCGCGCGAGTCCACGAAGTGCTCGCGACCGAAGTACCGGTCCTGGGCCGCCAGCGCCTGCTGGATGGGGCACTCCCCCTCGTGCACGTCGTCCCCGTGGAGCAGCGCGTGCTTGTCCCGTCCCATCAGTTGTTCAGCGGGGTATCCCAGCATGTCGACGGCCGCCGAATTCGCGTACGAAATCACGCCGTCCGGGCGCACGATCAGCACGCCGAATCCGGTGGCGTCCATCATTGCGCGGAACTGCGCATCAACCCTGCGCCAGCGGCGCTGCGCCCGAAGCAGCGCAACGAACGTCAGGGCCAGTCCAACCGTTGCGACGATCGCAACGATTGCCATCGTGGATAGAGGAAGGTCCGGCACAATGATCTCTTCTCGCGCTTTCGCAAAAGGCCCGCTGCTATGTTAGAGATAGATACAGTCAGGGAAGGACGACGCATGACCGACCAGGTTCGCCCCGTCGTGCTCATTGCCGACGATGACGCCTCCGTCCTCAAGCTCGTCCGCCTCCAACTGGTAGACGAAGGGTTCCGTGCGGTCACCGCCTCCACGGGCGAGGAGGCGATCCAGCGCGCCATTGATGAGCGGCCGGACCTGGTGGTCCTGGACTTGATGCTCCCCGACATCAGCGGCTTCGAGGTGCTGAACCGCCTGCGGGAGCGCGGCCCCATCCCCGTCATCCTGCTCACAGGCAAGACCCGGGACAGCGACAAGATCCGCGGCCTGGAAATGGGCGCGGACGACTACCTGGCCAAGCCGTTCAACCCCGAGGAACTGACCGCCCGCGTCCGCGCCGTCCTCCGCCGCTCCCGCCGCGAGGGCGGCGTCAGCGACGAGCCGATCCACGTGGGGCCGCTCATGATCGACCTGGAGCGCCGCGTGGTGGAGCGCGAAGGCGAACTGGTCCCCCTCACCCGCACGGAGTGGAACCTGTTGGAGGTCCTGGTCCGCAACCAGGGCAAGGCCCTGATGAACCCGGAGATCCTGGGCAAGGTCTGGGGCCCGGAGTACGTGGACGACCTGCAGTACCTGCGCGTCTGGATCTCCCGTCTGCGCCGGAAGTTGGAGCCGGACCGCCCGGAGGACTCCATCATCCGCACCTTCCCGGGAATGGGGTACATGTTCCGCGACACCCGCGTTGAGGGCGGCGACGTGGTGGGTGAGGGCGTGGAAGCGGTCGAGGTGGACGACGACCTGGCGGGCGATCCCGAGTAGGCGTAACACTCCTGGAGCGGCGCCCCTCCTCCGCCCTGTCGTACTCACCGGGAGGAGGGGACCAGCCGCTCCAGCCGCCTGAGCAGCTCGAACGGGTCAAACGGCTTGTCCAGCGCCGCATCGGCGCCCAGTTCCAGGCGTGCACGGTGCGCCCCGTAGGCGGAGAGCACGAGCACCGGCGCCGTGAACCCGCGACTGCGGAGTTCCGCGAAGCACGCGCGCCCGTCTAGTTCGGGCATCTCCAGGTCCAGCACAATTGCGTCCGGAGCGGTCTTCGCCGCGACCTGGAGGGCCTCCGCTCCGTTGGATGCCGTGTGCACGCCATACCCCTCGTCAGACAGGGTGAGAGCAACCAACCGCCGTACGACGGGGTCGTCGTCAATGACCAGGATCTGCACCGGCAACGTTCCAACCGTGGGGAGTCTGTGCGTTGATACGAGCGTGGTCATAGTCAGGCCGGGGAAAGTCTAGGGAGCCGGTCAAGGCAGTAGGGATACATCCGTCAGACCATCGCTTCGGCATACAGGCGGAGACGGCCGGCCGCTCTCCACCGCGCCCACGGGCCATTCGGCGCGCGCCCATCACGTCCTGCCGCAACCGTGCTATTCGCAGCCCGCTTCCTTGAGCGCCTCTTCCAGGTCCCGGATCTCCCGCTCCAGGTCCTCTCGCGGCGCTGGGCGCAGGTCCGCGGCCCCGCCTCCGGGGACGCCGGGCGACCTTCTGATCTCGTCACCCAGGAGGGACTTGGCTCGATCCAGGGCGGCGCGCAGTTCGTCACAGTCGGCGATCGCGTCGGTGCCGGCGGCGGAACCTGGGGTCTGGTCAGGCATGGGGCTCCGTTCCATATGGCGCCTCGCTCGCCCGGCCGTTGGCAGCCAGGGGCAGCTCTCCGGAGCGAAAACAGTCCCCGCCGCGACGCTGACCGAGGGCTCGAGCGGTAGGCGTCGCGGCGGGCCCTGCTTCATCTGCGATTTGACAGGATTTGCGGTGTCGAAGGGAGAACGCCAGTGGAGTGCTCGTGACAATTTCATGCTTGCTCAACCTGGCCCCTCACCAGGTTGAGCGGTCAGGCGATGATCCGCGCGAACTCACGCAACTCGTGCTCGAACTCCTTGGAGTGGAGCAACACCCGAGGTGGCCCGGCCCGGTCAGTGAACTCGATGCGCACGTAGCCCTCCTGGCCGGTGAACATCATGCTGTCCGAGCCCGTGGTGGGCTCAGGCTCCAGGCCGAGCATCTCCCCGAAGTAGCGGCGAGCCTCGCCGCGCACATGCGCCATGGAGTGCGCGGGCTCAACTTCCATGCTCAGCATCCCGGTACCTTTCTGCGCACCGTCAGGTGCGTCCGGCTTCGCTCGAGATTCGCCCGGCGGCCGGTCCGCCGTGTTGTCCGCCGGCGGGGACGACCTCCGCGGTGACCTCATGGACCTCCAGGAGTCGTCTGATGGACAACACGGTTACGCCCCCGTCCGGGGCGCCTGAAGGGGGAGGACCTGGCCCGAGAGCCGCCTGGACGGTGCCTGCATGGACGCGCTCCTTCGCATGCCACAGCACCGTAGGTGGCGAACGCTGAATGCGACGTCAAGCACGTCGAGGCGACGTATCAGGCCTGTGGCAGTCCGGCGCCGGGCTCTGTCACCAGTTCGCAATGCTCTGCGTGGAGCGGTGTGTCGCCCGCAAGTGGAGCGCCCCGAACGTCCGAGGCAGGACGCGCCAAGCGTCCCCGAGGGACAGGAGGAAGCATGATCGCCAGGTTCGCGCGAGTGGAGGCGCAGCCGGAGAAGGTGGACCGGGTCCGCCGAGCGCTGGAAGACATGGTGCGAGACTCCCGCACCGAAGACCCGATGCTGGGCGAGTACGTCCTGTACGAGTCCGACGACGAGCCGGGGACCTTCCTCATCGAGCAGCACGTGTCCTCCGTGGACGAGGCGCTGCAGGATCCGGACGAGGACAACCAGCGCCTGATGGAACTGGGTACGGCCCTTCGGGAGCAACTCATCCGACCCATCCAGGTGGACAAGTACCGCCTCATCATCGAGGAGGACGGCGCCAGCGCCTGACCTCTCCCCCACACAAAAACACCGCCCCGCCTTCTGGCGGGGCGGTGGGAACTGGTGTCCGCCGCCGGCGCTGTTCGAGGGGCTTGATCAGCACCGGCGACAAACGAAGCCGAAAACTCGACTCAGGCCTCGGGGGCGGGTGTCCTTGGCCATGCACGCACTATCACCCGAAGTGCCTTGCGATGGCATCGCACCCTCTGCGGACGCTCTATCGGATGTTTCCCAGCAGGGGCTGAGGCCCTCAACGTGCGCTCCTGTTGTCTTCTTATGTCGCCACATCGCATCGCCCCACCCGTGCTCCCCATGCATTACGTCCAGGCGGCGCGCCACTCGACGGACGCTCGGCGCGGTAGCATCCCGAGCGCGCACACCTCGGGGGAGGTACGGCCATGCCATGGGTAGAGGTCAACGGGACGGACATCCGCTACATCGAGGACGGCCGGGGGCAGCCGCTTGTCTTCCTGCACGGCAACAGTTCGTGCTCGGTGGCGTGGGAACGCCAGTTCCAGGAGTTCGCGAGCGACTTCCGCTGTATCGCCTATGACTCGGTGAACCACGGCTTCTCCGCGAACTCGCCTCGGGACGAGGACGAGCCGGACCGCGCGGACGAACTGGAGGGCTTCCTGGCTGCGCTGGACATCCAGCAGCCGGTACTCGCCGGTAACTCGATGGGCGGCAACACGATCCTGCGGTGGGCGGTCCGGCACCCTGACAAGGCGCGCGCCCTGATCGTCTCCGGCGCCGGGGTTCGCTCCGGCACGGAGAGCGCGCCCCCGGCCCGTGCACCCATGGACGTGGAGACGCTATACGTGCCCGTGGGCGCGTCCTTCACGCCGGAGTTCAAGGACCGGCAGCCCGTGCAGCACGAGCGCTACTTCCGCATCCGCTCCACGGCCACCCGGCTGGAGGCGCTGCGCCATCCTCGGCGGCCTGCCCAGCGGACGGTGGAGGAGCGCGCGACGCTCATCGACCGCGTCACGGGGATCACGGCGCCCATGCAGATCATCACCGGCGAACTAGACTCCGCGCTGGAGGCGGCCCGGACCCTCCACCAGGTCAAGCCGGACTCCCGCCTGCACGTGATCCCCGGCGGGCCGCACAACGCCTACTACGAGATGCCGGAGCGCTGGAACCCGGTGGCCCGCGCGTTCCTGGACGAGGTGCTGGCCTAGCCGCGCCGGCTCACGCCGCTCAGGCGGGGGCGCCGGCGGTCACGCCGGTGCCCCACTGGATGCCGTTGCGGAAGAACTGGCGGAAGGCGTCCACCTCCCAGGAGCCGCGGAAGCGGAGGGGCGTCTTGCCCTCCGGGTCCACGCTGACGTGCACGAACGGCTGCACGTTGGTGGTAGGGGTGTGCGTGTGCCCCAGCGAGACGTAGGCCACCTCACCGCGGCCCACCGTGCGGACGTAGGCAAGCGTGCGCGTTACGCCATCCGCGTGCAGCGACGTGTCCTGGTCGTAGACGAACCCGAACCCGGGCGGTGACCCGTCCGGGCCCAGGCGGTTGGTGAGCAGCACGCGGGTGTTCGCGGGGTCCAGCACTTCGATCTGGTAGGGCTCGTCCGTGGTCTCGAAGGTGGTCGGGAGGCCCTGGGTCAGCGGGTGCCCGGTGTCCGCCACCTGCACCTCGAAGCGGCGGACGGGCTCGTGGTTCAGGAAGAAGGCGCCCAGGGTCTCGTGGTAGGGCATCTTCACCATCTGCTTGCGCCGGCCCTCGCCCACCCGCTTCGTGCGGCCGCCGGCGGTGCCGTGGATGCCGAGCCAGCGCCCGCCGTCCTCCAGCCACCCCTGCAGGACGTCGTTCTCCTCGCCGTCCGCGTAGGGGCCGGCCACGTAGGTGAACAGGAAGTCGCACCCCGGGAGCCACTTGGCGATGTCCGTGAAGTCACTGCTGACTGTGGCGTGGACGCGCTCGTCCTCCTGCAGGACGGACAGCGCCTGCACGCGCACGTAGTCATGGTCATGCCCGGCATGCGACCCCACCGGGAAGCCTCCGGACACCACGTGCGCGCGCACTACGTCGTTCGCCATCTCTCACCCCCTGCGCTCCGCCACCCCGACGGATGATAACGACTGGAGTCAGCCTAGGTGGCGCACCAGGAACTGACGGGCCTCCTCCACCAGCGCGGGTCCGAACTCCCCGTGCCCGCCGTCGAACCAGCGGATCTCCCTGGGCTCGGCCAGCGCGGCCTGCAGGAGCTCCGCCGGCTCGCGGCCGCGCACTACCTGGTCCCGCTCGCCGTTGACCACGAACTTGGGGACGTGGCCGGTCAGCGGCGCGAACGTGATCGGGTCCGTGAGCGCGTTGATCAGCACCTCGTCCTCGCGCAGGTCCTCGAACGGCGTGCCTGCCACCTCGAACCGTGAGTAGTCGCCGCTGCCGCCCACGAACAGCGAGGCGGCCCGCACCCGCCGGTCGAGCGCGATGAACGGCACGCCGATGCGGCAGCCCATGGAGACGCCGTGGTAGCCGATGGCGTCGTGGCGCACGTCGTCCCGGGTCAGCAGGTAGTCCACGGTGCGCATCAGGTCCTGTACGGCCTGCATACGCTGGTCGCGCGTGCGGAACATCAGGTCTGGCCGCGTGGGCGTGAGGCGCCCACGGTTGTCCGGGCCCTCGCGCGAGCCGAAGCCATAGGCGTCTACGGCCACCACCATCAGCCCTGCCGCCGCCCACCGAGGGCCCACCGGGTCCGGCATGGCAGGGGAGGCGGTGACGTTGCCGTGCCGCCCCATGGGCGTGGAGCCATGCTGCACGATGACCGCCGGCCAGGGGCCGGGGCCTGCCGGTGCAACGATGGTGGCCAGCACGCGCTCGTCGTGCGTGGAGCCGAACGTCACGCGCTCGCGGCGGATGTCCGTCCTCGGCTGGCGCGTGGCCAGGTCGATCGCGGGTTCCGGCTCGCTGGTTGGGGACAGCGGCAGCGTGCGGTCGTAGGCGTAGAGGTGGCGCAGCAGGCGTTCCGGGATCCCTGTCTCCCCGGCGGTCACCTACGGCGCTCCGGGACGATCTCCGTGAGTACGCCGCCGGTGCTGCTGGGGTGGAAGAACGCCACGGTCTGGCGGCCGTCCGCCGTGCGAGGCAACTCGATCTCCCGCAGGCCCGCGGCGCGCAGGCGCTCCGCCTCCGCCGCCACGTCCAGCGCCGCGTAGCAGAGGTGGTGCAGGCCCGCGCCCCGCTTCGCCAGGAAGCGCGCCGCGCCGCTGGTGGCGCCCTCCGCGGGGATGAGCACCTCCACCTGGGTCTCGCCCTCGCCCACGTTGAAGAAGTAGTTGTAGGTCTGCTCGGGCGGGAAGTAGGAGCCCTCCGGCCACTTCGACCGTGGCTCGTCCACCTTCAGCCCCAGCGCATCGCCGAGGATCGCCACGGCCTCCTCGATGGTCGGGGCCACCAGCCCCACGTGGTCCAGCCGGGTGAACATCGGCGCTCCCTTCGCTCACGAGACGCTGGGAGTGTACGCGCGGTCGTCGAGGACGCCTCGATGCCGGTCGAGCCTCGCGGAATCTCGCGCCGACCAGCACGCCGCAGGGCATGTGGACAACTTTCGCTTGGGGATGGAACAAACGTTCTGATACGTTGGCCCTGCCCTTTGGCGGGGGTACACAACATGAACCACACTCTCCCCGGCATCGCCTGCCTGGCGATCCCGTCCCTCCCCTTCACCTGCGAACTCGTCGAGCGGCCAGCCCTCGAAGGGCGTCCCGCCGCGCTCAGCGACGAGGCGGGGGGCCGGATCACGGACGTCACCCGCAAGGCGAAGGCGTACGGCGTGCGCGCCGGCCTGAGCGTACGGGAGGCCACGGCGCTCTGCCCCTCGCTGGTGGTGCTGGAGCCGCGCCCGGCGCACGTCGCCCGCGTGGCCGCCGCGCTGGTGGAGGCCATGGCGACGGTGAGCCCGCTGGTGGAGGAGGCGGAGCCCGGCGTGGTCTTCGCGGACCTGCGCGGCACGGAGCGCCTGGTGCCGCGGCTGGAGGACCTGGCGCGGATCGCGCTGGGCGCCGCCCCCTGCGCGCTGGGGCCGCGGCTGGGCGTGGCGGACCACCGCTTCACGGCGTACATCGCCGCGCGACGCGCCCGCCCCGGGGAGGCGCTGGCCGTGTCGGCGCGGGAGGCCGCGGACTTCCTGGCCCGCGAGCACGTCTCCCGCCTGGGGCTGGAGGAGGAAGCCGTGGAGCGCCTGCTGCTGCTGGGCATCTCCACCTGCGGCGACCTGGCCGCGCTGCCGCGCCACGCCGTGGAGGCGCAGTTCGGCCCGCAGGGCGGGCACGCCTGGCTGGCCGCGCGCGGCGAGGACCCCACGCCGCTGCGCCCTCGGCCGTGGGAGCGCGAGCGCGTGGTGGAGCGCGTGCAGGCTGAGCCGCCGCTGGTGAGCAAGGAGGCGGTCATGCTGGCCGTGGAGCAGTTGCTGGGCCGCGCCCTGCGCCAGCCCCAGGTGGCGCACCGCTTCGTCCGCACCGTGCGACTGCGCGGCGAGACGGAGCGCGGCCAGTTGTGGGAGCGCCTGCAGGTGCTGCGCGAGCCCTCCGGCGACCGCACGCGGCTCTGGTCCACGCTGCGCCCGCTCATCGAGTACGCGGAGTTCCCGGGGCCGCTGGTCAGCCTGGAACTGGAGGTCGGTGGACTGACCTCTGAGAGCGCGCGGCAGCGCAGCCTGTTCCAGGAGCAGGTACGGCGGCGCGAACAACTGGACGAGATGGTGCGACACCTGAAGGTGCGCTTCGGCCACTCTCCCGTAGCGCGCGTGGTGCCCGTGGAGCCGTGGCACCGCCTGCCGGAACGCCGTCACGCCCTGCTGGACTACGACCCGTGAGGCCGCACTCGTGACCCAGCAACAGCACACCGCCGCCCTGCGCCCCATTGGCCTGCCCCGCCCCATCCAGGTGCGCACGGACGCAGACGGCCTGCCGGTGGCCGTCTCCCGTCCCGTGGCCGGCCCCGCCCCTCGGCGGGGCGTCCCCGGGCACGCCCGCAGGGCCCAGGCCCCGGGCGACCTCGTGCCCGTCGAGAGCATCGAGGAGGCGTGGCGGGTGGCGGAGGAGTGGTGGCGGGAGGACGCGCTGGAGCGGACGTACTACCTGCTGCTGCTGCGCGGCGGTCGGCCGGTCACGGTCTTCCACGATCCCCACTTGCCGCCCTCCGGCGGCTGGTTCGAGCAGCGGTACTAGCGATGCGACACGCGAGGCATGAGGCGACGGCGTTAGTTGGCCCTCGGCAGCCACATGACCGGCACCAGGTGCTCCACGTGGCGGAACTCCGGGTCGCCCGTGACCACGGTGGCATCCAGCCGCATCGCCAGCGCCGCGGCGAAGCAGTCCGCGAAGGACATTGGATGCACCGCCTTCAACTCCGCGGCTTCGAGCACGAGATCGCGGTCGGCGTCGTGGATGGAGATGGGGCCGGAGTAGAGATCGCTCAAGAAGCGATCCACGCCTTCGCCCCCCTCCTTGCGCCTCACCTGATAGACGACCTCACCAAGGCTGATCGAACACAGGGCAACGCTGCTGCCTGCGTCCCTCGCCTTGACCAGCAGATCCGCCACGGCCGGGCCGGCGGGTTCACGGCGTATCAGGGCGAGCAGCGCAAAACTGTCCAGGACGGTTCGGAGGCGGTCAGCCACTACTACTACTCACTCTGGTACGAGTCGCCCTGGTCGGCCACGCGTCGGCGAGGCGGCGGCAAGTCCCGCTCTTCTCGTTCAAGTTCTCGCCGGCGTTCCTCCAGCAATTCCTCGGTCCAGGAGCGGCCACCTCCTGCAAACATCCCGAACAGCCGCTCCACCGGATCACCTTCCTCGACCTTCGAGATCGAGGTCGACCCTCCGATCGTGATGAAGGCGACCTTGTCGCCCTTCTTGAGTCCCAGCCGCTCGCGGACGGCCTTCGGGATCACCACCAGCCCCTTCTCGGAGACGGTGGCGTGTTGGATCACGTTGCCCCAACCCTTGTCAGTCATCACTACACCTCTCCAGAAAGTATATACGTCATGCCAAGACGTATAGACATTCAGCCTGGGTATATGGAGCCCTGGGAGCACTTCGAGGCCCGCCGCCGTGAGGCGGAGGCGGCCGTGGCGGACGACACCCCTCGTTCGGTGGCGCCTCGCGATCCGGCGCTGCCAGTGCCGCTCTCCGTGCTAGACGGCGTGGAGTACGTGGAACTACACGCCCACTCCAACTACTCGCTGCTGGAGGGCGCCTCGAGCATCGACGAGATGGTGTGGACCGCCGCCGAGCAGGGGCACCGCGCGCTGGCGCTCACCGACCACGACGCGATGTACGGCGCCATGGAGTTCGCCCGCGCGGCGAAGGAGGCCGGCCTGCGGCCGATCACCGGCCTGGAAGTGACGGTGGGAGAACCGGACGGGACGCGTCACCACCTCACGCTGCTGGCGGAATCGCGGCCGGGATACGCCAACCTCTGCCGCCTGGCCAGCATCGGCTTCGGGCTGCGCGAAGCCACGCAGGAGGGCCGCGAGGCGCGCCGGCTGGACCCCGTGGTGCCGGTAGGGGAACTGCGGGAGCACGCAGCAGGCACGATCGCCCTCACCGGCTGCCGGGATGGGCTGGTGCCGCGCCTGGTGGCGGAGGGCCGCACCACCGAGGCGGAGGGCGCCCTCCAGCGGTGGGTGGACTGGTTCGGGCGCGACAACGTCTTCGTGGAGTTGCAGGACAACCTGGTCTTCGGCGACCGGCCCCGCAACCGCGCGCTGGTCGCGCTGGCGGAACGCCTCGAGGTAGGCGTGGTGGGCACGGGGGACGTCCACTACCACGACCGCCGCCGCCACCGTCTGCAGGACGTGCTGGTAGCCATCAAGCACCGCAAGACGCTGGACGAGAGCCATCGCGAGCGGCGGCCCAACGCGGAGTTCTACCTGCGCTCGCCGCAGGAGCAGGCCCGGCGCTTCCGGCAGTACCACCCGGAGGCGGCGGCCAACTCCGTCCGCATCGCCCGCCGCTGCGCCTTCGACCTGACGGAGGACCTGGGCTATCGCCTGCCCGCCCCCGCCGTGGAGGACGGCCACACCCCCCTTCAGGAACTGGAGCGCATCTGCCGTGACCGCATCCGGGTGAAGTACCTGCGCCCCGGGGAGCAGCAGGCGGCGGTGCAGCGCCTGGAGGAGGAACTGGCGCTGGTGGACCAGCACGGCCTGTCCGGCTTCTTCCTCGTCTACCACGAGGTCTTCCGGCTGGCGAAGGAGGTAGCGGAGGAGGTACGTGGCCCCAGCCGCGCGCGCAGCGTGACCGGGCTGCCGCCGGGGCGGGGGCGTGGGTCCTCCGTGGCCTCGATCATCTGCTACCTGATCGGCCTGTCGCACATCGACCCGCTGCGACACCGCCTGAGCATCGACCGCTTCCTGAACGATGCCCTGCACTCGCTGCCGGACATCGACCTGGACTTCCCCCGGGACATCCGGGAGCGGCTCATCGAGCGCGTCTACGAGCACTGGGGGAAGGAGTACGCCGCGCTGGTGGCGATCTTCCCCACGTACCGGCTGAAGAGCGCTGTGCGGGACGTGGGCAAGGCGCTGGGCCTGCCGGAACAGGAGATCGACCGGCTGGCGAAGCGCGCAGGCCAGTACTCGCAGAGCACGGAACTGGAGCACGAGGTGCTCCGAGACCCCACCACCTCGGACCGTGCCGCCGCTCGAGGCTGGCGCGAACTGATCGAGATCTCGAAGGAGATCGCGGGCTTCCCGCGCCACATGTCGCAGCACGTGGGCGGCATGGTCATCTCATCCGAACCGCTCATCGACTGCGTCCCCTGCCAGCCGGCGGCGTGGCCCAACCGCTACCTGTGCCACTGGGACAAGGACTCCGTGGACGACGCACGGATGGTGAAGATCGACTTCCTGGGCCTGGGGATGCTCTCTGTGGTGGAGGAGTGCGTGGACCTGGTGGAGCAGCAGCGCGGGCGCGTGGTGGACCTCTCCCGCATCGACTTCGAGGACACCGACGTCTACGACGACATCTGTCGAGGCGACACCGTGGGCGTCTTCCAGATCGAGTCGCGCGCGCAGATCGCCATGCTCCCGCGCACCCAGCCCCGCAACATCGAGGACCTGGCGGTGCAGGTCTCCATCGTGCGGCCGGGGCCCATCGTGGGTGGGGCGGTGAACCCCTACGTGCGCCGGCGGGAGAAGCAGCGCACGGACCCGCACTACGTGCCGGAGGTGCCGCACGAGTGTGTGCGCGAGGCGCTGGAAGAGACGCTGGGCGTGGTGCTCTTCCAGGAGCAGGTGTTGCAGGTGGCGAAGGCGATGGGCGGGTTCACCTCCGGCCAGGCGGAGCAGTTCCGCCGCGCCATGAGCCGCAAGCGCTCACGCGATGTGATGGAGGGCTACCGCCTCCAGTTCATGGAGGGCGCGGCGGAGCGGGGCGTGGCCCCGCGCGTGGCGGAGCAGGTGTTCGAGAACCTGCTGGGCTTCGCGGAGTTCGGTTTCCCCAAGTCGCATGGGGCGGCATTCGCGCTGCTGGCGTACCAGTCCACCTGGCTCCGGCGGTACTTCCCGCCGGAGTACACGTGCGCGCTCCTGAACGAGCAGCCCATGGGCTTCTACCCGCCCCACGTCCTGACCAAGGACGCCCAGCGCCACGGCGTGGCCATCCGCCGCCCGGACGTGAACCGCAGCAACGCCACCTGCTCGGTGGAACTGGGCGCCCCGCCTCCCCTCGAGGGTGCCGAGGGCTTCACAAGCATCGATGCTCCGGAGGAGATCGCGGGGGAGGCGGGGGCGGTACGCATTGGCCTGGGATACGTGAAGGGCGTGGGGGAGGCGGGCGCCAGGCGGGTGCAGGAGGAGCGCGAGCGCGGCGGCGTGTTCCGCTCGCTGTTCGACTTCGTGCAGCGCACGGGGCTGGGCCGGGAGCCGGTGACCAACCTCATCCGCATTGGCGCGTTCGATTCGTTCGGCCTCAACCGGCGCGAGTTGATCTGGCAGTTGGGGCTCTTCGCAGGTGGCTTCCAGCAGAGCAACCTGCGCCGTCCGCGCGACCGCCAGATGCGGCTGCCGCTGCCCACGCAACAGGACGAGGTACGCCTGGCGGACTTCACCGCCTACCAGCGCATGGGCACGGACTACGCCCTGCTCCACCTCTCGCCGGACACGCACCCCATGCAGTTCCTGCGCCCGGCGCTCGGCGAGGGCGTGCGCTCCAGCCGCCACCTCCGAGGCGTACCGGGCGGGCGACGCGTGGACGTGGCGGGGCTCGTGGTCTGCCGCCAGCGGCCGCTCACCGCCAAGGGCATCGTCTTCCTGCTGCTGGAGGACGAGTTCGGGATGATCAACGTGCTGCTCAGCAAGGAACTGGTGGAACAGGAGCGGGACGTGGTGCGCGGCGCGCAGTTCGTGCGCGTCCATGGCCAACTGGAGACGCGGGCCGGGGAGCAGAGGACGATCGTGGCGCACCGCATCCAGGAGGTCCTGCCGGCGGAGGCGCTGGCGATGCCCGAAGGGAAGTCCTGGGGCTGACGGCCATCCCCCACCCCGTCCGCTACCATGCCGCCGCGTGCGCACCGGAAATGGGGGCGCAGCAGGAGGCGGCGGCATGACAGATCGGAACAACCTCGGGTTCTCCGAGCAGCGCCTGAAGCGCATCGACGGCTGGGCGCAGCGCTACGTGGACGAGGGGCGCATCTCCGGCGGCCAGGTGGCCGTCATCCGCCATGGCGAGCAAGTCTACCGCAACACCTACGGCCTGCGAGACCTGGAGCGAGGCGCCCCTACCACCGAGGACACCATCTACCGCATCTACTCGATGACGAAGCCCATCACCTCCGTGGCGTTGATGATGCTGTGGGAGGAGGGGCTGTTCCAACTGGACCGCCCCGTGGCGCGCATCATCCCCGGCTGGGACAACCAGCAGGTGCGCGTGGGCGGCACGTATCCGGACTTCGAGACGCGCCCGCCCACGCGGACGATCCAGGTCCGCGACCTGCTGACGCACCAGGCCGGCCTCACCTACGGCTTCGACCGGCGCGCACCCATCGATGCCGCGTATCACGCCCTGGGCGTGCGCGGGCTGGACCGCCACAACGGCACGCTGGCGCAGATGATGGAGCGCGCCGCGCAGGCGCCGCTGGAGTACGACCCCGGCACGCTCTGGAAGTACTCCATTGCCACGGACGTCTGCGGCTACCTGGTGGAGCACTTCTCCGGGATGCGGCTGGATTGCTTCTTCCGCGAGCGCATCTTTGAACCGCTGGGCATGAACGACACCGGGTTTGACGTCAGCGCGGAGCAGCAGCCGCGGTTCGCCACCAACTACCGCCGACGACTGAACGGCGGACTGGACGTCACGGACGACTCGCAGGAGAGCGAGTACCTGAAGCCGGCCACGCTGTTCTCCGGCGGCGGCGGCCTGGTCTCCACCACGGACGACTACCTGCGCTTCTGCCAGATGCTCCTGAACGGCGGCACGCTGGACGGCGCGCGCATCCTCTCGCCGCGCACCATTGACCTGATGACCATGAACCACCTGCCGGACGACGCCACCATGGACGAACTCTCAGGCGAGGGATACGCCCAGGTCTCTCGGGCCGGCATCGGCTTCGGACTCGGGTTCGCGGTGCACGTGGACCAGGCGCGCTCCGTGCAGAGCCAGTCCCTGGGCGCCTACTACTGGGGCGGGGCGGCCAGCACCCACTTCTGGTGCGACCCCGCGGAGGACCTGGCCGTGGTCTGGATGACCCAGATCCCCTCCGGCACGTATGACTTCCCGAGGCAGTTGTCCTCGCTCGTCTATTCTGCTCTCGTGGAGTAACGCCGCAGGGGCCAGCACGTAGGAAATCGCCGGTTTATCCTCGGATCACCGGCCCGGGCCCGCCGATTGGCGGGCCTGCTGCATCCACCGCTCAATCGACAAATCCGGCTGGGCGGGGCAGCGATCACCTTCAGGACACCCATGACCTCACCCGCCTCCACCCCAGCACGATCCTCGGGCGGCTCCGCACGTCGCGCGGACCTCCGCAACGTGGCGATCATCGCCCACGTGGACCACGGCAAGACCACGCTGGTGGACGCCATGCTGCGCCAGTCCGGCCAGGTCGACATGCGCGTGGAAATGCCAGACCGCGTCATGGACTCCAACGACCTGGAGCGTGAGAAGGGGATCACGATCCTCGCGAAGAACACCGCGGTCCGGTACGGCGGCGTGAAGATCAACATCATCGACACGCCCGGCCACGCGGACTTCGGCGGCGAGGTGGAGCGCGGCCTGACCATGGTGGACGGCGCGCTGCTGCTGGTGGACTCCTCGGAGGGGCCGCTGCCGCAGACCCGATTCGTGCTGCGGAAGGCCCTGGAGTCCCGCCTGCCGGTGATCCTGGTGATCAACAAGATCGACCGCCCGGACGCCCGCATCAAGCAAGTCCTGGACGAGGTCTACGAGTTGTTCCTGGACCTGGACGCCACGGAGGAGCAGTTTGACTTCCCCGTGGTCTACACCAACGCCCGCGCCGGCACCGCCACGCTGGACCCGGATGTGCCGGGGACTGACCTGAAGCCCCTGTTCGACCTGCTCCTCCAGCGGATTGCGCCGCCGGCATACGACCCGGACCACGGCCTGCAGGCGCTGGTGACCAACCTGGACGCATCCCCCTACGTCGGCCGCCTGGCGCTCTGCCGGGTGGTGAACGGCACCATCCGCCGAGGCCAGACCGTGGCCTGGTGTCGCGCGGACGGCAGCATCCAGCCCGCCAAGGTCAGCGAGTTGTACGTCACTGAGGCGCTGGAGCGGGTGGAGGCGGAAGAGGCCGGCCCCGGCGAGATCATCGCCATCGCAGGCATCCAGGAGATCACCATCGGCGAGACGCTCGCCGACGCGGAAGACCCCCGCCCGCTGCCCGTGATCCGGGTGGACGAGCCCAGCCTCTCCATGCTGGTGGGCATCAACACCTCGCCGCTGGCGGGGCGGGAGGGCACGCAACTGACGGCGCGCCTCCTTCAGAACCGTCTGAACGCGGAGGTGGTGGGCAACGTCTCCATCCGCGTGGTGGACTCGGAACGTCCGGACGCCTGGATCGTGCAGGGCCGCGGCGAACTGCAACTGGCGATCCTCGTGGAGACGCTGCGCCGCGAGGGCTTCGAACTCACGGTGGGCCGGCCGGAGGTGGTCACCCGCCGCGTGGACGGCAAGGTCCACGAGCCCGTCGAGGCTATGACCATCGACATCCCAGAGGACTACCTGGGCGTGGTCACGCAACTCATGGCGCTCCGCAAGGGGCGCATGGAACGCACCGTGAACCACGGCACCGGGCGCATCCGGCTGGACTACCTGGTGCCCTCGCGCGGGCTCATTGGCTTCCACACGGAGTTCCTGACGGAGACGCGCGGCACCGGCCTGGCGCATCACGTCTTCCACGGCTACGAGCCGTGGCACGGTGACCTCAAGACCCGCCCCAACGGCAGCCTGGTGGCGGACCGTCGAGGGCCTACCACCGGCTACGCGCTGATGTCCCTGCAGGAGCGCGGCATCCTCTTCGTCGGCCCCGGCGTGGAGGTCTACGAGGGCATGATCGTGGGCGAGAACGCGCGCGCGGACGACATGGACGTGAACCCCACCCGGGAGAAGAAACTCACGAACATGCGCAACTCCACGCAGGAGGCCACCGAGAAACTGGTGCCCCCCGTCACGGTGTCGCTGGAGCAGGCGCTGGAACTCCTCCGCGAGGACGAGTGCCTGGAGGTCACGCCGAAGTCCGTGCGCCTGCGCAAGGTGGTGCTGGATCAGAACCAGCGCGGCCGCTCCGCGAAGAACGCCAGCCGCTCCTAGCCAGCCCGCACTAGTCGCTCGCGCCCGCCGCCACCTGCCCTGGCTCGGCGCTCCGGATCGTCTCGCGCGCCCCGGGGCGCAGCAGCAGCACCGCCGCCAGCGCCGCCGACGTAGGCAGCAGCATGCCCGCGCCCAGCGCGAGCACCCCGGGGGCCACGAGGGCCGAGTAGCCGACGTTGTAGCCGGACGAGACCGTCATCTGCGTGAACACCAGCATGGAGGAGGCCAGTCCCGCCATGTGCGGGAACGGCACCAGCGCACCGGCCATCGCCTGCGGCCGGGACAACCCCATCCCCACGGCGGACACGAACACGGGCACCACGACCAGTAACGCATGCTCCACGCCGGCGAGGGCGGTCACCACGATCACCGCAGCGGCGCTCGCAGAAGTCGCGGCCCCCATCACCACGATGCGATGGCCCGGCAGCCGCCCCACCAGGCGGCTGGAGATCGTGGCGCCCAGCATCAGCCCCAGCGCGGTCAGCCCGAAGGCGACACCAAAGACCGCGGGCGAGAGCCCCAGCCGGTCGATCAGCACGAACGAGGAGGTAGAGATGAACAGCAGTTGCCCGCTGAACATCAGCCCCATCACCAGGGCGAAGCCCGTGAACGTGGGACTGCCAAAGAGCGTGCGGTAGTTCGTCAGCAGGTTGGGCCGCACCTCCGCGCGGGGCGGGCGCGTCTCGCCCAGCGTCACCAGGTACCAGGCCACGAACACCCCGCCGAGGGCGGTCAGCGTCACGAACACCAGCCGCCACGAGGCGAGCGCGGCAATCGCCCCGCCGAACAGCGGCGCGATCGCCGGGGCCAGCGGCAGGACGATCGACATGTAGCCGATCATCTTCGCGGCGCCCTCGCGGCCGTAGAGGTCCAGCACCATCGCGTTCGCCATCGCGGGGCCCACGCCGCCGCCCAGGCCCTGCAGCACGCGGCCGAGGATCAGTTGCTCCGCGCTCGTCGCGGTGAGACAGACCACGCCGCCCACGACGTAGATCGCGAGGCCCAGCAACAGGATCGGCCGGCGTCCCCAGCGGTCCGAGGCCGGCCCGTAGAACAACTGAGACCCGGCAAACGCCACCAGGAATAGCGTCACCCCCAGCGTCAGCACCGCCTCGCTGGTCGCGAACTCGGCGGCGATGTCCGGCATCGAGGGCAAGAAGATGTCCACGGACAGTGGCGCCGTGGCACTCAGGGCGATCAGAAACACGCCGACGCGGAGGGTGGGCGCTGGGCGTGATCCGGACGGTGCGGTCGGTGCGGACACAGGCGCTCCCGTACTGAGAGAGGCACGATACCGCTTGCCTCCAGCGAGCGCTCCCGCCCACGCGTGGTCAACCCTTCGCACGGGGGAGGCGGGCTACTATGCTCGTAATGCGAGGCTCGCAGTGCGCGATCGGGCCTCGGAGTCCGGCGCGCGAGACCTGCAGGGGATGGCGGGGCACGGGGGGTGCCCGGCGCAGGAGACGGAGGGGAACGTGGCCACGGAAGCACGGGTCGAGGCTGGGGGTTCGGGCGCGGAACAGCGCATCTCAGACCTCGAGTCGCTCATGGAATACGGCCGTCAGCACGGCTACAAACTGGACTGGCTGCGCCCCCGCGAGACGTACGGCTCGTCGCTGCAGGCGGACGAGGCCGCCGGTGGCCTGCTGCTGCAGGACGTGGACCAGGGCCCCTTTGCCCAGGTGCCGGACTGGACGGAGAACCTCACGGGCCGTCCACGCGGTGCGCTCACCCGAGCCAACGCGCCCCGCGTGGGCAACTACTCCGTGCGCACCAAGTCAGACATCTGGCTCAAGAACGGCGCGCAACTCTACGAGGAGGCCGTGCAACGCCAGTGGTCCTCCGCCACGGACATCCCCTGGGACGACCTGCAGGAACTCCCGGAGGACATCGAGCGGGCCGAGTGCCAGCTGGCCACCTTCCTCACGGAGGTGGAGTTCGTGGCCGGCGACGTGCCGGGCAAGTGGATCTCCGAGACCTCCCCGGACTACTACGAGCCGCGCATGTACCTCATCACCCAGATCATGGACGAGGCGCGGCACATGGACGTGTTCCGCAAGCGCGCCTTCACCAACGGCGGCGGCCTGCTCCAGCAGGCCAGCACCTCCGCCGCCTCCGGCGCGGTGATCGACTCCGCCCGTGACTTCACGGAGATGTCCGCCCGCCTGCACATCTCCGGCGAGGGCGCGGTGCTCTCGATCTTCCGGATGGGCGAGCGCATGGCCTACAACGACGCGGAGAAGGCGATCTACCGCCTCGCCGCTTCCGACGAGTCCCGCCACGTCGCCTTCGGCGTGATGCACCTCCAGTACCTGGCGCAGACGGACCCAGAGCGCAAGGAAGAGATCCACTCCTACCTGGACGACATCGAGATGGGCCTCGCCGCCGGGGCCGGCGGCCAGAACCCCGCCGTGCGTGGCACGCCCTCCAACGCCGCGCTCTCAATCCTGCTGGGCGGCGGCTCGGACGCGAAGTCCTTCCACGAGGGCCAGCAACTTGCCCTGGCGGTGCGGCAGCGGCAGGTCAAGGAGTACGTGCAGCGCGTGCGCGTCGCCGGCTTCGGCGACCGCTTCGAGAACGGGCGCGCCAACGCCGCGCTCCAGGCGTACATCGGCGCATAGAGGGCGCCCCCCGCGCGTGACGTCACGCGCGACGTCACGCGCGACAGAGACACGCGATAGAGACAGCAGTGCCGCCCTCGCG
>JAWLHV010000011.1:0-25319 GCA_041690175.1 Dehalococcoidia bacterium
ACACCCGCGATCGAGACAGCTGTGCCGCCCGGGGGGGCGGCACTGCTGCACATCCGGCCGTCGGGCGGGACTACCCCACGGGCTCCATCACGGAACGGGCCACCAGGCCCGCCTGCATGTCCTGGAACGCCTCGTTGATCTGGTCCATCGGACGCTTCCTGGAGACCAGGTCGTCCAGGTTCAACTTGCCGTCCATGTACATGTCCACGTAGTTCGGCAGGTCGTACTGCAACTTCGCGGAGCCGAAGAAGGAGCCAATGAGACGCTTCTCACCCAGGAAGGCGATGCCCGGAATGGTGACCTCCTGGCCCACCACCCCCACCACCACGGCGGTGCCGCCGCGGCGCACCATGGCGAATGCCTGCTCCACCGTCTTGCCGAGCCCGATCGCCTCAAAGGCGTAGTCCAGGCGGTTGCCGGTCAACTCCTGAACTGCCGCCACGGGATCCACGTCCGAGGCGTTCACGAAGTCCGTCATGCCGAACTTCGCGCCCAGGTCAGCCTTCGATGCCACGGTGTCCACGCCGATGATCCGCCGGGCGCCAGCCAGCCGTGCGCCCTGCACCACGTTCAGTCCCACGCCGCCGAGGCCGATCACCGCCACGTCCGAGCCCGGCTCCACCTTCGCGGTACGCACGGCCGCGCCCACGCCGGTGGTCACGCCGCAGCCCACCAGGCAGATCCGGTCCAGCGGCGCGTCCTTGCGGGCCTTCACCACGCCGCGCTCGGGCATCACGGTGTACTGGGAGTACCCCGCCACGCCGATGCCCTGCTGGATCGGCTTCTCGTCCCGGCCGATCAGGCGCGGTCGCGCGCCGGTGGCCGCGCGCTCCGGGTAGTCCGAGCGCTCGCAGAGCTGCGGTTCGCCTCGGACGCAGTGGTAGCAGATGCCGCAGTTGGGCTTGAAGGCCACCACCACGTGGTCGCCCTCTGCCACGCTGGTCACGCCGGGGCCTACCGCCTCCACCACGCCACCGACCTCGTGCCCCAGGATGACCGGCACCGGCAGCGGGCCGGCCTTGGCGCGGTTGATGGTGTGCAGGTCGGAGTGGCATACGCCGCAGGCCACCACGCGCACCAGCACCTCGCCGGCCTCGGGGCCGTCCAGGGAGACGGACTCCATTGCGATGGGGTCTGGGCCGCGGAGTACGGCGGACTGCATGGTGCGCATGAGGCGTGTCCCTGTCTGCGGCCGCTCGATGGGGCGGCCGCGGTGCCGAGTGAAGTTCCGCGGGATTGCATCCGAAATGGGATCGGAAGTCAAACGGCCGCCCACACGCCGCGGGAGGCACTACGCAGGGGGACGCGGGCAGCGTACGCTCACCGCAAGGCGGGCCGGCCGCCCCTCGCGGGGCATGCCGGTAGAGGCTCGACTGGGGTCACAATGTCCGATCTCTTCGCGGGCTACCGTCCGCGATCCGGGCCTGACGAGATGTTCGCCCCGGACGGCTCCGTGCGGGCGCCCTACCGCGCCTTCCACGACCGGCTGTCGCAGTGGGACGCGGACACCTACCGCCGCCGCCAGGCGATCGCCGACCTGGACACGCTCAACAGCGGCATCACCTTCACGGTCTACAACGACGACGCCGGCACCGAGCGCATCTTCCCCTTCTCCCTGGTGCCGCGGATCATCGCCCCCAGCGAGTGGGCACGCGTGGAGCGCGGCCTGGGGCAGCGCGTGACGGCGCTCAACCGCTTCCTGGGCGACATCTACGGCGAGCAACGCTGCATCCGGGACGGCGTGATCCCGGCGGAACTGGTCTTTGACCACTCGGCGTACCGGCTGCGGATGGCGGGCTTCACGCCTCCGCTGGGCGTCTATTGCCACATCGCCGGCATCGACCTCATCCGCGACCAGGAGGGCGTCTTCCGCGTGCTGGAGGACAACCTGCGCACGCCCTCCGGCGTCTCCTACGTCATCGAGAACCGCCGCACCATGCTCAACACCGTGCCGGAGCTCTTCCCGGACGCGCGTGTCCAGCCGGTGGACGGCTACCCGGAGCGCCTGCTGGAGATGCTGGCCGCGGTGCGCCCGGAGGGGGTCCCGGCGGACCACGTGCGCTCCGTGATCCTCACGCCCGGCCCGCACAACTCGGCCTACTTCGAACACTCCTTCCTGGCACGCCAGATGGGCATCGAACTCGTGGAGGGCCGCGACCTGGTCGTGGACGACGACCGCGTGTTCCTGCGCGCCACCACCGGCCTGGAGCGCGTCCACGTGATCTACCGGCGGGTGGACGACGACTTCCTGGATCCGCTGGTGTTCCGCTCGGACAGCCTGCTGGGCGTCACCGGGCTGATGAACGCCTACCTGGCAGGCAACGTCACGGTGGTGAACGCCGTGGGCACGGGCGTTGCGGACGACAAGACCACCTACCGCTATGTTCCAGACCTCATCCGCTACTACCTGGGCGAGGAGCCGATCATCCCGAACGTGGACACGTACACGGGATGGAAGGCGGAGGACCTGGAGTACATGCTGGACCACCTGCACGAACTGGTGCTGAAGCCCTCGGACGGTTCGGGCGGGTACGGCATCGTGGTGGGACCGCAAGCGTCCCCGGAGACGCTGGACGCAGCCCGGGAGCGTGTGCGGAGCGACCCGCGCAAGTGGATCGCGCAGCCGGTGCAGGAGTTCTCCACCATCCCCTCGTTCAACGGCGACGTGTTCGAGCCACGCCGCGCGGACCTGCGGCCCTTCGTCATCACCGGGGACTCGTCCTGGGTGCTCCCCGGCGGCCTCACCCGCGTGGCCGCCAACACGGAGTCCTACATCGTGAACTCCTCGCAGGGCGGCGGGAGCAAGGACACTTGGGTGCTGCGCAGCGATCCCGAAGGGGACCCTGCGGCGCCCTTCCCCGTCCAGAGCCAGTCCCACGCACAGGAGCAGTGACGTGCTGAGCCGCACCGCGGAGAGCCTCTACTGGCTGGGACGGTACCTGGAGCGCGCGGAGAACCTGGCGCGGCTGGCGGACGTGAACCTGCAGACCAGCACGGAGCAGACCTCGGACGGCGTGGAGGCCTGGGACGCGGTCATCGCCACCATGGGCGCCCAGGACGCGTTCAGCGAGGCACAGGAGGACAACCCGGGCCTCACGCCCGCGGACTTCGTGATCTACTCCACGCAGTACCCGCAGTCGCTGCGCTCCACTATCAGCCAGGCCCGCGGCCTGGCGCGGGAGATCCGCGAGTACCTCTCCCGCGAGGTCTTCGAGGAGATCAACCGCCTCTACCTGAGCACCAGCCGCTCCCCGGGCGACGAGTCGCACCGCGTGCTCTACGCGAACGTGAAACGCAGCGTGGCCGCGATCCTGGGCCTGTTCGACAACACCGTGCTGCTCACGGAGGGGCGCGAGTGGTTCCGCTGCGGCCTCTTCCTGGAGCGCGCGGACATGACCAGCCGCATCATCGACACCAAGTACTTCATCCTGCTGCCGTCCTCGGACGAGGTGGGCGGGCCACTGGACCGCTACCAGTGGATGTCCGTCCTGCGCTCCGCCAGCGCGCTGGAGGCGTTCCGCAAGCGCCACCGCGGCACCGTCACGGGTGCGCGCGTGGCCGGGCTGCTGATGTTCGACCGCGAGTTCCCCCGCAGCCTGGTGTTCTGCCTGCTGGCGCTGCGGCGCCACTTTGAGCGCGCGACCGCGGACACGCCTGACGCACGCTCCGTGGCGGCGGAGCGCGAGATCGCGCTGCTGGAACTGGACCTGCGCGCGGCGGACTCCGCGGACGTGATCCGCTCTGGCCTGCACCAGTTCCTGGACGAGTTCCAGGCGCGCCTGGGACGCGTGGACCAGGCGCTCCGGGACGACATCTTCCGGGCCCTGCCAGAAGCGCCCCCCCGATGATCGTCCACATCGAGTGGGAGACCACCTACCAGTACACGCGCCCGGTCCGGCAACTCCACAGCGAGATCTGCCTGCTGCCTTCAGACCGCCCCAACGGTCAACGCCTGGTGTCCGGCCGCGTCGTGACGTCTCCGGTGACCGATCCTCGGCCGTTCTCAGACGTCTTCGGCAACACCGTCCACCACCTGGACTACCTGCACCCCGTGGACCGGCTACACGTCCGCGTGGAGGCGAAGGTGGAGACCAGCGGCGGCCCGGAGTCCTCGGTGCGCCTCCCGCCGCTCCTAGAGCGCCTCTACCTGCAGCCCACGCCGCGCGCGCCGCACCTGGACCCCGCCCTGGCGATCCTGGCCCGCGAGGTCGTCGCGCGGGGGGAGCCCACCAACGATCCCCTGCGGCTGGCCGCCAGCGTGAACGCACACCTGCGAGAGCGCTTCACCTTCGCCGTGGGGGCCACGGCCGTCACCGCCACGGCGCTGGACTTCCTGGCGTCCGGCGAGGGTGTCTGCCAGGACTATGCCCACGTGATGATCGCCGTCCTGCGACACCACGGCGTGCCGGCCCGCTACGTCAGCGGCTACCTGGCGGACGCCGCGGGCGAGACCCTCACGGAAGCCTCCCACGCCTGGGTGCAGGTGCTGGCGGCGGATCACTGGCACGGCTTCGACCCCGCGAACGGCGTCCCCCAGGACGAGCGCTACGTGGTCACCGCGGTGGGCCGTGACTACGATGATGTCCCACCGGTCAGGGGCACCTACCGCGGAGCGGCGCAGGAGGAGTGGTCCACCTCGATCCGTATCGCCGCGACGTAGCGCCACTGGGCCGCTTACTGGGCCGCCAACTGGCCGCCACGGATCGCTCGCGCTCGCGAGCCAGCATCGCGGGAGCACCGAATGACGTTCTGTCTGGGCATGAAGTGCGCGGAGGGCCTGTTCGCCATGGCGGACACGCGCATCACCAGCGGCACGGAGATGTCCTCCGCCCGCAAGATCTCCATCCACCAGTACGAGCAGCACTCGATGTTCATGCTGACCAGCGGCCTGCGCTCGCTGCGCGACAAGGCCGTGACCTACTTCGAGGAGCGCCTGAAGGGGGAGTCCGGCCTGGACCGCATGTACAAGGCCGTGAACGCCCTGTCAGAGGAGATCCGCCGCGTCCGCACGGAGGACCTGGACTGGCTGGTGCAGGGCGGCCTGTACTTTGACCTGCACTGCATCTTTGGCGGGCAGTTGTCCGGCGACGAGGACGCCCACCTGTACCTGCTCTACCCGGAGGGCAACTGGGTGGAGGTCCGCGCCGGCACGCCCTACGTGATCATCGGCGAGTCGCGGTACGGCAAGCCGGTGCTGGACCGCGTGTGGCGCTACGACCGTTCGCTCTCGGACGCCCTCCGCATCGGCCTGCTGGCCTTCGACGCCACCAAGACCAGTGCCTCGGACGTGGACTACCCCGTGGACGCCGTCATCTACCGCCAGGACACCTTTGAGTTGCGCGAGGCCCGCTTCACGGGCGAGGACCTGGAGCCGCTCCGCCGGTACTGGCAGGATGCGGTTGCCCGGGCGGCAGACGGCGCAGCGGCGGCGGTGGACCCCCTCTTCGCGCGCCTGGACTCCGCGCCGGCCGCCCGCACCCGTTACGGCGACAGCAACTAGAGCCCGTCCCTTCTGCCCCACCTCTCCGCCGCGACACGGCCGGGGTACGCTGGAACGAGGAAGGGACGGCGACGCAATGCCCTCCATCTTAGCCCCCTCCGTGCCCCACGGTGACCTGGACGCCATCCAGGAAGCGCTGCGCGCCTTTGGCGTCCCCGCCTCGCGCGTGGAGCCGCTGACCGGCGGCGCGGCCAACGAGCACTGGCGCGTGGAGGCGCCCGGCGAGCCGCCTCGCGTGCTGCGCCGCTACCACCCGAGGCAGACCGCCGCCTCCGTGGCCTACGAGCACCGCCTGCTGCAGTTCCTCGCCAACCGCGACTGGCCCGTCGCGCCGCCCATCGTGGCGGGCGGCGGCTCGCAACTGGAGACCGAGGCCGGCCGCTGGGCGCTGTTCCCGTTCGTACCGGGCGAGCCGCCGGAGGACACGCGCCGCTCGCTGCAGCGCAAGGGTGCGCTGCTGGCGCTGCTGCACGCCGACCTCCGCGACTTCCCGGAGACCGACCAGCGTCCCGGCTTTGGCCGCATCACAGACCTGGACACGCCGCTGCGGCTGGACGGCTTCGCGGACTTCCACGCCCTGGTGGCCTGGGATGCCCTCCGCCATCCCGAGCGGGCCGAGGCCTTCGAGGCGCTCCGCGAGCGCAACCTGGCGGACGCCGCCTCGCGAGGCTACGGGACGCTGCCGGACCACCCGGTCTACTTCGAGTGCCTGGGCAACAACATCCTGTTCCAGGGCGACGACGTCACGGCGATGCTGGACTTCGACCTGGCGCACCGCGACGCCCGCGTGGCGGACCTGGGGCGCAGCCTGCTGTACGACGGCGGCTTCGACGGCTGGCGTCTGCACTCGTTCATCGCCGGCTACCAGGCCCACGCCGATCCGCCGCTGTCCCGGGACGAGGTGGACCTGCTGCCCACGATGATGCTCGCAGCCGAGATCTGGACCACCGCCATCGCCCTCGCCATCACCGACCGGCACCCCGTCGCGTGGATGGAGGACTCCATCCACCGCGCGCTGACGGAGCGTCTGCCGAAACTGGAGGCCGCGCAGGACGAACTGCGCGAGGTGCTGCGGGGCGCCGGAGGCTACCCCACGCTCTAGCGTCCCGGGGTGGAGTGTCCCTGCGCTGGTCGTTGCTCACCCCCGGCGCTCCTCGTGGCGTCCCGGCAGGAGGTCGCGGGGGCCCAGGCGCAGGGCCAGCATGGCGGCGATGCCAGTCACCAGGATCCATGCCTGCAGCATGAGGTGGGAGCCAATGGCGAAGGCGCCGGCCTCCACGCGCCCGGCACCCAGCGTCACCAGTGCCTCCGTCACCACGAGTTCGTACGGCCCCACGCTCCACGGCGTCAGCGGCAACGACACGATCAGGTTGGCGGCGATCATGAGCGTCAGCGCCTGGTACACGCCCAGTTGCAGGCCGAAGGCGTGCGCCATCAGCCAGTACACCGCCACCTCGATGAGCCACGCCAGCAGCGACACCACCACCACCCGCAGCGCCTCGCGGTTGGTGCGCAGCGAGGCCATCCCGTCCACGAAGGTGGGGAGCAGGTTCTCCACGCGCCGCTCGATGGGTGCGGGCAGCGGACGCATCACTCGCTGGACCCAGGGCACCAGGCGCTCGCGCGCGCGAGAGAGCATCACCAGCGCCCCCATCAGCGCCACGGCGGCGACACCCACCAGCGTGACCAGGGGACGCAGCACCGGCGGCAGGTCCGTGAGCAGCAGCGCCACCACCAGCAGCACGGCGAACACAAAGAGGTCCAGCACGGACTCCACCACGAACACGCTGCTGGCGAGCGTGCTCCGCGGCACCCCCCAGCGGTGGTTGGGGACCTCCACGCGCAGCAGATCGCCCGCGCGCAGGGGGAGGAGGGAGTTGGCCATGTTGGACATCAGGAACACGCCCACCAGCGGCCGCAGCGGCACCTCCGCCCGCCCCAGGAACACCCACCAACGCCAGCCGTGCACCACCTTGGAGACAGTGAACACGCTGAGCGCCAGGAACGCCCAGCGCAGGTCCACCCGCCCCAGTTGCTGGAAGACGGCGCCCAGGTCCACGCGCCAGACGAAGATGGCGAGCGCGGCGAGCGCCAGCGCCACCTGGAGTGCGATCCGCCTGCGCTGTCCGCCCTGCCGCTGCCGGCCCCGTGCCGCGTGCGCGGAGGGATCGGACGGAGTCGAATCGTCCTCAGCCATGCGCCTAATCTCGCACGTTTCGCGCTCGCTGCGGAGCAGCAGGAGTGACGAGAACTGTGACGGTAAGGAGCAGCATCAGGCGGGGTCGTGCTCGGATCTCCGCGGGGAGCCGTTTGACGCCGGGATCGCGAGACTCGTAGCCTGAATGTGACACACCGAACCCGGTGCGCCGCTGGGGGGGCCGCAAGGCTGAGATCCGCAAGGACCACCCCGGGAACCTGACCTCGGTAATGCGAGCGTAGGGAAGCGGAACGAGCGATGACGGCATCCCGCTGGGGATCCCCCGACACCTCTATCCAGGCACCAGCCACGCGATCGACGGCCAGCCTCGACGGCGCATCTGCACGTCCACGAGAGGCCCGCCATGATCATGGAGATCGAATGCCTGGCGAACCCGCCCGGCACGCCTGACCAGCGCTTCAAGCACGTGGAGGCGGCCATTGCCGTCATCCAGGAGTCCGGCCTCCGCTACGAGGTGGACGCCCTGGGCACCACCGTGGAGGGCGAGCCGGAGGCGATCTGGTCGCTCGCGCGGCGCGTGCACGAGGCGTGCCTGGATGCGGGCGCGGACTCCGTGGTGTCCGTGGTGAAGTTCGCGCAGTCCGCGCCGCAGGCGCACCAGAACACCATGGACTCGCTCACCGGGAAGTTCCGGTAGGGCCGGCCGTGCGGGGCGCCACCCTGGGACGCTGGACGCTGAGGTACGGCCCGGCCGTGCTATTCCTGCTGGCCCTGGTCGCGGCGTGGCAGGCCGCGGTCATGGTGTTCGACATCCAGCCGTACCTGTTGCCCGGCCCCGGCCGGGTGTGGAGCGCGTTCCTGGAGGTGCGGGGCGTCCTGCCCGGGCACATCCGCACCACCATGACGGAGGCCGTGCTGGGCCTCGCCTGGGCCTGCGTGGCGGGGACGCTCACGGCGGCCTTGCTGGCAGGCTTCGCGCCGCTGCGCCGCGCCGTCTACCCGCTGCTGGTGATCTCCCAGAACGTCCCGATGATCGTGCTGGCGCCGCTGATCGTGGTCTGGTTCGGCTTCGGGATCATGCCCAAGGTGCTGGTGGTGGCGCTGATCGGCTTCTTCCCGATCGTCGTCTCCACCACGGACGGCCTGCTCCGCGCGGAGCGCGACCTGGTGGAACTGGCGCGCTCGTACGGCGCGGGCCGCCTGCAGGTGCTGCGGACCATCCTGGTGCCGTCCGCGGTGCCCGCCTTCTTCGCGGGCCTGCAGATCAGCGCGACCTACGCCGTGCTGGGCGCGGTGATCGCGGAATGGGTGGGCGCCTCCAGCGGCCTGGGGCTGTTCATCACCCGCTCCCAGACAGCGTTCCGCGTGGACCGCGTCTTCGTCGCCGTGGTGGTCATCGCCGCAGTCAGCATCGCGCTCTTTGCCTTGGTCCACCTGGCCGCGCGACTGGCCATGCCTTGGCAGCACGCGCAGCAATACACGCCCTCGTCCACCCGCACCGCCGAGGAAGCAGCGGAGACAGCCCTCGCCGCACCCACGCGACAGCCCGAAGGGAACCCCCAGTGACCGACATCCGAATCCCCCTCGCCCGGCGCTTCCGCGCGGGCGGCCTCCTGGTCGCCGCAGCCGCGGCGGCGCTCGCGCTCGCCGCCTGCGGGAGCGATACCACGGGCACGGCTACGCCCGGCGCCACGGGCACCGGCACTGCCACCCGCACGCCGGCGAGCGGCCTGACCCCGGTGACGCTCATGCTCAACTGGACGCCCAACGCGCACCACGCCGGCATCTACCTGGCGCAGGCCAACGGCTGGTACGAGGACGCCGGCCTGGACCTCTCGATCGTCGAACCGGCTGCGGCCGGCGCGGACCAGGTGGTGGGCAGCGGCGCGGCGGAGTTCGGCATCTCGCAGGCGGAGTCGCTCCTGCCGGGCCGCGCGGCCGGCGTGCCCGTGGTCTCCATCGCCACCATCCTGCCCCAGAACGACTCCTCGTTCATGGCGCTCGAGGCGAGCGGGATCACCCGCCCTCGCGACTTCGAGGGCAAGACATACGGCGGCTACGGCGGCGCGCTGGAGACGGAACTCCTGCGGACGCTGGTGGCCTGCGACGGCGGCGACCCTGACGCCGTGCAGATGGTGGAGGTGGGCAACATCGACTACCTCGCCGGCATGGAGCAGGGCCGCTTCGACTTCGTCTGGGTCTTCGAGGGCTGGGACGCCCTGCGCGCGCGGGAGGTGGAGGACCGCGAGATCAACACCGTGCAGTTCGTGGACTGGCTGGACTGCATCCCGGACTGGTACACGCCCATCTTCATCACCTCCGAGCCCATGATCGAGGACAACCCGGACGTGGTCCGGGCCTTCGTGGAGGCCACCGCCCGCGGCTACGAGGCGGCCATCGAGGACGCCTCGGCGGCAGCGGACGCGCTGCTGGCCGCGGCGCCGGAGTTGGACGAGACGCTGGTGCGGGCGGCCACGGAGTACCACGCCCCGCACTTCGTGGGCGAGGGCCCGTGGGGCAGCCAGGACGAGGAGATCTGGCGGGAGTTCGAGGCGTTCCTGCGCACGGCAGGCCTGCTCGAGACGCAGGTGGACATCACCGGCGCCTTCACCAACGAGTTCATCCCCGGCGCGCCATAGGCGAGTCGGGACGGGAGACCGCGTGACCACGAATACGCTCCAGGGCATGCCCACTGGCGCCGAGTCCACTGGCCGGCTCGCCATCGAGGTGGGGGGCGTCTCCCTGGCGTTCGGGGGCGAGACTCCCGTGCAGGCCCTGGCGGGCGTCGACCTCTCCGTGGCGGAGGGGCAATTCGCATCGCTGGTTGGCCCCAGCGGGTGCGGGAAGAGCACCCTGCTTCGCAGCCTGGCGGGGTTGATTCGGCCAGACACCGGCATGGTGGCCGTAGACAGGCAGGATGCGGCGGGCCGCCCCGGGCTCGCGGCGTTCATGCCGCAGCGCGACCTCCTGCTGCCCTGGCGTCGGACGCTGGGAAACGCGGCGCTGGGCGCCGAACTGTCCGGGGTCCCCCGCACCATGGCACGGGCCCAGGCGCGCGGGCTGCTGGAGCGCTTCGGCCTCGCCGGGTTCGAGCGCGCCTGGCCGGCCCAACTATCCGGGGGCATGCGCCAGCGTCTGGCGCTGCTGCGCACCTTCCTGGTGCCGCGCCGCGTATTGCTGCTGGACGAGCCCTTCGGGGCGCTGGACGCGCTCACGAGGCGCGACATGCAGGGCTGGCTGCAGCAGGTCTGGACCAGCGACCGCCGGACCGTGCTCCTGGTGACGCATGACGTGGAGGAAGCCCTCACGCTCTCCGACGTGGTCTTCGTGATGTCTGACCGGCCCGGCCAGGTCCTGGCGCGCATCCCGGTACACCTGCCGCGCCCGCGCGACCTCGACACCACGACCAGCCCGGAATTCGCGGCCCTGAAGGCGGAGGTGCTGCGCGCGCTGGAGGCCGGCCGCGGTCGCCCGCCTCTCCCCTGAGCCGCGGAGCGCACGTCGCGCGGGCCGCCTAGCTCAGGCGGCGGGCCTGAGCCGATCGATCACGGAGCGCAGGAGCGAGAGGTCGGCCTCCACCGTGGCGGTGGCCTGCGCGAGCAGCGCGTCCGCATCGCGGGGCGTGCGCGCCTCGCGGGCGGCTCGGATGAGCAGGCTCACGGCCACCAGATCCTGGAGCAGGCCGTCCCGCAGTTCGTACGCGAGGTAGGCGGTGTGGTTTGACATCCCTGGCCTTCCCGTCGCCGCCCGCGGCGCGGGCTCGGCAGGTGGGGGAGTCGACTGGTCATCGTCCATACCAGTAGAACGCCGGCGCGGGCGGGATGCTCCGCAGCGGGGTCAGGGTTTTCCCCCATCTTTTCGTGTCATGAGTTGGTGTTATGTCCTAGAACATGCTCCGCTTTCGGCTACTTTCCGCTACTGTCCCCCGGAGAGGGAGCGGACACAGGCGGTTCCAGCGCGTCGCCTGCAGCCCGGCATCCTGGCCTGAACCGGATCCCAGGACGGCCCGCCCGTGAGGACGCACGGGCGGCGGCTGTTGCTTGGGTTCTCGGGCGGCCGGGTGGCGGCGAAAGGCGGAACCGATGGAGCCCCTGGGCAGCATGCTCACTTTGCCGGTCGAGGAGGGCGCGCTGATCGTCGCCCTGGCGTCCTGCCTGAAGGACTCTCGAGCAGGTCTGCTCTACAGCGACGGCTACGAGGACGGCGACGTACTGGCGTCCGCGCTGGACACGGCCAGCGCCCGGCTGGGGATCCCCATCCGTCGGCAGTGGCTGGGCCACGGACGGGACGTCCTCGCGTGGCTGCGGGAGGACGACGCCCGGCTGCGGGCGCAGCCGGACCTGGCGATCGTGGGCGTGATGCTCTAGCCCTGGGCGCCCCTCGTGTGGTTGCGCAAGGCTGCCGGGCTAGGCGCCGACCCGTTTCCAGAGCAAGGCACGCTTCGTGTCGTCCTCCCATGAGGATCGGACCTTGATTCCGACTTCCTTGGAGGCCTGGCGAAGCAGCCGCTTGGTGGCAGCCGCGTCCTCACCCTTGTCGAGTTCGATTCGCCCCGCCTGAGCGCCCTTGATGGCGTCAACGTACGGGCGGCGCTTCAGTGCGTTGGCGCGGCCACGCCCGAGCACTACCTGGTTGGGGTCGAGTCTCTGAAAACGCGGCATTGATGATTCCCCTTGCCGGTGGATGTCTCTCAGTTATGGATCCTAGCAGCGCGCCATCGCGCCGTCAGGGTGTGAGGATTTCGATTCCGTGTCGAAATCGTGTGAAGTGGTCGTCAGCGACCCACTCACGATGTCAACTCGGCGCACCCGCCAGCGCTCGACGCGCTGACGGGAGAAGTCGTCACTGTTGGCCCCGGAAAGACGCCGAGTAGCCGTACCCCGCATCCGTACCTCGCATCGGTGCGCGAGTCACTACTTCACCACCGTGAAGCGCCCGCTGTCGCTGCGTCCAAAGACCTCCGGGAACGGTGCCTCCTGCGCATGCGCCGGCGCCACGAAGAAGTCGCCGGGCGTGGTGGCCCGCGCGTAGTACACGTACTCGTGCACGCCCCGAGGCAGGTCCGTGGCAAAGAGCGTGAAGCGGTCGTCTCGGACGTTGGTCGCATCCCACGGCGACCAGTACCACCGGTACCACGGCGCGAACGCGCCGCCCTCGTCCTGGTCACCGGCTACCGCGTCGCGGCGCTCGTCCTCCAACTGGCGGCGGAGTTCCTCTGGCACGGTCGCCAGTTGCGAGTCGATGGCCTCCAGGCCCGCCGGGAGCAGGTCCTCCACGGAGACGAACTTGCGGTCCGCGTCCGCCACTACCGTGACCTTCACCCGCACCACGTCTCCCAGCCGGGCCTGGGTGACCGGGCGGTCCGGGTCTCCGAGCAGCGTGTACTCGTGCGCCACGGACAGCCCTCGGCTCACCGCCTCCACCTCCGCCGCCGGAGTGACGTAGCGCAGGTTCAGGACGTAGTACATCCGCCCCGTGGTCTTCTCCCGCTCGAAGGAGAGCCGGTGGACCTCGCCCTTTGAGACACCCGCGAGCGCCAGCGTCTCCTCCGCGGCATTCTGCCCGGCCCCCGGCGACAGGTGCCCTGAGAGCAGCCCCTCGCCGTCCATCAGCACGCGGAAGTCGAAGTCTCCCGCGCGCTCGCCGGTCAGCGCGGCGTACGTGCCCAGGCCCCGGATGGCCTGCGCGCGCTCCAGGTCGCCCTGCCAGCGCTGCGCGTCGCGCGCCGCCACCAGCCACCGCGCCGTCTCCTCGATCAGCGGGTGCTCCGGGTCGGCGGCCACCAGCGCTTGCATCACCAGCGAGGTCATGGAGACGTTGGTCTCCACCGCGCCGTAGATCGGCTCGTCCTCCCAGTGGTTGCCGTTCGCGCTGGGCAGCACGGAAGCGTTCAGGTCAGAGATCAGCCCGCGCACCACCGGGTCGTCCGGTTCCTCGCCGGCGTCCAGCAACGCCAGGACCAGGTACGCGCGCCCCCACGACGTGAGGCTCGCGCGGTCCTGCTCGTAGACCGAGCGCAGCGAGTTCAGGTACGAGCCATCGCCCGTGCCGTGCTGCATGGCGTACAGGTAGAAGGCCCGCTCATTCGGGTCCGGCGGGTCCTGCACATCCGCCACGCGGCGCAGGCGGCCGTCCAGGAACGTGGAGCCGCGACGCCAGTTGGTGTTGGGCGCCGCCCACCCGGCGTCAGTCGCGTCGCCGTAGGCCACGAGCACCCAGGCGGTGGCGACCGGCACGGACTTGGAGCAGCCGGCGCACCAGCCCCAGCCGCCGTCCGCCCGCTGCCAGGCCCCCAGCGCCCGCAGGTCCGTGTCGATCCCCGCCAGCAGCGCCTCGCCGGTCAGGCCCTCCGCCTGGCGGGCAGCAAGCGTGGCGATGACGCGGCTGGCGACGCGCACGGGGCCCTCGTACGGACGCGGGCTGAGCGACGACAGTTCGCTCTGCAGCGCCCCCACCAGCGAGGCCTGCACGCGCACCTCCAGCGATCCATTTTCCGTGATCGCGTACGGCGGCAGGTAGAGCGCCTCCAGCAGACTCTCGTCCACCACCACGCCCCCGGTGGCCATGGTCTCCGGCGTCACGTCCAGCAGCACCGGGAAGGAGATCCGAGCGCCGTCATCCATCTCCGCCGCGACAGCGCGGAAGGAGACGGTGGCCGTGCCGGCGCGGGGCGCGGTTGCCGGCCACTCGAACTCGCCGGACTGGCCCGGCCGCACGATCTGGGTCACCGTCTCCGACCGGCCCAGTTCCAGGCCGTCCGCCGTGATCGAGACGGAGATCTCCTGGTCCTCCTCCGTGTTGTTTCGCACCAGCGTGCGAAGAGCGAGCGAATCGCCCACGCGTGCGAAGCGCGGCAGCGCCGGGCGCACCAGCACGGGCAGCGTGGAGAGCAGTTCGTGCGTCGCCTCGCCCACCAGCGTGTCACCGCTCACGGCGCGCGCCTGCGTGCGCCAGGTGGTGAGGTTGTCCGGCAGCGCGAACTCCACGCTCGCACGGCCGCTGGCGTCCGTCCGCACCTGCGCCTCCCAGTGCGCCGTGTTGCGGAACTCGGAGCGCAGCGCGTCGTCCTCGCCGCCGCCGCCCTTGCCGCCCAACTCCGGCTCCGGGATGGCGTCGTTGGAGGAGTCCACCGACACGGCCAGGGACGAACCGGTGCGCACCGCCAGCCCGCGCTGGAACCAGAATGCCTGCAGGCCGGTCTGGTCCACCAGCGAGGACAGCGACAGCACGGCCGCGTCCACGGTCACCACGGAGAGTTCGGCCTCCACCGGGCGGCCGGCGGAGTCCGTCACGGTGATGTCGTACCGGACGGTCTCGCCCGGCTGCGCCTGCTCCACGCTGGGCTCCAGGCGGACGTCCAGTTCACGCCCCTCCGTGGAGACGGGCAGTTCCACGTAGCCCACGTGGTAGCGGGGGATGGGGTCCTCCGCCGTGGGCGGGCGGTAGAGCACCACGCTCACGAAGACGTTGGGCACGAAGCGGTCTTCGATGGGGATCGAGAGCGTCTCGCTGTTCGTCTCGAAGACGCGGACCTCCCGGTCCAGGACGTTGCCGCGCTCGATGGTGACCAGCGCCCGGGCGCCCTCGAACGGTGCGGGCACCAGCACCTGGGCCACGTCGCCCACGCGATAGGACTCCTGGTCCGCCACCAGTTCGATGATGCTGTCGTTGCGGATGCGCCACGGGGCGTAGCCGCCGCCGCTCACCCACAGGTAGTTGGCGGCGCGCGCGACGCGACCGAAGTCGTCCGTGGTGCTCACGACCACGCGCACCATGCCGCTCTGCTGCGGCGTAAACGCCACGGCCCCAAGGCCGTCCGGGCCCGTGGTCACGGCCATGGTCTGCAGCAAGGTGTCGCTCGGCTCCGAGCGGTAGCGTCGCGCCCCGCTGGCGGTCTCCTCGCGCACCGTGACCCACTCCCGCTCGTACACCTCCACGGTGACGGGGCGCTGGGGGGCCGCCACGCCGCGCGTGTTGACCGTGGCCACCTCGATCTGTGTCGCCTGGCCCACGCTGGCCACGTAGTCGCTCGATGTGACGCCGGCGTAGATGTCCGCCGGGTGAACAGTGACGTTCGTCGTGGCGCCGATGGCCTGCCCGCTCTGGTCGACGACCGTGGCGCTGACCTCGAAGCCCATGGTGGACTCCCCGGCGCGCAGGGCGGCGGGGACGCTGATGCGCGCGCGGCCGGAGGCGTCGGTCACGGCCTCGCCGGTCGCGCGGAGCGGCTCATCGAAGACGGACGTGGCGTAGTAGTCGAAGTCGGAGAAGGAGTAACGGCCGTAATCCGGGAAGGACACGCCGCCCGGGTAGGCGTAGGCAGACCAGGAGACAGTGGCGCCCTCCAGCGGCCCGCCGAAGAAGAACGAGGCTTCCAGGTCCACCTCGATGGTGCCGCCGTCCACCACGTCCGCGGCCACGGGTGTGGCGTCCACGCGGAACTCCGGCGTGCGGAACTCCGCCACCTGGAAGGCGTACCCGGCGATCCAGTTCTCCCAGCCCTGCGCGCGCTGCTCCCGCACCGAGACGTTGTAGAACCCGGTGGCCGCTTCCTCCGGCAGGACGAACTCGCCGGCGAACGTGCCGAAGTCCGTCACCGCGACGGGCTCCCGCAGGATCTCCTCGCCCTGAGCGTCCACCACCACCAGCGACAGGCCCGTGGTGCCGGCGTCCGGCAGGCGGTACGAGGCGTCGTCGTCCAGGCGGACAATGGTCTTGAAGTAGACGGTCTCGCCGGAGCGATAGATCGGCCGGTCCGTGTAGACGTGCGCGACCATCCCCTGGTCCCAGTAGGTCTGCGGCACCCCCAGCAGCCAGGGCTCGGCGCCCTGCATCCACGCCGTGTAGGCGACGCCCGAGCGGCCAGCGACGGTCACCGAGTACTCGCGCGTCTCGTTCTGAGAGACCTCGCTGGGCCTCGGCACGGGCAGCGTAGCCACCCCGTCCGCGTCCGTGCGGACTGTTGCGCCGCTGGCGCCGGGGCCGTCCGGACGGACCTCCGCGCCGCTGACGGGCACGCCGGTCTCGTGGTCCAGCACCCACACCAGCAGTTCGTCGAACGAGAGTTTCGTAATGACCTGCGTGTCCACCACCGCGAACAGCACGCCGGCGTTCCAGGCGCCGCCGGGGCTACGGAGGTAGTAGTACCCCGCCCCCAGCCGCTCCCCACCGCCGAGGTCCGTGGACGCCAGCGACGACGAGTTCTCGTCGCCCTCGACGTCCACGCTCCACGTCCGAGCGGCCGAGCCGCCGGGCGTCCAGCCGGGGATCCCGGGGAAGGGGATGCCCTCGCGGGCGCGGGCAAGCCACGCCTCCTCCGTCATCTCGAAGAGTTCGAAGGAGACGGCGGGCTGGTTGGTGACGTAGAAGAACAGTTCCTGGTCGCCCGACTCTGCGAACGTGGCGAACTGGTGCGGCAGGGCGTAGGAGACGCTGGGCGTCAGCCGGCCCGTGCTGAAGGAGTAGGAGATGTCAGGTAGCGTCTGTCCGGCGCGGTCCACGGCGCCGCGGATGTTCACCGTGTAGGTGGAAGACGCCTCGAACTGCACGTTAATCTGGACGTAGCGCTCGTCCCCCCAGGAGTAGAGTTCCCAGTCCTCCCGCTCCACGCCGGAGATGCTGATCGCATTCTCCAGCGCGTCCAGGTCCATGGGGTTGTTGAACTCCAGGGACATCCCGTAGCGCGACGCAGCCGTCTCGCCCTCGCGAGGGCTGGAGTTGACCAAGCGCGGCTCCTCAACGGTGCTGAAGGAGAAGGTGCGCTCCGCCTGCGTCTCCCCGCCCTCCGCGCCAGCGAGGCCGGCGGGGACGGTGACCTCGTAGGTCGTGGCGATGGCCAGCGGTTCGCGCGGCGTCAGCGTGACGGCGGTGGCGTCCGAGGACCACGCGGCATTGAAGGCGACGTCCGCGCCACCCTGCGCGCGCAGGCGCACGGCGTCCGCGGCCCCGGTGGCCATCGGCTGGTTGAAGGCGAGGGTGACCGTGTCACCCGGGGCGACGAAGGAGGTGCCGTCCGCGGGCGTGGAGGACGCCAGCGCCGGCTGGAAGGTGGAGAACTCCCACTCGTAGTCCTGCTCCAGCACGCCGTCCGCGGCGGAGGTGAGGCCGGCGGGGATGCGGGCTCGGTAGGTGGTGCTGGGCTGCAGCGCCTCCGGGGTGAAGACGTACAGGGACGTGTTCAGCCACTCGCCGCGTCCGGGCAGGGCAGGCTCGAACTCGACGACGGTGTCGGTCGGTTGCGCCGAGAGTAGCGTCAGCGGCGCCACCGAACGGCTGAACTGCACGAAGACGCGCGCCTCCGGCGGCACGGCCTGGTCCGTGGCCGCGGGGATGACGGAGCGGACGGTGAGTTTGCCTTCCACCGTGAAGGCCTGCACCGCGTCCTGGTCGAGGCCTGCCGCCTCGCCGTGCACACGCACGGCGTACTGGCCGCCGCGCAGGAAGCCGGGGAAGTCCGGCTGGAAGAGCAGCCGGCGGTCGTCCAGCCAGGCATAGGTGCCGGACACGGCCGGCTCCAGGCTGACCAGTTGCTCAGGCGTGGTGGTGGCCGGCGGCTCCTCGAACGCGATCACCACGGGGCCGAGTCGGGGCGCCTCGTCACCGCTGGGCGTGACCGTGACCGCCGAGGCGGGCGCACCATCGCCGTCGCCGCCGCCGGTGAGCAACCCCACGCCGAGGGCAAGCGCGGCCACGAGGGCCAGTGCGCCTGCGGCCACTCCGCCCGCAAGGCGGCGGTCCGCCCTTAGCCGGGCGATGAGCGCCTGCGTCCTGGAGGACGCGGGGGTGTCGTCTGCATCGGTGGACGTGCCGTTGGGCTGCTGTCCCTGGTCGTCGCTCATCGAGCCCTCACTTCATACGCCGAGTTCGCCTCGGCGCGTCCGCCACCTGGCAGGTATGCCACCACCCGCAACTCGTGGACGCCAGGGTCCAGAGTCCACGGAACTTCAGGACGTGCCCCCGTGCTGGTGCCGGCGTGCCGGCCGTCCACGTAGAACTCCACGCTCGTCGCCGAAGGTGGCACGGAGGCCCTCAGGACCAGGCCCGACCGGCCCAGGGCCGGCGCGGGATACAGGACGGAGCCGGGCGCGGGCTGCACCACGGCCACGCCGCGCTCGCCCCCGGAGGCCACCTGCCAGCCGGCGTCCTGCGCCCAGGCGCGGGCTTCGGCCGGGGGATTGATGGCCAGCGCGACGCCCTGGCGCACGTAGTACGCCTCCGTGGTCTGCGGCTCGCTCCCGGCCAGGAACCACTCTTCCATCGGCGCGGGGCAGGCCTGGCCGGGGAGGAGGCCGGTGGGCGCGCAGACGGTGGCGCGCACCACGCCGGCCGGCGGCTGAAACGAGGTGCGCGCGCGCCCTCGCACGGCCGTGCTCATGACGTCGCGCCAGATGGGGGCGGCGCCGTCCACGCCGGAGATGTTCACCATGGGCGCCTGGTCCGGGTTCCCCACCCACACGCCCACCACGCGGTCGGGCGTGTAGCCCAGTGTCCAGTTGTCGCGGAACTCGCTGCTGGTCCCCGTCTTCACGGCGGCGCCGTACGGCGTGTCCAGCACGCTCGAGCGCCCGAAGCCGGGGCCGCGCGCGTCCGGGTCGCTCAGCATGTCCGAGACCAGGAACGCGAGCTCCTCCGAGGTCACTTGGCGCGGTGCGGCCTCGCGGCGCTCGTAGAGCACGCGACCGGCCTGGTCGGTCACTCGCGCGACCAGCCACGGCTCGCGGCGTTCGCCCTCGGCAGCGAACGCGCCGTAGGCGGCGGTCAGGTCCAGCAGTCGCACCCCGCCGCCGCCCAGCGTTAGCGCGAGGCCGTACGCCTCGGCGGCCTCCAGGCTGCCGAGGCCGGCTCGGTGCGCCATCTCCAGCAGCGCATCCACGCCGAGCGCGTCAAGCGTCCGCACCGCCGGGACATTGAGCGAGGAAGCCAGCGCCACGCGCAGGCTGACCGGCCCGCGGAAGCGCAGGTCATAGTTCACGGGACGGTAGGGGCCGTCATTCGTCTCGAAGGTGCTCGGCACGTCCAGCAGCATGGAGGCGGGCGTGAACCCGCGCTCCAGCGCAAGGGCGTAGAGCAGCGGCTTCAGCGCGGAGCCCGGCTGGCGCGGCTCCATGGCCATGTTGATCTGCCCGCTGGGCGCATCGAAGTCCGCGCTGCCCACCAGCGCCAGCAGGCGCCCGTCTCGCGGGTCCAGCGCCACCACCGCCGCCGACCCGGCGCGATGCTCCTCCAGCCGACCCAGGCGCGTGCGCACGCTCCGCTCTGCCTCGTACTGCAGCCCGGCGTCCAGGGTGGTCTCGATCACCAGGCCGGTGGCCGGGCGATCCCGCAGCACGCGGTCCAGTTCCTGGTAGACCATGGCGGAGACGTGGCGCGCCAGCGGGGGCCGGTCCGGCACCACGCGCAGCGGCGTGGCCGCGAGCGCCTCCACGTCGCCGCCGAGGAGGGCGCCGGTGGCGGCCATGCGGTCCAGGACGTAGCGCTGGCGCTCCAGCGCCGCAGCCTCGCCGCCGGGGGCGTCGTAAGCAGAGGGTGAACGCGGCAGGCCGGCCAGGAACGACGCCTGCGCCGTGTCCAGGTGCGCCGCGCGGACGCCGAAGTACGCCTGCGCCGCCGCCTCCACGCCGTAGGCGCCGCGCCCGTAGTAGACGTGGTTGAGGTACGCCTCCAGCACCTCCTCCTTGGACGTCCGTGCCTCCAGGGCGAGCGCGAGCACCGCCTCCCGCGCCTTGCGGAGCGGCAGGGGCAGACGCTGGTCCGCCAGGTAGGTGCCGCGCACCAGTTGCTGCGTGAGCGTGGAGGCGCCGGAGGGGTTGGTCCGCACCTGCACTGCCGCGCGCGCAACGGCGAAGGGATCCACGCCGGGGTGCGACCAGAAGCGCTGATCCTCCGCCGCGACGGTGGCGGCCACCATGGCCGGGGCCACCTCCGCCAGCGTCACGGGAATCCGGGCGCCCTGCGCCACGTCCCGGTCCAGCACGGTGCCGTCCGCCGCCAGCACCACGTCCCCGGGGACGTCCAGGTAGTCCTCCAGTGGCGGGAGGGGAGCGAGCAGCGCGAACGCCGGGACGGCCAGTAGAGCGCCCAGCAGGACGGCGAGCGGCGCGGACGCCACCTGGAGGAGGCGTAGCGAAGGCCGCCAGCGGCGGAGGCTGCTCATACAGTCCGACTCCCGGGTCGTTACCCCGCTAAGACGACGGGGGGCCTTCCGGGGTTCCCACGCGGTATCTCAAGTAGACCTCGCTGGTGTCGGGATTCGTCACCGCTGAAATCAGCGTCAGCGGCCGGACTTCCCGCAGCGAGGGGGCGCGATCTCCTCGGACCGGTGTCAGCGCTTCACGCCCGCCCACGATGCGAGCGCCAACAGTGACAAAGTACTCGTCCACGGCCCCCGCGTCTAAGAGCGCGCCATTGAGGAGCGCTCCACCCTCGCACAACAACACGCGCACCCCGAAGTCCGTGCGGAGCGAGCGCAGCATCGCGGCCACGGCGTCCCCCTCCGGTACCGCCACGATGCGTCGCCCGGTCGCCTCGATGGCAACACGGCGCTCCGCCGGCGCGGAGTCCGCGAGGAACACTGCCGCCTCGAAGTCAGGGGACGTGAAGAACCCAGCGTCCAGCGGGAGTTCCCCGCTGCGGCTCAGGACGGCGCCCAGCGGCGCGGGCGGCTTGCCGCGCGCCACGCGCAGGGCACGCATCTCGTCGTCCCCGGGATCCGGGGTGGAGCCCGACTTCCGCAGCGTCTCCGCGCCGTTGAGGACGGCATCCGCGTGCGAACGGAGCGCACCCATGAGCCACTGGTCCGCTCGCGAGCCCAGGCCCCGCTCGGTGCCCTCCACGGTGATCCGGCCATCCGCGGACATCACCATGTTCACCAGGACGTAGGGCCGGTTCTCCGGTGGCTCCGGGAACTTGAGGTGGGCGTATCCGGGTAGCGTGGCCATCCTCGAAGGATACGCGCGGGCCCGGGCACGCCTCGCAGGTTCGCGAGCGACCTCAAGTCTGACGGAAGGCCGCCGATAGTCTCGGTATCTGCCTGTGATGCCGCCGCCGGGCGCGGCCTGGGAAGAGCGCGCGCATGACGCTGCCCACCCCCCTGGAGTTGCCGATCCTCCCCACGCCACGGGAGCGCGCGCTCCTGGTGCTGATGAACCCGGACGCCACCCTGGAGGGATTCACGGCCGTGGTGGAGGGCGACCCCTCGCTGACCGCGGCCGTGCTGCGCGCCGCCAACTCCGCGCTCTCCTGGCCCGTCCGCCCCATCCGCAGCGCGTCGGAGGGCGTGGTGCGCCTGGGCACCAGCGCCGTGAAACACCTGATCACCGCCACGCTGGTCCGCTCGCAGTTCTCCACGATCGAGGCGGCAGGCATCGACGCGGACGAGTTGTGGCGGCACCTGCTGGGCTGCGCGCTCCTCTGCGAGGCCCAGGTGCCGGATGACGAGGCGCAGGCCCAGACCGCCTTCACCTCCGGCCTGCTGCATGACCTGGGGCGCCTGGCCATGGCCGCGCAGGCACCCACGCGCTACCGGCAGGTGGTGACGGCGGCGCAGGACGGCATGGACGCCCGCGAGGCGGAGCGCGCGTTGTTCGGCATCGACCACGCGGAGTTCGGGCAGCAGATCTGCGAGCGCTGGCGCCTGCCGGAAGAGGTCATCCTGGCGGTGGGCAACCACCACCTCATGCCCGGAATCCCGAGCGAGGACGACGGCGCTGACGCCGCGCCGCTGGCCGGCCTGGCGCTGGCCCGCGCGCTCGTCAGCGGGCTGGGGATCGGCGACGGTGTCCACCGCCCCGCGAAGCGCGAGGGCGTGGCGGAGGAGCACCCGCTGCTCGAGCGGGTGGGCGGACGCGTGGAGTTCATGCACTCCATCCGCTGGTTCCGGGAGTCCACCCACGGCCGCCGGCCGGCTGCCTGACCCGCCTGCACGGGCCACGAGCACGGAGACGGCCCGGCAAGCCGGGCCGTCTCGCTTGTGTCCGAGGTGCGCTACGCGCGGCTGCCGCTGAATTCCCCGCTTCCGAAGCCGCCGAACTGCACCGTGCCCTTGATGGCATCGCCCTCAACCTGGCCCTCGTAGGACAGCGTCAGCGCGCCCATGGGGCCATTCATCTCCACGTCCCACTTCGCGGAGTCACCGTCCGCGGACGCGTTGGTGATGGCCTGGCTGCCCTGTCCGGTCTCGACCTGTCCCGCCAGGCTCCCGCCGGACGTGTCCAACTTCAGGGTCACGTCGCGTGAGCCCATGGGCGTGTTCATCGTGATGTTCCAGGTCCCGTCGACAGCCATCGTGCCCCCTTGGCGTGTTGGGCGGCCGGGCGGCCACCCCGAGTCTTGATATGTATCATAATGAAACAGAAGGCATGGGCGGGTTAGATTGCGGAACATGGTTTCAACTGGCTCCGACACGCGCGACTCCCGGGTGCGCTCGATCATGCGGTTGCTCCTGCGCAAGGGAGAACTGGAGATCGACGACCGCCACCCGCTGTTCGACAGCGGCCTCACCATCCCGCAGATGCGGGTGCTGTTTTGCGCCGCCCGCCGCGGGGGCGCTCGCCCCGGCTTCATCGCCGAACGCGCGCGGATGGCGCCGCCCAACGTCACCTCCGTGGTGGACCGCCTGGCGGAGCGCGCCCTGGTCCGCCGTGAGCCGGACCCGGAGGACGGCCGCGCCACGATCGTGCTGCTGACGGAGGACGGGAAGCGCCTGGTGCGCGCCATTGCGGCCGCGGCCGGGGAGCGCCTGCAGGGCGCGCTGGACGGCCTGCAGCCCGAGGAACTCGAGGCGCTGGAGACGGGCCTCCGCGCACTGGTACGCGAGATGGACACCTCCACGAGCGCCAACGAGGGCTAAGCGCGCGGCGCGCCAGCCGTCCTGCTCCGCCAATCTCGTCATCCCTCGCCCACGCGTCCAAGCGCATGCTTGTACTCGCCCTCCGCGGGGGGCGAGCAATCCAACCATCGCGTAAGGTGGAAGGTGCGCGCGGCACTCACCTCCCTCGGGAGGCGGTGACCGCGCCAGCGAGAGGTGCGAGCGATGGCCGTGGGAGGTATGGGCTCCGGGCCGGTCGGTGCCCCCGGACGTGGGGGACCGCCCATGCACGGCGGCTCACCCGGCCCGGTTGGGCCCGGGGGCCCCGGGATGTTCCTGCGCACCTTCGCCGCGCTCCGTGAGCGCGACTACGCGTGGTACTTCGTAGGCAACACCGCGTTCTTCCTCGCGATGCAGATGAACATCATCGTGCGCGGCTACCTCGCGTACGACCTTACGTCGTCCGCCACGCTGCTCGGGCTCGTCAGCGTGGCCTTCGCCCTACCGATGATGGTGGTGGCGCCCATCGCCGGCGTGGTCAGCGACCGGGTGAACAAGAAGCACTTGCTGCTGGTCACGCAGACCGGCTCCGGCCTGGTGAACCTGGTGATGGCCATCCTGGTGATCGCCGGCGTCATCCAGTTCTGGCACCTGATGGTGGCGGCGGTGGTCACCGGGACGATCATGTCCATGGTGATGCCGGCGCGGCAGGCCATCATTCCGCAACTGGTCCCGCAGCACATGATGATGAACGCCATCTCCCTGCAGATGGGCGGCATGAACCTCACGAGGATCATCGGCCCCGCGCTGGGCGGCCTGCTCATCGCCCCGCTGGGCGTGGGCGGGGTCTACCTGATCACGGTGGTGCTGTTCGGCCTCGGCCTGCTCTCGATCCTGCCGCTGCCCACCCACGGCATGGTGTCGCTGGAGCGCGCGGAGCCCAAGCGCTTCATCGAGGACCTGGCGGGCGGCTTCCAGTTCATCGGTCGCAACCCGCTGTTCCGTCTGCTGATCACGGCGGCGCTGGTGATGCCACTCTTCGCGTTCCCGGTGCAGCAGATCCTTCCCGTCTTCGCGGAAGAGGTCTTTGGCGGCGTCTTCACGGATCACGCCCTGGCCCTGGGCCTGATGATGTCCGCCACGGGCGTGGGCGGCCTCATTGGCGCGATCTTCTCCGCCACCATCGCGGAATATCCCCACAAGGGCCGCCTGATGATGACCGGCGCAGCCGCCATGACGCTCTGCTTCGCGGCGTTCGGTTCCACCTCGCTGTGGCTCCCGGTGAACCCGGCCTACGTCCTGGCGGTGGGGCTGCTGGTGCTGGGGAACATTGGCGCCATGCTGTTCCAGGTGACGAACAACACGGTCATCCAGGCGCGAGTGCCGGACGAGTTCCGCGGTCGCGTGATGTCCGTGATGATGATGTCCTTCGGGACCATGCCGCTGGGCGTGGTGCCCGTGACCATGGCCGCCGACGCCTGGGGCGCCCCCACCGCGATCATCGTCGCGCAGGGCGTCGGGCTGGCGGTGGTGGCACTGATCTTCGTGGCGAGCAGCCGGCTGCGCACGCTGCAACTGGAGAACCTGGAGCACGCGGACCTCTCCCCCGCGCAGGCCGCGCGCATGGTCGCGGAGGGCCTCATCACCCGCGAGGAGGCAGACCGCCGCTCCGGTCGCGGGCCCGGCCTGGGCACCGCGGCGCCCGGCCGCGAGGCGCGCGACCATGCCGCCGGGTAGTCGCGCAGCCAGTACCTCACGTCAGGTGGCATGACAGAGGGGTGGGGCGCGGGGGCCCCCCTCTGTGCGCGCGTGCGGGTGGCGCCGAGTTTCCCGCGCGAACGCCGCGGGGCCCGGGC
>JAWLHV010000012.1:0-16394 GCA_041690175.1 Dehalococcoidia bacterium
CGCAACCCAGTGATCGAAGGTGGCGGGTGCGCTCTTCTTCGGCACCTTCGAACACTCCATCGACGAGCGCGGCCGGGTAGCAATCCCCGCCCGCTACCGGCACGCGTTCGTCGATGGGGGTGTCCTCCGCGTTGGCCCAGAGGGCGCCGTGGAGATGTACACACAGGGCACCTTTGACGAAGAGGTCCAGCGCCGGCTCGGTGCCGCCAACGGCAACCGCAGCCTGGACGCGCGGCGCATCCGCCGTCAGTTCCTCTCGGACGCCTACCCCGTGGAACTGGACAAGCAGGGCCGCATCCTGGTCCCGCCCCAGATTCGGGAGGAATCTGAACTCGGCAGCCGATTATTGATCATCGGCTGTGGCGATTACCTCGAATTATGGCATCCTGACGCCTGGGCGGGGGAGCAAGAAGCGCTCGAAGAGAGCGACGAGGGTGAAGCATGACTTCTCCCCCCACCGGCACCGCCGGGGGCTACGCGCCGCGTCATGAGCCGGTGCTCCTCCGGGAAGCGCTGGACGGCCTCGCGGTCCGTCCGGGTGGCCGTTATGTAGACGCCACCGCCGGCCTCGGCGGGCACTCGAGCGCGATCCTCCAGGCCGCCCTCCCGGGCGGCCGGTTGCTCTCCATGGACCGTGACCCCGCCGCGGTCGCCGTCACCCACGACCGCCTCGCCGCGCACGGAGATGCAGTGGTGGTGGTGCACGGCGCCTTCGAGGACGTGGCGGAGATCTGCCAGGAGCATGGCTTCCACCCGGTGGACGGGGTGCTCTTCGACCTGGGCGTGTCCTCCATGCAACTGGACGCGCCGGGGCGCGGCTTCTCCTTCCAGCGCGACGAGCCGCTGGACATGCGCATGGACCCCACGGAGGACACCACCGCCGCGGACATCGTGAACCGCTACGAGGAGCGCGCGCTGGCCGCGCTGATCTACGAGTACGGCGAGGAGCCGCGCAGCCGGCGCATCGCCCGCGCGATCGTCGCCCGCCGGCCCATCCGCACCACCGGCGAACTCGCCCAGGTGGTGCAGGACGCCGTGGGCCGGGCCGCGCCTCGCGGCCGCACGCGCACACCCATCCACCCCGCCACGCTCACCTTCCAGGCGCTCCGCATCGCCGTGAACCGGGAACTGGAGCAACTGGATGCCGCGCTGGAGGGCGCCCGCACCCTGCTGGCCGCCGGCGGGCGCCTGGTGGTGATCTCCTTCCACTCGCTGGAGGACCGCCGCGTCAAGGAGTTCATCCGCCTGCACGCGCGCGACTGCATCTGTCCGCCTCGCCAGCCCGTCTGCACTTGCGACCACCGCGCCACCCTGCGCGAGGTCACCCGCCGCCCCGTCCGACCCACGGACGCAGAGGTGGCTCGCAACCCTCGGTCGCGATCCGCCCGCCTGCGCGTGGCGGAAGCACTGGGCGAGCGGGAGGCCGCCTGATGGCCGCCGTCCCCGGCGCCCGCCCGCCGCTTGGCCGCGGGAACGCCTCGACGTCGGCGCCGCAGGCGCCGGTACGTCGCCCTCGGATCACCACGGGTGTGAACGGCGCCACTACGGGCGCCCCTCGCGCGCAGGCCGCGGCGCGGCCGCTCCCGTCCGGCTGGGGCGTGGCCCGTCGCCGCGTCAGCGGCACGATGATCGTCGCGTTGGCGCTGCTGACCGTGGCCAGCGCCGGCATCTTCCAGGTGCTCCAGACCACCCGCATCACGGAGGTGGGCTACGCGTTGCGCTCGCTGGAGATGGAACGCGAGTCCCTGGACGCCAACATCCGCTTGCTGGAGGCGCGCCTCGCCTCTTCCTCCAACCTGGAGCACCTGCACGAGCAGGCCGTCACGCGGCTGGGGATGGTGCCGTCAGACGGCACCCTGCGCATCACCGTGGACGTCCCCGCCCCCACCGTGATGCCGCTCCCCCGCCGCTACGTGGCCACGCCGGAGCGCGAGACGCTGCCGGAACCTTCGTGGTGGGAAGAACTGATCGGATCGATCCCCGGCTTTGACTAGCCGGGCCGGAACCCGCCCCCGAGGCCGGCTGCGGCCTGCCTTGACCCGGGGAATGCAGGAGTCGCGAAGGGCCAGCCGGTGAGCAAGGGCCGTCCGGACCACCTGACCTGGCGCCACTGGGTGCTGGGGCTGATGGTGCTCGCCGCCATTGGCGCCGTGATGGTGCGCCTGTACCAGGTCCAGATCCTGGAGCATGACGTCTACCTGGAGCAGGCAGCGGTGACCCGGCAGGGTGCGGCCACCCTGCCGGCAGCGCGCGGCGCCATCCTGGACGCCACGGGCTACCCCCTGGCCACCTCCGTAGACACCTGGGACATCTATATCGACCGCTTCCTCTGGCGCGACCACCAGAAGGCGCAGGGCGCCGCGGAGGGGCTGGCGGAGTTCCTGGGGGTGAGCCCGGACGGCCTCTACCTGGTGGGCACGGACGAGGACCGCGGGGACGTGGTCGTCGCGCGCCAGATGGAGTACGGGCGCGGCCTGCAACTGGACGCCCTGGACCTGTGGGGCGTGCGGCTACTCCCCTCCTCCCGCCGCATCTACCCGGAGGGCAGCCTCGCCGGCCAACTGGTGGGATACGTGGGCCGCGACGGACGCGGCCTCTGGGGCGTGGAGTCCGACTTTGACGCCACGCTCCAGGGCCGGGACGGCTGGATGACCATTGAGCGGGACGCCCTGGGCCGGCCCATCGCCTTCAACCAGCAGCGCGTCAAGGAGCCAGTGTCCGGTGGCGAGGTCCAACTCACCATCGACCGGTTCATCCAGGGCATGGCGGAGCGCACCCTCAAGGAGGCGCTGGAGCGCTACAACGCGCGGTCCGGCTCGATTATCGTCATGGACCCTCACACTGGCGCCATCCTGGCCATGACCTCCCAGCCCTCCATCGACCTGGACACGATGGACCTGAACGACCCGGAACTGGACGCACTGGTCAGGAACGCGGCGGTGACGGACCTCTACGAGCCGGGCTCCGTCCTGAAGACCCTCACCACCGCGGCCGCACTGGACCTGGGCGTGGTGTCACCAGAGTCCACCTACGAGGACAAGGGCGCCGTGGAGGTGGGCGGCTACACCATCCGCAACTGGGACCTGCGCGCGTACGGCCCCGTGACCGTGCGGGAGTATCTGCAGCACTCGCTGAACACCGGCTCCGTCTGGCTCTCCGAACTCATCGGCGCCAACGAGTTCTACGAGTACCTGGGCGACTTCGGCCTGGGGCAAGAGACGCACCTGGGCCTGTCCGGTGAGGCGGAGGGCACCTACCGCACGCCCGCGGACTCGGACTGGTACCCGGTGGACCTGGCCACCAACTCCTACGGGCAGGGCCTGGCCGTCACGCCGCTGCAGATGCTGACGGCCGTCAACTCCTTCGCCAACGGCGGCGTGCTGATGCGCCCGTACATCGTCTCCAAGGTCGTGACGCCCTCTGACGTGCGCACCTACGAGCCGGTGCAGGTGCGGCGCGTCCTGTCCGAGACCACGGCGGACACCATGCTGCGGCTGATGCGGGACGTGGTGGAGGGCCCGGACTGGCACGGCGCGCGCGTCCCCGGCTACGAGGTGGCCGGCAAGACCGGCACCACGCTGGTCTCCATCCCCACCGGCTACGACATTGACTCCACCATCGCGTCCTTCGCCGGCTTCATCCCCTTCGAGGCGCCGCGCGTCTCCATCCTGGTGAAGATCGACCAGCCCTCCGGCGGCCTCAACCTGGGCGGCCAGGTGGCGGCGCCAGTCTTCGCCTCGCTGGCCGCGGAGGTGATGGACTACCTTCGAGTCCCACCCGAAGCGCCCGTGGTAGCGCACCAATGAGAGCGCCCGTGCTGGACGCCGCGTTCGTGGCCGGGGCCCTGGGGCCCCGGTTGCGGCATCCTGTGCCGGCCGCACTTCTCCACACCCGCTTCCAGCGCGCGGTCATCGACTCTCGCGAAGCGCGCGAGGGCGACCTGTTCGTCGCCCTCCCCGGGGAGCGGGTGGACGGCCATGACTTCGCCGCCGCGGCCGTGGCCGCCGGCGCCTCCGGCGTGCTGGCCAGCCGCGACGTGCCGGTGGAGGGCGTGCCCGTGTTCGTCGCGGAGGACTCGCTGGCCGCGCTGCAGGCGCTGGCCGCGACCTGGCGCGCCTCGCTGCCGCTGGAGGTGGTGGGCATCACCGGCTCCGTGGGCAAGACCACCACCAAGGGCATCGTCGCGGCGGTGCTGGGCGCAAAGTACCGGGTGCAGGCGAACCCGCTGAACTACAACAACGAGATCTCCGTCCCGCTCTGCCTGCTGGAGCTCCAGCCCCGCACCCAGCGCGCGGTGATCGAGATGGGGATGTACACCACGGGCGAGATCGCCCTCCTGTGCCAGTGGGCGCGCCCGCGCACGGGCATCGTCCTGAACGTGGGCCCCACCCACCTGGAGCGCGCCGGCTCGCTGGAGGCGATCGCGCAGGCCAAGGGTGAACTGGTGCAGGCGCTCCCGGAGGACGGCACGGCCGTCCTGAACGTGGACGACCCCCTGGTGCGCGGCATGGTGGGGCTGAGCCGGGCCCGCGTCGTCTGGTTCGGCACCTCGGACCCGGCGGAGGTGCGAGGCACCGACCTCGCCTCCCACGGCGCGGAGGGCTTCGAGTTCACGCTGGTCTACCAGGGCCAGAAGCGCCGGCTGCGCGTGCCCCTGCCGGGGCGCCACCTGCTCGCCAACGTGCTGGCAGGCGCGGCCGCCGGACTGTCGGACGGCCTCTCCTTCCGCCAGGTCTGCGACGCGATCGAGGGCCTCAGCGTGCCCACGCGGCTCCGCGTGCTGCGCGCCGCGGACGGCACCCGCGTCATTGACGACACGTACAACGCCCAGCCCGCCTCCATGCTGGCGGCGCTGGACCTGCTGGACGAGATGCCCGGCCGGCACGTGGCGCTCCTGGGCGACATGCGCGAACTGGGCCAGGCCTCCCACTACGAGCATCAGCGGGTGGGCGAGCGCGCCGGCGAGGTGCTGGATGCGCTGGTCACGCTGGGCGAAGACGCCCGAGCGCTAGGCGAAACGGCCGAGGCCCACGGCGCGGGGGAGGTCCACCACGCGACCTCCCGCGACGAGGCGGCGGCCCTCCTCTGGACGATGGTCAGGCCCGGCGACGTGGTGCTCGTGAAGGGCAGCCACGCGCTGGGACTGGACGCGGTGGTAGCGGAGTTCGAGCGGACCCGGGGGCCAGAGGAGCGTGAACCATGACCGAGGCCCTGCTGTCCGGAGGCGCGGCCTTCCTGCTGGCGCTGGCGCTGGGGCGCCCGGCGATCCGCGTCCTGGGCGCCAAGAAGATGGGGAAGGCCATCTCGGAGTACCTGCCCTCCACCCATGCCGTGAAGTCCGGCACGCCCACCATGGGCGGCATCTTCATCTGGGGCACCGTGGCGTTGGTCACCCTGGCGACCAACGTCTTCGAGGTGCGCGACGGCGAGGTGGTCTTCGAGCGGCGCTCCATGCTGCTGCCCGTCCTGGTGGTCATCAGCATGATGGCGGTGGGCTTCTGGGATGACCTGGGGTCGCTGGTGGGCGGCGCGTACAAGGGCCTGTCCTGGCGGTTCAAGTTCGTCCTGATCTCCATCCTGTCCGCAGCGGTGGCCGCGGCGATGTTCTGGTTCCTTGATGCACAGAGCATCAACATTCCCTGGGCCGGCCAGCACGAACTCGGTTATGTCTACCTGGCCATCGCATTCGTCACCGTGTTCTCCGGCACCACCGCCGTGGCGGTGACGGACGGGCTGGATGGCCTGCTGGGCGGCCTGGCCGCCTTCGCGTTCGCGGCGTATGGCGTGATCGCCTTCATGCAGGGCCAGGACTTCCTGGCCGTCTTCTGCTTCACAGTGGTGGGCGCCCTGCTGGGCTTCCTCTGGTACAACGCCCACCCCGCCTCCGTGATCATGGGCGACACCGGCGCGCTGCCACTGGGCGCGGCGCTGGCCACGGTGGGCCTGATGACCGGCCACTGGCTGCTGCTGCCGGTGATCGGCGTGGTCTTCGTGGCGGAGGCGCTCTCGGACGTCATCCAGGTCGCCTACTTCCGGACCACCGGCGGACGGCGGCTGTTCCGCAAGGCACCGCTGCACCACCACCTGGAACTGCTGGGCTGGTCTGAGCCCCAGGTGGTGATGCGTCTCTATCTCTTCGGGATCCTGGGAGCCATGGTCGGCGTGGCCCTGGCCCTGTCAGTGTGACGGCGGGTGTGCTATACCGTGTTGATAAATTCGGCTTACCCGCTATGACAGATATGCAAATGCTGCGGGAGGCACGGGTGACGGTGATTGGACTCGGGATCGAGGGCATCGACCTCGTCCGCTTCCTGGCGGCCGAGGGTGCCCGCGTGACCATCTCCGACCGCCGCTCACCGGACGAACTCCATGAAGCCCTCGCCGCCATCGAGGGCACAGAGGCACGCCTGTCGCTGGGCGAGAACCGGCCGGAGGACGCTACGGACGCGGACATGGTCTTCGTGTCGCAGGGAGTGCCGAACGACAACCCGGCCGTGGCCGCCGCGTTGTCCGCCGGCGTGCCCGTCTCCACCATGCTCGGCCTCTTTTTGGAGCGCTGCCCCGCCCCGGTCACCGGCATCACCGGCTCCGCCGGCAAGACCACCACCACCGCGCTGGTCGCCTCCATGCTGGAGGACGAGGGGCTGCCGCACGTCATGGGCGGCAACATCGGCATTGGCCTGCTCTCGCTGCTGCCGGAGATCCAGCCGGACACGCGCGTGGTGGTGGAGATGTCCCACACGCAGTTGGAGCGCGTGGCCACCTCCCCGCACGTCGCCTGCGTCACCAATGTCACGCCCAACCACCTGGACCGCTTTGCCTGGGACGACTACGTCGCCCTGAAGCGGCGCATCATCGACTTCCAGGCCCCGGACGACGTGGCCGTCCTGAACCAGGACAACGCCGTGACGCGCGGCTTCGCGGATACCGCCCACGGGCGCGTCGCCTTCACCTCCACGCGCCAGGACATCCCGGGCGACGGCGCGCTGTTTCGCGACGGCCGGGTGTGGCGCGTACTGGACGGCGAGACCCTGGAGGTCGTTCGCCGCCAGGAGATGGCGCTGCGGGGCGAGCACAACCTGGAGAACCTGCTGGCAGCCGTGGCCGTTAGCGCGCAGATCGGCGTCTCCGCCGCCTCCGCGGCGCAGACCGCGCGCACCTTCACCGGCGTCCCGCACCGCCTGGAGCCTGTGGCCACCGTCCGAGGCGTCCTGTACGTGAACGACTCCATCGCCACCGCGCCGGAGCGCACGCTGGCCGGCCTCCGCTCCTACCAGGAGCCGGTGGTGCTGCTGCTGGGCGGGCGCGACAAGCAACTGCCGGTGCAGGAGATGGCGGAGGAGGCGGCCCGCCGCTGCCGCGCCGTGGTCTGCTTCGGCGAGTCGGGCGACCTCTATGCCCGGGCCGTGCGGGACGCCGGCGGCGACGGAGTGGCCGTGGAGCGCGTGGAGACCGTGGCGGAGGCCGTGGCCGCCGCCACGCGGCTAGCCCAGCGCGGCGACGTGGTGCTCTTCTCCCCCGCCGCCACCTCCTTCGACCAGTACCGCAACTTCGAGGAGCGCGGCCGCGCCTTCCGAGAGGCCGTGGAGCAAATGGAGGGGCGGGCATGAGTTTCCGTCGCTCGTCCGCGACGCGCCCCGCCGCGAAGCCCCGGGCCCACGCGCCGGACTACCTGGCGCTGACCGCCGTGCTGGTGCTCTCAGTCATCGGCCTGATCGCCGTGTACTCCTCCTCGTACGCCCTGGGCGGCGCGGAGTTTGGGGACGCCAACTACTTCGTGAAGCGCCAGGGCATGTTCATGGTGGCCGGCATCCTGCTGATGCTGGTGATGATGCGCCTGGACTACCACTACCTGCGGCGGCTGAGCCCGCTGCTGATGCTGGGCGCGCTGGTGGGGCTGGCGCTGGTGCTGGTGCCCGGGCTGGGCGTCACGCAGAACGGCGCGCAGTCCTGGATCGCGCTCGGCCCGCTGCCGCCGCTCCAGCCCTCGGAGTTCGCGAAACTGGCGGTGATCGTCTACCTGGCGGCCTGGCTGGCGGCCAAGGGCGACATCCTGCATGACGTGGCGCTGGGCGTGCTGCCGTTCGTGGGCATGGTGGGCGTGGTGGGCGCGCTGGTGATCCTGCAGCCGGACCTGGGCACGGCGATCATGATCGCCGCCATCACCGGGACGCTCTTCTTCGTGGCCGGAGCGCGCCTCTTCCACGTCGCGGTGCTGGTGGCCACGGGCCTGTTCACGCTGATGGTGCTCATCCTGGCCGGCGGCTACCGGATGGACCGCATCACCGCCTTTCTGGACGCGGAGTCGGACCCCACCGGCGTGGGCTTCCACGCCATCCAGTTGCTGGTGGCCTTCGGCTCGGGCGGCTTCACCGGCCTGGGCCTGGGGGTCTCCCGTCAGAAGTTCTTCTACGTCCCCGGCTCCCACACGGACGGCGTGCTGGCGATCCTGGGCGAGGAACTCGGCTACATCGGCGTGTCCGTGGTGATGGCGCTGTTCGTGCTGCTGCTGGTGCGGATCTTCGTGATCGCGCGGCGCTCGGATCACGTCTTCGGGTCGCTCATCGCCATGGGCGTGTTCGCGTGGATCGCCTTCCAGATGCTCATCAACGTGGGCGGTGTGCTGCGGATGATGCCGCTCACCGGCATCCCCCTGCCGTTCGTCTCCTACGGCGGCACCTCGCTCCTGGCCCTGTACGCGGCCATGGGCGTGCTGCTGGGCGTCAGCCGCTACGCGGCGGTGGGCGAGCAGGAGCAGCCCGCGGAGGTCCACGGGGCGGTCCCCGTCCGCGATTTCGGTCGTGACGCCGGCCCGCGCCGCCCGGGGCGCGCGCCCTCCCCAGGAGGTGCGCGATGAGGATTGCGCTGGCGGGCGGCGGCACCGGTGGACATGTGTACCCCGCGCTGGCGGTGGCGGAACGGCTGCGCGCGGGCGGCGACGTGGACCTGGTCTACTACGGCACCGCCAGGGGCCTGGAGCGCGACCTGGTGGAGGGCGCGGGCATCCCCTTCCGGGCGCTGCCTGCCGCCCAGGTGCGCGTCCGCAACCCCTGGCTCATGGCGCGGGGCCTGCTGCGACTGTGGCAGGGCACGCGCGAGGCTTCCCGCTTCTTGCGGGAGGACCGCCCCGCCGCGGTCTTCGCCACCGGTGGCTACGCCGCCGCACCCATCGGCCGCGCCGCGAAGCGGGCCGGGGTCCCACTTGTCGTCTTCCTGCCGGACGCCCACCCTGGCTGGGCCGTGAAGTTCCTGGCGCGCTACGCCACCACCATCGCCTGCGCGGTGGATGCCGCCCTGGCGGCGCTCCCCGCCGGCCGCGCCGTGGTCACGGGCTACCCGCTGCGCGGACAGTTCGCCACCGCCACCCGCGAGGACGGCCGCCGGGCCTTCGCGTTGGACGCCGCCCTGCCCACGGTGCTGGTCACCGGGGGCTCCCAGGGTGCGCGCGCCATCAACCAGGCCGTCGCGCAGGCGCTGCCCCGCTGGCTGGCGGAGGCGCAGGTGATCCACGTCAGTGGTCGAGCGCACGTCTCTGACCTGGCCGCCCAGCGCGACGAACTGCCGGAGGACATCCGCAGCCGTTACCACCTGTACGACTACACGGAGGACATGGCCGCCGCGATGGCCGCGTCCGACCTGGCCGTGATGCGCGCGGGCGCCTCCACGCTGGGCGAACTGTCCGTGACCGGCCTGCCGGCGGTGGTGGTGCCGGGTTCGTACTCGGACCAGGCGCGCAACGCGGCGTACCTGGCGGAGCGCGGCGCCGCCGTGCATCTGCCGGAGGCGCGCCTCGCGGACCTCGGAGACGTGGTGCTGGACCTGCTCCGCGACGCTCCTCGGCGCCAGGCCATGGCGGAGTGCATGCGCGCGCTGGCGCGGCCGGACGCCGCGGAGCGGCTGGCGGCGCTGGTGCGCGAGCACGCACGGACGGAGGCCGCCGCGTGATCGGCCTGAAGCCCCGTCAGCAGCGCCGCAACGGCAACGGCATCCCGAAGCGCGTCCACCTGGTGGGCGCGGGCGGCATCCACATGTCCGGCATTGGCCAGATCCTGCTGCAACGCGGCCACGACGTCAGCGGCTCTGACCTCGCGCTGTCGGAGCACACCCGGCGCCTGGAGGCGCTGGGCGGCCGCGTCTTCCGCGGCCACGCCGCGGAGCACGTCGGCCGCGCCGAACTGGTGGTGACCACCGCCGCTGCCAAGGACGACAACCCGGAACTGGTGGAGGCCCGCTCGCGCGCCATCCCGGTGATCTCACGCGCGGAGATGGTGCAGCGGCTGCTGGCCGGCCGGGAGGTCCTGGCCGTGGCCGGCACGCACGGCAAGACCACCACCTCCTCCATGGCCGCCGTGATGGCCGTCCGAGGGGACCGCGACCCGCTGGTGCTCATCGGCGGCGACGTGCGCGACCTGGGCGACGCCAACGCGCGAGACGGCGCGGGCAGCCTGGCGATCGTGGAGGCGGACGAGTACGCCGGCGCCTTCCTGCAGTACGAGCCGCGCATCGCCGTGGTCACCAACATCGAGGCGGACCACCTGGACTACTACGGCACCGAGGAGCGGCTGCGGGAGACCTTCCTGGAGTTCAGCCGCCGCGTCAGCGAGGACGGCACCCTCATCGTCTGCGCGGACAACGCCTGGGCCGCCTCCCTGGCCGAGACGCGCGAGGCGGAGGGCGCGCGCGTGGAGCGCTACGGCATCGACGCGGCGGACCTGGACTGGCGCGCCACGCGGGTGCGCGGGAACGACCGCGGCGGCATGGACTTCATCGTGCTGCTGGACGGCCAGGAGGTGGGACGTGTCTCGCTGGGCGTCCCCGGGCGGCACAACGTCCTGAACGCGCTGGGCGCGCTGGCCGCCTCCATGCGCGCGGGCGTGGACTTCCACCGCGCCGCCGCGGCGGCGGCCGACTTCCTGGGCGCCCGCCGCCGCTTCGAGGTGCTGGGCGAGGCGGAGGCGCGCGGCGGCATGGTGACCGTGGTGGACGACTACGCCCACCACCCGACGGAGATCCGCGCCACGCTGTCCGCCGCCCGCGCCCGCTTCCCCGGCCGCCGGCTGGTGGGCTGCTTCCAGCCCCACACCTACACGCGCAGCCAGTACCTGCTGGAGGATTTCCGCACCTGCTTTGAGACGCTGGACGTCCTGTACGTCCTGCGCACCTACGAGGCGCGAGAGACCGCGGACCGGGGCATGGACGCACGCACGCTGGCCGGCGAGATCGGCAAGCCGGACGCGGTCTACCTGGACTCCTTCCAGGAGGCAGCGGATCGGCTGGCGGCGGACCTGGCCGGCGGCGACGTGTTGTTCACCATCGGCGCGGGCGACATCACGGAACTGGGGCCCATGGTGCTGGAGCGGCTGGGGGGTGCGGCATGACTGTCGCCACTCGCCAGCGCCTGGCCGTGGTCTTCGGCGGCCGCTCCGCCGAGCACGAGGTCTCCGTGACCTCCGCCCGCGGCGTGATGCGCGAGGCCGACCCGGAGCGCTTCGAGGTGGTGCCCATCGGGATCACGAAGCGCGGCGCCTGGCTCACGCCGGATGAGACGCGCGCCCGCCTGGAGCGCGTGGCCGCCGGCGACCGCCGCGACGTGGGCGATGACGAGGGCGGCGGCGTGCTCGCCCACCCGGAGGCCATGGAGGCGCTGCGCTCCGCGGACGCGGTCTTCCCCATCGTCCACGGCACGTTCGGCGAGGACGGCACCATGCAGGGCCTGCTGGAGATGGCCGACCTGCCCTACGTGGGGCCGGGCGTGGCCGCCAGCGCCATTGGCATGGACAAGGAACTGATGCGCGCGATGTTCGCGGCGCATGACATCCCGCAGGCCCCGTACGTGGTCCTGCGGGACGGCGAGGTGGCGGACCCGCCCTCGGAGGCCCTCGAGTTCGTGGAGGGCGTGCTGGGCTACCCCTGCTTCGTGAAGCCGGCCAACGGCGGCTCCTCCGTGGGCGTGGGCAAGGTGCGCTCCCGGGAGGACCTGGCGCCCGCGCTGGCGGAAGCGGCCCGGTTCGACCGCAAGGTGCTGGTGGAGGCCGGGCTGACCGGCCAGGAGGTGGAGTGCGCCGTCCTGGGCCACCGCGACCCACAGCCCTCTCCGCTGGGCGAGATCGCCCCGAGCACGGAGTTCTACGACTACGCCGCGAAGTACCTGGACGACTCGGCGGCGCTCATCGTCCCTGCCCGCGTGGACGCGGACACCGCCCGCCGGGTGCAGGAGTACGCCGTGCGCGCCTTCAAGGCGCTGGAGTGCTCCGGCCTCTCGCGCGTGGACTTCTTCGTGGAGCCCGGCGGCGGCGTGAAGTGCATTGAACTGAACACCCTGCCGGGGTTCACGCCGATCTCCATGTACCCGCGCCTCTGGCAAGAGGCGGGCGTCTCCTACCGCGAGTTGATCTCGCGCCTGGTGGACCACGCCTTCGAGCGCTTCCGGGAGGCCCGCCGTGGCTAACCCCTTCCGGAACCTGCGCCTCCCGGGCTCCCGCCAGCCCGCGTACCGCCGCCCCGCCGGTCGGGGGATGGCGCGCGGCCGCGGCCCCGTGGGCGGCAGCGAGGCGCGCTTCGCCCTCCGCCGCGTGGAGCGCCCGAAGCCGAAGCGCGAGTGGCACATCCCGTGGCGGCGCATCGGCCTGGGCCTCCTGGGCTCGGGCGCGCTGGTGGGCTCCGTGTACGGCGCGGCGTGGCTCGTGACGGGCGACACCCTGCGCGTGCAGCAGATCGATGTCACGGGCGCCCAGGTGGTGGACCCGTACACCGTGGCGCACGTCTCCGCCCTGGGTGGGGAGTCCCTGCTCACGCTGGACCTCGCGGAGGCGGAGGCCGCCATCGAGACACTGTCCGCCGTGAAGGACGCCACGGTGGCGCGGGACTGGCCGCAGGGCATCCGCGTGACCATCCAGGAGCACCAGGCGTGGGGCTACTGGCAGGCCGGCGGCACCGTCCACGTGATCGACCGTGACGGCCTGGCCCTCCAGGAGTCCCGACCGGCGCCCCAGGACGCACCCACCATCATCGACATCGCCAGCCCTCGGGACGTGGCGAGCGTGGAGCAGGTTGCGGACCCGGACACGGTGCGCCTGGTGGCGCGCCTGCTGGAGGACCGCGTCTTCCAGGAGGCCGGGCTCCGGCCCACCGGCTTCGTCTTCCAGAGAGATCGTGGCCTGACCGTCATTGCCGAAGACGGTCCGGATGCGGTGTTTGGCGACTCGTCCAACTACGAGTTCAAGGTGCGGGCGTTCGAGGAGGTGCTGCGTCAACTGCAGTCTCGCGACAACGCCGGCCCTCCCCAGGTAGCGGAGATCGACCTCCGCTTCGGTCGGAACGTGGTGCTGCGATGACAAAGGACGGACGCTGATGCCAAACCCCAGCATCGCCGCAATCGACGTGGGTACGACCAAGGTCTGCACCATCGTGGCGGAGGTCACTCCGCACCAGGAATTGCGCATCCTGGGCGTGGGCGTCGGGCCCTCGGCCGGCCTGGAACGCGGGATGGTGAACAACATCCAGACCGCGATCGAGGCCATCGCGTCCTCCGTGGAGCGGGCGGAGCGTGCCTCCGGCACGCGCATCCTGTCCGCCCACGTCGGCATCGCGGGGCCGCACGTCTCCTCCATGAACTCGCGCGGCATCGTGGCCATCGCGGACCCGCGCCACCCCATCAACGAGGGCGACATCCACCGGGCGCTGGAGAGCGCGCGCATCGTCAACGTGCCCACCAACCGCGAGGTCATCCACGTGGTACCGCGCTTCTACGTGGTGGACGGCCAGGACCACGTGATCGACCCCAGCGGGATGTTCGGCTCCCGCCTGGACGTGGAGACGCACGTGGTGACGTCCTCCACGTCCGCCACGCACAACCTCATCCAGTGCGTGGAGGGCGCGGGCGTGCGCGTGGAGTCCCTGATCCTGGAGCCCCTGGCCTCCGCGGAGGCCGTGCTGACAAACGAAGAGATGCAGCAGGGCGTTGTCATCGTAGACATCGGTGGCGGCACGACAGACGTCGCCGTGTTCATTGACGGCGCCGTGGTGCACACCGCCGTCCTCCCCATCGGCGGCGTCCACATGACGCGCGACCTGGTGGTTGCGCTGAAGGTCCCCCAGCCGTCCGCCGAGCAGTCCAAGCGCAAGCATGGCCACGTCATCCCCTCCATGGTCGCCGACGACGAAGAGGTGGAGGTGGAGGCGTTTGGCTCCGAGGGCACCAAGCAGGTCCAGCGCCGCCTGATGGCGCAGGTCCTGCAGGCCCGGACGGAGGAGTTGTTCGAAATGGTGCTGACGGAGATCCGTCGCGGGGCCGACCCCGAGATGCTCTCCGCCGGCATCGTGTTGTCCGGTGGGGCCTCCGGCCTCCCCGCAATCGATCTCCTGGCGGAAGAGGTGATGGGGCTGCCCGCACGGGTGGGGCGTCCTCGGCACCTGGCGGGGCTCTCGGACTTGCTCCATGACCCCGCCTACGCCACCAGCGTGGGCCTGCTCCGGTGGGCCCTGAAGGAGCAGGAGATCATGTTCCGTTCCACTCCGGCACCTGTGCCGGCGCTGGGCGGAATCTTCAGAAAAGTGGCGCACCTCATGCGGGTCATCCTTCCCCAGTGACCTACCGACAGCGCCGGGAAGGTGTTTTGCGATGAACGAGCAGGAACGGACGCAGGAGCCGGTGCGCGGGGGAACGCTCTTCGATTACCTGGCCGCGGCCCGGCGAGAGGTGCAGGAACGGCACCTTTCCGTGGTCCCCTCCGCCAGCGACATCGAGGAACCTCCCACCACTACTGCACAACCAGACGCCAGCACGGCCCAGGCCGAGAAGCCCAGGGCCGACAAGCCAGAGGCCAGCACGGCCACCGAGGAAGCCCCTGCCCGGGAGACACCTCCCGCTGCTGAGGCGGAAGCGGCAGCCGAGACGGTCCCGATGACGGAACAGGTGACGGCGCCGGCCGCGCGGGAACGGGCCATGCCCGCGTCCGCGCTGGACCTGGCGGCGGAACCGGCGCCGCCAGGCCTCGCCTCGGAGTACGAGGCGGCGCCCGTCGCCTCGCGGGAGGCCGCACCGGCCGCTCGCGCGGAGGCGGCCGAGACGGGAGCGGCCGTGGAGGCTCCCCGCGCAGCGGAGCGAGCCTCACAGGGCGGGGGCCAGCAATCCAGGATGGAATCCGGCTTCGGCGCGCCGGCGGCCGCACGGCCCTCGGACCACGCGCCTCGCCCGGCCCCAGCGAAAGGAACCAGCGCCGTGAAGGCGGCAAGGACGGAAGGTGGTCGCATGACCGAGTACGAAGGACTGCCGCCAATCAAGGTGGTAGGCGTGGGCGGCGGCGGCACCAACGCCGTCAACCGCATGCTGCACGCCCGGCTCCCGGGTGTGCAGTACGTGGGCATGAACACGGACATGCAGGCGCTCGACCACTGCAAGGCGGAGATCAAGGTCCGCATCGGTGACCGCCTCACCCGCGGCCTGGGGGCCGGCGCAGACCCGCTCCGCGGCGCACGGTCGGCGGAGGAGTCCCGCGAGGCCATCGCGGAGGCGCTGCAGGGCGCGGAGATGGTCTTCGTCACCGCCTGCCTCGGCGGCGGCACGGGCACCGGCGCCGCACCGATCGTGGCGGAGGTCGCCCGGGAACTGGGCGCCCTGACCATTGGCGTGGTGACCAAGCCCTTCACCTTCGAGGGCGCCAAGCGCCGCCAGCAGGCGGAGGAGGGCGTCCGGGACCTGCAGGACAAGGTGGACACGCTCATCGTGATCCACAACGACCGCCTCCTGCAGATCGGGGACGACAAGGTCTCCATCGAGGAAGCGTTCTCCATGGCGGATGACGTGCTGCGGCAGGGCATCCAGGGGATCAGTGAACTGATCACCATCCCCGGCCTGGTGAACCTGGACTTCGCGGATGTCCGCAAGGTGATGTCGGACGCCGGCCCGGCGCTCATGGCCATCGGCTCCGGCCGCGGTGAGAACCGCGCCACGGACGCCGCCCGGCAGGCCATCTCCAGCCCGCTGCTGGAGGTGGACATCACCGGCGCCACGGGCGTGCTCTTCAACGTCACCGGCCCGCGGGACCTGGGCCTGCGGGAACTGGACGCCGCCGCGCGGGTCATCGCCAGCGTGGTGGACCCGGAGGCGGAGATCATCTTCGGCACCAGCCTGGATGACTCGCTGAAGGACGAGGTGCGCATCACCCTGATCGCCACTGGCTTCAGCGGCGTGAAGAAGATGAACATCCGCCAGGTGCTGGACGAGGTGAACGACCCTGAGCCGATCAAGATCGGCCAGATCAAGCCGGACCCCACGTCCACGGACGCCCTGACGGAGGCGGACCTGCCCACGTTCCTCCGCCGCTCGTTCCCCACGCGGTAGCGCGCGGGGACACGCGCCGGCGGGCGATCACGCAGCAGAAGGGGCGGCCGCC
>JAWLHV010000013.1:0-10577 GCA_041690175.1 Dehalococcoidia bacterium
GTATCGCAGTCAGTGCTGCCGGGGGCGGGGCTAGTCGCCCTCCTCCACCGTCAGCGTGCCCACCATGCCGGCCTCGCGGTGACCGGGGACGGTGCACCAGTACTCGAACTCGCCTGCCTCGTTGGGCGTGAAGGTCAGCGTGTCCGACTCCCCGGCCTGGAGCATGACGTCGAGGTCGTACTCGTCCGTCTGGAACTCCTCCGGGACGTCCGCATCAATCTCCGTGATGGTGAACGTGTGCTCCAGCGCACCGGTGTTCTCGAACTCGATGGTGAGTTCCTCGCCGGCCGTGGCCATGATCTCGTTCTCGCTGTAGTCGATGTCGATCATTTCCACCTGGATCGTGTCGCCGCCGGTGGCGCCGCCACCCTGGCCGCCGCTGGGCGACGTGGCAGTCACGGTCGGGGACGGCGTGGTGGCGTCACCGTTGCCCGTGCTGGGCGTGGGGACCGTGGGCGAGGAGTCGCCGTTCAGCCCGTCCAGGCCGTCGTCTCCGTCGCCGTTGTCGTCCGCACAGGCCACCAGCGCGAACGACGCCAGGGCGAGCCCCAGCAGGAGCAGGATGCGCCGCGGGGAGAGGCCGAACCAGGCCGCTGATGTCTCCGAATTGGGGTGGGGCATTGGACCTTCCTTCTGTCTGTCCAGCCGACCCACTTCCATCAAGGCTGGCATGCGCGTCTGTCATGCGGAACCCAGATTCGGGACACCGTCACGATCTCGACACTGCGGACACCGAAGCGGTGAGGGCGCGAACGCCGGCGAGGGAAGGGAGCAAGAAGGCCACAAACGGAGGGAGCCCCGGCCGAAGCCAGGGCTCCCGTGCCACCAGCCCCGCCTACCGCCTGAGGGGCCGGATGACCTGTGGAGGGCCGGTCTCTGACCGGCACCGGTATCGTGCCGCACCGAGCACGCCTCGACGCCTGCCGACCGGCAGGTCGCGCACGGGACCAACGTCCCGCACCTCGCGGTCATGGTTGTGGGGGCGCCCGGATGGCGAGTCGCAGCGTGTAACAAGACGCTTGTTCGGAGTCCACCGAGCGCTCTACCATGGACAGGCTGGACGGCCCGCATCGGGCGGTTAGCTCAGTTGGTACGAGCGCCTGCTTCACACGCAGGAGGTCACTGGTTCGAGTCCAGTACCGCCCACCAGCGAGCCGCCCGAGGTCAGAGCCGAAGTGGCGGAATTGGCAGACGCGCTACGTTCAGGGCGTAGTGGGGGTAACCCCGTGTGAGTTCAAGTCTCACCTTCGGCACCATCTCTTCCGGCCTTCCGCGGGCTTGAGTGGTTCCAGTCCTGGTTAGCGGGACAGTCCAGCGGAAATCGTGCGCTCGTAGCTCAGGGGATAGAGCGCTGCCCTGCGGAGGCAGAGGCCGGAGGTTCGAATCCTCCCGGGCGCACCACCTGCACATCAAGACAAGCCGCCACGGGGCGGCTTTCTTGTTGCCTGCGCGTGACCGTGGCCTCTTGCGGAATCACGCGTCAAGATGCATATTGCATGCATGAGCGTCACTATCACCGTTCGAGACATCCCAGATGAAACCCGGGACGAGCTCGCCGGGCGCGCCGCCCGCTCCGGGCGATCGCTGCAGGAGTACCTGAGGGCAGAACTCATGGAACTGGCAAGGCGCCCGGACCCCATCGCCCTCATGGAGCGCGTGAGGGAGCGGAAACTCCGCACCAACACCCGCATGGCGGCGGAGGACATCGTGGACTACATCGCAGAAGACCGCCCGTGACGCTCGTGGTCGACGCCTCCGTGGTGGTGTCCGCGCTCATCGATGCCGGCCCGCAGGGCGCGTGGGCGGAGACCGCCCTACTCAGCGACCACCTGGCCGCACCGCACCTGCTGCCTGTGGAGGCCGCCAGCGCCCTGCGTCGGGCAGTCTTCGCCGGCCGCATCTCCGCGGACGTGGCCGCGCTGGCCCACGCGGACCTGCTTCAGTTGAGGATCACGCTGTTCCCCTACGAGCCCTTTGCGGACCGTGTGTGGCGCCTTCGGGAGTCCGTGACGACGTACGACGCGTGGTACGTCAGCCTGGCCGAGGCGCTGGCCAGCCCGCTGGCCACGCTGGACCATCGGCTCACCGCCGCCTCCGGGCCGGCGTGCGAGTTCCTGTCGCCTCCAGGGGACTGAGGGCGCGTCGTCCGCGGGCGGGGCTCATCATCCTCGCCGGCCGCGTCCATTGTCCCGGCCCGCGTCAAAGCGCTCCGAAGCCGCAGCCGTGCGCGCGGTACGATCAGAGGGTGAATCCCCAACCGTCCCCGGTCCTGAGCCAGGTGCGGGCGCTGCCGGAGAAGCCGGGCGTCTACATCATGCGCGACGTGCGAGGCGATGTGATCTACATCGGCAAGGCGCGGCGTCTGCGTGACCGTGTGCGCTCGTACTTCGGCTCCGCGCGCTCACTGGAGCCCAAGGTGCGCTCGCTGGCCGAGCAGGTCCACCAGGTCGAGCACGTGGTGACCAACAACGAGGCGGAGGCCCTCCACCTGGAGGCCACGCTGGTGAAGCGCCACCAGCCCATCTACAACGTCCGGCTGAAGGACGACAAGCACTACCCGTACCTGAAGGTGGACGTCCAGAACCCCTGGCCGCGCGTGACCATCACCCGCCGGGTGGAGGAGGACGGCGCCCGCTACTTCGGTCCCTACGCCTCCGCGGGCTCGGTGCGCCGCACGCTGGACGTGGTCAAGAAGTTGTTCCCCTGGCGATCCTGCACCAAGGAGATCACGGGGAATGACCCGCGCCCCTGCCTGGACTTCTACATCAAGCGCTGCATCGCTCCCTGCACCGCCTACTGCACGCCGGAGGAGTACCGGGACGTCATCAACCAGACCATCCTCTTCCTGGAGGGTCGCTCCAACGAGGTGAAGCAGCACCTTCGCCAGGAGATGGAGGCCGCCAGTGAGTCGCTGGAGTTCGAGCGCGCCGCGCGCATCAGAGACCAACTGGTGGCGGTGGAGCGCATCACTGAACGCCAGCAGATGGCCACCACCACGCCGCTGGACGCAGACGTCTTCGCGCTCGCGCGCAAGGACGATGAGGCCTGCGTCCAGGCGTTCTTTGTCCGCGGCACCGTGGTGGCGGACACGGACTCCTTCATGCTGGACGGCACGCAGGACGCGAGCGACCGGGAGATCCTGGGCGCCTTCGTGGCGCAGTTCTACGAGTCCGCCACCTACGTGCCCCGCATGGTGCTGCTGGCCGCCGAGCCCGAGGACCGCGAGGACCTGGAGGCCATGCTGCGCCAGCGCCGCGGGACCGTGGTGGAGGTCCATGTCCCCGAGCGCGGAGAGAAGCGCGCACTGGTCGCCACCGCCGAGGAGAACGCGCGGGAGTCCCTCCGCATGCATCACGTCCGGTGGGTGGCGGATCGAGACAAGACCGAGTCCGCGCTGTCCGTACTGCAGGAGGAGCTGGACCTCCCTACCCGGCCCGAGCGCATCGAGTGCTACGACATCTCCACCATCCAGGGGACGAACACCGTGGCCTCTATGGTGGTGTTCAAGCACGGGCAGCCCGCGAATAGCGAGTACCGCCGGTTCCGCATCCGCTCCGTGGAGGGCCAGGACGACTTCGCCTCCATGCGGGAGGTGCTGTCCCGGCGCTTCAAGCGCATCGCGGAGCGGCGGCGCGCCGAACTGCGCGGCGAGACCGTCACCGCGGAGGAGCCCTCGCCCTGGGACGAGGTGCCGGACCTGGTGATCATTGACGGCGGCAAGGGCCAGTTGGGCGCGGCGCTGGACGTCATGCGTGACCTGGGTCTGCGCGACGTGCCTGTGTGCGGGCTGGCCAAGCAGCAGGAGGAGATCTTCGTCGCGGACGTGGCGGACTCGATCATGCTGCCGCGCACCTCGGAGGCGCTCTACCTGGTGCAGCGCATCCGAGACGAGGCGCACCGCTTCGCGATCACCTACCACCGCAAACTGCGCGGGAAGTCCTCCACGCAGTCCGTGCTGGACGGCGTCCCCGGCATCGGGCCGAAGCGAAAGCGCACCTTGATGCGAAAGTTTGGATCGCTGAAGAACCTGCGCGAGGCGAGCGTGGACGACATCGCCTCCACCGTGGGATTCACACGCCGCCTGGCGGAGACCCTCAAGCGATCGATATGAGCGAGGCGGAGCGTCAGGCCCGCTTTGGCGACGAGCCCTCCCGCGAGGCGCGGGAACTGGTGGCCCACCTGCGCAGCAAAGTCACGGACGACGAACGTGTGCTGAACGCGATCCTCCGCACGCCGCGCGAGGCCTTCGTCGCGCCCGCTCAGCGGCCCTGGGCCTACGAGGATCGCCCGCTGCCGATCGGCCATGACCAGACGATCTCCCAGCCGACGATCGTCGCGATGATGACCGCCGCACTGTCGCTACACGGCGACGAGCGGGTGCTGGAGATCGGCACCGGATCCGCGTACGAGGCGGCCGTCCTTGCCCGGCTGTGCCGCGAGGTGGTGAGCGTGGAGGCGGTGCCGGACCTGCGCGAGGCGGCCGTAGATCGCCTGCAATTGCTGGGGATCCGCAACGTCCGCGTACTCCCCGCGCAGGACGAGATCGGCGCGCCGGCACTGGGCCCGTACGACGCGATCATCGTCACGGCTGCCGCCCCGGCCGTGCCGCCGCCGCTGCTGGCGCAACTCGCGCCGGGCGGGCGCATGGCCATCCCGGTGGGCACGCGCGACTCGCAGGACCTCCTCCGCGTCACCCGTCACGCGGACGGCACGACCACCCAGGAGGACCTGGGCCCGTGCCGCTTCGTGCCGCTCGTGGGGCCGCACGGGTTCCGCGCTGACGTGTGATCGCCGCCGCTCCGGCGGGCCAGATCACCCGCGAGACGTCAGACTCCGGAGCACCGGTTATGTAGACAGAGCGGCGGCACGCAGTTATACAAGTCCACCGGCGGGCACGTTCTCCCGACCTGGTCACTGGCGAAGCAGATCGAGACGCGCTGGGTATACTGGCGCGGCGTTGGGGCCCGGGACGAGCCTTCGTCCAGCGGCCAAGCGGCGGGAGACTTTGTGAACGACCGTGTCGAGGCGTTCCTGCACTACCTCTCCGCAGAACGCGGTTCCTCAAAGAACACGATCGACGCGTACCGGAACGACCTCAGCGGCTTCCTGAAGTTCCTGGCCAGCGAGGGCCTGTCCAACACGGACGTCAGCAGCACCGTCACCCGCGACACCATCAACGCCTACATCGGTGACCTGAACGCGCGTCGTTACGCGAAGGCAACCGTGGCCCGCAAGGTCGCCGCGGTGAAGTCCTTCTGCGCCTTCCTGTTGGACCACGGCGACCTGCGTAGCAACCCTGCCGCGCAGGTGGACTCGCCTCGCGCCCCCAAGCCCGTGCCGAAGCCGATGACCACCGAGGAGGTGGACGCCCTCCTCCGTGAGCCCCGGAAGTACGACTCCCCGGAGGCCGCGCGCGACGCCGCCATGCTGGAACTGATGTACGCGACCGGCATGCGCGTCACGGAGCTGGTGTCCCTGAACATGGACTCCGTCCAGTTGGACACACCGCCGTCCTGGGTGCGCTGCCTGGGCAAGGGCGGCAAGGAACGGACGATTCCCGTCCATGAGCAGGCCGTGGAGGCGCTGTCCACCTACCTGGACGATGCGCGTCCCTCGCTGCTGAAGAACCGCCCGCACCAGGCGTTGTTCGTGAACCGTCGGGGCGAGCGCCTGACGCGCCAGGGCTTCTGGCTGATCCTCAAGGGCTACGCGAAGTCCGCGGGCATCGAGAGCCACGTGACGCCGCACACCCTGCGGCACTCCTTCGCCACGCACCTCCTGCGCGGTGGCGCCTCGGTCCGGGACGTACAGGAACTGCTGGGCCACGCGAACGTCTCCACCACCCAGGTCTACACGCAGTTGGCGGACGAACACCTGCGCGAGGTCTACGAGAACGTGCACCCGCGCGCCCGCTGAGGCCGCCCTACTTCCGCCGCCTCGCCCCGCTGCACGATCGCTTGTTGTCCCCCGGCGGGCTCGCTGCGATCCTTGGGCTGGCTCTGGGCTGGCCGCACCGCACCCACCGAAGGGGGGATCCCGTGGAGATCATCGATGTCCGGGCGCGCGAACTGCTGGACTCGCGGGGTAACCCCACCGTCGAGGTGGACGTGGAACTCGAGGACGGTTCGCTCGGCCGCGCGCTGGTCCCCAGCGGCGCCTCCACCGGCGCCTACGAGGCCGTGGAACTCCGCGATGGCGACATGGATCGCTTCAACGGCAAGGGCGTGCTGCGGGCGGTGGAGCACGTCTTTGACGACCTTGCCTCCGCGGTCATCGGGCTGAGCGCATTCGAGCAGGCGGCCATCGACCGCGCGCTGGTGGAGGCGGACGGCACGCCGAACAAGGCGCGGTTGGGCGCGAACGCGATCCTCGGCGTCTCGCTGGCAACCGCCAAGGCCGCGGCGGCGGCGCTGGAGCAGCCGCTGTACCGCTACCTGGGCGGCGTGGACGCGCGCGTCATGCCCGTGCCGATGTGCAACGTCCTGAATGGCGGCGCGCACGCCACCAACTCCACGGACTTCCAGGAGTTCATGCTTGTGCCGGTGGGCGCCCCCACCTTCCGGGAGGGCCTGCGCTGGACGGTGGAGACCTACCACGCGCTGAAGAAGGTGCTGCACGACCGCGGCTTCTCCACCACCGTGGGTGACGAGGGCGGCTTCGCCCCCACCCTGGACTCCAACCGCGCGGCAATGGACCTGCTGATGCAGGCCATCCAGGCCGCCGGCCGACGCCCCGGCGATGAGATCGCGATCGCCCTGGACCCCGCCACCACCGAACTCTGGCGAGACGGCTCCTACGTCCTGGAGCGCGAGGGGCGCACCGTGACCTCCGAGGAACTCTCGGCGCTCTGGCAGGAGTGGGCGCGGGACTACCCCATCGTCTCCATTGAGGACGGCATGGCGGAGGACGACTGGGCCGGCTGGAGCACGCTGACCGAGCGCCTGGGTGGCACCGTGCAGATCGTGGGCGATGACCTCTTTGTCACCAACATCGAGCGCCTCGGCCGCGGCATCGACGAGGGCGCTGCGAACGCGGTGCTGGTGAAGGTCAACCAAATCGGGACGCTCACGGAGACGCTGCAGACCATCCGACTGGCGCACCAGAATGGCTACCGCTGCGTGATCAGCCACCGCTCTGGTGAGACCGAGGACACCACCATCGCCCACCTGTCCGTCGCCACCGGCGCCGGACAGATCAAGACGGGCGCCCCGGCGCGCACGGACCGCACCGCGAAGTACAACGAACTCCTCCGCATCGAGGAGGAACTGGGCAGTGCGGCCATCTACCCCGGCGCGTCGGCGTTTCGCCGCTCATCGGCCCCATAGCGCGCATGACTGACCAGCCGCCCAACGGAAGCACCCCGGAGGACGCGCTCCCCATCGCGGACCCGCCGCAGCGCGTATCCGGGATGCGCGTACCCTCCGGCTGGCGGCTGCCCGGCAAGCCGGACGGCCTGGACGAGTTCGCGGAGGACGCCTGGCGCCAGACCGGCTTCCTCTGCGGCGAGGAACTCCGGTTGCTGGAGGCGGGACTGGACCTGCAGGCGAAGTTCGCCGGTGCGGGCTACCAGCCCCAGGCACGCACCATGACCATGGCCGCGTTCGCCAGCCTCTGGAGCCGCGCCTTCCTGTGCACCTCGGACGCGGCGTCGCTGATCCGCCGAGGCGGATACCAGTCCGCGCTGCCGCTCATCCGTCAGGCCGTGGAGTTCGTGGCCGCCCAGCGCGGCATTGGCGACGAGATGGACGAGTGGCGGCGCTTCACCCACGAGGCCTACGGACGCCACGCCGAAACCCGTTCCACCGAGGTAGGCCTGGGCAACTACTTCTCCGGCGAGTCCATCGCGGCGGACGACCACCTGCGCCTGATCTACAAGGCCGCGAGCGACCTCGGCCGCCCCAACCTGGGGCCAACGGCGCTGTTCGTGGCCAACGAGGCGAACCACACTCGCTACCCGCTGGTCTTCGCGGACCAGGCGTTCCACCTGGGCTGGGCGCAACTGCTGCTCGGCTGGGCGCTGCGCGTCCAGGTCGCGCAGGCGCACCTGGCCCTCCACCTCGCCCAGCACTTCCCTGCCCCGGACGACCTCCGAGGGCAGGCCGTGGACCACGTGCGCTCCGTGGAGGCACTGCTGGCGGAACCAGACCGCTGCCGCCTGGAGGAATGGGTCGACGGCCACGGCCGCCGGCGCCACCTGCTGGTCGAGTTCAAGCGCCGCCCCGCCGACGCCGCCCAGCGTATCCTCCTCTAGCCCGAGGGCAGCAGGCCGCATCCCCTCCGCCTTCTCACCTCCGGGCCCTTCCGGCCCCCTCCCCCCCTTGTGGGGGAGGGTTGGGTGGGGGGCTCCGCTGCCCCTCCCTCCTTCCATCCCGCCCGGACTGTCGAACGAGCCGCGCAGGTCGTAGGATCGGGTTGTCGTGCACTCCCCGGCACGCTCTCTCACGGAACGCTCCACGGCGGCTTGCCTAGACTCGGCGGGCCTGGCGGTACGAGCGGCGGGTGTGACCGGGCTGCCATCAGGGGCAGCCGCGCATGACTCGGGAGGCGGACTCAGATGACCCTGCGCGTCGGCATCAACGGCTTCGGGCGGACCGGCCGGATGGCCTTCCGATCGTGGTGGGAGAACCGGCGGGACGACTTCGAGGTCGTCGCCATCAACCGCGGCCCCGTGGCCGTGCGCACCCACCTCCTCCGCCACGACTCCGACTACGGCCGCTTCCCCGCCAAGATCGAGGACGGCGCGGACTGCTTCTCCGTGGACGGCCACGAGGTCAAGGTCTTCAACGCCAACGACCCCGGCCAGATCCCCTGGCGGGACGCCGGCGTGGACGTGGTCATCGAGTCCTCCGGCCAGTTCCGCACCGCCCAGGAGGCGGCGGCGCACCTGCAGGGCGGCGCCCGCAAGGTCATCATCTCCGCCCCGGCGAAAGGCGAAGACTGGACCGTGATCATGGGCATCAACGAGGATGAGTACGACCCCGCCGCCCACAACGTCATCTCCGCCGGTTCCTGCACCACGAACTGCGTGGCGCTGGCGGTGAAGGTCATGCACGACGCCTTTGGCGTGGAGAGTGGCTTCATGTCCACCATCCACTCCTACACCGGCGATCAGAACCTGGTGGACAATTCCCACAAGGACCTGCGGCGCGCCCGCGCCGCGGCGCTGAACATCGTGCCCACGTCTTCCGGCGCGTCCGCGCTGGTGGGCAAGATCATCCCCGAACTGAAGGGGAAGTTTGACGGCTTCGCCTACCGCGTCCCCACCCCCACCGTCTCCGTGGTGGACATGGTCACCAACCTCCGCGACACGCCCTCCGCGGGCGAGATCAACGAGGCCTTCGTCTCCGCGGCCGGCGGCCGCATGCAAGGCTACCTGTACGTGGAGAACGAGGAACTGGTCTCCAGCGACTTCAAGGAGCACCCCGGCTCCGCCATCCACGACTCGCCCTCCACCATGGTGGTGAACGGTGGCCGCCTGGCGAAGACGGTCGCCTGGTACGACAACGAGTGGGGCTACTCCTGCCGCCTCACGGACGTGGTGGCGATGATGGCGGAGCGGGGCCTCTCCTAGCCCCTGCTCCCTGCCCCTGCTGACGAGGAGCCGGACGTGTCCGCCCACGCCCTGGACTCGCACGACCACTTCCTGGAGGCCAACGGCCTGCGCTTCCACTACCGCACCCACGGCAACCCGGCGGCGCCGCCCATCCTGCTGCTGCACAGCATCACGGGCCACGCCTGGGAGTGGGACCGTATCGCCCGCGCGCTGCAGGACGAGTACTACGTGGTCGCGCTGGATCAGCGCGGCCACGGCGCCACGGACCACGCCGACGCCTACTCCTGGGGAGCGCTGGCGGACGATGCGCTGGCCGTGGGGGAGGCGCTCGGCCTGGGGCAGCCGAGGGTGGCCGGTCACTCGATGGGTGGCGCGGCCGCCTACCTCGCAGCCGCGCGACTGGCGGAGGCGGGACGGCAATTCGCAGCGCTCGCGCTTGTGGACGTCACGCCCGCCGCGCTCGCAGACGCCTCGGTGCGGGACCGCGTGGCCGGCTTCCTGCGCATGCTCCGTGAGCCCGCCGCGGAGCCCTCCACCGTCACCGCGGAGTGGATCGCGGGCTCACCGCAGGCGGACGCGGACCAGATGCGTGCGTACGTCGAGTACAACCTCGTGCCGGCCGAGGACGGCCGGTGGCGCTGGCGGCACGACGCGGTCGGTCTGGAGGCCCTGCTACGAGACGCCTCCGAGGTGACGGACGCGTCGATGCTCCGGGCCATCACCTGCCCAACCCTTGTGCTGCGCGGCGCGGACTCCTTCGCCGTTGCACCGGAGGACGCCGCCGGCACGGCGCGCACGTTCCCTCGAGGCCGCGCGCAAGAGATCGAAGGCGCCGGGCACGACATCCACATCGACGCGCCGGATGCGCTCATCCGGGCGCTTCGCGCGTTCTTCCACGACGCTCCCTGAGACGAATCCGGCGCTTCCCGGCTGTCGTATTATGTATACAGGTGGCCTCCCCAAACGCCTCTTCCGGTGGTCGGAGGGGGCAGCCGGAAGCGGCGGCCACCCCCGCAGCGCGGAC
>JAWLHV010000014.1:0-10574 GCA_041690175.1 Dehalococcoidia bacterium
GTCATCAGATGCTTCCTCCCTCGAGTCGAACACCGGCCCCGCACTCACGCTACGCCGTGGGAGGTGCCCCGGATACCGGGCGGAAGGCCGTCCCACGGCAGGACTTCCTGCGGGATGGGGACGCGATCCCTGGGGCAGATCAGGCCGACAAGGCGGGCCCTCCAGGGCCACCGAACCGCAGTCTCCGGGGCAGGGGGTTGATGCGGAGTGAGGTGCTGCCGGCCTCCCCGCCGACCGTTTGACGAGGGGGGCTCCACGCGTCCTTCACGCCTCAGGGCACCGGGCGGCCTACCGTGGCCCCGTGGCACGCTAGGGGGCCTTCATGACCGACGCCGGGTTCGAAGTCCTCGAACACACCGCGGACGTGGGGATCGTGGCGCACGCGGCGACGCTGGCGGAGACGTTCGCAGAGGCCCACGCGGCATGTACGCGTTGATGGTCGACCTCGACCGCGTCGAACCACGGGAGGCGCGCGCACTCGCGGTGAGCGCGCCAGACCTGGAGCGGCTGCTGGTGCATTGGCTCGTGGACCTCCTGTTCGTGACCGAGACGGAGGGGCTCGTCTTCGCGGCATTCGAGGTGGAGGTGGACGAGGCGGCCGGGAGCCTGCGGGCGCTGGCGCACGGCGAGCCGTTCGACCCGGAGCGCCACGACGCCGGATATGACGTGAAGGCTGTCACCTACCACGACTTGGAGGTGGTCCGGGAGGCCAGCGGCTGGCGCGCACGCGTGATCCTCGACGTGTGAGGAGGGGGTGGTGATGGACTGGCGAGACGTGATCCAGCGCGTGGATGACAACCGCTGGGAACTGCCCACCTTGTACAAGCCGGGCATGCGCGTGCCGGCACGCATCTACGCCTCCTGGCCACTGCTGGAGATGGCCGCCAGCGACCGGGCGCTGGACCAGGCCGCGAACGTGGCCTTCCTCCCGGGGATCGTGTGGCGCTCGCTGGCGATGCCCGACATCCACTGGGGCTACGGCTTCCCCATCGGCGGCGTGGCGGCAACCCGTGTGGAGGACGGTGTCGTGTCTCCAGGAGGCGTCGGCTTCGACATCAACTGCGGCACCCGCATCATCCTCACGAGCCTCACGGAGGCGGAGGTGCGCCCGCACCTGGAGCGACTACTGGATCAGCTGTTCCGGGACGTCCCCGCCGGCCTTGGGGGGCACGGCGACCTCAAGGTCAGCGACGCGGAACTGGACGACGTCCTGTCCCGCGGCGCCGCCTGGGCTGTGGAACGCGGCTACGGGGTGCCCGACGACCTGGAGGTCACCGAGAGCAACGGCACGATGCCGGGCGCCAACCCCGCGCAGGTGGGGCACCGGGCACGCGCGCGCGGCAGCCGGCAACTGGGCACCCTCGGCGCCGGCAACCACTTCCTGGAGGTGCAGGTGTTGGAGCAGGTCCTGGATCGGGCGGCGGCCACCGCATTCGGGTTCGGCGAGCCCGGCCAGGTGGTGTTCTTCCTGCATACCGGCTCGCGCGGCCTGGGGCACCAGGTCTGCCAGGACTTCCTGGAGGAGATGGAGGGCGCGCAGAAGCGCTACGGGATCGACCTCCCCGACCGGCAGCTGGCGTGCGCGCCCATCCGCTCCCCGGAGGGCGAGCGCTACCTGGGCGCGATGGCGGCGGCCTGCAACTTCGCCTGGACGAACCGGCAGGTGATCACCGGCCTCACCCGCGAGGCGGTCGCCCGCGTGTTCGGGGAGCCCTGGGAGACGCTGGGCATGGACGTCGTGTACGACGTGGCCCATAACAGCGCGAAACTCGAACGCCACGAACACGAGGGCCAGGAGCTGGACCTGTGCGTCCACCGTAAGGGCGCGACGCGCGCCTTCGCCGCCGGCCATCCAGAGCTGCCGGAACGCTACCGCCAGGTGGGCCAGCCCGTCTTCGTCCCGGGCGACATGGGCCGCTACTCGTACGTGGCGGTGGGACTCCCCGGGGCGATGCGCGAGACGTGGGGCTCAGCCTGCCACGGTGCCGGCCGTACGGAGAGCCGGCACCAGGCGCTCCGAATGCTGCGCGGCGTGGACCTGGTGAAGCGCCTCGGTGAGCAGGGCATCCTGGTACGAGCGCGCAACCGTCGCCTGCTCGCCGAGGAGGCGAGCGAGGCGTACAAGGACGTCTCGAACGTGGTGGACGTGCTCGCGGCGGCAGAAATTGCGGCCAAGGTCGTCCGCACCCGCCCCATGGGAGTCATCAAGGGGTAGGTCTGGACATTCAGCGGGATAGCGACGAATGTCCCGCAGGCTCGGGACCTCCGGCCCTGATGGGTTGCGGGCTGCGGGCCTAATGTGTAATTGGGAATGGAGATGGATCCCTGAAAGGAGCGCCGCTCCTGTGGAGAGCCCTCATCAACCCCAGGGCGCGAGGTTGAATCGGTAACGCGCCGTTGTCCCGGGAACACCGCCCGGGTCATGAGCTCCTAAGAGCCCGAGTCGCGGACAACGAAACGACCTCGCCACCCGAGCCCCGCCCTTGACCGGGCGGGGCTTCTTCGTAGCGGCCTCCAGTCCCTGGTGTCTTCAGTCGGCCTCCGCGGGTACGTGGCAGGAGCGCACCGCGGGCGTTGCCGGCTCGGGTGACGCACGCCTCGCACCACGGCTCCACCGCGACGGCGTCCTCGCCCATCGCACGTTCGCGGAATGCGGTCAGCGGATAGAAGAGGTGGACGCCGTGCATGCTCGAGCAGCGCGCGCAACTCTTGAGGTACCCGTCCTGCCCTCGGACGCGCAGCAGGATGGACTCACCGAGGGGGAGGTGACACGTCGGGCAGATCATCAGTGTCCTGTCTTCGCCGGTGCGCGATGGCTCCCGGCACCCGCGGAGCGGCCGGAAGCGGCGGCCCGCTCCACGATCGCCGGGTCGAGGGTCTCCAGGCGTACGTCGTGGCGCTCCGAGGCCACTTCCAGCAGGGCCGACGCGGCCTCGTCCCAGGTCACTGGCCCGACCTCGCTGCTGACGCCGCCGGCCGTGGCGGGATCCCAGTCGATCCCGAGGGCGGCGTAGACGCCGCGCAGCGGCTCGCGCACCAGGTCCGCGCCGTCGACCACGATGACGCCGCCGACGTGCGCCGCGCCGGCGGTCACGCGCTGCCCGAGGCCGGCCAGCTTCGTCCGTCCGCCCGCGTTGACGCTGAAGGCGCCCGGACAGTACTCGCCGGGCACCTCGCCCACGCGCGCGTCCACGCCCAGCCGCCGGAGCGCCTCCGCCACCAGGCCGGAGGCTTCCGCGAACCGCGCTCGGATCCCGTCCACACGCCCGGGGGCGAAGGTCCAGGCAAGGGCGATCGTGCCCTCGTGGAAGACGGCCGCGCGCCCGCCGGCGAGGCGCTCCACGGGGACGAAGCCCGCCGCCCGCGCGGACGCGCGGGCGGCGTCGTAGCCCGGGGCGAAGCGGTCCGCCGGGCCGAAGGCGAGCACCCGGCCGGGCCGAAAGATGCGCAGCGACTCCGGCGCCTCGCCCGCCGCGACGGCCTCCATGAGCGCCCGCGACACCGCCGTGTCCAGCCAGGCCGGATCGGCGAAGCCGTACGGCAGCAGCGCAAGGGGAGGCCGTGCCACGCTAGTCACCCCGCACCGCCCCCCGGTAGTAGTGGATCGCGCCCGACGTGAGCGCCAGTGCCGCTTCGCGGATCACCTCGGCGAGCGTCGGATGCGCGTGCACGGTGCCCACGATCTCCAGCGGCGTGGTCTCCAGCGTGCGCCCCAGCGCGACCTCGTGGATCAGTTCGGTGACCTCCGCGCCCACCATGTGACAGCCAAGGATCTCGTTGCTGCGGTCGATCACGAGTTTGACCATGCCCTCCCTCAGGCCGAGCGCGACGGCGGCACCGCTGGCGCTGAACGGGAAGCGCCCCACGGTGACGTCGTGCCCGCGCGCGCGGGCCTCCCCCTCGGACAGCCCGATGCTCGCGACCTGTGGGTGTGTGTAGACAGCCCGCGGGATCGCCTCGTAGTCCAGCGGCCGCGGGGCGAGGCCGGCGATGGCCTCGACCGCGAGCGTGCCCTGCGCGAACGCCACGTGCGCCAACGGCAGGCGTCCGGTGATGTCCCCCGCCGCGTAGACGCCGGGGACGCTGGTCTCGCCTCGCTCGTCGGTGAGGATGAACCCACGCGTGTCACGCTCCACGCCGACCTCTTCGAGGCCGATGCCGCCGCTGTTCGGTGCGATTCCCAGCGCCACCAGCGTCGCGTCCGCATCCACGGACGTGGTGCCGCCGGGCCCGGCGAGATCCACCGTCACCGAGGATGCGGCGGGGCGCACGGCCTCCGCGCTGGTCGCGCAGCGCACGTCCACGCCGCGCTCCTCCAGTGAGCGCTGCAGCACGAGCAGCGCATCCTCGTCGAACCCGTCGAGCAGCGTGGGCGAGCGCTCGATGAGCGTTACCTTCGCACCGAACGCCGCGTAGACCTCCGCGAACTCCACCCCCACGCAGCCCCCGCCGATGATCACCACCCGCCGCGGCAGTTCGCGGCGGGCGAAGGCGTCCCGGCTGGTCATCACCAGCGAGCCGTCGACGGGCCAGGGCGAGAACGGCCGCCCTCCCGTGGCCACGATCACCCGCGCGGCGCGGACCCGGTCGCCCGCGGGCTGGACGGCCACCTCGCGGGCGGAGGTGAGGACGCCCTCGCCCCGCAGCACCGTGACGCCGTGCCGCTCGAGCAGGTACTGCACCCCTCGCACCACCCGCCGGACCACCTCGTCGCTACGGTCCATGGCGGCGTCGAAGCGGCCGCGGACGCCGTCCACCTCCACCCCGAACTCGGAGGCGCGGCGCACCAGGGCCAGGACCTCCGCGCTGCGGAGCAGCGACTTCGCCGGGATGCACCCCCAGTTCAGGCATACGCCGCCGATCGCCTCGCGCTCCACCAGCACCGTGCGCATCCCCAGTTGTGATGCGCGGATGGCCGCGACGTACCCGCCGGGGCCACCGCCGAGGATGGCGAGGTCGGCGTCAACGTTCGCCACGGCGAGCCTCCAGGTACGCGACGCAGTCGGACAGCGTGCCGAGGTGGCGGTAGTCTTCCTCCGGCACGTCAATGCCGGTCGCCTCGCTCAGCCCGATCGCGAGGTTGAGGATGTCCATCGAGTCCAGGTCCAGTTCCTCCCGCAGGTCGGCGTCCGGCGAGAGCCCGTCCAGGTCTGCCTCCGGCCGCAGGTCGTGGAGCAGGCCGAGCACGGCAGCGTGGAGGTCGTAGTTCACAGTTGTTCCGGTTCCTGCAGCAGCCGCGCGACGGCGGCCAGGTAGAGCGCCCCCCGGTGCCCGTCGCTCGCGCGGTGGTCGGCCGCCAGTGACACGGTGACCTGCCTGCGCGCTGCCAGCATTCCGCCCTCCGCCCAGGCCCGCTCCTGGATCGCCCCGAAACCCACGAGGGCGACCTGCGGCGGGTTGATGATCCCGAAGACGGCATCCACGCCGCCGCGCTCACCCAGGTTCGTGACGGTGATCGTCGCCTCGGACATCTCGGAGGAACGGAGCGCGCCGGCCCGCGCGCGCGCCACCAGGTCCCGCAGCGCCCGCATCACCTCGCTCAGCGAATGCCGCTCGACCTCGATCAGGGCGGGCGCGATCAGGCCGGCGTCCGGGATGTGGATGCCGAAGCCGACGTTCACCCGCTCGGCCGGGCGGAACGCGTCCTCCACCCAGTGCCCGTTCATCTCCGGCACCTCGAGCGCGGCGGTCGCCACGGCCTTCACGAACAGGGCGGAGGGGATGAGCCGTTCCCGCACCGGTCGCTGGCGGTTGGTGCGCTCCAGCCACTGGAGCGTGTGCTGCAGGTCCACCGTCCGCGCGAGGTAGTAGTGCGGGATCTCGCGGTGCGACCGTGACATCGCCGCGGCGATCGCCCGCCGGATGGCCGCCGCACGCTCCGGGGCCCTCGCGCCGGGCACCCGAGCCGCGGGCGGCGCCCTGGGAGCCGGCGTCGGAGGTGGAGGCGGCGCCGGAGGCGGCACAGCCGCGGGCGCCGGCGCGCCCGCGGCAGCGGCCCGCTCCACGTCCTCACGGGTGATCGCCCCACCGATCCCCGTCCCGAGCACGGCGCCGAGGTCGAGGCCAAGCCGTTCCGCCGTCGCGCGGGCGAGCGGTGACACCCTCGGCCGCGCGGACGGCTCCCGAGGCTCGCGAACCGCCGACGGCGCTGGCGCTGTAATGACGGTGGGTGGCGACGGCGCCGTTGTGGGCGGTGGCTCGGGGGGAGGAGCGGCGGCTGGCGGGGCGCCCGGCGTGGCCTCCGCCGTGGCGCGAGGCAGCCCGGCCAGCGGTCGCGCGGGAGCGCCGTCCTCCTCGATCGCCGCGAGCGGCGTGCCGACCGGCACGCGCTCGCCCTCACGCACCAGCAGTTCTGCCACCGTGCCGCTCACCCAGACCTCCACATCGACGTCCGCCTTGTCCGTCTCCACCGTCGCGACGATGTCGCCGCGCCGCACGCGGTCGCCGGGCCGTATGTTCCAGCGAGTGAGCGTGCCGGCGTCCATGTCCGCGCCGAGCGACGGCATCCGGAACTCAGCCATTGCCGGTGTCTCCACGCACCAGCCGACGCGCGCACTCCACGATGCCGGCCACGCTCGGCAGCGCCGCGCCCTCCAGGTGCGCCGGGTAAGGGATCGGCACCTCGGCGGCGGCGACGCGCTGCACCGGCGCGTCCAGCTCGTAGAAGGCGTGCTCCATGATCCGGGCGCTCACTTCAGCGGAGATGCCGCCGCTGCGCCAGCCCTCGTCCACCACCACCGCGCGGTGCGTGCGGCGGACAGAGTCGATGATGGTGGCGGTGTCCAGCGGCCGGAGCACCCGCAGGTCCACCACCTCGGCCTCGATGCCCTCGGCGGCGAGCGCCTCCCCTGCCTCCATCGCCTTGTGCAGCGAGCCGCCGTAGGTGATGAGTGAGACGTCCCGCCCGCCGCGCCGCACCGTGGCGGAGTGGACGTCCACGCTGACCGGCCCGTTCGGAGCGGCCTCCATCATGCTGTAGAGGCGGATGTGCTCGAAGATGAGCACGGGATTGGGGTCGGCCAGCGCGGGCCGCAGCATCCCGCGCGCGTCCTCCACCGTCGCCGGCGCCAGTACCTTGATGCCGGGGATGTGCGCGTACCAGCCCTCGAAGGAGTGCGAGTGCTGCGCGGCGAGTTGCAGGCCGCCCCCGGTCGCCATGCGGATCACCAGGGGCACGGCGAACTGGCCCCCGGACATGTGCGAGAGCGTCGCAGCGTTGTTCACGATCTGGTCGAGGGCGAGCAGGCTGAAGTTCCCGGTCATCACCTCCACGATCGGCCGCATCCCGCCCAGTGCCGCGCCGATCCCCGCGCCGACGAACGCGAGTTCGGACAGCGGCGTGTCGCGGATGCGCTCCGGTCCGAACTGTTCCAGCAGCCCGAGCGTCACCGCGAAGCAGCCGCCGTACCGCCCGACGTCCTCGCCCATCAGGAAGACGCGCTCATCCTCGCGCATCGCCTCCGCGATCGCCTCCCGAATCGCGACCCGGTACTGCATCCGCTCCCCGCGCGCGTCGGTGGTCACGAGGGCCCCTCCGCCACCCGCTCGTCCATGTAGACGTACCGGGACAGGTGCTCGACCGGCTCCAGCGTCCCGGCCTGGGCGAACGCCACCGCCTCGTCGAGCTCGCGCTGGACCTCCGCCTCGACCTCGTCGAGCGTGGCGTCGTCCAGGAGGCCACGCTCACGCAGGAGTGCGGGGAACGTGACCAGCGGGTCGCGCTCCCGCCACTGCTGCACCTCGCCGCGCTCGCGGTAGCGCTCGGCGTCGTACATGGAGTGCGCGCGGAATCGGTACGTGCGGAACTCCAGGAACGCCGGCCCGCCTTCGCCCCGCACCACCGCTGCGGCCCGGCGTGCATGCTCCGCGACGGCGAGCACGTCCATGCCGTCCACCGCCCATGCCGGCATGCGGAAGGCGGTAGTCTTCAGCGCGATGTCCGTCTCCGAGTGGGAGAGCGCGACGTGCGTACCCATGGCGTACAGGTTGTTCTCGCAGCAGAAGAGCACCGGCAGGTCCCATAGCGCCGCGAGGTTGAGCGACTCGTAGAACGCACCCTCGGCCACGGCCCCCTCGCCGAAGAAGCACGCCGTGATCCGCGCGCGCCCCTGCATACGGTCCGCGAGCGCCAGGCCGACCGCCAGCGGGATCCCACCAGCGACGATGGCGTTCCCCCCGTAGAAGCGCGTGCGAGCATCGAAGATGTGCATCGAGCCACCGCGGCCGCCGCTCACGCCCTCCGCGCGACCGAACATCTCCGCCATCAGCGGCCCTGAGGGGATACCCCGGCTGAGCGCGTGCCCGTGCTCGCGGTACGTCGCCACGACTGCGTCGTCCGGCTCCAGCGCCTGCATCACGCCGACCGCGACGGCCTCCTCCCCCACGTAGAGGTGGAGGAAGCCGCGGATCTGCTCAGCGCTGTAGAGTTCCGCGCACTTCTCTTCGAAGCGGCGGATGCGCAGCATCTCTCGGAGCAGGTGGAGCGCGCGGTCGCGCTCGAGGGCGCGCGCGCTCATGGCCCATCCTCCCTTGCCGGCTCGGCCTGCTCGAGCATGGAGAGGTCGCCCTCCGGCAGCCCCATCTCCCGCGCGCGCAGCAGCCGGCGCATCACCTTGCCGCTGCGTGTGTGGGGAAGCGCGTCCACGAAGGCGAGTTCCTTCGGCGCCACCTGCGCGCCCAGCCGCTGGCGCCCGTATGCCAGCAAGTCGCGCTCCAGGTCTGGGCCGGCCTCGAGCCCGGCCTGCAGGACCACGAACGCCTTCACCACCTCGCCCACGATCGGGTCGGGCTTACCGATTACGGCGACCTCGGCCACGGCCGGGTGCTCCACCAGGCCGCTCTCGACCTCCACCGGGCCGATGAGATGCCCGGCGGACTTGATCACGTCATCCGCGCGGCCCTTGAACCAGTAGTAGCCGTCCGCGTCGCGGCTCGCGAGGTCACCCGTGAGGTACCAGCCGCCGGCGAAGCAGGCGGCATACCGCTCCGGGTCGCGGTAGTACGCGCGGAACATCGAGGGCCAGCCGGCGCGGAGGGCCAGTTCGCCTTCCTCGTCAGCGGCCTCGATCACGCGGACCCCGGCGGAGGAGCGCTCCACCACCGCCGCCTCGATGCCGGGCAGTGGCAGGCCCATCGAGCCGGGGCGCACCTCGGTGGCAAGGAAGTTGGAGATCATGATCCCGCCGGTCTCCGTCTGCCACCAGTTGTCCAGCACCGGGCAGCCCCACGCCTCCTGCCCCCAGCGCACGGCGTCCGGCGCCAGCGCCTCGCCGACGCTCGCGACCAGGCGCAGGGACCGCAGGTCGTACCTGGCGGCCAGGTCGCGCCCGGCGCGCATGAGTAGGCGGATGGCCGTGGGCGCCGTGTACCAGACGGTCACGCGCTCGTCCTGTAGCACCTGGTACCACCGGGCGGCGTCGAAGTCCGCCTCGTCGACGATGCTCGTGAGGCCGTGCGTCAGCGGCGCGACGATGCCGTACGAAGTCCCTGTCACCCACCCCGGATCGGCAGTGCACCAGAACACGTCCTCCGGCTGCAGGTCCAGCGCGAAGCGGGCAGTCGCGTGGTGGGCGACCACGGCCTCGTGCACGTGGAGCGCGCCCTTCGGCCGCCCGGTAGTGCCGCTGGTGAAGTGCAGCAGCGCGGGGTCCTGCGGCTGCGTGGGCGCGATCTCCCAATCCAGGCTCGCCGCGGTGAGCCGCGCGCCCAGGGCCTCCGTGCCCGGCGGCGCTTCCTCGCCGCCGCCGGTGACGAGGATATGCCTGAGGCCCGCCAGCGACTCCCGCACGGACGCGACCTTCCGGCGATACAGTGACTCCGTGGTGACCAGCACCCGGCCCTCACCCCGGTCGAGGCGCTCTCGCACGGGCTCGGGGCCGAAGGCCGAGAAGAGCGGCGAGAACACGCTGCCGTGCTTCAGCGTGCCCAGCGCCGCGACGTAGAGTTCCGGCACGCGGGGCATCAGCGCGAACACCGTGTCCCCCCGCTGCACGCCCAGGTCGTGGAGGACGTTCGCAAAGCGGTTGCTCGCCTCCGCCAGTTCGCTGTAGGTGAGGTCGCGACGCCCGCCACGGCGCCCGAGCCAGCGCAGGGCGACGTGGTCGCGGCGCGGCCCGGCGGCGTGCCGGTCGACGGCCTCGTGGGCGATGTTGAGGCCACCGCCGGGCAGTCCGTCCAGCCAGCGGCGCGCCTGCTCCCACGAGAAGGCCGCGCGCGCGGCGGAGTAGTCGGTCAGGTTCGGCACACCGTCGCCCACGCGTCTTCGCCTCTCGCACCGCACTCCCGAAGCGTGCGGAGCGACTGGCTGCACAACGTTGATCGATGGTGCCACCTCCCGGCGCAAGGTTGAGACGGGCTGCTGCGCGCGGGTGCCGGGACCAACGCCCCTCCCGCCTGGGACTCCGGGCCATGCTGGACGGCTGCCTCGACGCGCACACTCGGAGCGGGTCGCTCGAGGCCACGACGGGCGGGGTCGGCGGGAGGCGACGCGTGCTGTTCCGCAGCGGTGACGAGATCGAGATCACCTATACCGAAGGGGGCGAGCAGGACCAGATGTCCTGCATGGTGCTCACCGA
>JAWLHV010000015.1:0-3022 GCA_041690175.1 Dehalococcoidia bacterium
GACTGGCTGCGCGAGCAGTTCGCCGAACTGGAGACCGATCGAGCGGATTCCTTCATCGACGCCGTGCTGGCCCTGGACGTGACCACGCTGATTGTGGACGACCCGGTCAAGCGCGTGGACAACATGACCATGGCCTTCGGCCTGGAGGCCCGGGTGCCGTTCCTGGACCACGAGCTGGTGGAGACCGCCGCGGCGATGCCGCCGCACCTGAAGCTGGGCGATGGGGGCAAGGACGTCCTGCGCCGGATCGCGCGCGGCCGGTTGCCGGACGCGGTGATGGACCGGCCCAAGGGCTACTTTCCGGTGCCGGCGCTGAAGTACGTGCGTGGCGATTTCCTCGAGTTCATGCGCGACATCCTCACCTCGCGCGCCTCGCGCGAGCGGGGCCTCTATCAGCCGGCCTACATCGACAAGCTGCTGGATGCGCCCGGCCAGTACTTCACCCGCATCCAGGGCTCCAAGCTCTGGCACGCGGCCCTGCTGGAGTACTGGTTGCAGACCCACGTGGACCGGTAATCGCCGTATGGAACGGGTGCGGATTCGGCGCGTCTACGACCCAGTCGACTCCGGGGATGGGGCGCGTGTGCTGGTCGACCGCCTGTGGCCGCGCGGAGTGAAAAAGTCGGCGCTCGCGCTGGATGCCTGGGAGAGGTCGCTCGCTCCGTCCACCGACCTTCGGCGCTGGTTCGGCCACGATGTGGAGCGCTGGCGCGAGTTCTGTCGCCGGTACCGGGCGGAACTGGGAGCGGCTCCCGAGGCCTGGGGCCGGTTGCTGGGGTATGCTCGTCGCGGCCGCCTGACGCTGCTGACGGCGACCCGGGACGTCGAGCACAGCCACGCGGTGGTCCTGCGCGATCTTCTCGACGCCGAACGGGTCGAGGAGGAACCAACGGACGAGCGTGCCTCGCCGGTATGCTTTGCCCCCGACGCGTCCGGACCGGATCCGGATTGATCGTGTCCCCTCAGGATTCCTTCAGGCGAGGGATCAGCATGGTGAGGTTGCAGGGCATGGTGCGGTCGTCGAGCTGGGCGCGGATGATGCGGTCCCAGGCCGTGCGGCAGGCGCCGGTGGAGCCGGGCAGGACGAAGATGTAGGTGCCGTTGGCGACGCCGGACAGGGCCCGCGACTGCAGGCTGGAGGTCCCGATCTCGTCGAAGGAGAGCATGCGGAACAGCTCGCCGAAGCCCTCGATGGTCTTGTCCAGCAGGACCGAGGCGGCCTCGGGGGTGCCGTCGCGGCCGGTAATGCCGGTGCCGCCGGTGGTCAGCACCGCGTCGATTTCGGGATCGGCGATCCAGCGCGAGAGTTCAGCGCGGATGGCGTAGACGTCGTCCTTCACGAGATTCCGCTCGGCCAGGCTGTGACCGGCACCTTCGAGGCGTTCCACCAGGGCGTCGCCGGAGCGATCCTCCGCGAGTTCGCGGCTGTCGGAGACGGTGAGCACGGCGATGCTCAGCGGCGTCCGGACGGGCGTGGTTTCCGGCGCGGAATCGGTCATGGCGACGTCCTGTTGGTGTATCGTGGCGCCCATATTAATGAGTTGCTGGAGTTCCGGGAATGTCGGAGCGGGTACAGAAGGTCCTGGCGGCGCGCGGGCTGGGTTCGCGGCGCGAGATCGAGGGCTGGATCGAGCGCGGCGAGGTGCAGGTGAACAACCGCACCGTGAAGCTGGGCGACCAGGTCGACGAGCACGACGTGATCCGCGTGCGAGGGCGCATCGTGCGGCGCCCGGAGCATCCACATCGGTGGATCGTGTATCACAAGCCGGTGGGCGAGATCTGCAGCCGCTCGGACCCCGAGGGGCGGCGGCCGGTGTTTGCCAGTCTGCCGCGGTTGAAGGGGCAGCGCTGGGTGGCCGTGGGACGGCTGGACCTGAATACCTCGGGCCTGCTGCTGTTTACCACCGATGGCGAACTGGCCAACCGGCTGATGCACCCGAGCATGGCGCTGGAACGCGAGTACGCGGTGCGCGTGCTGGGCGAGGTGCCGGTTGCCACGCTGGACATGCTGCGCGAGGGCGTGGAACTGGAAGACGGCCCGGCGCGTTTCGACAGCCTGGAGGAGCAGGGTGGGGAAGGCGCCAATCACTGGTATCACGTGATCGTGAGCGAGGGCCGCAACCGCCTGGTGCGGCGGCTGTGGGATGCCGTCGGAGTGACGGTGAGCCGCCTGATCCGCGTGCGCTACGGACCGGTCGTCCTTGGACGAGGCCTGAAGACGGGGGCGGTGCGGGATCTCGAGACCCGCGAGGTGGCCGGGCTGTACCAGGCGGTGGACCTGCCGGTTCCGGACTCCGTGCGCCCGCGCGGCCGCGGTGGGCTGCGCCGTGGCGCGCCAGGCAAACGGCCCGGCAAGCCGGTGGCCAGGGGCACGTCACCCAACAGCCGGGTGGCGCGCGAGGACGGCTGGAGTTCCTCGCCACCGAAGAAGCCGGGCAAGTCGTCATCCCCCGGCGGTCGCGGCGGGGCCCGGGGCGCGAAGCCCTCGGGGGGGCGGGGGCGCCCCGGTGGTGGCGGGAAGCCGGGCGGGCGCCGCCAGCGGTAGGGCCGCGTGCGGATTCCCGATCTCCTGGACGCGCTGCGCGCGGAGTACGGCGACCTGCAGTGGTGGCCGGCGGACACGGCGTTCGAGGTGATGGTTGGCGCCGTGCTGACGCAGAACACCAGCTGGAGCAACGTCGAGAAGGCGCTGGCCAACCTGCGCGCCATCGATGCGTTGTCTCCGGAGGGGCTGATGCGGCTCGACCCCGAGGCGCTGGCCGAACACATTCGCCCGAGCGGCTACTTCAACGTGAAGGCGGACCGGTTGCGCCACCTGCTCGCGTTCCTGGACCAGGCCGGTGGCATCGAGCGCCTGGCCGCGATGGAGACGGATGCGCTGCGCCGGGCCCTGCTGGGCGTCAAGGGCGTGGGACCGGAGACCGCCGACGACATCGTGCTGTATGCCTTTGATCGCCCGGTATTCGTGGTGGACGCCTATACCCGGCGGCTGTTCGAGCGCCTGGATCTCGCGCACGCCCGG